>NZ_CP139697.1:25000-51096 GCF_034371605.1 Limimaricola variabilis | reverse complement strand
TACAACGATGTCGTTCGGAGCTACTGTAACAGGAAAAACCGTTTGCTTCTGGACATAGATGCGGACTGCAAATTGGAATGGGACGACTTCTATGACGCCAACCATTTGAACCAGAAGGGCGCCAGAAAAGTTGCGCGGGCAATATACAGCTACGAGACGAAAAAGAAGGCTGCTGAAAAGCCATCGTCCGGCCTGCTAAGACGATTTTGGTTCAATCGCTCCCGAACAGGTCCCGCGTGAAGATCCTGTCGGCCACGTCCTCGAGCTCGGGGGCGCGGCGGTTGGCGATGATCAGGTCGCAGTCGCGCTTGAAGGCGGCGAGGTCGCGCTCCACCGGCGAGTTGAAGAAGCTGTCCTCGGCCAGCTCGGGCTCGTAGAGCGTGACCGGGATGCCCTTGGCCTTGATCCGCTTCATGATGCCCTGGATCGAGCTGTCGCGGAAATTGTCGGAGCCGGTCTTCATCACCAGGCGGTAGACCCCGACCCGCTTCGGCGCCCGGGCGATGATCCGGTCGGCGAGGAAGTCCTTGCGGGTGGTGTTGGCCTCGACGATGGCGCGGATCATGTTCTGCGGCACCTCGCTGTAATTGGCCAGCAGCTGCTTGGTGTCCTTGGGCAGGCAGTAGCCGCCATAGCCGAAGGAAGGGTTGTTGTAATGCCCGCCGATCCGCGGGTCGTGGCTGACGCCCTCGATGATCTGGCGGCTGTCCATGCCGCGGCTCATCGCGTAGCTGTCGAGCTCGTTGAAATAGGCCACGCGCATGGCGAGGTAGGTGTTGGCGAAGAGCTTGACCGCCTCGGCCTCGTCCGGATCGGTGAGCAGCACCGGCACGTTCTCGTCGAGCGCGGCGCCGGCCAGCAGATCGGCGAAGGCGCGGCCGCGGTCGGAGCGTTCGCCGACCACGATGCGCGAGGGGTGCAGGTTGTCGTGGAGCGCCCGGCCCTCGCGCAGGAACTCGGGCGAGAAGATGATCCGGTCGGTGGCGAAGCGGGCGCGCATCTCGCGCACGAAGCCCACCGGCACCGTCGATTTCACCACGATCACCGCCGTCGCCGAGGCGGCGAGCACCGCGGCGATCACCGCCTCCACCGAAGAGGTGTCGAAGGCGTGGGTGCCGGGGTCGTAATTGGTCGGCGTGGCGACGATCACCCAGTCGGCCCGGGCATAGGCCTCGGTCGCGTCGGTGGTGGCGTTGAGATCGAGCCTGTCCTCGGCGAAGCAGCGCGCCAACTCGGCGTCCTGGATCGGGGCCTCGCGCCGGTTGACCATGGCGACCCGGCTCTCCGAGATGTCGACCGCGACCACAGGGTGGTGCCGGGCCAGCAGCGCGGCATTCGACAGGCCGACATAGCCCAGACCCGCGACGGTGATTTTCGCCTGCATCTTCGCTTTTCCTTTCGGCTCCGCCTGCGGTTGCGGGGGGACGTTTATCGTCGTGCAATAGCACGGTTTCGAGCCCGCCCACAGCGGGTTTCGAGAGCCGAAACAGGGGCCTTTCGCGCGGGCACCGAGACCCGTGTCTCAGCCCCGCCCGAGGCCTCCCGCCTCCGCGTCCAGCAACCCGGCCTTGCGGGCCCGCTCCAGCAGATGCGCGACCGAGGAGGGCGCCCATTTCGCGCCGCCGCGCGGGGTGGGCTCGCGCATCGCCTCGAGCCGGGCGGCGATCTCGCGCAGGCTCATGGCAGGCGCCGCGCCCTTGATCCCGGTAATGATGGCGAGGAGCCGGTCGTCCCGGCGCGGCGGCGGCGCGCGGTCGAGGAGATCGGCCGCGAGCAGCCCCTCCCGCACGAAGCGCGCCGTGGCGCGGCGCAGCCGCTCGGTGCTCCAGGGCGGGGCCTCGGGGTGGCGGGCGTTGAGGATCCGCGCCACGTCGCCCCATGGCAGCTGCGGGCGAAACCGGCGCACTACCGGCAGCCAGCGCGGCGCCTCGGCGTTCAACCGGTCGAAATAAGCGCGGTCGCGGGCGCGGGCGACGCGGGCCCGGGCCTCGGGGTCGCGGGCCCGCAGCCCGGGATTGCCGCCGACACGGCCCTCGGCCCGGGCGACGGCGAGCCCGGCCAGCGTGCGCTCGCGGATCAGGGCCCGCTCGAACTCGGCCGTGGCACCCAGCAGCTGCAGCGTGAACCTGCCCTGCGGCGAGGCGGTGTCGATCGGGTCCCCCAGCGACCGGAAATGCGCGCCCCGGGCCTCGAGCGTCTCGATCACCTCGAGCAGATGCGACAACGACCGCGCCAGCCGGTCGATGCGCATCGTGACCAGCACGTCGCCGGGCCGGATCCGGGCGAGCAGCTCCGCCAGAACCGGGCGGGCGCGCCGGGCGCCCGAGGCGAACTCCTCGTGGATCTCGACGCAGCCCGCCGCCGCGAGAGCCCGACGCTGCGCGGTGGTGTCCTGGGCGTCGGTCGAGACGCGGGCATAGCCGATCAGCGGCATGGGGCAATGTCCAATTTGAGGAGACGCGAGAATACGATCGTTTGGAGACGCCGGCAATGAACCCGGCCGGCGTCAGCCATGCCGTGCAGCGAAGAACGAGTCTGCCATTTCCTTGTGTGAGAGACCCCGAGCCGCGTTCGGGCCTGTTGAGACGACCGCCCTGCCGCGCCCGGCTCTGGACATCGCTGTGCCTCGAAAGGGCTCTTGCCGCGAGTGTGGCAGAACACCGAGTAGGGTGAAGCATTCCCTCGATAGCTTCACTTGAGAGCTGCATAAAACAGCAACATCAGTTACTTCTTCTGGAATGATCCCTTCCTCCGAGACCCCGCAGGCCACCGCCCAAGCCTTGCTGCGCGCCGAGGTGCTCGCCGCCCGGATCGAGGCGACAGCCCGGGCCGAGCCGGAGCTGGGCGCGCTGTGGCGGGCCGAACTCGTCCTGGCCGAGGCGGTGGCCAGCGCCGGGCTCGAAGGCGTGCGCATCCGCGAGGACCAGCTGCTGCCCCGGGTTGCCGCGAATGGCGGGCAGGCGGCCGAGCCCGGGGCCGCGGAGCTGGCGCTCGGCCTGATGCAGGCGCTCAAGGCGCCCGGCGACCCGCTGGCCGACCCGGTGCCGATGCTGCGCCGCTTCGAGCGGCTGGCGGGCGCGGCGCCCGATCCCGACATGCCCCGGCCGGATGACGCGACGCTCGCCGCCCTCTTCGCCGCCATCCGCCCGGGCGACATGCCGATCCTGACCGCGGCGCAGGTGGCGGCGGGTTACGGACGACTGACCCGCCGCGCCAGCCCGGCGGTGGAACGGCTGCTCTTCATGGCGGTCGAGGGCCGGCTGCGCGGCCGGCCCGGTGGCCCGGCGCCCGCCTCGGACCCGCTGCGTGGTCTCTCGGGCAGGGTCGATGCCGGCTGGATCTGCCCCCCTGCCCTCGCGCTGAGCCATCGCCGCTTCCGACCCTGGTCGCCGGGCAGCCCGGAGGGCCTCGCCGCGCTGGCCCGGGGGCTGAACGACGTGCTCGAGGCCGAGACGGGCCGCCTCGCGCTTGCGCGCGAATGGCTGCGGCGCGGCCGGGCGCTGGCCGAGGCGCGGCGCCGCAGCACCCGGCTCCCGGACGCGCTGCGCGCCTTTGCCCAGAGCCCGGTGCTGAGCTCCGGGCTGCTCGCGGACGCGATCGGCGTCTCGCGCCGCGGCGCGCTGAACCTGATAGAGGCGCTGGAGGCCGAGGGCCTGCTGCGCGAGATCACCCACCGCCGCAGCGCCCGGATCTGGGCCGTCCCAAGCATCGCCGACCGCCTCGCCGCGCGGCCGGCACGGGGCGCCTTGGGGCGGATGCGGGGCCGCGCAACAGGGGGCCCCGCCGCCGTGGTGGACGACATCGAGAGCAGCTTTGCGGAGCTCGATGCGGCTCTGACCCGAGGCGATACGCTTCTGCGGCCGAGGGGGTGAGCGCTAGGAGGCGGTCCGGCAGGCGCCAGAGGTGTTGTGCAAGGGCCGATACCCCTTGGCCCCTGCCCCGCCTTCGTGGCGAAACCACTGGACATGGCGCCGGCAGGATCCCAATAGTTACGAAAATAAACAATCAATATGGCGGTGTCCGTAAACGGCGGATGCCCGATGAAGGCAGTGGCATGAAGCAGGATCGGATCGACGCGCTCGTCGGTCAGCACGCGGCAAGACTTTCCGAGCAGTTGCAGGCTCATCGGCAGCAGTTATTTCCACCGCATGCGCGCAAGGAGTTGCGGAAGTTCACCTCCGGAGAGGTGGCGCGCCTTCTCGGTGTCGCGGATGCCTATCTGCGGCGGCTGCATCTCGATGGCCGTGGGCCCGACCCCGAGATCCGCGCCGGCGGGCGCCGGTACTACTCCCCCAGCGACATCCAGGCGCTGCGCGAGATGCTCGAGAAGGGTCGCAAGACCGCGCCCGGCACCTATCTTCCCGGCCGGCGCGAGGGCGATCATCTCCAGGTGATCTCCGTCATCAACTTCAAGGGCGGCTCGGGCAAGACCACCACCTCGGCGCATCTGGCGCAGAAGCTCGCACTCGACGGCTACCGGGTGCTGGCGATCGATCTCGACCCGCAGGCCAGCTTCTCGGCGCTGCATGGCTACCAGCCCGAGTTCGACCTGCTCGATGGTGGCACGCTCTACGACGCGATCCGCTACGACGACCCGGTGCCGATCAGCCAGGTCATCCAGAAGACCTATTTCACCAATCTCGACATCGTGCCCGGCAATCTCGACCTGATGGAGTTCGAGCACGATACGCCGCGCGCCCTGGCCGAACGTCAGGGTCAGATGTTCTTTACCCGGATCGGCGACAAGTTGGCCGAGGTCGAGGCGGATTACGACGTGGTGGTGCTCGACTGCCCGCCGCAGCTGGGCTTTCTCACCATGTCGGCGCTCTCGGCCGCCACGGCCGTTCTGGTGACCGTGCATCCGCAGATGCTCGACGTCATGTCGATGTGCCAGTTCCTGCTGATGACCTCGGATCTGCTGGGCGTGGTCTCCGAAGCGGGCGGCGACATGTCCTATGACTGGCTGCGGTATCTCGTCACCCGCTACGAGCCCGGCGACGGGCCGCAGAACCAGATGGTGAGCTTCATGCGCTCGATCTTCGGGGACCACGTGCTGAACCACCCGGTCCTGAAATCGACCGCGATCTCGGATGCCGGGATCACCAAGCAGACCCTCTACGAGGTGGAGCGCACGCAATTCACCCGCGCCACCTACGAACGGGCCATGGAGAGCCTCGATGCCGTGAACGGTGAGATCGAGAGCCTGATCCAGGCCGCCTGGGGCCGGAAGGAGAAGAGCTGATGGGACGCAAGAACCTGCTCAAGGGGCTGATGCCGCAAGACGCCGAGGGCCAGGACAGGGCCGAGGCCCCGGTCCGGCCGGCCCGACCCTCGCGCGGCGCGATCGGTGCGGTGAGCCAATCGATCGCCGATCTCAGGAGTCGCTCGATCACCGAGGTGCCGGCCGACATGATCGACCTTGCCGGTCTGACCGATCGGCTCGACGCCGACCCGGAGGGGATCGAGGCGCTGGCGCATTCGATCGCCACCCACGGCCAGCAGGTGCCCGTCCTGGTCCGGCATCATGCCAATGTCGAGGGCCGCTACGAGGTGGTCTATGGCCGCCGAAGGGTCGCGGCGATGAAGCTGCTCCGCATGCCGGTCAAGGTAATGATCCGAAATCTGAACGATCGCGAACTGATCATCGCCCAAGGCCAGGAGAACAGCGCGCGGCGCGACCTCACCTTCATCGAGAAGGCGAATTTCGCGCGGCAGATGCAGGATATGGGCTACGAGCGGCCGGTGATCTGCGACGCGCTGCATGTCGACAAGACGGTGATCAGCCGGATGCTCTCGGTCGCGCAGGCGATCCCGCCCCGGCTGGTCCGGAAGATCGGCGCCGCCCCGGCGATCGGCCGCGACCGTTGGCTGGCCCTGGCCGCGAGGATCGAGGGTCGCGCCGAGGACGAGCTGCTGGGCCTGATCGAAGGCGACAGCTCCGACGCACGGTTCGAGGCGCTCTTCCACGCGCTCGACGCGACGCCCGAGCCGGCACCCGCCCGGATGGCGCAACAGGCGGCGCAGCCGCTTACCGGCGCGGATGGCACCACCTTGGGCGAGGCCCGGCATAAGGGCGGCAGGACCGTCCTGACGCTGGAAAGCAATGGCGGCTTCGATGGCTGGCTGGTGGAGCGCATGGCCGCACTGCACGGCGAATGGCGCGAAAGGATGGCCAAGGAAGCCGACGAGGATACGACTTCATCAGTCTCTAATTAGAGATTTTCGGGCGATCCGGGCGGACTCAAAGTTGACAGCTGTCAACCTGCACCCCTCCCAAACACGGTCGAAGTTGACAGCTGTCAACTCAATCTGTCCTGCCCCGAAGTTGACAGCTGTCAACTTTTGCCTCCCGGCCGGCAGGCAGACCCGCGGATCCGGCGGCGCTGCGGCAGGGACCTGATCTGCAGCGACCGGGGGGAAATGCTGGACCTGTGGCCGGAGAAGACCCAGAGTAAAGGGGTTGAGACGACGGATTGAAAACGCCTCATGCGCTCAGGGCAGCAGTACATTGAAGGCGTAACCACTCCTCTGCTCGAGGACGGGCTGCCGGTGCCGCCACTGCCGGCCCGGCGCGTGCCCGTCTGGGAGTTCTATCACCTGGACTTCGACACGGATGGCTGCCCGATGAAGCGGATGCCCGACGGGCGGCTGCAGTTCCACCCGATCCTTCCGCCCTATCTGGTGGTCGATTACCTCGATCTCTTCGCCGAGACCGGGGATCCGCGCTGCCTGACCTTCGCCCTTCACGTCATGACGCTGGCGCTGCGCCGCGCCGATCCCGACCGGCAGGAGATCACGTTCACTTACCGACAGGACTCCGGCCTGTCCTCGATCCCGAAGGATTTCTACTCCGCCCTGACGCAGTCCTGGTATCTGCGCGCCCTGGCGAAACTGGAGGAGCACCGTCCCGGGCACTATGCCGACGCCCTCCGGCGCGTCTTCGACAGCTTCCTGATCCCGGTCTCCGAAGGCGGGGTGCTGCTCGAAAGGCCCTATGGCTGGATCGTCGAGGAATACCCGGCCGACCCGCCGCTCTACACGCTGAACGGCTGGCTGACGGCGTTGCGCCATATATTGTCGGCCCTGCCGGTCCTGAAGCGCTGCGGCGTCGAGTGCGAAGCCTTCCTGGAGAAGAACCTGCAGGCGGTGGATCACCTGCTTCCGCTCTACGAGGCGGAGTTCTGCTCGAACACGCGCTACCAGCTCACCGGCTTCACCCGGCTGAAATTCGTGACCGACCGGTCGGGCTCGATGCTCGAAAGCGGTGCCCTCGAGATCCATATCGAGGGCGAGAAGACCGTCCATGCGGATCTGGCGCCGCAAGGCCCGCGCAATCGCTGGCGAAGCTATCTGGAAAGGTCCACGGAGCGGCTCGCCCAGTTCAACGTGGTCCTGTCGCTGGTGAGCCATCCGGCGCCGAACCGCTACGCGGGCCTGTTCCGCGTCGCGCGCGACTGCAAGATGTCGGTCTTCTTGGCGGAGGGCGATTACAGGCCGGATCTGAGCGGGCTTCCCACCACCGGCTGGCGTGAGATCGGGCGGCACCGGCTTTCGGCGGGCGCCAACCGGATCGACGGAGAGATCCCCTTCGACGACCGCAACCTCTTTGCCTATCCGACCAACTTCAAGAAGAAGATCGGCGGGCTGCACTACAACGCCTACCATTTCATCCACGTCATCGATCTGGCGGTTCTGTACTACATGACGGGCCGCGAGAATTACGCCGAGACCGCGCGGAAATGGATGCGCTACATGGAGGCCTGGCCGACCATGCCCGAACTGTCCGATCCGGGGGTCTCGCATCTCTCCTACAACTACGGCACCGAGTTCGAGGCGGTGATCGAGCAGTATCTGGCCTCGAGCCTCGAGAGGCTGTGACGATGCAGCGCGTCCGCCCCGTCCGCTTTCAGACCAGCCGGATCATCGGCGCGCTGATCCTGCGCGAGGCGGCGGGGCGCTTCGGCCGCAGCCGGGGCGGGTATGTCTGGGCCTTCGCCGAACCCGTGGGCGGCATATTGCTGCTCTCCGTGGCCTTCGGCTACCTGCTGCGCAGCCCGCCGGTCGGCGACAGCTTTCTGCTGTTCTATGCCAGCGGGGTCGTGCCGCTGCTCTTCTTCAACGCCCTGTCATCGAGCCTGTCGCAGGCGGTGGCGGCCAACAAAGGCCTGCTCGCCTACCCGGTCGTGTCGGTGCTCGACGTTATCCTGGCGCGGACGCTGCTCGAACTCGTCACCTATGTGACCGTCTTCGGAGTCATCGTCGGGGTCATCGTCCCGGTGGACGGTCTCGACCTGCAGCCCGACATGCTGCTGATCTTCTTCGGCCTCGGCCTCGCCTGCCTTTTCGGCGCGGCGGTGGGCATGGCGAATTGCATCCTGTTTCTCTTCTTCCCGGTCTGGCGCAGCGTCTGGCGGATCATCACCCGGCCTTTGCTGATCGTCTCGGGCGTCATGTTCGTCTATCACGACATGCCGCCGGAATTGCAGGACTGGCTGTGGTACAACCCGTTGCTGCAGATCGTCGGCATCGTCCGCGCGGGGCTCTATGAATCCTATGACGCGGCCTATGTCTCGGTCACCTACATCGTCACGACCTGCCTCGCGCTGCTCGCGGCCGGCGCGCTCTATATCAGCCTCAACGAAAGCCGGCTGATCCAGCAGTGACGAATGGCGGATCCGGCTCTCAGGCCGGGTCACGGGTCACGGGTCACGGGCCGCGCGGATCGCCGGCAATTCGCGGCGGATGACATCGAGGATGCGCCGCGCGGTGTCGCCGGTGCCGTATTCCGGGATCTCCCGGCGGGGGCCGTGGACCGGGGCGGTCCAGAGCGCGTTCCAGCCGGCCTCGATCGTCTCGACCCATTCCGTCTCGTCGCGCAGGGTGATGCAGGGGGTCCGGTGGAAATAGGCCTCCTTCTGCAGCCCGCCGGAATCCGTCAGCACCAGCTCGGCGATGCCGATCAGCCCCTGCAGCGTGCCGTAGGGCAGGGGGTCCGTGACCCGCACCCCGTCTGGGATCGCCAGACCCAGCGCCGCGAGCTTGGCCCGCGTGCCGGGATGGATCGGAAAGAGGATGTCATGCGTCCTGGTCTGGCGGGCCACGAAATCGAGCACCCGGGCCGCCCGCGCGGCGCTGCCGAAGTTCTCGGCCCGGTGCAGGGTGAGCAGGGCGAGGGGACGGTCATCCGAGGCATAGAGCCGCTTCAGAGCCGTCCGGTCGGCCTTGGCACCATGCATCAGCGCCACGTCATACATGATGTCGCCGACCATGTGCACGCCGCGCGCGATCCCCTCACGGGCCAGGTTCCGGACGCTGGTCTCGGTCGAGCAGAACAGGAGGTCGCTCAGCTGTCGCGTAGCCCTTAATTGTGAGATGGGAAATCCAACGAAATCAACGGCTGAGCTTTGCCCTTAAATATGAGATTTTGCCTTTAATTCTGATATTTTTGCCCTTAAACCTGAGACAGGGTTCACAGACATTTGCGGCAAATATCGATGAATGATGATGGCGAAGACTCCGTTGCCGTTGGTGCTGAAGAGGCGCGCAGGGCCGCGGTGCTGCGCCCTCTTGTTCAGGCATATCTCAATGGGACTGGCAGCCTGGAACGTGGCATCAATGACGCCGTTTGGGAGCTTGGTGTCAGCAGGGCGACGGTCTGGCGTTGGATGAAACGGTTGGCGGAAGAGGGTGGGCGCACCAGCGCTCTGGCTCCGCGGAAACGGGGCCGCCCGACCGGGACGATGTTAATATCCAGCAAAGTCGAAGCGGTAATCGAGGAGCACCTTCGCCGCTATTTCTTGCGCCGGGAGCGTTCGAGCTTGTCGCGCGTCGTGACAGAAATCCGCAACGCTTGCTGGCAGGAGGGCTTGCAACCGCCGACACGGCGAACGGTTCAGCGTCGTCTGGATGCGATGGGTGCCCGCGAAGTTGCGAAGGCACGAGAGGGCGCAAAGGCGGCCCGCCAGAAATTTGCGCCGGTCACAGGTGAGAACAAGGCCAGTATGCCACTGGAGATCGTCCAAATTGATCATACACCGGCGGACATCATTCTTGTCGACGGCTTTGAACGCAAACCAATTGGGCGGCCTTGGGTCACGCTGGCGATCGACGTCGCAACGCGGATGGTGACCGGATATTACACCTCTCTCGAGGCACCTTCGCGTCTGTCAGTGGCGCTTTGCCTGACACAGGCGGTGGCCCTCAAGGAGGAACTTCTTGCGGAATTGGCGTGCGATGTTCCTTGGCCGGCACAGGGCAAACCGCACAGCATCCACGTCGATAACGGTCGCGATTTCCGGTCGCGCGCCTTTCGGTCGGCCTGTGCGGATTGGGGGATCGATCTGGTCTATCGACCGCCAGCAAGTCCTCACTTCGGTGGTCACATCGAACGGTTGATCGGCACCATGATGGGGGCCGTTCACCTGTTGCCGGGAACAACGCAATCCTCGATCGCGGCAAAGGGCGACTATGACGCCGAAAGCAAGGCCACGATGACGTTGAGCGAATTCGATCGCTGGTTTGCTCTGGAAATCTGCCGTTACAACAACAGCATTCATTCAAGTCTTGGCTGCACGCCCGTTGCCAAATGGGAGGCGCTCTCAGAGCAAATGACAGGCGACATCCCCTTCGAGATGGAAGCCTTTCAGGTGAGCTTCCTGCCGAGTGAACTGCGCAAGATCAGGCGTGACGGCATCCATCTGTTCCAGATAAGGTACTGGTCCGATGCCCTTGCAGGCCACATTGGGCGCGGGGATGGAAAGGTGGTCGTTCGCTACGATCCTCGCGATATCTCAATGATCTGGGTCGAACTGGACGATGGCCGGTATGTTGAGGCGCGGTACAGAAACCTGGAAATTCCGCCCGTCTCGCTCTGGGAATATCGCGAAGCGATGAGGAAGGCCCGTGCCCTTGGCAAGTCCGGGTCTAATGAGCTGGTGCTGGCTGAGCTGATCCGACAGCAACGCCAGATCGAAGCTGAAAGCCGGGGCCTGACGAAGGCCGAACGCAGAACCCGTGAAAGAAAAGGGACATTGAAGGGCACGAACTCGGCCGTCTCGACAACCGAAGGGCTGCGCCCGATCGATACGGGTGATACATCGCGCCCATTGTTCAAGGTGGAGAGATGGTGAATTGAGGGCAGGGACAACTGAAGAAGACGGCCGGATCGCCCTCATTCAATCGGATATCTGGATCGGCTTTCCTCGGGCGGAACAGGTGTTGGACCGCTTGCAGGGCATGATCGAAGCGCCACGACAAACCCGTATGCCTGGGCTTCTTGTGCATGGCGCCTCCGGGATCGGAAAGACGATGATTGCCCGAAACCTGTCGCGCAAGTACGCACCAGAATACGATCCGGCGTCGGGCATCACCCGCACACCGCTTCTGCTGTTGCAAGCGCCGCCCGCACCTGATGAACGGCGGTTTTACCTGCACATCCTGGCCGCCGTCGGCGCCCCGGCGACGGCTCTTAGCGCCCGCGCTCAAAATGTGGCTTCCCTCGAAGTCCGTGTCATCGCGCTCTTACGCGACCTTGGCCTGCGGATGATCATGATCGACGAGGTCCACAATCTCTTGGCCGGGACCCACCGCGAACAGCGCCGATTTCTCAATGTCCTGCGGTATCTCAGCAATGAACTCGAGGTGTCACTGGTCTGCCTTGGGGTCAGCGAGGCCGTCGATGCTATTCGCGGTGATATCCAGCTTGCCCGACGGCTGGACGAACATCATCTGCCAAACTGGCGCGACGATGCCGAGTTCTCGGACATGATCCAGACCCTTATTGCTGCCATGCCACTGGAAAAGAAGTCCAACCTGAAGGTCAAATCTCTCAAGCAGGTCTTGGCACTGACCGGTGGGGTGACCTCGCGCATCTTCGCTCTGGTCAAGGATCTTTCCATCGACGCCATTATCACAGGCGAGGAATGCATCACCGATGACGCAATCGCAAAATGGACGCCGGTTTGGTCGCGCCATGCGAACCCCCATCGGCGGCTCCAGAAGTCCCGGGTGTGAAGCCGCACCCGCTGCCCAAGACTGTCGCGCCGCTGCCAGACGAGTTGTTGTCAGGTTGGTTGTCTCGGCTGGCGGCGGCCAACTACTGTGATGATGCGGAACTACTGGCTCATCTCAGAATCGATACCGCGCATGGCACCGCCTTGGACTTCAACGTCGACGCGGCTGCGGCGGCGAAGATTGCCAACGCCGCACGGATTAACCCAGATGTTGTTCGATCTTTGACCTTTCCGGCAATGACGCCACGAGAAGCCTCGCTGACGGCTCAGATGCCATTCCAGCATTGCATGCAATGCGCCAGAGAGGGTCTTTCGCTCAGGCATTGGAGGCGGGCCTGGGCATTTGACTGCCAAGTTTGCGGGACGAGACTTGTGCAGACCCTTGGCAAACTCCGTGAGGAACAAATATCTGGAAAACTGATATACCGAGCGCGCCGCGGGGCAGAGATGCTTGAGTGCGCCGCGCGCTCGCGCGGCCCCAAGCAACTTCGGCGCGCAATGCGCGCAGTCACCTTTGCCATGTCACTCAAAACCTTCCGCGGGGATCCGTCGTTCGCTGTCCAGAACCCCAGATCGGAAGTTAGGCTGTTCTGCCTCGCCGCAATCGCCGCCGCTCGATCTCATCCCTTGGCTAAGGCAGCCATCGTCAGCAAAAGCATCGACGACTATGCAAGGGTTGCTCTCTTGCGCGCCTTCGAGAAGGAGCCTCGATTGCTTGCCGCGGTTGATCACATAGCGCAAAGGTGCGCGAGAAACAGGGGCCCCATGACAGCCGTATCTCACAATTAAGGGCAAAAATTGTCGCCGAACGCGTCGCGTCTCAGATTAAAGGGCAACGCGACATCAGCTGATCGGTCAGCACCCGGTTGGTCTCCTCGGGCATCGACCGGTTGAAGGAGCGCAGCCCGGCCTCGACATGGATGACCGGAATGTTCAGCTTGGCGGCCGCGAGCGCGCCCGCCAGGGTCGAGTTGGTGTCGCCATAGACCAGCGTCGCATCGGGCGCCTCGGCGATGAGGATGGCCTCGATCTCCTCCAGCATCCGGCCGGTCATCGCGCCATGCCGCCGGCCACCCACCGCGAGCCGATGCTCGGGCGGGCGCATGCCGAGCTCCTCGAAGAAGACATCCGACATGTTCCGGTCGTAATGCTGGCCCGAATGCACCAGCACCTCGCGCATCTCCGGGATGGTCTCGATGGCCGCGCGCAGGGCCGCGGCCTTGATGAATTGGGGCCGGGCACCGACCACGGTGACGATCTTGAGGGAGGCGGTGTCCCGAGGCGTCATTCGCGCGCGCCTTGCAGCACCGCCGAGACGATCTTCTCCTGATCGGCCGCGTCCAGATAGGGGTGCATCGGCAGGCTCAGGGCCCGGTCCGCCAGACGCTCGGCCGTCTCGAGGCCCCGCGGGTCGCGCGGGAAATCGGCATAGGCGGTCTGCAGGTGAAGCGGTCGCGGATAGTAGATTGCCGATGGGATGCCCGCTGCCTGCAGGGCGGTTCGGATCCGCTCCCGCTGGGCGTTGTCGCGGGCGGTGAGCGTGTATTGCGCCCAGACCGAAACGCAGCCCTCCGGCACGCGGGGGATCGCGACGGCGCCCTCCAGGGCGTCGGCATATCGCCGCGCCACGACCTGCCTGCGGTCGATCTCCTCCTCGTAGATGGCGAGCTTTTCGAGCAGGATCGCCGCCTGCAGGGTGTCGAGCCGGCTGTTCAGACCGATGCGGAGATTGTCGTATTTGTCGGTGCCCTTGCCGTGCACCCGCAAGGAGGCCATCGCCGCGGCGAGGTCGTCGTCATCGGTGAAGACCGCGCCGCCATCGCCGTAGCAGCCCAGCGGCTTGGCCGGAAAGAAGGAGGTCGTGGCGATCGTGCCGATCGACCCGCATCGCCGCCCCTTGTAGCTGGCACCGTAGCCCTGCGCGCTGTCCGCGAGGATCCACAACGCCTCGCGCGCGGCGATCGCTTCGAGCCGGTCGTAATCGGCGGGCAGGCCGAACAGGTCGACCGGGATGATCCCGCGCGGGACGAGCCCTTGCGCCCGCGCTGCCTCGATCGCCCGTTCCAGGCTGTCGGGGTCGATGTTGAAGCTGTCCTCCCGCACGTCGACGAAGACCGGCACCGCGCCGCACAGCGCCACGGCCTCGGCCGTGGCCGCGAAGGTGAAGCCGGGGCAGAACACCGCATCCCGCGCTCCGGGCCCCAACGCCATCATCGCGAGTTGCAGCGCGTCGGTGCCGTTGGCGCAGCCGAGCGCGTGGCCCACCCCCGAAAAGGCAGCCAGCGCCCGTTCCAGTTCGCGCAGCTCGGGGCCCATGATGTAGTCGCCGTGATCGAGGACGGCGGCGATGCGGGCGTCGATCCGGGCCCGGATCCGGGCCTGTTGGGCGTGAAGGTCGATGAACTGCATCGGCGGCCCTTTCCCGCTGTCACCTGTAGTCGCGCACCAGCCGCAGCCAGTTGTCGTGGGGCAGGGCGAAATTGCCGCTCACCCGTGCCCCGTCCGGGACCGGCCGGGTGACCACCCCGCCCAGACTCACCGTCGCCTGGGCGCCGATCCTGACGCCGTTGCTGACGGTGCAGTTCGGCCCGAGATAGGCGTCGTCGCCGATCTCGACGCGGCCCGAGACGGCGCAGCCGGCACAGATCGTCACCCGGGCGCCGACGCGGCAATCATGGGCGATGTAGCTCTGCGCATCGATCTGGGTCTCCTGGCCGATCCGGGTGAAGCCACCGAAGCTGGAGCGGGCGATCGTGCAGCCCGGCAGCAGCGTCACGTGGTCCTCCAGCATCACGCCGCCGGCCTGGACGAGCAGCCGTCTCGGCCGGGCGCCGCTCCTTTGCTCGAAGGCCTCCATCCCGAGGACCGAGCCGGCGCCGATGCTGCAGGCGGCGCCGATGATCGTGCGCTCCAGCACCACCGCATTCGGCCCGACGACCGTCATCGGGCCGATCCGGACGTTTTGGGGCGCGATGTAGGCGCCGGGCATGATCCGGGTCGTGGGGTCGATGACCGTGTCGAAATCGGACCACAGGAAGCCGGGCAGCTCCGCCAGGTGCTCGTGGATCGCCATCGCCACGGCCATCGGCCGGTCGGCGACGATCGCGCCTGCCTCCTCGGGGAGCGCCGCGACCAGATCGGCCGGGGCGACATAGGCGACGATCCCGGTCTCGGCGGCCGCCTCGCCCAGATGGGCCTCGGTGCCGACCGGAACGATCCGGCGGTCGAGCCGGGTCGGCACCTTGCCGACATGGGCGATCTCGGCGTCGCGCAGCAGCGTCAGGCCGAGCGCCTCGCAGATCGTCGACAGCTGGATGGTCGCGCCGGTGAACATCGTCACGGCCCCCGCTGCATCGCCGCCCCGGCGCGTTCGAGCACGTCGATCACGGCCAGCCCCTCGGTGCCGTCGGTGCGGGGCGCACGGCCGTCGCGGATGGCCTCGAGAAACTCCCGGCATTCCGCCTTCAGCGGCTCGCCTTCGTCGACCAGGACGTAATCGGGCGGCGCGGCGGCAGGCACCGGCACCGGTCCCGATCGGTCGATCGCATGGCGATAGACCGCCAGCTTGTGCCCCCATTGCGGATGGCTGTCCTCGAACACCGCCATGCCCTCCGCGCCGATCACCACCAGGCGCTGCTCCTTGAAGGGATGCGCCCACGAGGCGAAGACATGGCCCCGCAGCCCGCCTTCGAAGGCGATCTGGCAGGTCGCGACATCCGCGACGCCGGGGGTGACGAAGGCGCTGCCCTGTGCGGTGACCGCGCGCACCGGGCGGTCGGCCAGCGCCAGGATCATCGAGATGTCATGCGGCCCGAAGGACCACAGCACGTCCTCCTCGACCCTGAAGCGGCCCAGAGAGAGCCGGTTCGAATAGAGGTAGCGCAGGTTGCCCAGGCCGCCCGAAGCCACCAGCCCCAGCAGCCTGACGAAGACCGGGTGATACTGCAGCAGGTGGCCGACCATCAGCACGCGCCCGGCGCTGCGGGCGGCCTCGATCATCTCGCGGCAGGCCGCGACGGAGAGCGCCATCGGCTTCTCGACATAGACATGCTTGCCCGCCGCTAGGGCCTGCCGCGCCATCTCGGCATGGGTCTCGGCCGGGGTGGCGAAGGCCAGCGCCCGGATGGCGGGGTCCTCCAGCGCCTGCTCGAGCCCGAGGACCGGCACGCCGAGCTGCGTCGCCATGGCGGCCGCATTGGCGGGGTCGGCATCGACCACCCCGGCCAGCGCACCGAGCGCGTGGAAGTTGCGTGCGAGGTTGCGGCCCCAATAGCCGCATCCGACCTGAACGACGGGGATCCCGGCCATCGACACCTCTCAGGCGCGCACGAGGTTGTCGCCGTTGTGGCCGCGATAGCGCCCGCGCGTATCGACGAGGAGCCGGGCGTGGCTGCGCAGCATGTCGTAATCGACATCGCTGTGATCGGTCAGCAGCACGACGGCGTCATATTCGGCCACCATCTCCGGCGACAGCGTCACCGATCGCAGGTCGAAATCATGCTCGCGCATGCGGGGGAAGACCGGGACGTTGCTGTCGCAGTAGTCGAGCCGCGCGCCCCATTCCCGCAGGCGTTCCATCACCAGGACGGAGGGGCTTTCGCGCATGTCGTCGACGTCGCGCTTGTAGGCGATCCCGACGACGAGCACCCGCGCCCCGGCCAGCGACCGGGACCGCGCGTTCAGCGCGGAGATGATCCGCCCGACGACGTAATCCGGCATCCCGGCATTGATCTCGCCCGCCAGCTCGATGAAGCGGGTGTGCAGACCGAACTCCCGCGCCTTCCAGGTCAGGTAGAAGGGATCGACGGGGATGCAGTGCCCGCCGATGCCGGGACCGGGGTAGAAGGGCGTGAAGCCGAACGGCTTGGTCGCCGCGGCGTCGACCACCTCGAAGATGTCCAGGTTCATCCGGTCCGCCAGCACCTTCATCTCGTTGGCGAGGCCGATATTGACCGAGCGGTAGATGTTCTCGAGCAGCTTGACCATCTCGGCCGCCCTCGAGGAGCTCACCGGGACGACCTTGTCGATGAAGTGGCCGTAGAGCCCGATCCCGGCCTCGAGGCATTGCGGCGTGTCGCCGCCGACGATCTTGGGGATCGTGCGGGTTTCGAAGCTGGGATTGCCGGGATCCTCCCGTTCGGGGGAGTAGACGAGAAAGACGTCCTCGCCCGGGACCAGCCCCGCCCCGGTCACATAGGGCCGGAGCACCTCCTCCGTCGTCCCCGGCCAGGTCGTGCTTTCGAGCGACAGCAGCTGCCCCTTGCGCAGGTGGGGAGCGATGCCCTCCATGGTCGCGACGATGAAGCTGAGATCGGGCTCGCGGTATTTGTTGAGCGGGGTGGGGACGCAGATGATCAGCGCGTCGCATTCCGCCGCGAGAGCGAAATCGCAGGTGGCCTGAAAGTTTCTGGAGCGCATTTCCGCAATGGAATCGCTGGAAATGTGTTTCAGGGGACTCGTTCCCTGATTGAGCTTCCGGACCCGGTCCTCGTTGATGTCGAAACCGATGACGCGCATTCCGGATTCAGACACCCGGCGGGCCAGGGGAATTCCAGCGTATCCCAATCCGAAAATACCGACCGTTGTCGTCAGGACTGGCCAGGAATTGGAAACAGAGAAATCGTTCAGATTCGAACTCATAGCCCGCAATCCAGGGTTGTTTATCCGCCCGTTCAATCTTATATTATGATTACCCTAGGGGCAGCCGATCATCCGGGCAAGCCTCTTGATTATCTTTCGCGGCGTTAGCGCGGAATGGGGCTGGGTCTTTTCGGCGCGCAATACAATAACCATCTTGACCTTCGGTCAAATGGAAAAAAGACTTCGTTCGATTTTTATGTTTATTGTGGCGCAGAGGGCATCGTCGTTCTGCGAAAGGATGCGTCCTGCATGTTGACCCCGAGGTCGGTCCGGCCGGGAAAGCCCCGCGCATGCAGGGCAGGATCAGGGCAGGATGCCGCCGACCTCCCCCTCTTCCGGTGAGGTCCATGCCGGTCGCAGGAAGTCATCGAGACAGCCCGACGCAGGAAACTTGACCGCCCCTGCCTTTCGCGGCTCAACTTGGAGCAAGCGGCGCCATCTTACGGCGTCAGCGGGATAAACAGGGACAGGGCGGGCTCCGACATGTAGGGAAGACGGTCCAGATCGCCGGGTCGGGAACCCCGTTCCCGGTCGATCCGCGCTGCCGGGAAATGGCGCAGGCAGCCCATCGCACTCCACTCCTCTCTACGGCAAGGACCAGACGTGACAGATCACCGGCGCATCATGATCATCGTCCCGAACGGGGCCACGACCGACAACCGGGTCGTCCGCGAGGCCGAAAGTCTCAAGCGTGCCGGGCATGATGTTCTTCTCGTGGGGCTGCGGCTCCCCGACCTTCCCGGCATGAATGCCATTACGCCCGGAGGCGTCATGGTTCGCCGGGTGAATTGGCAATACAAGGCCTATTCCAGAATTGCCATGAAATACGCGATGATTTCCATTCCGGTCATCCTGCTCGTGGCCGTCATCGTCCTTCTTTTCCTGTCATGGATGTACGGCGTCCTTCTCGCGCCCTTCGCGGCCGCGCTTCTCGACATGGTGGCCATGGCGGCCCGCGGCACCATCGGCCTGATGACATCCTCCCCGGAGGAAATTCCCCTGCAGTCTCCCATGGGAATAATGCAGCAGGGAAATCCCTTTCTTTACCATTTGTTGATAATTGCCGTTCTTCTCCTGATCGCCGCCGCGATTCTTCCCTTCTGGAAGAGGTTCCGCCGGAGAACGCAGCGCAGCATGTCGAGGTTTTCGAGCAGGTGGGGATTTGGCTCGATCCGCAGCAAGGTGATGCATGCCCGGAATTACGGCAAGCGTGAGAACGTTCAGTCCTATTCTATCCTAGAAGCTCTGCTGGCACCCGGTTCGCAATGGCGCGGCGGGCTGATCGAGGCCAATGCCCGGCGTCATGTCCAGGATTCCCGCACCGACGCCTTCGTCGAGATCGGCGAGGAATACCGACCTGATATCGTGCAGTGCCACGAGATCGGATCGCTGCCCGCCGGCATCGCGCTGAAGAAGCGGCTCGGATGCCGCGTGGTCTACGAGGCGCACGAGATCTACGACGATCTCGCCAATGCCTCGGGCGCGCAGCTGAAGGCGCATCGACGCATCCACGAAACCTGCCTGCCGCAGGTCGACGGCTTCGTCACCGTCAACGAGGATATCGGCGCCTATTACCGCGCGACCTACCCGGCGCTGCCGACGCCGGTCATCCTGCCGAACTCGGTCTATCCCAAGCGCGTCAGCTATGACGGCCGGCTGCACGAGGCGGCGGGGCTGCCGCCGGAGGCGAAGATCATGCTCTACCAGGGAGGGTTTTCGCCCAATCGCGGCCTGGCGGTCCTGCTCGAGGCCGCGTTTTCGCTGCCGGAGAACTGGTATGTCGTGTTCATGGGCAAGGGCCCGCTCGAGATGGATCTCAAGGCCCGGGCCCGGGAGTTCGAGGATCTCAAGCTCGAGGCGATCCGCGGCAAGCTCACCATGGAGCTTCGCGCCCGGCGCGACGATCTCGCCGAGCCGCTGAGCGCCGCGGTGCCGGTGACTGGGGACGAGCAGGAGGCGGTGCTGCAGCGCAGCCCGGTGGTCGACCTGATGCTGGGCCGATTCCTGAGAGCGCCGGCCGGAGAGATGCGCCGGGACGCGCTCGAGGAGAGCGTCCGCTCGATCCGCGAGACCGAGCTGCGCCTCGGCGTCGAAAGGCGGCTCCGGCACGAGCTCGACCAGATCCGCTTCAATGGCGGGATCAGGCGCGCCCGCTTCATTCCACCGGCGCCGCATTCGGAGCTGGTGGAATGGAGCACGGGCGCCGCGCTCGGCGTGATCCCCTACGAGAATGTCGGGCTGAACCACTGGTACTGCTCGCCCAACAAGATCTGGGAATACGCGAATGCGGGCGTGCCGATCCTCGCCTCGCGGCTGCACTACCTCAACGCCGTCATCGGGCGCTGGGATCTGGGCTGGACCTTTTCCTCCGACCCCTCGGTCGCGGATATCGTCTCGGTGATGCGGAGCATCACCGAGGAGGATCTCGCGGCGAAACGGAAGAACTGCCAGCGTTTCATCCAGGCCGACAACTATCCGATCCACGAGCCGCGCCTGCTCGATCTCTTTGCCGGGCTCGGAGCGTCAAAGCCGACGTCAGAGACGAAGCAGCCGCTTCAGCAACGGCGCGGCGCGGCGCTTGAGAGCGTAGAGCAGCGGTGAGGCATTGGCCGCGAAGCTGGTGCGATCCTGCCAGGTCAGGCCCGGCATCAGCAGAAGGCGCGCCAGACCGCGCTTCTGCCTGAGCCTTTCGGCGCGGCACAGCGCGGCGAGCCGCGCGGCACCCCGTGCGTCAAGGCGGGCGCGAAAGCGCCGCTCCGCCAGATCGAAGGCGCGGTGCCGCTGCTGCAGGTTCAGGTCGGTCTCGGCAAAGCTGCGCAGCGGTCCGACCGAGTTTCGCGGATGGATGCGGTAGAGAAGGCCGAGGCCGTCCACCGGGGTGATCGCCGTGCCGGTCGCGATCGCCGCCGCGCGCAACCAGGTATCCTCGTTGGGAAGCTCCTCGGGGATCGGAAAGTAGATCTCCGCGAAGGCCCGGTTGAAGCTGGCGGCTCCGCCGGCGACGTGGTCGCCGCTGCGGCGGGGGTCGTATTCGACGCCGGCGCGGTCGGGCCGATGATGCCAGAAGGTGCGGTAGCCGCACTGCGCCAGCCGTGGCCCCGGTCCCGCCACCGCCGCCACGCGATCCGCGAGCCGTTCCGGGACGAGCAGGTCGTCCCCGGCCAGCAGGATGAAGCAGGCTCCGCGCGCCCTGGCATAGGCCAGGTTGAGGGCCGCCGCCTTGCCACGATGTGGGGCATGGATGATGTGGACCGGAAAGGGCGCGGCGGCGGCCCATCGCGCGGCGATGTCGCCGGTGGCATCGGTCGAGCCGTCATCGACGAGCACCACTTCGATCGACACGCCCTCGGGGACACGGATCGACCCGATGCAGCTCTCGAGAAACGCGCGCTCGTTCCAGACCGGCATCAGGATCGACAGCTGCGGCGGGGGCGTGACCCCGGCCTCGGCCGGGACGACAGACGGGCTCTGGGCCGGGGGGGCGAAGCGGGTCGCCGTCTCTTGCTGTGTCACAGGATGGCTACCCCGCATTGGCCGCTGCTCACATCAAGGTTGCATGGCTGCAGCCGAAAGTGTCGAATTGAAGTCGGACCGCGCAATCTTGTGAGCTTCATGACAACAGTTTCGCGCCACAGGCCGCTTCGCGCCAGCATCGTCATGTTTCTGCTCGTGGTCGCGTTGCCGCTCGCGCTCATCGGCGGCTATCTCTACGGGGTCGCGCAGGACCAGTACGGCTCGCGCGCGAGCTTCTCGATCCGGTCGCAGCAGGGCAGCGGTGCCGCCGCGCAGAACTTCCTCGGCATCCTCAACACCGTGAGCAGCAGCGGCTCGGCCCAGGATCTCGACATCCTCAGGGACTATATCCGCAGCCAGGCGATGGTGGATCGGCTCGAGGGCCGGGCCGATCTTCGCGCGATCTTCGCGCAACGGGGAGACGACGTCCTGCTCTCGCTGCCGGCGCAGGCCTCGACCGAGGAGCTGCTGGCCTATTGGCGGCGCATGGTGCGGGTTTCCTCGGAGGCCCGCGACGGCATCCTTCACCTGCATGTCAGGGCCTTCGACCCCGAGGAGGCGCAGCTTCTGGCGCGCGAGATCCTTTCTGCCAGCAGCGACCTCATCAACCAGCTGTCCAACCAGGCCCGCGCAGACAACATCCGGCTCAGCAACGAGCTCGTCGTCGAGGCCCGTGCCGGCGTGCAACGGGTGCTCGAGGAACTCACCGGCTTCCGCCGCGCCCACCAGATCGTCAGCCCCGATCTCGGCGTGCAGGCCAGCAGCGGGGTGCTGGCCGCGCTGCAGACCCAGCTTGCAGAGGCGCTGGTCTCGCGCGAGCAGCTCGCCTTGCTCTCCACCGGCCGCGACCCGCGCAAGCAGGATCTCGACAACCGGGTCGACGCGCTGCGCACGCAGATCGAGGCCGAGCGGGCCAGCCTGTCGCTGGGCGACATGGCCGCCAATGTCGACATCTACGGCCGATATCAGAGCCTGCTTCTGGATCAGGAGATGATGAACGCGGCCTATGCGCAGGCGCTGGCCGATCTGGCCGTCGCCCATGCCGAGAGCCGGCGACAGGCGCGCTACGTCGCCGTTCACATTCCGCCCACCCTGGCGCAGACCGCGCAATACCCGCAGCGGATCCGGATCATGGCGACCGCGGGGCTGATCCTGCTGCTGCTCTGGTCTGTCCTGACGATCTTCTACCGCAACGCGCGCGGCAAGCTGCAGCTATGATCCGCTTCGAGGGGGTCACGAAATACTATCCGACGCCAAGGGGCGCCAAGGTGCTGCTGCGGGACTTCAGCCTGACCCTCCGGGCCGGCGAGAAGGTCGCGCTGATGGGGCGCAACGGGGCCGGGAAGTCGACGATGATCGGCATGATCTCGGGCACCGTCGCCCCCGATCGCGGCGCGGTCACCCATCGGGGTACGATGTCCTGGCCGATGGGCTTCTCGGGCGGTTTCGCGCTGGATGTCAGCGGCCGCGAGAACGTCATGTTCGTCAGCCGCATCTACGGCGTCGACGGCGCGCGCCTCCTCCGCTTCGTCGCGGAGTTCGCGGAGTTGGGCGCCTTCATCGACATGCCGGTGCGCCGCTATTCCTCGGGGATGCGCGCCCGTCTGGCCTTTGGCCTGTCGATGGGGCTGGGCTTCGACTGGTATCTGGTCGACGAGATCACCTCGGTCGGCGATGCCGCCTTCCGCAAGAAGTCCCTCGAGCATTTCCGCAGCCGGCTGCAGGATGCCGGGCTCGTCATGGTTTCGCATTCGCCCGGGACCTTGCGCGAATACTGCAGCAGCGGACTCGTCCTCGAAGCCGGGCAGGCGACCTATTTCGAGGATCTCGAAGAGGCGATCCGCGTCCATGAGCGCAACATGGACGCGGCTCTGGAAACGCCGGAGGATGCGGGCCCGGCGCAACCGGAGGCGCTCTGCCTCGAGGCGCGGCGGCTGCTGCGCCATGGCGACCCGGCCGGGGCCGAAACGCTCGTGTCCCAGGCCCTGCTCCGGCACCGGGACGACGCCGCGCTGCACGCCCTGGCCGGCGACATCGCGCGCCAGCTGGGCGATGCGGAGGCCGCGATTGCGGCCCGCCGCCGCGCCATCCAACTGCGCAGCGATCCCGAGGATTACCTCGTTCTGGGCCAGATCCTGGACAAGGAAGGGCGCGGTGAGGAGGCGATGGCCGCGCTGCGGGAGGCGCTGTCGATCGGCCCGGATCATCACGCCGCGCGCTATGCGCTGGGACGGGCACTCTACCGCGCCGGCGAGATCGCCGAGGCCGAGCGGATGCTGCGCGCCGTCGTCGCGACCGGCCCCGCCAATGCCGGCGCGCATCGCGTGCTCGCCCGCATCGCCGATGACCGCGAGGATTTCGCCGCCAGCCTGGCGCACCATGCCGAGGTCGCGCGGCTGTTGCCCGACAAGCCCTCGTTTCTCATGGGCTACGCCCGCGCGCAGGAGCGGACGGGCGATCTCGCCGGAGCCGCGGAGAGCTTCCGCCGCATCCTGTCCCTCGATCCCGAAAACACCGAGGCACGGCGCCGGTTGGCTGCGAGCTGAGGCCTGCGCTTCCAGGTTTCAGGAAAAAGGGAAAGGGAAGATCCGCCCTGCAATCGGCGAATGGCGTCTCCCAAAGCGAAACGCCCCGCGGCTTGAGCTGCGGGGCGTTTGATTTGGTTGCGGGAGCAGGATTTGAACCTGCGACCTTCAGGTTATGAGCCTGACGAGCTACCGGGCTGCTCCATCCCGCGACAGGATGTTTGGCCTGCTGCGCGGAGCGCTGCTTGAGGCCGGATCGGTTCTGGCATCGTGTCAGAGAGAATGTGGGATGTTCTTTACTAGGTCTGGCGGTGACTTACTCTCCCACGTCTTGAGACGCAGTACCATCAGCGCAACGGCACTTAACGGCCGAGTTCGGAATGGGATCGGGTGTTTTGCTCGTGCTATGGCCACCAGACCGAGAAAAGAACATCTTCGGTGGCCTGCCGCGCGGGGCGCTGCTCGAGGCCGGTGTGGCCTGTCGCGTCGCTTGGGGGGAGGTCACCATATCAGCCGCCCTGCCCCGATTGGGGGGAGCGGTGTTCCAGGTCGTCGTACATTTCCTTGATTGTGTATGCTTTCGGATCCAGCCTTGCTGTTTCTGGATCGGATCAAGCCTATCGGACCATTAGTATCGGTCAACTGAACGCATTGCTGCGCTTACATCTCCGACCTATCGACGTGGTGGTCTACCACGGTCCTCAGGGATACCTTGTTTTGAGGGGGGCTTCCCGCTTAGATGCCTTCAGCGGTTATCCTGTCCGATCATAGCTACCCAGCACTGCCGTTGGCACGACAACTGGTCCACCAGTGGATCGTTCACCCCGGTCCTCTCGTACTAGGGGCAACTCCTCTCAAGTATCCTACACCCACGGAAGATAGGGACCGAACTGTCTCACGACGTTCTAAACCCAGCTCACGTACCTCTTTAAATGGCGAACAGCCATACCCTTGGGACCTGCTCCAGCCCCAGGATGAGATGAGCCGACATCGAGGTGCCAAACACTGCCGTCGATATGGACTCTTGGGCAGTATCAGCCTGTTATCCCCAGCGTACCTTTTATCCGTTGAGCGATGGCCCTTCCACTCGGGACCACCGGATCACTATGGCCGTCTTTCGACTCTGCTCGACGTGTCAGTCTTGCAGTCAGGCTGGCTTATGCCATTGCACTCGACGAACGATTTCCGACCGTTCTGAGCCAACCTTCGCGCGCCTCCGTTACTGTTTGGGAGGCGACCGCCCCAGTCAAACTACCCGCCACACAGGGTCCCGGATCCGGATGACGGACCGCGGTTAGACATCAAGAGTGCGAAGGGTGGTATCTCAAGGGAGGCTCCACGGGAACTGGCGTTCCCGCTTCAAAGCCTACCACCTATCCTGCACATCGCAATCCTGATGCCAGTGTGAAGCTGTAGTAAAGGTGCATGGGGTCTTTCCGTCTAACCGCGGGAAGCCGGCATCTTGACCGGCAATTCAATTTCGCTGAGTCGATGTTGGAGACAGCGGGGAAGTCGTTACGCCATTCGTGCAGGTCGGAACTTACCCGACAAGGAATTTCGCTACCTTAGGACCGTTATAGTTACGGCCGCCGTTTACCGGGGCTTCAATTCAAGGCTTGCACCTCTCCTTTTAACCTTCCGGCACCGGGCAGGCGTCAGACCCTATACGTCGTCTTGCGACTTCGCAGAGCCCTGTGTTTTTAGTAAACAGTCGCCACCCCCTGGTTTGTGCCCCCGGCCTCTACTTGCGTAAAAACCGGGCCTCCTTCTCGCGAACTTACGGAGGTATTTTGCCGAGTTCCTTCAACATCGTTCTCTCAAGCGCCTTGGTATTCTCTACCAGTCCACCTGTGTCGGTTTAGGGTACGATCTCATGATGGAGCTATTTCCAGGGACCGCCTGGCTGCCCACCCAATCCGATAAGGGTGAACAACGTCCGCGATCCGTCACTTCCATCTGGCCCAGGAATATTAACCTGGTTCCCATCGACTACGCCTTTCGGCCTCGCCTTAGGGGTCGGCTTACCCTGCTCAGATTAACTTTAAGCAGGAACCCTTGGACTTTCGGCGACAGGGTCTCTCACCCTGTTTGTCGCTACTCATGTCATCATTCTCGCTAGTGATCTCTCCACCGGATGCCTCACAGCCCGGCTTCACAGAAAATCCCGCGTCTCCAAGCCGACCCGAAGGACGGTAAGGAGACATGGGATTATGTCACACTACGCTCTGCTACCATGCACTAAGTGCATCCTAAGCTTCGGCTCGTGGCTTGAGCCCCGTTACATCTTCGCCGCAGGACAACTTATTTAGACCAGTGAGCTGTTACGCTATCTTTAAAGGATGGCTGCTTCTAAGCCAACCTCCTGGTTGTTTTGGTCGTCCCACCTGCTTTCCCACTTAGCCACGAA
>NZ_CP139697.1:0-20000 GCF_034371605.1 Limimaricola variabilis | reverse complement strand
TTGACATGCCAGAGAAGCTGTGAAGCGACGTTCCGAATACCCCGAATCCCCCGAATCCCGGGCGTATCCCGCGGCAGCCGGCCGTTTGGGCTAAGAAAATCATGTTCCTGTTTCCCCGAAGGGAAGCCGAAAATGACGGGTTGAAATCCCGGATCGTCCCCGATACCCCGAATGTGCAGGGGTTTCTGCCCCCTGACGTTCCCGATTCCACGAATCCGGGCCCAGAACACCGCGCGCCGCGCCTCGAGGAAAATCGCCATGACCCAGGCCGCGCAGGAGCTCACCGCCTCGTTCGACCACCTGCTGCCGGAACGCCACCCGCAGATCGACTACAGCATCTGCGACGTCGCGGAAGCGGTTCTGAAGGATCTGGTGCCGTCGATGGAGCACCCGTTCTACGCGCTGTCGAAGAAGCCCGACATGTCGATCCGGCGCTACGAGCACGGGCCGAACTGGGTCGAGATCATCCCCTCGGCCAAGGGCCAGGCGACGATCTACGACAAGGACATCCTGATCTACGCGGTCAGCCAGATCATGAACAAGCTCAACCGCGGCGAAAAGGTCGACCGGGTGCTGCGCTTCAACCCGCGCGACCTGCTGATCTTCGTCAACCGCGGCACCGGCGGCAAGGATTACGACGCCTTCTGCGAGGCGCTCGACCGGCTGATGGGCACGGTGATCAAGACCAACATCACCACCCGCGCCAGCGGCGACATCGCGCTGAGCGAGGAGGAGGCGCGCGGCTGGTTCCACCTCGTCGAGCGCGCCACCGTGGTGCGCAAGGGCGACGAGGAAACCGGCCGGATCATGCATGCCGAGATCCAGCTCTCGGAATGGGTCTACAACTCGATCCGCCGCAAGTCGGTGCTGACGCTGCACCGCGATTATTTCCGCCTGCGCAAGCCGATCGAGCGGCGGGTCTATGAGATCGCGCGCAAGCTGTGCGGCGCGCAACCGCGCTGGCAGATCTCGCTCGAGAAGCTTTTGATGCGCACCGGCGCGCGCTCCGAGCTCAAGCGGTTCCGCCATACCATGAAGGAGATGGGCCGCACCGACCACCTGCCCGACTACCACGTCGAATATGACGACGAGAGCGACATGGTGGTGTTCCGCAACCGCGGCAACGTCACCCCCGAGAGCGAGCGCCCGGCGCTGCCGCCGCTCTCCGCCGCGGTGCGCGACGAAGCCCGCGAGATCCTGCCCGGCACCGACATCGCCGCCGTCGAGCGCGACTGGCGCGACTGGGTGACCGAGGCGCCGCGCGACCCCGCCAGCGCCTTTCTCGGCTTCTGCCGCAACCGCCGCGACCGGCTGATCTGACCGGTCCCCTCCGAAAGCGCCCCTTCATGCCGATCACGCTGCCGCGCCTGTTCTCCGCCCTCGGGCTGGCGCTCCTCATCGCTCCCGCCGCGCAGGCCGAGACCCGCTTCGCGGTGTCGCTCGGCGGCGATCATCTCGGCCGTCTCGGCCACACGCTGGCGGCCGGAACGCGCGACCTGTCGCTGCTGCTCGACAGCACGCCCTTCGGGGTCTTCGACGGCACCTATTCGGGCCGCACGGTCAAAGAGGGCGCGACCGCCCGGCATTCCGGCCGCACCCGCTCCACCCGCAAGTCGCGCGACGTCTCGATGCGGACCGAGGCGGGGCAGCTGCGCGAGGTGGCGCTGTCGCCCGCGGCCGAGCGCACCGCGCTCACCGACGCGGCGGCGGTTCCGGGCGCGGTGCTCGACCCGGTGAGCGGCTTCGGGCAATTGCTCGAGGCGCAGGCCTGCCCCGACGGGCTGCGGATCTATGACGGGCGGCGCATCGGCGCGCTGGCGGCCATCTCGGAGAGCCGCGAGGCGGGCCAGGTGGTCTGCGAGGCGCGCTACCAGATCGAGCAGGGCCCCGGCTATCTCGAGCCGATCGGCGTGACCCGGCTGACGCTCGAGCTGCGCTACGACGTCACCCCGACGGGCTGGCAGCTGGCACGTCTGCGCGCCCGCAGCGGGATCTTCGCCCTCTCGCTCGACCGCGAATGACAGGGGGCCGGGACGCTTGTCGCAATCGCCCGATCATGGTTTGTCGCACCCCATGACCCAGACGCTGCCGGGGCTGAAGCCGCCTCGATTCCAGAGCTTCCGGACCATCGCCGCGCTGATGCTGCGCGAGATGAGCACTCGCTATGGTCGCTCGCCGGGGGGCTATGTCTGGGCGGTCCTGGAGCCGGTCGCGGCGATCGCGATACTGTCGCTAGCCTTTTCCATGATCCTGCGGGCGCCCTCCCTCGGCACCAGCTTCATCCTGTTCTACGCCACCGGATTCCTGCCGTTCAACATCTACACCCACATTGCCGCCAAGACCGGAGACGCGATGCGGTTCTCGCGCGCGCTGCTGTCCTATCCCCGGCTGACCTGGCTGGACACGGTGCTGGCCCGGTTCTTCCTGACGCTGCTGACCGAGCTGACTGTCTTCTGCATCGTCATCGCCGCGATCCTGAGCATCGGCGACACCCGCGCCTCGCTGTCGCTCGGCCCGATCCTGGTCAGCGTCGCCATGGCGAGCACGCTCGGTCTCGGGGTCGGGCTGCTGAACTGCCTGCTCGTCGGCCTGTACCCGGTCTGGAAGACCCTCTGGGGGATCGTCAACAGGCCGCTCTTCATCGCTTCCGGGGTGTTCTTTCTCTACGAGGACATGCCCCAGGCCGCGCAGGACATTCTGTGGTGGAACCCGGTGCTGCACGTCGTCGGAGAAATGCGCCGCGGCTTCTATCCCAGCTACGAGGCGAGCTACGTCTCCTTCACCTACGGCTTCGGTCTGGGGGGCATGCTGATCCTGCTCGGACTGGTGTTCCTGCGCCGGTACCACCAGCTCGTGCTGACGGACTGACAGGTCATGCTTCCTCGTCCGGGCCCTTGCTTGATAGAGACCGAAGTCTCGTATAGCTGTCCCTCCCGCTGCGGCAGCCTGGCAGCGGCGCCGATGCCCGTCTTCACTGCACAAGGACGTCCCACTTGCTTTCCAACGTACGTGTCGGACTGAGCCGCGTGTCGCAGCTCGGAGACAAGCTCGGCCTGCGCTACAGGGATCTGCTGGTGGCTCTGGTCACCCACCCCGGCAAGGTGGTGGAAGGGGTGCGCCGTCATTCCGGCCGGAGCATGCGCAAGTTCGAGGGCGCGGTGCGTGCCAGCGAACGGGCCCCGGCCCGGGTGCCGGCGCAGCGGCCGCCCGAGAATTTCGACGAGCTGCTCGACGAGATGACCGCTCAGATGGGCGTGCTAGAGCTGTCGCGCAGCCCGCGGCTGCTGCGCATCGGCGTCGCGGATGTGGACCTGCTGAGCGCGGTGCTGTTCCTGGCCCTGCGCGTGCCGGGGGCGCAGCTGTCGCTGGACGGTCTGGCGACCAGCCTCGGCGCGCCGCAGGTGAAGCAGGCCATCCAGACTTGCAAGATCGCCGAGATCACCTTCAGCAACCGCCGCATGGGCACGCGGCGAGTCCAGGTCGAAGGCTATGCGCCCGTGGGGCCGGCCAAATGGCTCTCGGCCAACGACGCCAACACCATCATGCGGGGCTATTACGGCGAGGCGCTGGATCGGCCGGGTCATCTCCGCGCCATCGACATCCTCGGCGCGCCTGTGCTGTCCGACCGGACGGAAGATTTCGAGATCGACGCGGTCTATACCTGGGTCAACCACGCGGATCCGGACTGGAAGGCGATGCATGCCGAATGGACGTCGCGTGGCAAGTCCTCGCCCGCGGCGGCGCAGGCCGATGACGCCGACGCTCTCACCCGCTTTCACAACAATGACGAGCTGCGCTATTCCCTGCGTTCGCTGGAGGCGAACACCCCGTGGCTGCGGCGGATCTTCGTCTTCTCGAATTGCACCCCGCCGGCCTGGCTGCGCACCGACCATCCAAAGGTGACATGGGTCCGGCACGAGGAGGTGATCCCGGCCGAGTACCTCCCCACCTTCAATTCGCACGTGATCGAATCCTACCTGCACCGGATTCCCGGTCTGGCGGAGCGGTTCATCTACCTGAACGACGATTTCGTCATCACCCAGGAGATGACCAAGGGGGACTTCTTCACCGGAACCGGAATGTCCTGCACCCGGCTCGAGGGCTACGGCATGGTGTCCGGCCCGCTTCGCGCCGGTGATCCCGACTATCTCAATGCCGCCCGCAACGGCGCGACGGCAATCCGCGAGGCGCTGGGGTTCGCGCCGACCCGGCTGCACCAGCACGTGCCCTACGCGCTGCTGCGCCCGGTGCTCGAGGAGATCGAGGAGCGATTCCGCGCCCCCATCGAGGCTTTCCGTCCCAACCGGTTCCGCCAGACCAGCGACCTCAACATCACGAGCTTTCTCTATCACCACTACGCTCTCGGCACCGGCCGGGCGGTGGACAGCCCGAGAGAAAGCCTGCTGATCAAGTCCAACGCACTGATGTGGCAAAAAAGGCTGTTTCAGGCCAGCACGGGGGAATACAGCTTCCTATGCTTCAACGAGGGTGGCGCCGAGACGCCGGGCGCCGACTGGCACGAGGCGGTGCAGAGCTTTCTCAAATCGAGATTCCCGGGGCCAGCCGAATGGGAAACATCCGCGCCTACCTCCAGGGAGCCCTGACCCGCAAGACGCGGAAGGCCGCGACGACCCGGCCGGACCTCCAGCCTTCCGGCGAGGAGCGTCCCATGGAGTTCCGTTCGATCGTCCTGCACCTGGGCGCGCACAAGACCGGGACCTCCCTGGTTCAGAAATATCTGCGCGACAGGGGCGAGGCCTGTTTCAAGGCCGGCATCTTCCCGATGCCGCGCGGCGACGGCGACAAGCTGATCGGCTGGGGTGCCGCGGCGACGCTCAAGGCCGGGGCCGGGACCCTGCGCCGCAATATCGAGACCACGGCCAGGGACGGCATGCCGTATTTCGTGCTGTCGCACGAGAACTCCCTTGGCGGACCGCTGCGCAAGGACGGGGTCGGGCTCTATCCCGAAGCGGCAGCGCGTGGGGCCGCATTGAAGCAGGCTCTGCCGGATCGCCCCCAAAGGGTGATCTACTACATCCGCAACCAAGCTTCCTTCATCGAAAGCTACTATCTGCAGACGATCCATCAGGGCAAATGGCATGACTTCAAGGAGTTCATGGCCGATGTCGATCTCGACCGCCTGTCCTGGGTGCCGCTCTACGAGACCCTGTGCCAGCTGTTTGGCACCGAGAACGTCGTGATCCGCTCCTTCGACGCGGATATCGCCGAGGGTCAGTCGGCGTATCTGCGGAACTTCCTGAGCGCTGCCACCGCGGCGGATCTGACGCCGTTCGGGGATTTCGACTACAACCCGGTCCGAAACCCCAGCATCGGGGATCGCGGGCTGGAACTGGCGCGACACATCAATCCCGTTCTGCAGGGCCCGGAGCGCAAGCTGTTCCGCAGGTTCCTGCAGGACAAGTTCTCCAACCAGGACTATCCCCGGCCGAAGCTGCTCACGACGGAAGACAAGGCCGCGCTAGAGGCGCGCTATGCCGAGGAGAACCGCGCCTTGCTGATCCGGTCGGCCGAGACCGCGCGACCGCCGCTCTGAGGCGCGGCCATTCGCTGCGCGGCGGCGGGCCGGGCTCAATCCTCCTCGGCCGAGCCCATGTTCCGTTGGTGTCGGGCGATCGCCTCCTCGATGTCCTCGTAATAGCGGATCTTGCCGTTTTCCAGCACCGCCCCCGCTTGGCACATCTTGCGGACCTGGCCCATCGAATGGGTCACCACCAGGGCGCCGGCGCTCTTCATTCTCTCAAGGAAGACCATCCGGCTCTTGCGCTTGAAATTGGCGTCGCCGACCGCCGTCACCTCGTCGACGAGATAGGTGTCGAAGGGAATGCCGATCGAGACGCCGAAGGCCATACGGGAGATCATGCCCGAGGAGTAGGAGCGTACCGGCGCGTGGAAATGCGCCCCGAGCTCGGCGAAATCCTCGACGAAACCGACCAGCTCCTCGGTGTCGACGCCATAGATGCGCGCTACGAAGCGGACGTTCTGGGCGCCGGTCATTTCCTTGTGGAAGCTGCCACGAAACCCGACCGGCCAGGAGACGGTGCCGGTCTTCACGATCCGGCCTGAGGTCGGAAGGATGGTGCCGCCGATCATCCCCATCAGGGTCGATTTTCCGGCACCGTTGCGAGCCAGAAGCGCCACCGAGACCCCGCTGGGAAAGGTGAAGCTGCAATTGTTGATCACGGTCTTGCGGCCCCAGGGGGTCGGGAAGCTCTTGGTCAGGTTCTCGAGACGGATCACCGCGACCTCTCCTCAGCGGCGGTCGCGCAGCGAGTAATAGACCAGGCTGCCGATCGCCCAGACCAGGAAGCTGAACAGCGCCACGACCGCGATCATCAGCGCGCGCTGCGGATATTCCGGGATCTCGGCCAGGGTCGGACGGATATAGCTGGCGAGATAGCGGCTCTGGCGGTCGGCCTCGGCCAGCGCGCCATCATAGGCCGAGAGCGCGGCTGTGTAGGCGCGTTCGGCGAATTCGCGATCGACGCTGAGCCGCTCGAATTCGGAGATGGTGGTGACGTAGTTCGCGGTGCCATCGGCCTCGCCGGCACCGCCGAACTTCTTGCGCTCTTCCTCGATACGGGCGCGGATCACGTCGATCCGCCGACGCGCCTGCGCCAGGCGCGGGTCGCTTTCGCTGGTGCCGTCGGCCAGCAGATCGACCTCGATCAGTGCCGAGGCGAGCTGCGCCTGCAGCGTGTTGAGAAGCCCCATCTGGCCCTGGATGTCGGCGGTGGGGTCGACGATCTGGTTGCGCAGTCGAAATGCCGTCAGCGCCTCGCGCGCCTGCTTGAGCCGCTCGAGCGCCTGGTCGAGATCGGCCCGCGCGTAGCGGGTCGCGTCCTCGCGGGCGACGGCCGAGAGCGCGTTGATCATGCCGAGGCTCTCGTCATAGATCGCGGTGGTGATCTGCTGCGCTTCCTCCGGCGTGAAGGCCAGCGCGCGCAGCTCCATCAGCCCGGAGCTGGTGTCGTAGGAGATGTTGAGCATCCGCTGCCAGTAATCGGTCAGGTCCTCGATCGATCCCGAGGGATCGAAGGCCAGCAGCGGATCTGTCTCGTGATGACGGGACCAGAGCGCCCGCAGGTCGAGCCGGTCGTCGACGCGGCGCACGATCTCCTGGCTGCGGACGAACTCGTAGAGGATGTCGGAATCATGCGATCCGCCGCCACCGAAGCTCGCCCCCAGCCCGCCGAGAATGTCGCTGGCGCTGGTGATGTCTTCGCTGCGCACCGTGAAGCCGAGCGTCGAGGCATACTGATCGGCAGCGCGGGTATAGAGATACCAGCTCGCCACGGCTGCCGGCAGGCAGACCAGCAGCAGGAACGAGATCATCAGGCCCCAATGCCGGTTGCGCATCCGCGCCGGGCGCGCCATCGGCCGCACCACGACAGACCCGGATTGCTGCCGCGCCAGTTCCGCCTCGCGCTTCGCCTCTCGGATCTCGCGGCGCAGTTCGCGGCGGGTCTTGCCCGGGGGCGCCTTGACCTCTTCTTCGGCGTCGGCCTGCGCGGGCGCCTCCACCGGGCGCAGATGCGTCTCGGCGGCCTCGTCCCCGGCCGTCTGGGATCCTTGAAGATCTGAGGAGGGACGCGGAGATTGGGCCATGCGGGAAACCTTCTGATCTGGCATCGGCAAGCGGCGGCGACGCCTGCCTGCCGGGGCAATCTGCGCCCTCTCTGCCGGGCCATGCCCGTCCTGCTAGCAGATCCTCCCGCCACAGGCGAGAGCGGCGGCGCGCGGCGCATTTCCCAAAGAGGCTCAGCCGATGTCAACTAGGCCCGACAGGGCCGAGGGCCGGGAGAGATCCTCGATCCAGAGCCGGTCCCCATCGCCGAAATCGAGACTGACGCCGCCGTCGCGGCGATCGGCGAAGCGGCGGATCACTTCGTCGGGCCGCAGGTCGCCCCGCCATAGCCCGTCGTCGAGAAGCAGCCGGTCGCCCTGCGCCGGGCTGAAATCGTCGATCCGATCGCGGCCGCCGTTGAAGACGAAGACATCCGCCCCCGCCCCGCCATGCAGCCGGTCGTCATGGGCGCCGCCATCGAGCCTGTCGCGTCCCTTGCCGCCGTCGAGATCGTCACGCCCGGTGCCGCCATGGAGCCTGTCATGGCCCTTTCCGCCGTTGAGATCGTCGCGCCCCTTGCCACCATAGAGCCGGTCGTTGCCGCTACCACCGCCAAGCCAGTCGTCGTTGCGCTGCCCTTCGAGACGGTCCCTGCCCGAACGGCCGAGCAGCCGGTCGTCGCCGCGCCCGCCCAGCAGCACATCGTCATGCCCGCCGCCGTCGAGCCTGTCGGACCCCTTGCCTGCGTCGAGATCATCGCGCCCCTTGCCGCCATTGAGCCTGTCGCGGCCCTTTCCGCCGTTGAGATCGTCATGCCCCTTGCCGCCATAGAGCCGATCGTCGCCGCTGCCGCCACCGAGCCAGTCATTGCCGTTCTGGCCTTCGAGCCGGTCCTTGCCGGCGCGGCCGAGCAGCCGGTCATCATCCGGCCCGCCCAGCAGCCGGTCGTCATCCGCGCCACCATCAAGCCGGTCCGCGCCGGTGCCGCCATAGAGCCAGTCGTTGCCGTCGCCGCCATAGAGGCGATCGGCGCCGGCACCGCCATGGAGACGGTTACCGAGGGCGGTGCCATAGAGGACGTCGTCATCACTCACCGCGGCGGGCGGGTCGTCAGCCTTCCCGGATGTGGGCGTGCCCTGCCCCGCTCCCGCATCGGCCGGTGGCGGCGGAACGGGTGTGGCGGGCGGAACCGGTACGCTCGGAGGGGGCTCTTCCGGCACGGAGGGTGTGGAGGGCGCGGGCAGGCGGCCGGGCGGATCCTGCGCCGCCTCGCGCGCGGCCTCGGCCTCCTCCCAGGCGTCGCGCGCGGCGCGGGCGGCGGCGCGGGCCTGGGTCTCGGCCCAACGCGCAGCCGCCGTCCCGGTGACCGGGTTCGGCGCGACGAGCGGCGCCTGCGGCGGCGGCGCGGCATGCCCCTCTGCCGGCCGGACCGGCAGGTGGGTGCCGCCGATCAGATCGGCTGAGCGCAGCGCGGCGAGATCGGGCGCCCGGCCATCCGCGCCGCGCAGCAACAGGCGTTCCGCCCCGTATTCGAGCCACACACCCACCCCTTCGCGCCGCATGACGAGCTGCGAGATGTCGCGCAGCATCGCCCAGGCGGAGAGGTCGAGACGGTCCCGTTCAGGGTCGAAATCGGTGATCGTGTCGGGGCGGCCATCGGCATCCAGGACGAAGAGGTCGGTCCCGCCGCCACCGCTGAGCGTATCGGAGCCGCCGCCATCGCGCAGCACGTCGTCGCCGCCGCCGCCCGAGACCCGGTCATCGCCGGGCCCGCCGGAGCGGCGGAGCCCGCCGCGCAGGTCCAGCGCGAGCCGGGTCAGGCCCGGCTCGCTGGCGGAGGCCACGAAAATGTCGAGCCCGTCCCCCGCCGCGCGCGCGGCGATGGCCGAGACGTTGGCGAGCGCCGCCGCGCGGCTGTCGGCCAGATGCGCCAGCGCCACCAGCCGTCCCCCCGGCAGCAGCTCATGCACCGAGATCCCGTCATCGGCGCCGCCCGAGACGACGAAGCCGCGGCCGCGATGGCTCACCGTCGCGAGCGCGGTGACGCCGCCGAAGCGGCTGTCCAGATCGTCGATCAGGTGGTCCGTGACCGACAGCGCGCCGCCGGCCCCGACCCGCACCACGCTCAGCGAGCCGCTGCCCGCCGCGCCGAGCACGAGATACTCCGCCTGTCCCAGCGCCAGCCGCGCCAGCGCCGTCGGTGCCGAGACCCACAGCCCGTCCTCGGGCGCGAGTACCGATCGGGGGGTGAGCGCGCCGCCGGCGCCGATCTGAAGCGCGGTGAGACCGGTCTCCGCCCCGCCCGAGGCGGCGAAGAGGAAGTCGCGCCCGCCGATCTCGGCGGCGGCGAGAGCGGTGACGGCCCCGAGCCGCGCCGCCGGGCCGTCCGGCGTGACGGTCGAGGAAAGCAGCGCGCCGCTCTCCGACAGCCGCATCGCGGCGAGGCCCGCGCGGGTCACGAGGCCGCCATAGACCGTGACGCTGCCATCGGGGAGCGTCACCGCCTCGAGATCGGCGAGCGCTGCCGCGCCCCAGCCGACCGGTCGGGCCTTGCCCGACCCGATGCCGCCATTCTCCTGCAGGTCGTGCAGCCGCGGCGCGCCGGTTCCGGTCGCGATCAGCGCGGTCTTTCCGCCGAGATCGACCGGCGCGACCTCGGGGGGCGGGCCGGCTCCGGCGCTGCCCGGGAGGGTGCGGGCGTGGATCCGCGACAGGCCGCCGCCGGTCTCCCAGGCCGAGAGATCGCCGCCAGCCGCGGTGACCGCGAAGAGCGTGGTGCCGTTGGGGCCGAGGGCCAGGTCGGTGATGCGGGGGTGCGCCGCGTCACCGGCGCTGCGGGCATGCGTCACGAAAGTCAGCCGGGCCATGGCCCCTCCGCGCCTTGGATCGCGCGCAGGAATGCCAGGCGGCGTTGTCGCCCGGTGGCCCGCTTCGGGCCGCCGGTGAGGCGTTTGTCCCGGTTTCGGGTCGAATGCGTCTCAAGAGAGGCGGGACCGGCCCGGGGAGCACCCCGGGCCGGCGCGCCGGATCAGATGATGTCGAGGTCGGAGGTCACGCCGGCCAGGGTCTGGTTCTCGACCAAGAGGCGGTTGCCCGATCCGAAATCGAACGCGACATCGCCATCGACCTCGCGGGCGAGCTCGCGCAGGTCCTGCAGGCTCATGTTCTCCGCCCCGGCGATCTCCGACAGGTCGAACTGGATGCGATCCACACCGGTGGCGTGATCGGTGATCCGGTCCTCGCCGGCGTCGAAGACGAAACGGTCGGCGCCCCAGCCGCCGGTCATCAGGTCGGAATGCTCGCCACCCGCGAGCAGGTCGTTGCCCTGCCCGCCATCCAGCCTGTCATTGCCCTTGCCGCCGAACAGCCGGTCATCGCCTTTCTGCCCGTAAAGCCGGTCGCGATGCGATTGCCCCTCGAGCTGGTCGTCGCCGCTGCCGCCCTTGAGCGTGTCTTGCTTGTTGCCGCCCTTGAGCAGGTCGTTGCCGCCGCCGCCCTTGAGGGTGTCCCTGCCGTTCTGCCCGTAGAGCCGGTCCGCGCCCGAATGCCCCTTGAGCAGGTCGTTGTGGCTGCCGCCCTTGAGCACGTCGTCGCCGCCGCCGCCGAACAGCCGGTCCTTGCCGCCGCCACCGCGCAGGTGGTCGTCGCCTTGCTGCCCAAGGAGCCGGTCGTTGCCGCCGCGGCCGATCAGCTTGTCGTCGCCTTCATTGCCCCAGATCTTGTTGTTGGCGCCATTGCCGGAGACCTTGTCGTGGCCGCTGCCGGCCCGGTACTGCTCGATCACCGTGTCGCGGGCGATCAGCATGTTCTCGACCTCGCCCAGCAGGCTGGAGGCCCGGCCGCCGCGCAGGTCGACACTCTGGCCGCGAGTGTCATGGGCGAAATCGATCAGGTCCCGCCCGCCCTCGTCCTCGAGGTAGAAGGTGAAGCCCTCGTCGCCCTTGTAGCTCTCGGCGTTGCTCTGCTCCATGGCGCGGAACATCTCGCCCAGCGGGGTGTCGAGGTTGGAGTTCCGCCCCCAGACCGTGTTGCCCGCCGTGCTGCCCTTCTCGCTGGCGCCGTAGAGCGCCCGCAGCGCGATCAGATCGGCCTCCATCGGGGTGACGTTCACCGCCCGGCTGGCCGAGACGTTGGGGTTCTGGTCCTGGCCGAGATAGGACATCACCGACATCTGCCAGCTGTCATTGTCGTAATGCGCGTCATGGGCAGACGCCTCGTCGCCGTAATTGGCGGTGTGGCCGAGGCCCAGCACATGGCCGATCTCGTGCAGGTAGGTGCGGTAGCTGTAGCTGTCGACCGAGGTGCCGTAGCGCGCGACCCAGTCGGCGCTGACATTGACCACCGCCTTGTTGACCGTGCCGTCGGACCAGTACTCGGTCTGGGCCCAGGCGCCGGACGCGTTGTCGATGAAGCTCAGCTTGGCGCGGCCGGAGGTCTCCTGAAACGAGACGTCCACGGCGCTTTCCCAGGCCGACATCGCCCGCCGCGCGAGGACCTTGCCGCCGGCATCGAGCCCGCTCAGATCAACGGTGATGAGGCGGGCATCGTCCGCGCTGAAGAAGTAGGGCGTCTGGCCGGCTTCACGGTGATAGCCGGATCTGAGGTATTCTGCGAACTGCTCCGCGGTTCCATGCGTGGCCAAGGCGGATCTCCGTGGTCGTAAACTGAATGACGCTCCCGGACATGCGGAGCAGCCACCTCTTTCATCGGGAAATGGGGAATTTGTATGTCGACCCGGCGTCACCTGCGGGGGTCGGCGGATCTTCACCGACAGTTGTTGCCGTATTGGCTTTTTGCTCCGGCCGGGCTAGCCGCATCGGCATCGCCGCGCAGGAAGCCCGCCCGTCTTGTCCGGGTGCGGCCATTGGGAGCAGATGCCCGAAGACCACGTCACCATCCTCCTGTGCACCCGCAACGGCATGCCCTGGCTGCCCGAGCAGCTGCAGTCGCTGCTGGAGCAGGAGCACGAGAACTGGTCCCTGTGGGTCAGCGATGACGGCTCTCAAGACGGGACTCTGGCCTGTCTCGAGGATTTCGCCGCCCGGCATCCCGGCCGGGTCGCACGGATCGTCTCGGGGCCGGGTGCGGGCAGCGCGGCGAATTTCCTGTCGCTGCTGTGCCATCCGGAGCTGCCGGTCGGGCTGACCGCGCTGTGCGATCAGGACGATGTCTGGCTGCCCCAGCGGCTTTCGCGGGCGGTCGCGGCGCTGCGGATGCAAGGCGACCGGCCGGCGGCCTGGGCGGCGCGCTACGTGTTTTGCGACGATAATCTGGCGCGCGGCGCGATCTCGCGCCGCTGGACCCGCCCGCCCGGCTTTCCCAATGCGCTGCTGCAGAACATCCTGTCGGGCCATACGCTGACCCTCAACGCCGCGGCGCTGCGGCTGGTCGCCAGCGCCGGACCGCGCGCGGTGCCGCATCACGACTGGTGGATCTACCTCCTGCTGAGCGGCGCGGGTGCACGCATCCTGCATGACGACGAGGCGGTGCTGCTGTACCGCCAGCATGGCCAGAACACGGTCGGCGCGCAGCGCGGTCTGCAGGCCCGGATCAAGCGGCTGCGATGGCTGGTCGACGGCACGTTCCGGGACTGGAACCGGCGCAACCTCCTCGCCCTGGGCGAGGTGAGGGAAATGCTGACCCCCGCCTCGCGGGACATCCTCGACCAGTGGTCCGGGCTGCCCCGCCGGGGGCGGCTGTCGCGCCTGCGCCGTTTCCGCGCGCTCGGTTTCAGGCGGCAGGGCCGGATCGAGACGCTGGCCGTGATGGCCGCGGTCCTGGCGGGACGGATCTGACACCGGCCACGGGCCGCCTGCGCTCCCGTCTTGGCTTTCGAACGCGATCCGGGTAGCCGAGATGGAATGCGGCCGGCCGCCGGCGAGAGACCGGCCCGGATCCGAGGGAGTTCTTGCCGTGCCTACGTCTCCGCGCTCGTTCCGGACCCAGTCGCGCAGCGCGATCCGGACCTGCTTGGACTATGCCCGTGCCGGGCTGATGTATCCGCGGCTCTTCACCGAGGCGGCGCGCTTCGTCCTGCATGGCCGGGCGCGACGGCGGGCCAGCCTGCGGCGCGCAGCTTCCCAGCTGGCCGCCGCTCCGCTGCCGAAGCTGGCGGAGGCCGGCGACTTCGACCCGCGGCAGCTGGCGGAAGCGCTGTCGGCGCGGATGGGGGTGCTGCTGCTGTCGCAAAACGGGCGCGCCGTGACGATCGGTCTGGCGGATACCGATCTCGTCGTCGCGCTGCGGATGCTGGGCCGGGCGGCGCCCGCGGCCCGGTTCGGGGCCGACGGCCTGGAGTTCGACACCGAGGATCCCGCCGGACAATCCCGAGCCCTCGCCGCCCGGCAGCTGACCTTCGCCCCGTCGGAGGTTCCGATCGGCGCCTCGGAGGCTGGCCCCGACGGATATCCGGTGCTCACCATCGAGTGCTACGCGCTGCGTCGCGACGGGGTCTGGGTGTCGAACAACAAGGCCAACGACGTCTCGCGGGCGCTCTACGAAGACCTTCTGGCACGGCCGGGATTGTATCCTCTGTCGCGGATCCTGCCCGGTCCGACCCTGAAACAGCAATCCGAGCTCCAGCCCGTCGACCTCGTCTATACTTGGGTGAACCACGCGGATCCGGCCTGGGCCGCGCTCTTTGCCAAGCACCGTGACGCCGCCCTGAACCGGCGCCACGAGGCCGAGGCGGTCAGCGGTGACGCGGTTTCGCTCGCCCGCTTCCACTCCGTGGACGAGCTGAAATACTCGCTGCGCTCGGTCGCCCGCAACATGCCCTGGGTGCGCCGCATCCACATCCTGAGCAATTGCGACCGACCCGATTGGCTGTTGCCGGATCATCCGAGGATCCGTTGGGTCCGCCACGAGGAGGTGATCGCCCCCGAATACCTCCCGACCTTCTCCTCGCACGCGATCGAGAGCCACCTGCATCTCATTCCGGGCCTGTCGGAGCGTTTCGTCTATCTCAACGACGATTTCTTCGTCGCGGCGCCGCTGCAGAAATCCTTCTTTTTCGACGAGAACGGCGCCTCCCACGCCTTTCTCGAGCCGGGCGGCATGGTCTCGGGACCGGTCCGGGAGGAGGATCCCGATTATCTGAACGCGGCGCGCAACGGCGCGGCGCTGCTGTTCGAGGCCTTCGGTACCAGTGCCACGCGGCTGCACGAGCATACCGCCTTCGCGCTGCGCCGCGACGTGCTGGCCGAGATCGAGGCGCGCTGGCCGCAGGCCTATCACCGGATGCGGCAGAACCGGTTCCGGGCCTCCACCGATCTGAGCCCGACCTCGTTTCTGTATCACCACTACGCCCTGAACACCGGCCGCGCGCGCATCATGCCGATCGCGCTGTCGCTGATCACGCCCTTCGACATCCGCTGGCGCAACCGCCTGCGCCACGCGCTGCAGCCGGGCGTGCAGACCATCTGCATCAACGAGGGCGGCACCGAACCGCCGAGCCCCGACTGGCACGAGGGCGTGCGCGGCTTTCTCGAGACGGCCTTTCCGGAGCCGGCCGAGTGGGAGCGTCAGGGGTGAAGCGCATCGCCGATCTTTTCGTACGGCTGCGCAGGCTGCTGGCGCGCGAGGGCCTGTCCGGCGCGATGGTCCGGCTGTCGCACCCCAAGCGGGCCGGCATGGGCGATGGCACGCCGCCTCTGGCTCTACCGTTGAACCTCGCGGAGGGCGTGCCGGCCGAACTGCGCGCCGCGCTCACCGCGCTTCTGGGCGCGGACGCGATGCAGGCGCGTCCCGCCGGCGGCGCGACGCTGCATGTCGATCCCGGGCCGGGATCGCCGGCGCCGGGGGACGTCGTGCTGTTTCACCGCCCGCTGGCCGCCGATGACGACACCGAGACCCTGCTCGGCCTGGCGCGCTGCGCCGCCGTGCTGGTGCCGGATGCGGCGTGGCATGGTGCCCTGCTGGCCGCGGGGGTGCCCCCGAGCCGGGTCTTCATCCTGCCACCACCGGGTCATCCCGGCTTGCAGGGAGGGCTGGCACGCTGGCTGGTCGCGGCGGGCGCGCTGCTGCCGAAGGCGCTGGAGCCCGGCTGGTTTCCAGCGCTTTCGGGTCTGCAGCCGGGGGCGCGGCTCTGCCTGAGCCTGCCGGAGGCGGCAGCGCGCCGCGCGCATTTCACTCGTCTCGCCCTGCCGGGTTTCGAGGTCTTCGACGGTGTCCGCCTGAGCCCGTCCTGGCAGGCGGCCGGACATAGCCACGCGCTGATCGCCCGAGCGGCGCAGCAGCGGCGGGCCGCGCCGCTGACGGTGTGCGAGGACGACCTCGTGCCTTCCGAGGATTTCGAGGCGCGGCTCGGGCGGATCGAGGCCTATCTCGCCGGAGCGGAATGGGACGTGTTCTCCGGCCTGCTCACCGATTTCTCGCCAGAGGCACGGATTCACCACGTGGCGCGCCGTGGGGATCTCACATTCGTCCATCTCGACGTCACGATCGGTATGGTCTTCAACATCTACGGCCCGCGCGCGCTGCAACGCCTCGCCGAATGGCCGCGGCGGGGCCCGGAGGCCGACACCGACACGGTCGACCTCTGGCTGGGTCGGATGCCGGGTCTGCGCGTGGTGACGACCCTGCCCTTTCTGGTGGGCCATGACGACAGCCACGCCTCCACCGTCTTCGGTTTCTCCAACCGGCGCTACACCCCGATGATCCGCCAGAGCGAGCGCCGCCTCGCCCGCGCCGTCGCGGCGTTCGAGGCGGAAGGCTCCGCAACGGGGTGATCAGCACGCTTGCCGTCATTCCGGAAGCAGAACCCGGGATCAGGGCCTCCAGCTTGAAAATAAGGGGCCAAGCAGCTATGGACCTCGGCCAAACCATAGGGCGCGAGCGCATCCTAGGGTTGTCCTCTGGAGCAATCGGCAAGGTCCAATGAAAAAACTGAAGCGAGTCAAAGCAGCCATCAGGACCTTCTTGCCCAAGGGGACGTCTTCGAAGTCCGCCGGGCAGTTGGCTCCCATCAAGAGGGCGCCCGGCACGCTCCATCTTTCGCTGATCGTCGCAGCCTACAACTCGGAGAAATACATCGACCGCCTGCTGGCCAGCATCTTCGGCCAAAGCTCGGCCCTGCACTGGTTCGAGGTCATCGTCGTGGATGACGGCTCCACCGACGGCACGGCGGCGATCGTACGGGACTGGATGACCCGCTATCCCCAGCATCTGAAATACATTCACCAGGAGAACGCCGGCGCCGGCGCGGCCCGCAATGCCGGGCTCGAAATCGCACGGGGCGAATGGGTCGCCTTCCCGGATTCCGACGATTTCTTGGATGTCGATTACTTCAAGGCGATGTTCAAGGAAACGCGTCAGGAGCACGAGCTGCCGCTGCTGGCGGTGATTTCGAACCTGGTCTTCTATCACGAGGACAGGGACGAGTTCAGCGACACCCACCCGCTGCGCTACCGGTTCCGGTCGGGGATCGTCCGCAAGCCGAGCGACGAGCTGGACATGCACCTGCACCTATCGGGGGCAACCGTTTGGTTGCATCGTCCGACGCTCGAAAAGCATGGCATTCGTTTTGACGGCAGGGTGGTGCCGGGTTTCGAGGACGCCCATCTGATTAACCGGCTCTTCGTCGCCGCTCCCTCGCGGACCGTGAGCTTTGTTCCAAAGGCCAAGTACTATTATCGCAAGCGCGCTGACCAAAGTTCGCTAATCGACACGGCCAAGGACAATCCTAAGTGGTATCTGGACCAGATAGAATATGGTGCCTTGGATCTTATTAAAGGCGCTAAAGAGAAGCTTGGGTCCGTACCTAAGTACATCCAGCGCACCTGCCTTTATGAGGTGATGTGGAAACATCGGTATCTGGTGGATCATGCCGAACGCGCAGATATCTTGACGAATTCCGAACGATCAAAGTTCGTGAAGCTGATAGAAGAAGTTATTGGATATATAGATTCCGACGTGATCGAGGAATTTGGCCTCGCAGGTTGCACCGAGGAACACAAGGTGGCGCTTCTGCATCTCTACAAGAAGCAACGCCGCACTCAACCCGCCGTTTACCTGTCTCAGATGGATCTGCAGGCTGGCCTTGCGCAGTTCAGCTATTTCTCCGGCGGAGATGAGTTGTTGGATTTGCGTATAGAGGTGAACGGACGGGAGGTATCTAGCGTATATCCAAGCCGGCGCATGTCGACCTTCCTGGATCGGACATATTTCCGTCAGCATTTTTTTTGGATAGCGCTGGAGGATGGGGACGAGGTAGCTTTCCATCTCTACGATATACCTTGCCGTATTCGTCGCGGGAGCAAGCAGCTGGGTGAGACCGCAACCTGGTTGGAGCTGCGAAATTCTCTACAGATGAATCCTCCGAAAGACCTGTCAGAAGATACCTTGCGGCTGCGACAGTATGTAAAAGACAGGCGGCACGACTACCAAGGGGCGATCGTGATGATCGATCGCCCTGATAAGGCTGACGACAACGCCGAACATCTCTACCGCCACATGATGGCGACTGGGCGCAGCAGCAATGCCTGGTTTGTTTTGTCTGAAAGTTCGGCAGATTGGCCCCGACTTCAAGGGGAGGGCTTTCGGATGCTCGCCTATGGATCGGATGAACATATCGCAGCGCAGATGAATGCCGAGTTTCTCGTATCGTCCCATGCTGACCGGTTTATTTGTTGGCCGGTGGAGAAGAAAAATTTTCAGGACCTAGCTAGGTTCAAGGTGGTTTTCCTGCAGCATGGCGTGATTTTCAATGATCTGTCAGGCTGGTTCAATGGAAAAAACTTCCGGCTTTTTGTTGCGACAATGCCGGAGGAGTACGGCGAAATATTTTCGCCGGATAGTAGGTATGTTTTTTCGGAGCGGGAGGGCTTGCTAAGTGGTCTTCCGCGGCACGACGCTCTTTTGAAGGCGTCCAGCAATTCCAAGGCAGATACCGTTCTTATTGCTCCAACATGGCGCAAGTACCTCACCGCAGAGTCCGGTATAACCGGAGCGCCGCGTGTAAAAATACACGGTTTTGAGGATAGCCTTTACGCGCGCAGCTGGTCTTCACTGCTGAACTCTCAGGAGCTGCGTGACCTGTCTGAGCGAGAAGAAGTGCGCATTGTTTTTGCCATGCACCCTGGGGCAGCAATGTATCTAGAGGATATGTCTATTCCCAGCTACATCGACGTCGTCGATACCCGAACCATATCTTCTTATCAAAAGCTTCTGGTGCAGGCGAAAGTTGCCCTCACCGATTATTCTTCGGCGATAACCGACGTTGCGTATCTGCAGCGACCTGTTGTCTACTTCCAGTTTGACAAGGACGAGATGTTTGCGGGCGAGCACGTCTGTAAGGAAGGCTACTTTTCCTACGAGCATCACGGTTTCGGCCCGGTCGTCACCACGTCGGAAGAGGTGATCGCCAAACTTGACGACGCCCTCTCCGGCCGCGAGGATCCAGTCTATGCAGCCCGGCGCGAAGCCTCGCTGCCTTTGCGTGATGGACAATGCTCCGAGCGTGTGTGTCGGGCGATAGAGAAAATATCTAGATTCCGAAATCTTGAGGTAAGATCAGAAAAATCTTTGTCGTGCGTAGCATGAAACGAGACACTGCACGTGTCGCATGATGCCATGCAGCATGATTTCAATAGTTGAGATGATGGAAACTTCCTTCCGTTGTCTCAATTTTGCTGAGATAGAAGAAGCGCCGATTTTTTCGAATTATAAGCGCGGCAGCGGGCGTGCTGAGGGTCAGTGAGGAGCTGGTCCCAGCCAAAGCAGGTGATCTGCTAAGGAAAGGAAGCCTTTCAAATTGCGTAGTATCAGGCTCAAGGAGCACGTCCCCAATACCGTCAAAGTAAGGGTTCCGGACGAAGGGGAGTTCGCCGGTTACAACGGTACCATCGAGAATAAAGAATACGTTCTGAAAATAGATGGCAATGGATTTGTTGCGAGTCGGCATGCTGGAAAGCTTAAAGATGCCCGTAAGGTCGTTCTTCTAGGGGATAGTTTCTTCGAATGTGCGTTTGTAGATGATGGAAAGCGCGTAGCTGACATATGCAACAAGATGTCCCTTAGGAAGGAGGGGGGAGTCAACTTCATCAATGCTGGATACGCTGCTGCGACGGCCATGAATAGTTTCATGAGCTACGCTGCGAAAATAATGCCTTTGCGGCCGAATGCCGTTTATTTTTCGGCAGACACGTTTGATGTGAGCTGTTGGCAGGATGAACGGAGCTACTGGATGCCGCATCCCTGGTTCTCGACCACTCTGCCTGCCGATAGGAACTACAGAGCCCGGCGAGGTCCTTCGAGCGGTAAAGAAGATTTCGAGGCAATCCTTGAGGGATTGTTTGCCATGTGTCGTCAGTCAAATACGAAGTTGGTCCTGATTACTAAACCGATCTGCCCTGAAAGTGCGTGGAGCGCTTCTAGGCAAAAGTACTATGAAGCCAAGACATCCGCCTTGAGGGAA
>NZ_CP139696.1:0-97170 GCF_034371605.1 Limimaricola variabilis | reverse complement strand
AAGGCATTGGGTGACGCCGGCTTCGGCGTGCTGACAGAAATCGATGTGCAGCAGACCATGAAGAAGAAGCTCGACAAGGACATGTCGACCTACCGCATACTCGGGGCCTGCAATCCGGAAATGGCCTACAAGGCGCTCGAGATGGAACCCCGCGTCGGGGCCATGCTGCCCTGCAACGTCATTTTGAGGGAAACCCCGGAGGGCGTGGAAGTCAGCGCCGTGGACCCGGTCGCCTCGATGAGCGCCATCGAGAATGCCGAACTGCACGAGGTTGCCTCGCAGGTGCGAGAGCGCCTGCGCAAGGCAGTGGAACAGGTGTGAGCCACGACACCGATCACCGTCCCTCGCGGGCAGGCTCCTACAGCAGCTGACTGGCCAAGGTTTCTGCCTCATCCCGGCGCCGGGGTCTCATCGCACAAATCCTCCGGATATCGGCCAGGCAAGGTCTGCACGATTAATCCTGGCCGCCCTTCACCTCCTGACGCACCTGGCCCCAAGCCGTTAGAGTGAAGACCAGTGTGCCGCCAACAATATTGCCGGCCAACACGGGGAGCTGGTATTCGGATACCAAGGGCCAAAGCCGCTCTTCGCCCGACAGCACTACATACGACATCTCTACCGCGCCTGCGATGACGTGCTGGAAGTCGCCGGCTGCGATCAACCAGGTAAACACGAAGACGATCAGGTCGGAGAGTTGGCCGATGTCGCGCTCCCGGGGCAGCCAGCGACGTGCGCGACGATTGGTGTTCTCGACCGTGCCCTTCCGCCAAGGCGCGGAGGGGGCGCAGAACCAGCTGTTCGTGCCGATCTCGGCTTGGAGATGCGGCCATGAGACGAACTCGATGCCGCGGTCGAAAGTGATCGTTCTGCGCGCCGGTTGGGGCAGGGCACGGATCGCTGCGATGACCTTGTCCATGACGGGCCGGGTCCGCTTGTCGGCGTTCTTCAGAAGCACGGTGAAGCGGCTGACGCGCTCCACGAGCGAGGTCACGTTGGCGGACCCGAACCGCTGCCGGAACAGCATCAGATCGGCCTCCCAGTGGCCGAATTGCGAACGCTGCGCCACCGCCTCGGGCCGGAACAGGATGCTGACATCGCGATGGAATTTCGGCGCACGACGCTTGCGGGCGCGTCTGGGGTGGCGGGCCTTGCGGTGGGTCGGCAGATACCACCACAGCTCCTCGCGCATGCCTTCCTTGCCGTAGATGTAGTGATAGATGGTTTCCTGGCAGACCCGCAGCGGCGCGCGCTCGATGCGCATCCGGCCAGCGATCTGCTCTGGGGTCCAGCCGTCCTTGATCCGATCGACGACCTGGTCACGTAGCTGGGGATGGCGGATCAGCTTGCGTTGCCGGGCGCGGCGATCGCTGCTTCTCAGCTGAGCGGCCATCGCAAAGTAGCCCACGACCTTGGGCATGCAGGGATCCTGGAAATGGTTGCGCCTGAGCTCGCGGAAAATGGTCCAGGCCGCGTTCTGAAGCTCGACGTCGTACTACTGGGTGAACCGGTGGAGAGCGCAAGGGGGATTGTTGTGTCGAACTGTCCATCCTCGAATGCGAGGACACCGGCATGATGGGGCGATTCACCGCTTCCTGACGGTCTGATCGAACGCGCCGACGGAATGAGCCTCCAAGCCGTTCCTCCGATGGAGAAAACAGGCTTAGCAGGCTGCTGAAAAAGGCCGGGCTCGACGCGGTTTCGAGAACATGATTCACCCTTGGCACGGCGGCGGCGGAGGGTGGCGATGCGCGGGACTGACGAGGCGAGCGGGTCGTTGTTCAGCTATGTTGACCTCGAGGAGCGCGTTCCGGAGCGGCATCCGCTGCGTTTGATCCGTCGGATCGTCAACGACGCCCTGTCAAGTCTCGATGCCGAGTTCGATGCGCTCTACACCGACTTCGGCCGCCCCTCCATCGCACCGGAACGCCTGATCCGGGCGAGCCTTCTTCAGATCCTGTTCTCGATCAGGTCTGAGCGGCGGCTGATGGAGCAGATGAACTACAACCTGCTGTTCCGTTGGTTCGTCGGGCTCGGCATCGACGACCGCGTATGGGTCCCCACGGTGTTCAGCAAGAACCGAGACCGGCTGCTGACGACCGAGATGTCGCGCAAGGTAATGGCCGCGATCCTGTAGCACCCGGAGGTCAGGCCGCTGCTGTCGGACGAGCACTTCTCGGTCGACGGGACGCTGGTCAAGGCGTGGGCTTCCATGAAGAGCTTCCAGCCGAAGGACAGCACGCCGCCACCATACGACGATGATCCCGGCGCGCCACCGCCGCCATCGGCCGAGGAGACCTCCCCAGATAGCAGCCAGCCCCAGCAGACTGAGATGCTGCCGATGCCCTACACACCTCGCCAGACCCGCAACGCCGAAGTGAATTTCCGGGGCGAGAAGCGCTCGAACGCAACCCATGCGTCTGGGACGGACCCGGATGCCCGCCTCTACAAGAAGGCGCCGGGTGCCGCGGCGATGCTGTACTTCATGGGGCATACGCTGATGGAAAACCGAAACGGGCTGATCGTACAGGCCACGCGGATGGCCATGGCGAGCGCAAGGCGGCGCTCGAAATGCTCAACCGCCACTCCCCCGGCTCGACCCGGCGCCTGACGCTGGGAGCAGACAAAGGATACGACAGTGCCGACTTCATTGCCGCGCTCAGGCGCATGGTCGTGACACCGCATGTCGCGCAGAAGGCCCGGCATTCAGCCATCGACGGCCGGACCACCCGGCATCCCGGCTACGCATTGTCCCAACGATGCCGAAAGAAGATCGAGGAACCCTTCGGCTGGGCCAAGACGGTGGGCGGCATGGCGCAGACGTTCCACCGTGGCCGCGACAGGGTTCGTGCCACATTCACGATGACCATGGCGGCCTGCAACCTGGCCAGGCTGCCGAAACTCCTTGCCGCCTGACGAACAGAGCAGCCAGAAAACCCGGCCTCGCAGCCGCCAAGCCCCGTCTTCAGATCGCGCCGGCAGGGACAGCGTCCCTCCAGCCTGACTTCTTCGGCAGCCTGTTAGAGTCATTCCACCGACAGCATTATAACCGAAGCCTCCGCAGTCGAAGGCTCACATCGGCATGAGCGAATAACCCTGCGACTGTAGAATGGGAATGGCCGAGAGAGCCGAAAGAGTCATCTGAATACCCGGCGCGAGCATGGTTTCGTCAATTCCGTGCGATGCTGCGGCTTGAGAGCAGACCATGATCTTCACCCCCGCTTCCTGAAGCGCAGCGATCAGCTCGAGGTTCGGGTTCGTCTTACCATTCGCGGCCTGCGATGCCTCTTCAGACATAATCGCCTTGGTCGCGCCGCCATGGACGATGACGACGAAATCACGGTTCTCCTGTTCAACACCCGCCGAGCCATACACATTCACGGCCCGTGCCGTGCGCCAAAGATTGGCATTCGTCCCATCGGGCATCGTCTTATCCGAAGATGCGCTGAATACGATCTGATGCACCTCTTCGGCGCTCGGTTGCAGCGTTGCCTCGGGCGCGTCGACGATCTTGCCGAAGCCTTCGATGACGGGTGTCACCCACTTCGGCTGGCCGGCAGACCCTGCTTCGGACTGAGCCGAGGCCAAACCAGGCGCCATTGCGAGGCCAAGTGCCAGACCCAAAGACCGAATGGGGCTAATAGAGTGAAACGCGATTGCAGCCATGGTAAAAGCCCTCTTAGTTTGATGTTTTCGACAACGGCGTGTCGAGCCTGCGGTTCCGCGGCTACAGGTTCCCGGGAACGAGGATGACCGGCTTGAAAGGGGAGATCGAACCGCGAGTCCCGACAGACCCACCCCAGTTTCAGCGGGCAGCTCTGCAGCACTCTCGCAAAGGGATGCCATTGATCCCTCAGCCATGGATAGGGCTGGACCCGACGGTCGAACCGGCCTTCGGGTAGAGGAACACCTGGGTCTCCAGCGGCACCCTTTCGTAGAGTTCGATGATCTGGTCGTTCACCAGGCGAGCGCAGCCATTTGAGACAGCGGTCCCGATGGTGGATGGCGCGTTGGTGCCATGGATGCGCAGGAAGGTGTCGTAGCCGTCCTTGAACAGGTAGAGCGCCCGGGCGCCCAAGGGATTGTCGATCCCGCCCGGCATGCCGTCGGCCCATTTGCCGTAGACCTCCGGCTCGCGTTCGAGCATGCCGGGGGTCGGAGTCCAGCTGGGCCATTCCTTCTTGGCCTGGATCAGGAAGGTCCCGGCCTCGTAGAGATCGTCTCGGCCCACCCCGACCGCGTAGCGCAGCGCTCGCGCGCCCGGCAGCGTCCAGTAGAGCGCGAACTCGTCGGGCATGACGTGGATCTGCCCGGCCGGGATGCCTTCGGCGATGGCCACCTCGCGGGGCGGGATCACCGCGGCCTGCGCCGCGCCCTCATGCGCCAGCACCCTGCCGGCGGGCAGCGTGGCACCCGCGAAAGCAGCGGCCGTTCTCTTGAGAAAACCTCGTCTCAGCATGCGTCACCTCGTCCGTTTTGTCCCGACGCCGACGGATGTCATGCGCAGGGTATGGCAAATGATGGTCCCGCGCTGGCACCGGTCGATCCGGGGTTCCAAGCGCAGTGCGTCCATGCCGTGTCGAATGCATCGGGCTTAAGGCAGCCTTACGAGCGTGTGGCAGTGTCGCGTCCTTCCGACGCCCTGCCGCTTTCGTGAACGGGTCCGGCACAGGGCAGCACAATCTGCACGGCCTCGCCTCCGCCCGTCCGGGCCTCGAAGCCAAGCCGCCCGCCGAGCCGCTCGACCGCCACCTGCGCAATCGCCAGCCCCAGCCCGCTGCCCCCCGCGGGCGCGCCCGCGCCGCGAAAGAACCGCTCGGTCACGCGGGCCCGCTCGGCCTCGGGAATGCCGGGTCCACGGTCGAGCACGGACAGCGTGATCCGCGCGTCCCGTGCCACGCCCTCGACCACGACCTCGCTGCCCGGCGGGCTGGCCAGCACGGCGTTTTCGACGATGTTGCGTAGCGCCACGGCGGGCAGCACCGGGTCGGGGATTCGGCAGAACAGCTCTGGTGCCATCTCCAGCCTGAGCTGCACATCCCGCTCGGTGGCCAGCCTCCGCATGTCCTGCCCCAGATCGGACACCAAGCGCGTCATGTCGACGATTTCGCCACCTCCCTCCGGAGCGCCATCGACGGCGGCGAGTTCGAGAAGCTGCCGAACCATCCGGTCGGTGCGGGCCACCCCGGCCTCGATCCGCGCCAGCGCCTGTCGCCGCGTCGCCTCGTCCGGGGCCATCGCCGCGATCTGCGCCTGCGTCTTGATGCCCGCAAGCGGGGTCTTCAGCTCGTGCGCGGCGAAGGCTGTGAAGCTCTTCTCCCGCTCGCGCGCCCCGGCCACGCGAGCGAACAGCCCGTCGAGCGCCGCGCCCATGGGTCGGATCTCGCGCGGCAGCGGGCCTGCCGACACCGGCCCGAGATCATCGGCCGTTCGCGCGCTCAGCGCCCGTGCCATCCGGTCGAGCGGCGCAAGACCGCGCCCGACGCTGATCCAGATCAGCGCCGCCAGCACCGGCAGGATCGCCAGCGCCGGCAGCAGCAGCCCGCGCACCACGTCCGTGACCAGTCGCTCGCGCACGGTGAGCCGGTCGCCGACCATCACCCTCAGGCCCAGATCCTCGTTGATCATGGTGTAGACGCGCCACGCCTCGCCATCGACGAGGCTGTCGGAAAAGCCCGTTTGCTCCGCCGCGAGCCGCCCCGATGGTGCGCTGGCCGACGCGCCCAGAAGCGCACCGTCGAGCGACCAGATCTGGCACGACAGCTGGCGCGAATAGTCCGAGCCCGCCGCGGGCACGGGCAGGTTCAGCTCCACCGGCCCGGCCGAGGCCACGTCGATCCGCCGGTCCGAGATCAGCGACGAGACCATCTGCGCCGCCTCGGCGAGCCGCGCGTCGAGCACCTGTTCAACCTCTGAGCGGGTCGAGTGCTGGATCCACCAGACCGCCGAGAGCCAGACCACCCCGGTCGCCGCCAGCAGGATCACGAACAGCCGCGTGCGGATCGAACTCATGGCCGCGGCTCCGCGAGGCGGTAGCCGACGCCGCGCACCGTCTCGATGAAGCCCGCGCCCAGTTTGGCCCGCAGCTTGTGAACATGCACCTCGACGGCGTTGCTCTCGACCCCCTCCTGCCATCCGTAAAGGCGCTCCTCCAGCCGGTCCTTCTCGACGATCACGCCGGGGGTCTCGATCAATGCGCGCAGCACCGAAAATTCGCGCCGCGAGAAGCGCAGCTCGCGCCCATCCATCTCGCCGCTCATCCGCGACGGGTCGAGCCGCAGCCCGTTCCATTCGAGCAGCGCGCTGGCCCGCCCCTCGGCGCGGCGAATGATTGCGCGCAGCCGGGCGCTGACCTCGCCCAGATCGAAAGGCTTGCCGAGGTAGTCGTCCGCCCCGGCGTCGAGCCCGCCGATCCGGTCGCGCACCTGGTCGAGCGCCGTGAGCAGCAGCACCGGCAAACGGTCGCCGCCCGCTCGCAGCCCGGCCAGCAGGTCGAGCCCCGAGCCGTCGGGCAGCATCAGGTCGAGCACCACCGCCGAGAAGCCGCCCTGCGCCAGCGCCTCGCGCGCATCGGCGCAGCAGGTCACCAGTTCCGGGGTGAAACCCTGCAACCGCAACCCGACGCTCAGCCCGTCGGCCAGCGTCTCGTCATCTTCCACGATCAGAACCCGCATCCCGCCTCCGGTTGTCGTCCTTGCCGTCGCTGTTGCGCCTCCGGGCTTAAGGGCCGCTTAAGGAAGCGCGCCGATCCGGGCGCCATGACACGGACCCTTTCATACCCCGCCGCCCTGCGGCGCGCCATCATCGCCCCGCTCCTCGCGGCGCTGTCCCTCGCCCTTTTCGCCGCCGCCGCCCTTGCACAGAGCGGCGACGCCTTCGGCCGGCAGTCGCCGCCGATGGACCCGCGCGAGGCCTTCGCGCTCGAGGTCTTGCCGCAGCCCGATGGCAGCCGTCTGCTGCGCTGGGACGTTGCCGAGGGCTACTACCTCTACCGCGAATACCTCGCCGCCGAGACCGAGGACGGGACATCGCTGCCCCTCGAGACCGAGCCCGGCGTCACCAAGGACGACCCGACCTTCGGCACCGTCGAGGTGTATTTCCATGGCGCCGAGGCGCGGCTCGGCGCGGCGGAAGGCCCGGTGCGTGTGACCTACCAGGGCTGCCAGGAGGACGGGATCTGCTACCCGCCGGTCACCGACACCCTGCCCGCGATCGAGGCTGCGGCCACGCCGCCCGCGCCAGGACCTGCCTCCGTCAAAGACCCGGCGACATCCATGGCATCGGAAAGTGGCATCATCCTTGCCAATGAGGGCGGCCTGCTCGACGGGCTGAGCGCCCGTGGTGGGCCGCTTCTCGTGCTGGCGGGCTTCTTCGGCTTCGGGCTGCTGCTCGCCTTCACGCCCTGCGTCTTCCCGATGTTCCCGATTCTCGCGGGGCTGCTGGCCGGACAGGACGGCACGGTCGGCGCCAGACGCGGCGCGCTGCTCTCGGGCACCTACGTGCTGGCGATGGCGGCGGCCTTCGGCCTGCTGGGCCTCATCGCCGCGTGGTCGGGCCAGAACTTGCAGGTGGCGCTGCAATCGCCCTGGGCCGTGGGCGTGGTCGCCGTGGTCTTCGTGGCGCTGGCGCTGTCGATGTTCGGCCTCTACGAGATGCGGCTGCCGCAGGCCTGGACGGGTCGGCTGTCGGGCATCGGTGCGGGCCGGGGCGGCACGCTGGGCGGGGCCGCGGCGCTCGGCTTCACCTCGGCGCTGATCATGGGGCCCTGCGTGACGGCGCCCCTGGCCGGGGCGCTCCTTTACATCGCGAGGACCGGCGACGCGTGGCTCGGTGCGGGCGCGCTTTTCGCGCTCGGTCTGGGACAGGGCGTGCCGCTCCTGATCGCGGGCACCTTCGGCGCGCGGATGCTGCCGCGCGCGGGGGCATGGATGGAGGGCGTGAAGGCCGCCTTCGGCGTCGTCTTCCTCTGCATGGCGATCTGGCTCGGCGGCCGGCTGCTGCCCGGCCCCGTCACGCTGGCGTTCTGGGCGGCGCTGCTGCTTGGTTCAGGCGTCTTCGTCGGCGGGCTGGACCGGCTGGAGCCGGGCTCGGGCGCGGTGCCGCGCATCCGGAGGACCGTCGGTCTCGCCGCGATCCTCGCCGCCGTGCTCATGGGCCTCGGGGCGGCGAGCGGCGCGGAGGACCCGATGCGCCCGCTGGCCGGTCTGCGCCCGGCCGAGGCCGCGCCCGGTGTCGCCGATAACGAGATCGCCTTCACCCCCGTCACCTCGGTGACGCAGCTCGACGCCACGCTCGCAGGGAGCGACGGGCCGTCGATGATCTACGTCACCGCCGACTGGTGCGTCACCTGCAAGGTGATTGAGCGCCGCCTCTGGCCCGACCCGGCGGTCCGCGAGGCGCTGGCAGGCACCACGCTCATCACCGCCGACCTGTCGGAGTTCGACGCCGAGGGGCAGGCACTGCTCGATCACCTCGGCTCGGTCGGCCCGCCCACCATGGTGTTCCTCGACGCCGAGGACCGCGAGGCGCCGGGCAGCCGCTTGATCGGCGAGCCGGGCCTGGAGGAGGTCGTGGCCTCGGCGCGGACGATCCGATGAACGCGGTGGCCATCGGCCCGCTGGTGTTCTCCGGCGAGCGATTCCTCGCCGTGATCGCGGTGCTCGTCTTCATCGGCGTCGCCGAGATCGCCGCGTGGCGCCGCCCCGCCCAGGCCGAGGCGCTGCGGCGCTGGTCGCTCATCGCCGTCCTCGGCTGGGTGATCGCGGCGCGCGCGGGTTTCGTGGCGATACAGTTGGACAGTTTTCGCGCTGCGCCGCTCGACGCGTTGAAGCTCTGGCAAGGCGGCTTCGCACCGCAGGCGGGCCTGTTCGGGCTGGGCCTCGCGCTTTTCGCGGCGCTGCTGCGCCACCCCAGGGCCGTGACGCCGTTGCTGCTGGCCGTCACCCTCGCGGGAACGGGGGTCGCGGTGGCCCGGGCCGCGCTGCCCGACGAGACGCGCGGACGCCTGCCCGCGATCCATCTCGCGGAACTGTCAGGCCGCCCGTTCCCGCTCGCCGAGACGGCGGGGCAGCCGCTTGTCATCAACCTCTGGGCCAGCTGGTGCCCGCCCTGCCGCCGCGAACTGCCGATGATGATGGAGGTCGCCGCCGAAACGAAGGGGGCGCAGATCCTCTTCGCCAACCAACGCGAGGCGACGCAGGTGATCGAGACCTACCTCGCGGGGCAGTCGCTGGGCACGACCGGCATGCTGCGCGACCCGGAGGGCGCGCTGATGGAGGCGTTCGGCCTGCTGGGCCTGCCGACCACCCTGTTCTTCGACGCCGAGGGAAGGCTGCGGGCCGCCCATACCGGCGAAATCTCCCGCGCGCAGCTCCGCGCGGGCCTCGACGACCTCGAAAGGACCACCCCATGACCGGAACCACCCGCCCCCGGCGGCTGGCGTCGCTGGCGCTGCTGCCGCTTCTGGCGGCCTGCGCCGCTGCCCCAACGCCCGAACCCACCGCTCCTCCCGAAGCCGAACCCATGCTCCCCGCCGAGGTCCGGGCGATGTATGCGGCGGTGGAGGACGAGGGCGAGGTCATTCCCGCCGTGCCCGAGCAGTATCTCGACGAACGCAACCGCCGCCAAGAGGTCGATTACTGGACCGACGAGGCGCCCGGCACCATCGTCGTCGATCCGCATGCGCGGTTCCTCTACCTCGTGATGGAGGGCGACCGGGCGATGCGCTACGGCGTCGCGGTGGGCGACCAAGGGCGCGGCTTCTCGGGCGAGGGCAACATTCCCTTCACCCGCGAATGGCCGCGCTGGACGCCGACGCCCAACATGCTGCGCCGCGATCCCGACCTCTACGGGCCCCATGCCGGTGGCATGGAGGGCGGCATCGACAACCCGCTCGGCGCGCGGGCGCTCTACCTGTTCAAGGACGGGCGCGACACGCTCTACCGCATTCACGGCACCAACGACCCATGGTCGATCGGCAAGGCCACCTCGGCCGGCTGCATCCGCCTGTTCAACCAGGACATCATCGACCTGCACGAGCGCGCCCGCGCGGGCGCCAAGGTCGTGGTGCTGAGCGAAGCCGACAGCGGCAAGGGCACGGTGCCGCCGGGCACACCCCTGTCCACTCCCAAGCAGACGACCAACCAAGGAGAGACCACATGACCACCCTCACCCGCCGCACCGCGCTCACCGGCGGCCTGCTCGCCCTGGGCGGCACCACGCTCTGGACCGCGACGCGCCCGGCGCGCGCGCAGGAGCAGCCGCTGCGCCCGACCATCGACGAGGTGATGTTCGACCCCGCCAACCCGGTGCTCGGCAACCCCGAGGGCGACGTCACCATCGTCGAGTTCTTCGATTACCAGTGCCCCTACTGCAAGGCGAACCACCCGGTCCTGAACGAGGTGGTCGAGGCAGACGGCAATGTCCGGCTGGTGATGAAGGACTGGCCGATCTTCGGCGCGCCCTCGGTGCGCGCGGCTCAGCTGGCGCTCGGCGCGGCCTCGCTCGGATCCTACCTGACCGCGAACGACGCGCTGATGGCGACCGAGGGGCGGCTCGACGACACGCTGATCGAGGAGACGCTCGCCGAGGCCGGGCTCGACGTTACGGCGCTCGACGCCGCCTATGGCGAGAACCGCGACAAGTGGGATGGGCTGCTCACCCGGAACGGCGCGCAGGCAGCAGCCTTCCAGCTGCGCGGCACGCCCGCCTTCATCATCGGCACGGTGATCTACCCCGGCGCGATGGACAAGGCCGGGCTCGAGGACGCAATCGCGATGGCGCGCGGCTGAGCCTCCTTAAGGCTGGGATAAGGCGACCGTGGTCGACCTGTCCCGGCCTCCCAACCAAGAGCAGGACCACAGGCAAGATGAGCACCACCCCCACCCGCCGGCAGGCGCTTCTTGGCGCGGCTGCCGCCGCGACCGCGCTGGCCACCCCTTCGCTGTTGCGCGCACAGTCCGCACGGCCTCCCGTGCAGGCCCCCGTGCAGCGCAACGTGTCGAGCTTCCGCACCCAGTATTGGCGGGATCACTTCGACACGCTTGGCGTCGCCACCATCGTCGCCGACACCCAGTCGCGCGCGCTGCACTACTGGAACGCCGATGCCTCCGACTACCGCGTCTTCCCCACCTCGATTCCGATCTCCGAGGACCTGACCAAGCGCGGCTACACCGAGATCGTGCGCAAGAAGGTCGGCCCCGACTGGACGCCCACGCCGAGCCAGGTCGAACGCAATCCCGAATTGCGCTACATGCCGCCCGGGCCCGACTGTTAGTGCCGGACGTATTCTCCCCAAAAGTGCCGTTTGAAAATTCCCCAGCTTACCGGGTTTGAGCGCCAAGCTGTGGGGGGCATGCCCCCCACAGCTTGGCAGCGGCCACATCGCATCACCTGATCATGCCGACCGGAATGGAGGCGACGGGTGATCAGACTTGGGGAAGTTGTCATGATCCATGACTTGAAACGGCAGGGGCTTTCGATCTCTGCCATCGCCCGCAAGGTCGGGCTCGACCGCAAGACAGTGCGCAAGCACCTGGAGGTCGGCGTGACCGCACCGGTTTACGGTCCGCGCGCACCGCGGCCGCGGCTCCTTGAGGGGTTCGAGCCCTATCTGCACGAACGGATCCTTGCCTATCCCGACCTGTCGGGACGGCGGCTGCTAAGGGAGATCCGTGGAATGGGGTATGACGGGGGCTACACGGCCGTCACCGACTACCTTCGCGAAGTGCGTCCGGGTCGGATAAAGCCCTTCGAACGCCGCTTCGAAACCCCGGCCGGTCGTCAGGGTCAGGTCGACTTCGCCCAGTTCCGGGTCGAGTTCACCGATGAGCCCGGCGTGGTGCGGATCGTCTGGCTGTTCACCATGGTGCTTGGCCACAGCCGCTGGCTCTGGGGACGCTTCTGCGCCACGCAGGACCTGCAAACGGTGATGCGCTGTCATATCGATGCCTTCACCGCCATGGGCGGGGCACCGCAGGAGCTGCTCTACGACCGAATGAAGACGGCGGTGATCGACGAGGACGCCGAAGGGGTGATCACCTACAACAGCTCGCTGGTCGCGCTACTCACGCATTACGGCGCGCTGCCAAGAGCGTGCCGCCCTTACCGGGCCAAGACCAAGGGCAAGGTCGAGCGTCCCTATCGCTATGTGCGGCAGGACTTCTTCCTCGCCCGGACCTTCCGCAACATGGACGACCTGAATGCCCAGTTCGAGGACTGGCGCACGACCATCGCCAACTCCCGCCTCCACGCAACGACCCGGCGGATCGTCAATGAGCATTTCGCCGAAGAGCACCCACATCTGACCGCGTTGCCGGTCATCCCCTACAGCGCCGTCTTGACCGTGGAGCGGCGCGTGAGCCACGAGGGCATGGTTTCGGTGGGCGGCAATCTCTACAGCGTGCCGGACGCCACCCGCAAACGCGTGGTCGAAGTCCAGAACCATCCGCGCGAGATCCGCATTTTCGAGGACCGCGTGCTGATCGCCGTGCATCCGGTGCTGGAGGGCAAGAACCAGCGGCGGACCGATCCCAGTCACCGCAAACCCGTGCCGCCGAGACCGCCTGAGCTTTTGATGCCTGCCATGCCAGGACGGGTGACAGAGGTGGGGCGTCGACCGCTCGCCTTCTACGATGCCGTCGCCAAGCGGATGGCCTCAGGCGAGGGGCTGCGGAAATGACCGAAATCCTCGACCGCATTCGTGCCAGCCTTGTCGGCTTGCGCATGACCCGGGCGCTCGAGGCGCTCGACCATACCCTCCGCCGGCTCGAGCGCGGCGAGATCACCGCCATCGAAGCCATCGACGGCCTGTTGGCGGAGGAACATGTCACGCGTGAAGGGCGCAGAGTGACCGTCGCGGTGAAGACCGCGCGACTGATGCCGATCAAGACGCTCGAGAGCTTCGACTTCTCCTTCCAGCCTTCGCTCGATCGCGGGCGAATTCTGGCGCTGGCGCAACTCCACTTCATCGAGCGGGCGGAAGTCGTGCATCTGCTCGGCCCTCCGGGCACCGGAAAATCCCATCTCGCAACTGCCTTGGGCGTCGAGGCCGTCAGGGCCGGCAAGCGGGTCTACCGCGCCAGCCTGGCTGAGATCATCGACGCGCTCAGTCGGGCCGAGCGCGACGGCCGCTTGCCGGAAAAGCTCCGCTTCTTCAGCCGCAACAGCCTGCTCATCGTCGACGAGATCGGCTACCTGCCCATCACCCCTGGTGGCGCGAACTTGTTCTTCCAGCTGGTCAATCACCGCTACGAGAAGGGCGCTATGATCCTGACTTCGAACCGCGGCTTTGCCGAATGGGGCGAAGTGTTCGGCGACCCGGTCGTTGCGACCGCGCTGCTCGACCGCCTCCTGCACCATGCGATCGTCGTCCAGATCGAAGGCGCTAGCTACCGCTTGCGGGCCCATGCCGACCTCATGCCCGAACATACCCGCGCTCACGCTGCCATCGCGCCGCCTCCGCAGCCAAAACGCCGAGGGCGCCCCCCGAAAGACGGGAGGATCGATCAACTGCACGGCTGATCACCGCACCCGGAAACTGGGGAATTTTACTTCGGCACTTCTGGGGAAACTTCAGGCGGCGTTGACACCGACAACCCGCTTGGCACCCATGCGATGTATCTGAGTTGGCCCGCCTACCTGATCCACGGCACGCATGACACCCGCAAGATCGGGCGGCCCTCCTCGGATGGCTGCATCGGTCTCTACAACGAGATGATTGCCCAGCTCTTCGCCATCACCCCGGTCGGCACGCAGGTCCGCATCATCTGAACACCTGCGGGTGGTAAAGGCTGGACCAACGCCACCCGCCACACCATCCTCGCCCGCGAGACGACCCGCCCATCCCGCGGAGCGGAGGAGAGGACTTCCATGAGACATATCCCCGGCCTGCTGGCCGTCTTGGCGCTGTTCGCCGCCACCGAGGCACTGGCCGACGAGGACATCGCGGATCAGTATCCGGGCTCGCTGCTCTACGCCAAGCCGGTGGAGTTCCTCCCCGGCGTCTGGACCGCCACCGGCGCCACCGCGCCGCCGACCTACGAGAATGCCGGGCACAACAACAATCTGAGCTTCATCGTCACCGGCGACGGGGTGGTGGTGGTCAACGCGGGCGCCAGCCGCGGTCTGGCGCAGGCGCTGCACGACGAGATCCGCACGGTGACCGACCAGCCGGTGAAGCTGGTGATCGACGAGAACGGACAGGGCCACGCGATGCTCGGCAACGGCTACTGGGTCGACGAGGGCGTGCCGGTTCTGGCCCATACGGAGGCAGCGCGCGCCTTCGAGGAGGACGGCGACGCTTCGTTCCTGGCAGGCGAGCGGCTGCTGCGCGACCGGTTCGAGACGACCCGCCTTCAAGGCCCGACCGAGACGTTCGAAGAAAGCTACACCGTGCCCTTCGGAGATTTCCCGATCGAGGTGCTCTACCTCGGCCCGGCCCACAGCCCCGGCGACATCGTGGTCTGGCTGCCCGAGCAGAAACTGGTGATCTCGGGCGACATGGCGTTTCACGAGCGCATGCTGCCGGTCTTCGCCGACACAGACACCCGTGGTTGGATCGAAACATGGGAAACCGCCTTCGAGCCGCTGGGAGCGACTTATGTCATCCCCGGACACGGCCACCCGACCAACATGGACCAGGTGCGGCGCTATACCCGCGACTACCTCGTCTGGCTGCGCGAGAAGATCGGCGCGCATCTCGACGCAGGCGGCGATCTGGCGGATGCCTATTACGTCGACCAGAGCCCCTACGCGCATCTCGACACCTTCGACGAGCTGGCGACGAAGAACGCGGGCCGGGTCTTCGAGCAGATGGAGTTCGAGTAATTTCTACAAATACCGAGCAAAAGCCTTACAGCACTTTGCCCCAATGTCTGGAATGCACAGGGAGCGGTCGCTTTAGGATCCAATCTCGGCTTGCTTGAAGCGGGCGCGACCGGCCCATGGCCAACTTTGGACATACTCGCGACGAATGGCAGATCCGAGCCCAAATTGCTTGCCGATAGAGCGGAAGCCTTCGTCGCTGCAGTATGATTTAGGCCGGCAGAAACGATCCCAAGCCGACTTTCGTGTCCCGCGCAGCGAAGGTCGACTTTTGCGACTTAACCTGCAACGAGCCAGATCTGCCAGCAGCCGGGGCACTTTCCCGGGTGCTGACCGGATGCTTCAACCCACAGGCCTTGAGCCATCACATTTGTCACGGTAGTGCCAGAAGTCGAACAGACCTCACATGATAGGCCGCGAACAATGGCAACTACCAGATTTGCGCGACGTGCCGTGTTGTTGGGCGGGCTGGCCGCTTTCCTGTCTGGCTGTGCCGGGAAGTTTCGATCATATAACGGACCCGCTGTAACCCGGTTACGAATTTACAAGGAGCAGCGGTTACTGCTGCTTGACGGCGCGGATGGTGTCTTGAAGACCTACCCCATCGGTCTGGGTTTCGCACCCGAAGGCCACAAACAGTTCGAAGGGGATGGGCGGACGCCGGAGGGCTCGTATCTGATAGATCGGCGGAATCCGAAAAGTCTCTTTCATCTCTCCATTGGCATTTCCTATCCAAACGAGGCCGACATTGCTTTTGCGGAGGCGCTTGGTCGGTCTCCCGGGAAAGACATATTTATCCATGGTGGCCCGAGACCCGGGGTCGACCCCACGGATGTCCGCGACTGGACGGCAGGCTGCATCTCTGTGTCGGACCGTCAGATCGAAGAAATCTATGCCATGGTGCGGAACGGCACGCCCATCGACATCTACGCCTGACGATCAGACAAAGCGACGCCGCAAAGCGACGTTGAGGGCTTCGATGGCAGCCACCATGATGACAACTGCGAGTGTCACACTGGCCGCCTTGTCGTATTGGAACGAGCGCACGTAAGTCTGAATGTAGAAGCCGATCCCGCCCGCTCCGACGATGCCCAGGATCAGAGACTCTCGAAGGTTGAGCTCGAAACGGAAAATCGTGTCTCGAACGACGACGGGGGCCATCTGTGGCCAGACCGCATGTCGGAGACGCACCAGCGGCCCGGCACCCGCGCTTTCGAGCGCCGCGACGGGCGCGCGAGACACCCCGTCGATCGCTTCGGCATAGAATTTGGCCAACATGCCGGTCGCATGAAAGGCCACAGCGATGATTCCGGGCAGCGGACCCAGGCCGACGGCACCGACCATAAGCATTGCCACAAGGATCAGCGGAATGGCTCTGACGAAGGCGAGAAGCATCCTAACCGGCCGATAGAGCGCAGGCGATACCATCGTTTCGGACGCGAGTATGCCGAGCGGGGCTGATAGGATCACCGCCCCCAGGGAACCCAAGATTGCAATCCTGAGCGTTTCTGCGCTGCCCTTTAGGATTTCTTTCATCACGGTCGGATCTGGGGGGAACATCCGACCGAGGAATTCGGCTATTCGCGGCCCGGCCGACAAGAAGCGCGACAGTTCGACGTCGGTCGTCATGAAAGACCACACGATGGCACCGGAAACCAACGCGCTGGTCGCGAGACCGCCAAACCCGCGCGACCGCATCAGGAAACCGCTCGCAGGGCGACACCCGGCATAGGCTCTGTATGCCGGTAGAGATCCTCGGTCGCGTCCTCACTGAGCTCGGAGGTGGGAACGTCGAAGACGATCCGTCCGCCGCTCATACCGATGATGCGTCGTGCGAAGCGACGCGCCAGACTGGGCTGATGCGACGAAAACATCGCCGTTGCCCCGCGCGCCCTCGCCGCATTGGTCAGCAACGCCAAAACCTCGGCAGCCCGCGCGGGGTCGAGGCTGCTGACCGGTTCGTCAGCGAGGATAAGCCGAGGCTCCTGGGCCAGACACCGTGCGATGGCGACGCGCTGCCGCTGCCCGCCGCTGAGACTGTCCACCCTGCGCTCGGCGAGATCGGCGATGCCGCAGTCGGCAAGCGCGGCGAGCGCGGCCTTCAGATCATGTGCAGCCGGTGAGCCGAACAATGCGCGCAAGGTCGACATGCGCCCCAACCGGCCATTGAGAACGTTCCGCAAGACGCTGGACCGTTCGACGAGGGCATACTCCTGAAACACGAAGCCAGTATCGGGGCGACGTGCGCGGTGCGGTGGTCGGTCAGGATCAAGGGGCGCATCCAACACTGAGGCTCGCCCCCGCCAGCCTTGAAGCCTGCCGTCGAGCAGCGTAAGGAGTGTCGTCTTGCCTGCACCGGAAGGTCCAAGCAGAGCGACGCTTTCCCCCGTGGAGATGCCCAGGGAAATTCTTTCGAGAGCCGGGAAATCGGAACCTGGATGGGCAAAGTTCAGGTCGTCTATCTGCACGGCAAGGCTCATTTCAGCAGACCGTATTGCCTGGCCAAGTCGCGCACTCTTTCGTAGGCGGCGGGATCGGCCCTGACGTAGCCATCGGGCCCGTAGAGGAACCGTAGTTTGTCGCGGTGCTCAGGCTTGTTCAACAGCATCATGGCATCGACGAACCGCGTTCGCAGGCTTGCATCCAGGCCTGGGCGAGCGATCACCACGTGGCTGGGGATGGCTTCGCTCTCTGCGATCCAAGTAACCTGCGCCTGTTGCTCTGGCGTGAGAAGGAGGTCGGCATATTGACTGGCGCCCGCCGCATCGACCAGCCCCTCGGCCATTGCCTGCATGGCCTGCTGATAACCACCCGCGAAGAAAACTCGTCCAAAGAATGCATCGGCGGCTTCCGGGCGATCAATCAACCCCGCGCGCTCGAACTCGGAAAGCGGATAAAGATAGCCCGATTCCGATATCGGATCTGCGAAGGCGATGTCCCTGCCACGCAGGTCGGCAAGCGATTTGATACCGGCGTCACGCCGAACGAAGACACGTCCGGTGTAGTTCGGAGCGCCGCGGTAGACCTCAGATAGAAGTGGGATCGCGTTGATCTCGGCCTCTGCCAGAACGAAGGGGAGCGCCCCCATAAAGGAGATATCCGCATCGCCGTTCCTCAACGCTTCCACAGCGGCGGCATGGTCGATAGAGACGAACCCCTCGACGGCTGCACCGATCTGCTCGGTCAGCCAGCCGGTGATGGCTTCGATATCACCAAGCAGCTTTTCCGGATTTTCCTGCGGGATGAAGGCAATGCGCAGCGTGATATCCTGCGCGGCAAGGGGGGGCGCCACGAACAAGCTGCTCGCTCCAGCCAAAGCCAGAAACGTCCTTCGATTCAATCCTGTAGTCATTAGAAGGCCCTTTCGTCGATCGCCTTGGCATCCGACTTGAAAGCCGCCCAGCTCGCTTCGGCAGCCTCCCAGTTATCGCTTCGCACGGCAGTTCCGACCTCATTCAGTTTCTCGACAAGAGCATAGACATCCGGCCGGGCGGCAAGGTTGGACATGGTGCTGGCGTCCGCCGCGAGATCCGCGGCCACAGTGTCGGTGAGGAGCAGGATATGCTCTGCATCCCTCCGCGGGATCAGCGTGTCGAGTGTCGAGGCGAACGTCGTGAGTTCGGAGAATGCCAGACGGAAGGCAGTGTTCTCTGTATCGAATGCCTCATAGGGTTCATCCGCCGCCCCTACTGCCTCGAGATACGCGGTCAGATCGGCGCGCTCCGCCATGCTCAGCTGAAGCGACTTCTGCTCGTTGAACCAGTCCACCACAGCAGCCAAGGTTGGCAGCGATCCATCGTGGAAATAAGGCGCTGTATAGACGGTGCCGAGCAGCGTAGGGGTATCCAATGCACCGGCGCGGGCGCCTTCGTAAGCCGGCGAGACCGACCCGATGTCATGTGCCTGGCGATCCAGGAAGTTCGCATCCGGAACATGGCAGCTGGCGCATGATCGGTCGCCAAGACCGGAGAAAGGTCGATTGAAGATCGCTTCCCCGCGTTGGGCGGCTTCGGGGGCCGATGCGGTCAACCTGCCCTCGGATGTCAGCATCGAGTTGGGCAGGAAATCGAATTCGAGCATGTAGGCGACCAGCGCGTCCAACATGAAAGGTGTAGGCTCGTCTCCGCCGAACTCGTTGACGATCACGTTGCGGCTAAAGTCACGCAAGGAGGCGAAGCGGCCATCGCGACCGTAAGGTCCTGTGAAGCGCAGGCCGCGCAGGCTCGGGATGTCGAGCGGGTCGTCGCGCCGGTCGTTGAAGATCGGATTGAAAAAAGCGCCATCCACGTCGATCGCACCGGGCTGGTGGCTGGCGCCGGGGATGAAGAGCCGCTGATTCACATCGGAGCGATTGTGACAAGTCGAGCACGCAATCCCGAGATCACGCGCAGGACTGCCGAAGATCTGCGCACTGTCGAACAGCATATCGCCGAAGGCAACGAGCGGCAGGTCCGTTTCGTCGATACCCTGCTCTTCAAAGTTGAGCACAAGCAACGGCAGAGGGTCCTGATCGAAGATATCCGAGCCGGGCGGCAGGCTCGGCGGCAAATCGATTGATCTGCCACTGATCGCCGCCGTTTCCGGCAAAGCGCTCAGGGCATCCCGTGCCACGAACGCGTCAACCAGGTAGTTATCTTCAAGATAATTCGAGATGACGGGGCGCGCGACCACCATTGCTTCGGTATGTGTGGGTTTCGCACCTGTGCCAAGAAGGCCAGACGAGCCCGCGCTGCTGGCAAGTTCCAGCCAGGCGCGACCGATACGTCTCGCAGCCTCGGGATCGGCCGCGGCAATGCCGTCCGCGAAGGCCCGATAGAGTTCGCGGGCCTCCCGCACCGCCCCCTGGGCGGTCACCGGGCTTTCAGCCTTGATGGCCCGATCCAACTCTTCGTCGATCCGGCGCGCGATCAGCCGTGTCGCCTCGGCAAAGACCGCGTGCCGATCCTGGCGCGAAATCGCGTCCATGAGGAGGTCGGGCTCCAGCTCGCTTGTGTCGTCCAGACGCGCCAATGCCCCGCTTGAAAACTCCGATCCGGGGTAAGGTTGGGTCCAGGCTTCCTCTACCTCCTCCCATGGCAACGGCTCGAGATTGCCCAGAAAAAGCGTCAACCGATATGCGGCCGCCTCAGGGAGCCAGGGGGCTTCCTTCGCTGGGGTTGCAGAGACCGGCTCCGATAAGCCGGATACCCCTGCAAATGCGACAAACAGGGAAAGAAGGAGTCTCGGGATCATGGAAGCCTCCAGCCCAAAAGTTAGACAAGGCTAACATAGGTGCTCACGGCTAACAAGTTGTCAATGCCGCTTCCTCGCTGCAAGGTCGGAGGATGAAGAAGATGCCAACACATGGGCGTGTTACGCCCGATGCCACCGACAGAGGCGCCAAAGCGCAAGCGGAAGGCTTCGCCACCGTGCGTCAGGCCCACGAGAGCGAAATGGCCGAGGACTATGTCGAACTGATTGCCGAACTGATCGAATTACAGGGAGAGGCGAGACCAGTGGATATCGCTGAGCGCCTCGGAGTGAAGCCGCCCACGGTCACCAAGAACATCTCGCGCCTGAAAGATGCAGGGCTCGTTTCCCGCGAACGCTATCGAGCTATCTTTCTCACGCCGGCAGGGCAGAAGCTGGCAGAAGCCTGCCGCAAACGCCACCGCATCGTGGTTGCGTTTCTCCTCAGCCTTGGCATTGATGAGGACACCGCAGAGCGCGATGCCGAGGGGATCGAGCATCATGTCAGCGAGAGCACCTTGGAGGCCTTCGAAAGAGCGACAAGTCGCTTTGAAGAGAAGTTCTGATGTCCGAGAAACGACAGGAACACGATAAAGCTCGAGCCATGCATGGCCCTTAGGATCTAACAATATTCGCTCGACCGGCTTATGGGTAGCTTCGAGAGCGTCGAAGCTACCCATACCCGAAAGGCCTGCGCAACTCACAATCTTCGCCCCTTCGATCGCCAGAGTCATTCTTCCGACCGGAATGCCAATTGGTTCACCGCGAGGGCGGCTACATCCATCGATTAAACTTGGTTGACATGAAATTCAGGGACTGGCTTTCAGTCTGAGCCACCTTGGATCACCCGTGCCCATACAACTCGGCGTCCCTATGCGAATTTCTCTCGTCCTCGAATTCAAGACTTGAATGAGAAATGCCGAAATCATCCTTCAATCGACGCTTGATTTCGGCTTTCACGGCCTCGATGCTCTCCCAGCTCAAATCATTTAGAACCACATGACAGTCGAGGGCGACCTCATGCTCCTGCATCTGCCACAGATGCACGTGATGGACATCCCTGACGCCCTCGGTTTCCCGCATCGCCTGGACCACAGCGTCACTATCAATCTCCGGGGGGTTGCCGAGCATCAGGGTCCGGATCGGGCCGCCGATCTCGGTCAGCGCCAGATAGAGAATATACAACGCGATGCCGATGGTGATGGCAGGATCGACCCAGCGCAGGTCGTAAAGGAGGATCAGCGTGCCGCCGATGATGACCGCGACAGAAGCGAGCGCATCCGAAAGATTGTGCAGGAACAGTGCCCGGATGTTCACGCTGCCCTTCTGCATCGAGTAGGTGAGACCCGCTGTCAGCGCATCGATGATCAATGCGATCCCGCCGAGGATGACGACCGTCCAGCCGCGCACCTCGGGCGGATCGATCATTCGCATGCCGCCTTCGTAGATCAGGTAGAAACCGACGAGAATGAGAGTTGTGTAGTTGATGAGGGCGGCCACGATCTCGATCCGCCCATAGCCGAAGGTCATCGTCGAATCCGCGGGCCGGCGCGCGATCTTTCGGGCGGCGAAAGCGATGACGAGCGAGGCCATGTCCGAGAAGTTGTGCAGCGCATCCGCGATCAGCGCGAGGCTGCCGGCGAATATGCCACCCACGATCTGCGCCACGGTCAGCAGGGCATTGGCCCATATGGCTATGGAAACACGCCGATCCCCGGATTCGGGATCGAGATGCGCGTGGCTGTGATCATGCGGCATGTCCATGCTCCTTCCGTAAACCTTTCCTCTCGGCACCAAGGCCAGGCACCGGGGGAACATCACCATTCCGGATCTTGCGCACCCGCGCGTTCATCCAATAGCGGATCGCATGGCGATACAGCCTCTCCTGGAAACGGCCGATCGCCTGTTTGCGGTTCTCGAAAAAATCGTCGGGTGAAGCGAAGGTTCCAAGATCGCGGGCAATACCGGTTTTCTGGATGTAGGTATCCTTACCGGTCCACTGGACGTGCGGCGCACCAAGGCGATCCGTGCCGACACCATAGCCACACAGATCATTCTGGTCCGGGAAAGCGGCTCGGATCGCCTGAAGATATGGACTGTCGAGAATGAACCCTTCGAGGTTCAGCCAATCGCCATCCAGTTCGACTTCCACCCAAGAATGAAGGATTTCTGCGGGAGCCCATGGATAGACCGCCTCCGGCACCACGCCACGCTGAAGCGTCTTGTGAATCGTGAACCCGTGCAGCCTGCATGGCACTCCCACACCGCGCAGGAGTGCCATTAACAAGGTGGCCTTGGTATTGCACTGGCCAAAGCCGTCCCGCAGCACGTCGCTGGCCGAAATGTCATCTGCTCGATTGTAGCCGAAGAGAATGTCGTCGCGCACGAAATCGTAGATGGCGCCGATCCGATCGGCTTGCGGCAAACTTGCCCAACCCCGTTCCTCGATCAGGGCGGCGATGGCAGGCACTTCGAAATCCAACATCGGGGTGGTCGCCGTCAAGCAGGTGGCAGTTTGCACGAACTCTCTCCACGAATCGTTGGGAGGAGAGGTAGCTCCTACAGTGACTGTAGCTTCAAGGCTTTTTCGCTCACGTGCCGCGTGGCGCCGCGAGAATGATCATTGCACCCGTCAGGCTCACCATCGTCCCGACGAGATCCCACCGATCGGGACGGTGCCCCTCGGCCATCCACATCCAGAGCACCGATGCGGCGATGTAAATGCCGCCATATGCCGCGAAGGCCCGCCCTGCCGTGGACGTCTCGACCTGTGCGAGCAACCAACCGAATAGCGCCAATGAGACCATGCCGGGCAAGAGCCAAAGTGGCGAAGCGCCAAGCCGCCACCAAGCCCAGACGGCAAAGCATCCCGCGATCTCGGCGATGGCGGCCAGCGGATAGGCGATGCCGGCACTCAAGCGCCGATGCCCTCGTGGTCCGTCAGGCACTCCGAGTGATCGCGCAGAACTTCGAGCACGCGGCAATCGGCCGCTCGCCCGCCGCTGCATTCCTCGATCATGCGTTCCAGCTCCAACCGCAGCACCTCGAGCCGGGCCACGCGCTGCTCGACCTGCTTGAGTTGGCGCCGGGCGATGGCATCCGCCTCCTCGCAGGAGCGGGCAGGATGATCGCTGAGGTCGAGCAGTTCGCGGATCGCATCGAGCGAGAAGCCAAGCTGCCGGGCGTGACGTATGAAGGACAGGCGGTCGAGTTCGGCATCGCCATAGCGGCGCTGGCCGCCATCGGTCCGCCCCGGTTCGGGCATCAGGCCGACTTGCTCGTAATAGCGGATCGTCTGCACTTTTGTGCCCGTCTTCTTCGCCAGATAACCGATCGTCAGCATCGTCGCACTCCAAACCTATACTCTTCGTAGGTTTGGGGCGGCGGTTTGGCAAGCTGATGCTGCAGGATCACAAAATGCTTTGCTTGGTTCACGGAAATGGGGGTTGAACCTCCAGTAGGTCGAGGTTTTAGCAGTGCGCTGAAACCTCTGGAATCGGTCCGCCACGGGCCGATTGCACCCCGCATTGGCCCTTCGCAGGAACAAGACAGCATATGACCAGCCATATGGAGAATGCCGACCTGTCCGAGATAACGGACCCTTCTGTCGTTTGCGCTCGCTTTTCCCTGCTGGAACAGCTCAACGCGACCGACATTCCCGTAGCCTTGCGCTACGCCAGCAAGGGTTTGGCATGAGGTTGCGCTATTGGGCCGCGGGGGCTGCGGCACTCGGTGTTTCGACGGGTATCCTCGTATACCCGACTCTGGTTCCGACGGAGGCGGCGCCGCCGGCCCTGACTGTGATCGGTGACTGGGCGCCTGCCCCCATCGCGTCACCGCCGATGGCTCAGGACAACCCGGTCGAAGTCTCTGCGGAGCATGATGTTGCACCCGTCGCCATGCCGTTGGCCCTCCCCGAGGTGTTGGTGGCCGAAACTGCCCCGCCGGAGATGGCGCCGTCACGTGCTGTATGGTCGCGTGAGATTGCTGCGGGCGAGACGCTGGACGCGGTCCTGATGGACGCTGGTCTCGAGGCAGCGGACCGCGCAGAGGTCGCCCTTGCGATGGGCGTCGAATACGACCTGCGCAAGCTCCGCCCCGGTCACGTCGTTTCCGTCATGACGACCGACCTTGGCGCCCCGCAGCGGGTCACGCTGGAGGTCGATGACGGCACCCGTATCGAGGCAACCTTCGGGGATCGATTGGCCACCCGTGTCGTCTCACCGGAGCCCGAGGTCGAGATCGTGGCCGGACAAGCCGAAGTCGTGACCTCGATTTCCTCGGCGCTTGCGGAGACGGGCATTCCGGCCCGTTTTGCCGTCGATCTCGCGCAGATACTTGGCGGCACGGTGGATTTCCGTCGTGAGCTCAGTGGCGGCGAGACCCTGCGCCTGCTTTGGCGAGAGTCGAGGGTGGAGGACGCTGTCATCGGCGAACCTCGGCTGGCCTTCGCATCTCTGGATGTCGGGGACGCTCTCTACGAGGTGGTCTGGCCAGACGATGAAAGCGGCCGTGCTACCATTTATCTTGATGGAGAGGTGCTGCGGGTTTTCGCCCCGCCCGTGCAGGGTGCACGACTTTCCTCCGTCTTTGGAAAGCGCACCCATCCGGTTTATGGCAATGTGCGAATGCACACCGGTGTCGACTTTGCCGCCGCTCGGGGGACGCCCGTGAATGCCACGGCCCCCGGGCGCATCGCCTATGTGGGCTGGCGCGGCGGCTATGGCCGGGTCGTCGAGATCGCGCATGGCTCGGACACCCTGACCCGCTACGCCCATCTCAGTGAGGTGCCGGACGGGTTGGCGCGGGGGCAGCGCGTCGCCGCAGGCGATACCATCGGCCTCGTAGGTGCCACCGGCACGGCAACCGGTCCGAACCTGCATTACGAGGTGCGTGTGAACGGCCGCCCCACAGATCCGTTGTCGGACGAGCGTCTGGCTCAAGCGACCGATGGGGCCGACGATGCTGGCAAGGCGCTGACCCGCCTCCTGAACGCGCGGTCCCGGCTCGAAGCCCGCTTGCTGCAACAGCCTGAACACGTCGCGACCGGCAGCCTCTGACTGTCTCCATTCCCGCTCAAACAAGGATCTCGATGATGGAGCAGATGTCCCCGCTCGCCCTCGGCGTCGTGGGCAGCCTTCTGGCCGGCGCCATGACTGCGATCGGTGCAAGCCCCGTGCTGCTTGGCCAGATCCCGTCGCGCGCCACGCGCGACCTCGCACTCGGCTTCGCCGCAGGCGTCATGCTCGCGGCATCGTTCTTCTCGCTGATCATCCCGGCGCTCGATGCGGCCGAGACCCGCTTCGAGAACGACGCGGCACCGGCGGCTATCGTCTGCGCGGCAATCCTGTTGGGAATCGGCGCCGTGGCATGGATGAACGAGCGTTTGCCGCATGAACATTTCAGCAGCGGACGGGAGGGCCCCGAAGCCGCATCCCTCAGGCGGGTCTGGCTCTTCATCTTCGCGATCACGATCCACAATGTCCCGGAAGGCCTCGCAGTCGGCGTGGGCTTCGGGGCCGATGGCCTCTCGGGAGGACTGCCGCTCGCCTTGGGCATCGGTCTCCAGAACGCCCCCGAAGGGCTTGCCGTGGCGGTCTCTCTTCTCGGCGAAGGGTATGACAAGGGCCGGGCCTGGACCATCGCCGCGCTGACCGGCCTCGTGGAACCGATCGGTGGTGCCCTCGGCGCGGGCGTGGTCTCGCTGGCCCAGCCGCTCCTTCCCTGGGGTCTGGCATTCGCGGCGGGCGCAATGATCTATGTCATCAGCCACGAGATCATCCCCGAGACCCACCGCCGAGGGCATCAGAACAAGGCGACATTCGGCTTGTCGATCGGGCTTGTCCTCATGCTTTTCCTCGATGTCTGGCTTGGCTGACCGAAACGGGCCAAGAGGCTTGAAGCTACAGCCGCTGTAGGACGTATGCCGAACGCAATTTGGGAATCACGGCGGGGAGAACGCCATGGCGGACGACGATTTGCGACACCACGAGTGGCGGGTGACGGGCATGGATTGCGGCTCCTGCGCCGCAAAGGTGCGCGGAGCCGTTGGGCGCCTTCCGGGCGTGTCTGATGTCGATATCGCCCTGATGGCCGAGCGACTGCGATTGACCCTCGACGAGGGAGAGACCCTTCCGGCACAAGTCGAGACGGCGGTGCGAGCCGTCGGCTTCGGGATCGCGCCCAAAGGTGCGGCGCCCGAGAGGCCCGAAGGCGGCTTCGTCCTTCCGAATGAAGCTTTTCCTGACATGGTGCAGGAGGACGACGTTCGCGACGAGACCGTAGGGCAGCCCGCGGGGCCCGGCGGCACATCCTGGTATCAGACGTCGAAGGGACGGCTGGTGATTGGCACCGGCGGGCTGCTGGCTGTCGCCGCAGCCTCGCACCTGATCGTGCCGACCCACGTTTCCAAATGGGCCTTCATCCTCGCAACGCTCATCGGCCTCGCACCGATCACGCGGCGGGCCGTCGCCATGCTTCGGACGGGCATGCCCTTTACCATCGAGATGCTCATGACGATCGCCGCCACGGGAGCCCTCGTGATCGGCGAGGCGGAAGAGGCCGCGCTTGTCGTGTTTCTCTTCGCGGTGGGCGAGATGCTCGAAGGTCTCTCCGCCAACAAGGCGCGGGAAGGCATTCGCGCGCTATCGCGGCTCGTGCCGAAAGTGGCACTTCTCGAGACCGGGGGGCGCATGCGGGAGGTGCCGGCACAGGCGCTCCGGGTGGGCCAGACCGTGCTGGTCCGCCCGGGAGACCGCGTCCCCTGCGACGGCGAGGTGATCGAAGGGACCTCGGGGGTCGACGAAAGCCCCGTGACCGGCGAAAGCGTGCCGCGTCTCAAGGAGCCGGGCACAGCGGTTTTTGCCGGATCGATCAACACCGAGGCGGCCTTACGCGTGCGGGTGACGAAGGCGGCCCAGGACAACACCATCGCGCGCATCGTGCGTCTCGTCGAGGAAGCCGAAAGCGCGCGGGCCCCGACCGAGCGTTTCATCGACCGCTTCAGCAGGGTTTACATGCCCGCCGTGGTGGGCGCGGCAATTCTGGTCGCTCTGGTGCCACCCCTCGCCTTCGGCGCGGCGTGGCAGGACTGGGTCTATCGTGCCCTTGCCCTGCTGCTCATCGGCTGCCCCTGCGCGCTGGTGATCTCGGTGCCGGCCTCGATATCCTCGGCCCTGTCGACCGGGGCCCGCCAAGGCCTGTTGATGAAGGGTGGCGCCGTAATCGAGGCAGTGGCGCGCACGACGCATGTCGCCTTCGACAAGACCGGCACGCTCACGCAAGGACGGCCCCGCGTGACGGATGTGATTGCCCTGTCTGGAAGCGAAGCGGAGTTGCTGGCGCGCGCGGCCGGCGTCGAAAGCGGGGCCAGCCACCCGCTTGGCCGGGCGATCTGCGCCATGACCGAGGAGCGCGGCATCGACGCTGCCATGACCAGCGCCGCCAAGGCGCTTCCCGGTAAGGGCGCAGAGGCCGTAATCGATGGCAGGGCGATCTCGGTCGGCTCGCCCCGGCTGGCCGAAGAACGAAGCGCGATGACCGACGCAGTGCGCGCCCGGGTCTCGGCCCTCGAGGCTGAGGGCAAGACAGTGGTGCTTGTGCTCGACGATACGATGCCGCTGGGAATCATTGCCTTGCGCGACGAGCCGCGGCCCGATGCCTCTTGGGCGGTCGCCGAACTCCAGAGGCTCGGAATCGAGCCGGTCATGCTCACGGGTGATAACCCCCGCACCGCGCAGGCCATCGCGGGCCAGCTCGGCATCGCGCATCAGGCCGGCCTCATGCCCGAAGACAAGGTCGCCGCCATACGCGACCTGACCTCCGGGGGACGGGTGATGATGGTCGGCGACGGCATCAACGACGCGCCGGCGCTTGCGGCCGCGCATGTAGGCGTCGCCATGGGCTCGGGCACCGACGTGGCGCTTGAAACCGCCGATGCCGCGATCCTGCGCGACCGGGTAACAGACGTCCCGGGCACGATCCGGCTCGCGCGCGCGACGATGTCGAACATCCGTCAGAACATCGTCATCGCTCTCGGGCTGAAGATGGTCTTTCTCCTGACCACGATCCTCGGAATCACTGGCCTGTGGATCGCCATTCTCGCCGATACGGGCGCGACCGTGCTCGTGACACTGAACGCGCTACGGCTGTTGTTCTTCCGGCCGGACAAGGAGAACGTTGCAACAGGACATCCCGACCAAGAGATGTTCCGAGCCGACGGAACTGCCTGTGAGGCCGAGGGTATTGCCTCCCGAAAAGCGCAGAACGTGGTATGAGTGGCGGTCTTCTGATCTGGATGCCGGTGCTATTGGCCGCCGTCTGGGCCGCTCATTGGGGCGCGGAGCATCTGGCGGAGCCTTTGAAGAAGCTACGTCAGCAATGGGGTTTCTCGGTGGCCGCTGGCGGTGCCTTCGTCGGCCTCGGCGCAGCCTCTCCGGAGATCGGCATCAACACCACGAGTGCCCTGCGTGGTGTCGGCGATATCGGTCTGGGCGCGCTTCTGGGGTCGAACGTGGTCGCCATTCCCCTGATGGTGCTGACGGCCTACGCCGCCACTCGCAAGAAGCGCATCGAAGGCCATAACGACCACGCAAAACAGCGGCAGGCGCATTTTCTGGAGATCGATCGCCGGGCCGTCACGGTGCAGGCCCTACCCTATTTGGGGATCATCGCGCTCTTCGCCCTGCTGACGCTGCCTGCGCCCTGGCGTGGCCTCCAGCCCCTCGACGGCTGGCTCCTGTTGCTGGGCTATCTCGCCTATGTCACGCAGGCCCTGTTGCGCGGGCGGAGCGATGGCGAAGAGGTCGAGTGGAGTTCAAAGGAAAAGCGGCTGGCGGCGGCCGGTGTCGCGTCCTTGGCCATTGGCGCCTACTTCACCGTCTTCTCGACCGAGAAGATCGTTGGCGCGTTCGGTCTGTCGAAGATCATCGGCGGTCTTTTCATCACCGCTCCCGTGGCGGCACTGCCGGAGATCTTCGCGACTTGGTATGTCGCCCGCAGCGGACAGATCACGTCGGGCGTCACCAGTGTCATCGGCGATCATGCCGTGACCATGACCCTGGCCTTCATACCGCTGACGATTGTCGGGATGACGATCAATGATTTCCAGCTGTTCTGGGTCACGCTAAGTTTCGTGGCTCTGATGCCCGCCCTCTATGCCGCCTTCATCTGGTGCGGGCGCAAGGGCTTCCGGCTCTGGCAGGTCCTTACCCTGCCGATGGTCTACGTGCTCTACCTTGTCCTGCTTGTCGTCTGGGTGCAGCCCTTCGGCTCAGGCGGGTAAAGCTTTCATCGTCGCACCGCACCGAGTGTGAAAAGTGGAGCCAGAGATGGGCGCACTATTTACGTAGATATTTCACCAGCGCCAGAATCGCGATGATCACCAGAACGAGGATCACCAGCCACCAGATTCCCATGCCGACCATCATGCCGCCGTCCATCATGTCTTTTTCCTTATGTCTAAGCTTTGCTAATACTTGTAAAAACCACTGGCCCACCAACTTCCGGGATAGGCGATAGGTTCAAGCGATCGGCAGGTGAAAAAAGGGCGGAGCCTCATTGAGAGGCGCCGCTCTTTTTCATCAGCAGCAACCGGAACGGCTCTCGGGCTCGGAGACTTTCTGGACGAGATCCGCCGTCTCTGCCCCTTCTGCTTCGCGTGCCACATCGGCCTGAGCTACCATCCCACAGCACTTACCCTCACTGTCGATCACGACGGCACGGCGCACCTGGCGCTCCTCCATCTTGTTGCAGCAGGACGAGACCTCCTCGTTTGCCGTCGTGGTGAGCACGTCCGTGGACATGACGTCCGAAACGGCGGTCTCACCGGATTTGCCTTCGGCCACGGCCCCGCAGCAGATGTCGCGATCGGTTACGACCCCGATCGGTTCGCCCGCATCGTTGACGACGGGCAAGGCCCCGATGGACTGCTCGGCCATCAGCTTGGCCGCGTCCTGGATGGTGGTGTTCCCCCCACAGCAGGTGGGGTTGCCTGTCATAATGTCCTGAACTTGCATGTCTTGCTCCTCTGCTGAGTGCCGGGACAAACCACTGCGGCCGGGACGACGTTCCATAGTTGCCTCGGCGTCGGCGACGGACCGCGGGTTGACAGGCTCGTGAGTGATTTCCGCCCGTGCCCGGTAGACAGGCGCCCCGTCCGATCCTACATCCGACCCATGCGCCTCTGGCTTCGCCTTTTCTCGCTCTGCCTCTCGCTTGCCCTTCTGGGCGGCGTGATGATGCATGACACGGCCGGCGCCCGGATGTCGTTCGACATGGCGGCCTCGGCGGTTGCCGACGCGCAGGACGATCTCTGCCCTGCTTGTGATCAGAATGCGAGCGAGCAGCTGGTCTGCGATCTCGACTGCACCGCGCCCCTGTTGTCGACCGAAGGGTCATCCGAGATCCTGCCGCAGACCGTTGCCGCGCGCAGCATGACACGTTCGGACGATACGGCGCTGCGAACCCGTCGACCGGGTTTCGATCCCGCCCCCCCACGAACCACCATCCTGAGCTGACCGGCCGCACCTCATAGGTGACGGCCCGGTATCGCCGTGCCTGTCCGATCTGGACTGGCAGGCCCTCAACCGACCGATCCCTTCTCAGGATACCTCCCATGACTGCCCTTACCGCACGCGCGCTCTCGCGTCGTCGCGTCCTGTCCTCCGGCCTGGCCGTGCTGGGCGCGACGATCCTTGCCCCCGGCTTTGCCCGATCAGGCCCGTCGCTGGCACTCGACTCCACTAATGCCCTGGCCTTCGATGGCTCCACCATCCTTGCCGCCACGCCCGACGGGCTGCTGCGGCACGACGGCAAAAGCTGGACGAAGCTCGGCGACGTGGGGCCGCCCAACAGCCTTTCGACCCACCCGTCCCGCCCGGGCGTGATCTACGCCGGATGGCAGGACGGCAGCCTGCGCCGCAGCGATGACGGTGGCGCAAGCTGGACCGCGGCGGATGCCGGACTGCCCGGTGCGCCGATCCTGTCCCTCACCATGGCTGCGCATGCACCCGACACCCTTTATGCCTCTCTCGAAGGCGACGGGCTGTGGCGCAGCGAGGATGACGGCGCGACGTGGGCGTTCGTCATGGACCGCCCCTATCTCAACGGTGCCGAGCATGACGTGCTCAGTCTTGTCTCGGTCGCCAACGAGACCGGGATGGGCGGCATCTGGCTCTATGCGGGCACGCAGGCCGGGCTGACGCGGGTGCCGGACTGTTTCTGCCGCTGGCAGGACGTCGTCGCGGGTGACGCGATGGATGCATTGGTCGCGGGCGACGCGCCTGCCAATGCCGAAACGCTGCCCAAGGGCGAGCCGGTCACGATCCTCGCCCTGGCACCCGATACGCCCGAGCGCCTTCTCGCGGCGCTGCCATCGGGGCTGTGGCTGTCGACGGATGCCGGGGTGAACTGGGCGCAGGCCACCCCTGACCCCGTCACCGCTCTGGCCGTCGATCCCGTCGACCCGCTGCACGTGCTGACTGCCGATGCCACCGGGCTGCGCGTCTCACGCGACGGCGGAACCACCTGGACCTCCTTCGATCAATCCAAGGACAGCTGACATGAACCGCAAACTTCTTACGGGCTCCGCCCTTGCCCTGGTCGCCGCTTCCGCCATCGGCATCGCGACCTTCACCACCGCCGAAACCGACGTCGTGGCCGACACGCCGAGCGAAGCCGCCGAAGCCGCCGTCCCTGCCGCGCGACAGATGACGATCTGGCGCGATCCGAACTGCGGCTGCTGCGATGCCTATGCCGATTACATGGAGGAGAACGGCTACCACGTGACGCGGATCGACGACCGCGACTTCGACAAGCGCTCGATCGAGGCGGGTGTGCCCGAGCAGGGCCTTGGCTGCCACCTGGCGCAGGTGGACGGCTACTATGTCAGCGGGCTGGTCCCGGCCGAGATCGTGGAACGCCTGACCACGGAGCGCCCCGAGATCACCGGCATTACCCTACCCGGCATGCCGATGAACGCCCCGGGCATGGCCGGCAAGAGCGGCACGCTCAAGACCTACGCCTTCGCAGGCGACGACATCACCGTGTTCTCGGATGAGTGAATGCATGGAGGGCATGATGTCGATGATGAGCGGGCCGATGATGGGTGCCATGATGGCCGGAGGCGGTCTCATTCTCCTGCTGGTGCTGACCCTGATCGTGCTGAGCCTGATGGCGCTGGTCAAATTCCTCAGGAGCCCGCGATGAAACGCGGGCTGGTCATCGGCGTGGCCTCGGCTCTGCTCGGCGCCGCCGCGATCGCGGCGGTGGCGCAGGGGCTAATGGAGGAAGACGGGCAAGACACGGCTGCGACCTCGCAGGAGGTCGCAGGGCTCTCCATCCTCGGGGAGCCGGTCACCCGCGACATGGTCGACCAAGGGGGCAAGATTTATGCCGAGAGCTGCGCCGCCTGTCATGGCGCAAAGCTCGAGGGTCAGCCGGACTGGCGCCGTCGGACGGAGGACGGGCGCATGCCCGCGCCGCCGCACGACGACAGCGGCCATACCTGGCACCATGCCGACCGGGACCTGTTCACGATCACCAAACATGGCGTCGGCGCGGTGGTGCCGGGCTACGAAAGCGACATGCCCGCCTTCGAGGGGCTGCTGAGCGACGAGGAGATCGAGGCCGTGCTGGCCTATCTCAAGACCAGCTGGTCGACACGCGAGCGCGGCTTCCAAGCCGAGGTCTCGGCCGGCGCCGAGGGCAAACCATGAGCGCGGCGGAACAGGAACCGCGCAAGCGGCCCCGTGGTCGGGTATTGGTGCTTCTTCCGGCAGCGATGTTCGCTACACTCGCGGCGGCGTTCTACTGGGGCCTCATGAACTCCGACGACCGGCTGCCCTCGGCCCTGACCGGCAAGGCGGTCCCCGAGTTCGACCTGCCTCCCATCGAAGGCCGCGAGGAGGGCCTGTCCACGGCGGACCTGCAAGGCGAGGTGTCGATCGTCAACGTCTGGGCCTCCTGGTGCGTGCCTTGCCGGGTCGAGATGCCGCTTCTGGTCGAGCTGGCCGCGCGTGATACGGTCCCGATCCATGGCATAAACTACAAGGATGCGCCGGATGCGGCGCTTCGTTTTCTCGACGAGACGGGCGATCCCTACACCCGCGTCGGAGCCGACCGCTCCGGGCGCGCCTCGCTCGACTGGGGGGTCTACGGGCTTCCGGAAACCTTCGTCATCGATGCACGCGGCCGCGTTGCCTACAAACATGTCGGTCCGTTCGACCGCCGCGCGCTGGAAGAAGAAATTCTGCCGGTTGTGCGCCAGCTTCAAACGGAGAACAGGACATGAGCGAGCGATCGACGAACGCGATCGGGGCATTCCCCGCACGCCGGTTTCCCGGCCTGGGCAGGCGTGGATGGATGCTGGTGGCGCTGGCCGTCATCGGCACTGGCATGGCCCTGAACTGGGGCTGGCTCACCGCCATCGGTGCAGCCCCTCTGATCCTGAGCTTTGCCCCCTGCGCCGCGATGTGCGCGCTGGGGCTCTGCATGCGCGGGGACTCGTCCGCCTGCGCCAACAAGACCGATCCGGCAAGCAAGCCGGACGTTTCAACTGACTGAACCCCACTCCGAAAGGACAAAACATGAAGATCACCACCAAGTTCGGCGGCGCCATCGCTCTTTCCCTGATCGCTTTCGCGCCGATGGCCTACGCCCAGGACACCACCCCGGCAGAGCCGCAGGAAACAACGAAGGAAGGCGGCCACATGGGCGGCGATATGGCCGGAATGCAGGGCATGTCCGGCATGCAAGGCATGGAAGGCATGGAAGGCATGGAAGGCATGATGCCGATGATGATGAAGCACATGCAGGCCTGCATGGAGATGATGGAGACGATGAACACCCACATGCAGGACCACCACGACCAGGCCGATCAAGCCGATCAGGGCTGATCGAAGGCTCGCCCGGGTTTCGGCCCGGGCGAGCCAAACAGAAAGACAGACAGATGCCCCCTTCCTCTCCTGACAGATTTCGCAAGCGGCTGCGCGTCCTCCTTTGGAGCGGAGCCGCCGTCCTCACCTTTGCCACCGCCGGGCTGCTGGTCCTGCGAGATCAGGCCGCGCCCGCACAGGTCGTCTACAGCGGCGAGGCGGACATCCGGTCCGACTTCGAGCTTGTCGACCACACGGGACGCCCGGTCACCGAGGCGGATTATGCCGGCCGCTGGCAGCTCGTGTTCTTCGGCTTCACCAACTGCCCCGATGTCTGCCCGACGACGCTGGCCTACATGGCCACCACCCTCGACCTGCTGGGCGAGGACGCGGACCGGGTCGCGCCGCTCTTCATCACCGTCGACCCCGAACGGGACACGCCGGAGGTCATGGCGAATTACGTCACGAACTTTCACCTACGACTGGTGGGGCTGACGGGAAGCCCCGCTCAGGCCGCGGCGGCCGCGCAGAGCTTCAAGGTCTATCACGAGCACATGGCGGACGCGCAGGCACCGGACGGATACACCATGGCTCATGCCGGGCACATCTACCTGATGCGCCCCGATGGCCGGTTCGAGGCCGTCTTTCTCGAGGGGGATCAGCCGCCTGAAGATCTCGCCGAGGAAATCGAGATGCGTCTGAACCAGGAGGGGCGCAGCTAATGCGACACGCAATCCTCATCTCCATGATGGCCGCCTTGTTTGGCTCGGCAGCCTTGGCCGATCACCCTGGAGAACGGTTGAACGAGGTCACGGCCGAAAAGGAGCCGGGCTTCGAGGCGATCTCCCGGCCCGGACCCGGTCTCGACCTCGTCACCATGAACGGGGAAAAACTCGGTCTGGAAGACTTCGCCGGACGCATCCTCGTAATCAATTTCCGTCCGGTATCCTGCACCGAGGTCTGCGACGCGCAGCATCAGCGTCTGGCGAAGGCGGTCACTTCGCTTAATTCAAGCCCCATGCGTGAGATGGTTAGCTTCGTGACCGCGGTCGAGGATGAAGCGAACATCGACATGCGCGACGCCGAGAACTGGTCGATTGTGCGGTCGCAGGGCGGTCTTGAGGGTCTCGAGGCGCGGCTTGCCGCCGGGTCCGAACGCTCGGCCGATGAGCCGATGCTCTACATCTTCGACCGGCAGGGCCGCCATGTCGGCATCTTTCATGGGACCGATTTCGAGCCGCTCAATCTCCTCATGCATATCAACGGGCTGACCAACGCGCATCCGCATCCGGAGCCCGAAGGTTTCCTCGACAAGGCATTGGGGTGGTTCAAATGACGGTGGCGACGTCCGCGCGCATCGCGGCAACCCCGGACTGGCTGGGGGTCCTGCGGCGCTATTTCCTGTTTTCTCTCATCGGCCATCTACTCTGGGAGGTGGCCCACATCCCGCTCTATACGATCTGGACCGAGGGCAGCGCCGGCGAGATAATTTTCGCCATCGTGCACTGCACGGGTGGCGATCTAATGATCGCCTTCAGCACCCTGCTCGTGGCGCTGTTCCTGTTCGGACGGTCAGAGTGGCCAAGGCAGCGGTCAATCCCGGTGCTCATGGCCACCGTGGTGATGGGCGTGGGCTACACCATCTTCAGCGAGTGGCTGAACATCGTCGTGCGGGAGGCATGGGCCTATCGCGACATCATGCCGGTGATCCCGGTCATCGACGCGGGCCTGACGCCGTTCCTGCAATGGCTCGTCGTGCCCACGGCGGCCTATCTCGGCGCCACTTCCCCGCGCGCGTGGCGGAGGTGAATGATGCCTGACATCCAGACCCTCGGCCTTCTTGCCGCCCTCCTGGCCGGCACGGTGTCTTTCCTGTCGCCTTGCGTCCTGCCGCTGGTGCCCGGCTATGTCTCCTACATCGCCGGGCGCACGGGACCTGGCAAGGCGCCAAGCCGGGCCGCCATGATCTGGTTGAGCGTCTGCTTCGTCCTGGGGTTCTCGACGATCTTCATCGCGCTCGGCGCCTCTGCCACGGCGCTCGGGCAGGCCCTGCTGCGCTGGCGCTTTGAGCTGAACATCCTCGGTGGGGCAATCGTCGCGCTGTTCGGTCTGCTCATGCTGGGTGCGGCCCGTATCCGTGCGCTGGAGCGCGACCTGCGCTTCGATCTCGACATTCCCGGCGGGCAGCCCATGGCGTCCTATGTCCTCGGCCTCGCTTTCGGCTTTGGCTGGACCCCATGCATCGGGCCGATCCTCGGCGCGATCCTCACGGCGAGCGCCATGCAGGCTACCATGGGTGAAGGCGTGGCGCTTCTGGCGGTCTACTCGGCCGGGCTTGGTGTGCCCTTCGTGCTGGTCGCCGCCTTCATCCAGCAGGCCGGCACAAGACTTCGCTCGATCCGCGGCATGGGGGGCGGGCTGCACAAGATCGCCGGGGCGGTCATGGTGCTGATGGGGCTCGCGATGATGACCGGCCAGCTGACCGTCTTTTCCTACTGGTTGCTCGAGACATTTCCGGCCTTGGGGACGATCGGATAGGCAACGGACTACGGTGGCATCATGCGAAGTCTGCACCGGGAAACGGTATGCGCATTCAATCTCGAGACAAAGCAGGCTTTTCTCCGAGGGCCTTTGCAGCCGTAGCGCAGTTCGAGCGCTCGCGGCGAACGGCAGAAAGGCCCGCTCTCTGGGCCTTGTTCTTGGCAGCGTTGAAGGTCCGTTCTGAGCGCAAGCTGTGAAAGGCTCCTTTTCGCTCTTCGTCTGGTGAGGTTGAACGCCATCGCCGATGAACAAGCCTTTCGATAGGCTTCGTGTGAATGCAGATCATTTGTCCCTTACCTATTGGGCAAGAGGTCTCCGAGCGAACCGGCAGGCCCCGGAATTCAACGTCCGCCGATGTGGGGCCAATGACGATGCAGATCGTTGACCATGACGGCGTGACGATGATCGGCAGTGCCGTGCTCCTGGAGGTGCGGATGCTCGGGGGCGAGGTCCGGGTGGGTGTGTGATCGCGCCTCTTCTTCGATCGAGGGCCAGAACGTCAGAGCGGCCACGACGCCTGCGCCGGCAAGGCTGGCCATTACGAGAAAGGTCGCATCAAGCCCCAATTCCGCGCCCATCCACCCCGCGAGCGGATATGTGAGCAACCAAGCGGCGTGCGACAGGGAAAACTGCGCAGCAAATATGGCCGGTCTGTCGTCGGGGAGCGCCGAGCGGCGCAGCAAGCGTCCGGCCGGGGTCTGCACGAGGCTGTAACCGAAGCCGAGTGCGAGCCACAGTGCGATCAGGGCCGTGAACGAGCCTACAAGCGGCCCGAGCGCCATTCCGGCAACCAGAAGCCCGCTTCCCCAGAGCATCGCCGGGCGGTCGGGCACGTGATCGAGCAGGCGGGGCAAGGCCAGTGCGGCCACGACCGAGCCGCCTCCGAACGCCGCGAGCGCCAGGGCGACCTCCGTCTCGGCCAGCCCGAACCCTGCCTGAACGATCACGACCGTGTTGACGATGACCATGGCGCCCGCGGCTGAAACCGCGAGGTTGAGGGCAAGGAGGCCCCGCAGCCGTGGTGTCGCCAGATAGAGGCGCAGGCCTCGGGTCGTGCGATCCCAGATGCTTCTGGGCGGGCCCGGCACGGCGGTGGGCAGCGTCACCGTCATGACCAGCGCCGCCGAGGCCAGAAAGCCGATGACGGTGCCGCCGAACAGGACCGGAAAGCTCACCATCGTCAGGAGAGCGGCCGCGAGCATCGGGCTGGCCAGATTTTCCAGATCATAAGCGAGGCGCGAGAGCGACAGCGCCCGGGTATAGTCCGCCTCGCCGGGCAGGACGTCGGGGATAGTCGCCTGAAAGGTTGGAGTGAAGCCAGCCGAAGCGGCCTGAAGCAGGAAGATCAGCAGATAGACCTGCCATGCCTCCGTCACGAAGGGCAGTGCCAGGGCAACGATGGCCCGGCAGAGGTCGAGTGCAACCAGCATGGCCCGGCGCGGCACGCGGTCAGCCAAGGCCGAGGCAATGGGGGCAAGCGTTACATAGGCGATCATCTTGATCGCCAGCGCCGTGCCCAGCACGATGCCGGCCCGGTCGCCTGCGATATCCCAAGCCAGCAGGCCAAGGGCGACTGTGGCAAGTCCCGTGCCCACGAGCGCGATCACTTGTGCCGCGAAGAGGTGCCGGTAGGTGCGGTTCGCGAGAACGCTCAGCATGGCGGGCCTATAGCAGCTTCGCCAATGCCCGCAGTTCGTCGAGGTCACCTTCTCCATTGCCCAGACAATGATCGATGTGATCGTGGATCAAGGTGCGCTTCGCCGCCGTGATGGCCCGTTCGACAGCTTGCATCTGCGTTGCAATCTCGGTGCAGGAGCGCCCTGTTTCCAGCATGCCTATGACGTGACGCAGATGGCCTTCGGCACGTTTCAGCCGGGTAATCAGGGCGGGATGGGTTGCATGGATATGGGGGTCTGTCATATCAGTCCAGTATCCCCCCCGGGGGGATCTGGCAAGTGTCGTGACCGCGCGATGCCTGAATGACCGAGGGGAGCAGAGACGAGGTGTTCGGCAGGATCATTCTTACCATCGGCCTCGTGGCTTGGCTGGTCGCGCCCTTGGGCGTGGCGGCGTCTCATGGCGCGGCACAGATCATCGCGTCGCTCACGAACGATGATCATACTGTCGGGGCCGCACCCCATGCCGAAGCCCCCGCGCCGGTGCTGCACGATGCGACGGATCATGATCATCCTCTTCTGGCGATCCTGGCCGACCGGCAGGCGTCGCTCCGACTTCCAATGCCCCTGCCTTTGCCACGTGTCGGGCAGCCCGTGATGGCGCGAACACCTGAGAGGCCACGCCGCCCTCCGAGAGACTTGGCCGTCTGATCCATCGCAATCGGCAGTTCTTCTCTACAGGACATTCAATGAGACAAACCCCAATGCGCCCCCCGTCGCGGCGCAGCGGCACCCGTCAGGCCCTGAGCCTGTTCGGTTTTGCCGTAGCCTTGATGTTGCTTTCGCAGGCCGCACAGGCACATGCCGTCACCCTTGGCGACAAGGGCTATATTCAGGAAACCACCGGAACGCATCTCATCCCGTTTCTCTATCTGGGCGCCAAGCACATGGTGACCGGCTACGATCACATCCTGTTTCTTCTGGGGGTGATCTTCTTCCTTTACGGGATGAAGCAGATCTCGACCTATGTGAGCCTCTTCGCCATCGGGCATTCGACGACGATGCTGGCGGGCGTCTATTTCGACATCGGCATCAACAGCTACATCGTCGACGCGATCATCGGCTTCTCGGTCGCCTACAAGGCGCTCGACAATCTCGGAGCCTTTCGGGTGTGGTTCGGTGTCCAGCCGAGCACGAAGGCCGCGACGCTGATCTTCGGGTTCCTGCACGGCTTCGGCCTTGCCTCCAAGATCATCGACTACGACATATCGCCCGACGGGCTGGTGCCCAATCTTCTGGCCTTCAATCTCGGCGTCGAGATTGGCCAGTTGCTCGCTCTTGCTGCGATCCTCGTCGTGATGACGCGCTGGCGTGCCAGCCCCTCCTTCGCGCGGCAGGCCTATGCCGCGAACGCTCTCATGATGACCGCCGGATTTGCCCTGATGGGGTTCCAGATCGCCGGCTTCCTCGTCGCCTGATTTACGGGAATACTTCATGCAACATCGTTTCGACGACCGGGACAGCGCGGTCTCGCCCCTGCGCGCGACACCGCGCTACGAGACCAACTCCATGCCCGGCCAGACCGCCGCTCACGTCGAGGGTTTGCACGCCGGCTCTTCGGGCCTGCTGAGAACCACGCTGGGGGCCGCAGCCGCGGCGGGTGCGATCCTGCTTCTGTTCTGGCTTCCGGCCGAATACGGGATCGACCCTACCCGAGTTGGCCGTCTGCTCGGGCTGACGGAAATGGGCGAGATCAAGCAACAGCTCTACGCAGAAGCCGAGGCCGAAGACGCGGCGCTTTCGGCCGCTACCCCGACCGGCCGGCCAGAGGCCACGAGCCCGGATCTCGCCATGCGGCTGGATGCCATCGAAGCGCAGCTCGCCAACCTCGTGTCGGCCCTCCAGGGCCCGTCCAGTGACGCAACTCCACAACCAGGTCAGATCATCGACGACTCTGCCTGGGACAGCGATGCGACGCCTCCGCCCACCATCACGCCCACCGCGCGCCCCGAACCCGCGTCTATCGCTTGGACGGACGAAGCCTCCTATACGCTCGCACCGGATGAAGGGATCGAACTCAAGCTTTTGATGAACGAAGGCGCGACAGCGGAGTTCGAGTGGACTGCGAATGGATCGGTCCTGAACTTCGACACGCATGGCGAGGGTGCCGGCGAGACGGTCAGCTACGAAAAAGGCCGCGCCACACCCAGTCAGGCCGGACGCCTGACCGCCGCATTTGATGGCAGCCACGGTTGGTTCTGGCGAAACCGGACCGAAGAGCCCGTGACGGTCACCCTCCGGGTCCGGGGGGACTACGCCGAACTGCAAGTTCCATGAGCAACGGCCACTGGCGGCACCCGATGCGTCGCCAGTGGCCTTGATGCCCCAAGTAATGATTCACCTAACGAAGAAGAGGGCCGAAACTTGAATTCCAGGGAAGTGCCGCGAACCTCGGCTTCAGTTTGCATTGCAGGCGGTAAACAAGGCACAGCGAGCGCCTGCTACTCACGTGAACTACCAGTGGCTTTGCAGATGCAGCACTGCCTGAGCGCCCGCAGCGAATAGCAGGTTAGCCCGCATAGCGGGCTTCGGCTCAGACCGCAGCGAAGATCAGCTTCCCGCCCTTCTCATGTGTTGTGGCGAACGGCCTCAGTTGGCTTGACCAATGGCCGTTTGGCCGATGACAGCGCAGTGAAGGGGCAGTGCCTGGACTTGCACAGGTGTTCAGATGCTGACCATATGCGCCCGATGGCTCGCCTCCTTGCACTCTGTCTGTTCCTGATCGGGCTCTTGGCCCAATCGGTGCCCATCGCCGCCATGGCGATGCCAAGCATACATGAGGACTCGGCAATGGTCACGATGGCCGATTGCGCGGGCTGCCCGGAGGAGGCGATGTCGAAGGGCAATGCCTGCCAAGGCGTCGGTGGATGTGCGTCCGTAACAGCCGCGATTGACATACCATCCCTCGAGTGGCCGTTCATGTCCCCCATCCGGGAGGCCCGGCGCGTGTTCGACGACGCTTCGCCAAGCGGAGGTTGCCCGGCTCCGCCGCTGGAGCCACCCCGCCGCCTGATTTGAAGCCGCCCGCCTGTCTTGAGGCGGGCTAACACCGCGCGCATCGTGCGGCATTTTCTGATCAGGAATTTCCATATGACCCATCTCACGGGCCTTTCTCGCAGAGGCTTCCTCTCTGGCGCTGCGGCGCTGAGCAGCGCTGCGGTTCTGCCGAATGCCATCGCAGCCGGACCACAGATCGAGCTGACCGCCATGCGCGCGCAGGCGCAACTGCTTGCCCCGCCGCGCCCGGCGACGCCGGTCTGGAGCTATGGCGGCGCCCTTCCGGGCCCAGAGCTCCGCTTCAGGCAAGGTGACCGGCTCAGCCTGCGCGCGCGAAACGACCTCGACGCGCCAACCAGCATTCACTGGCACGGGATGCGCGTGCCTAACGCTATGGACGGTGTCGCGCATCTCACGCAGCCACCGATCTCCCCGGGCGGCGACTTCCTCTACGAGTTCGACCTGCCCGATGCCGGCACCTACTGGTATCACCCGCATATGGGCGGCGCCGAACAGCTGGGTCGGGGCCTCGCGGGCGCGCTGGTGGTCGAGGAAGAGACGCCGATCCGCGTCGACCGCGACCTCGTCTGGATGCTACAGGATTGGCGGCTCGACCACAGTGGCGCGATTGTGCCCGGCTTCGACGGCATGCATGATGCGATGCATGGCGGCCGGATCGGCAATCACGTGACGCTGAACGGCCGGCCTGCGCCGCGCATCGCGGTCGAGCCGAACGAGCGGCTGCGGCTCAGGATCGTGAACGCCGCCACCGCCCGGATCTTCGCGCTCGATTTCGGCCCTCTTGCGCCGGTCGTCGTGGCGCTCGACGGGCAGCCGGTCGCGCCGCATGCGCCCAAGGGCGGCGCGCTGCTCATCGGGCCGGGGATGCGCGCCGACATCGTGCTCGACGCGACCGGCGCCGCGGGCGCTGCGGTGCCGGTGCGCGATCTCTACCGGAGCGACGCGGCCTACGAGGTCGCCACGCTGGCGCATGGCGACACGCCGCTGCGCGCCAGCGCCCCGAACTGGGACATGGCGCTGCCGTCCAACCCGCTGCCCGAGCCCGATCTCGCATCTGCGATGCGCCACGAGGTCGTCTTCAACGGCGGCATGATGGGGCAGATGATGATGGGCGCGGAGGCCCCCGCGATGATCGAACAGATGCGGCAGGGCCGGATGTGGTTCGTCAACGGTCGCGCCTCGGAGGGCCATGACGGCCCGGCCCTGATCGAGGCCAAACGCGGCAGCTCGCAGCTGATCGCGATGGAGAACCGCACCGGCTGGTGGCATCCGATCCACCTGCACGGCCATGTGTTCCGCGTGATCTCGCGCGATGGCCGGCCGACCGAACACCGCGAATGGCGCGACACCGTGCTCATGGCCCCCGAGGAGCGCGTGGAGATCGCGTTCCGGGCCGACAACCCGGGCGATTGGATGCTGCATTGCCACGTCCTCTCCCACCAGGCCGCTGGCATGGCGGCCCTCATCCGCGTCACGGACGCGGCCTGATCCAAACCAGGAGATTTCAAATGAAGACCATCAGGACATTCGCCACCGCCACGCTGCTCAGCTTCACCGCCCTGCCGGTGCTCGCCGGGACGATGACGCTCTACAAGGATCCGAATTGCGGCTGCTGTGCGGCCCATGCCGAATACCTGCGCGAAAACGGCTTCGAGGTGGAGATCGTCGAGACCTACGACCTTGCCAGCGTCAATGCCGAGGCCGGCGTTCCCCTCGGCCAGCAGGGCTGTCACACCGCGCTGATCGACGGCTATGCGGTCAGTGGCCACGTGCCCGCCGACATCCTGTCGCGCTTTCTTTCCGAAAAGCCCGAGGCGGTCGGCCTCAGCTTGCCCGGCATGCCGATGGGCGCGCCCGGCATGGGCGATGATCCGGAGGCCGAGCTCGACGTCGTGATGATCGACGCCGAGGGCATGGCGATGCCCTATCCGGCGAAGTGACGCCCTTCCGGCCGGCGCATCCCCGCGCCGACCCTTCTTCGACGAATGGAGGGCCGGATGATGGGACCTGAGATGAGGACCGCCATGGGCGGATGGATGATGTTCGGCATGGGGGCGGTCTGCCTGCTCGCCGTGCTGGCCCTCCTGCTCGCCGTGGCGGCGCTGATCAAGTATCTTCGTAGCCCAGGAGGGTAGCCATGGCACGACGTGGAGCAGCGCTTCTCGTGACCGCTTCGGGCGTCGCGGTGCTGCTGGGCGCCGGCGCGCTCACGTTCTGGCCCTCGGCCGGTGACGCGACCGAGCACGGCCGCCAGCTCTACCTCGACAATTGCGCGTCCTGTCACGGTGCCGAACTTGAGGGCCAGCCCGACTGGCGCCGGCCGCTGCCCTCGGGCCGCCTGCCCGCCCCGCCGCATGACGCAAGCGGCCACACCTGGCATCACCCCGACCGGGTATTGCGCGAGATCATCCTGCGCGGCACGGCGGCGATGGTCAGCAACGGCTACGAGAGTGACATGCCGGGCTTCGAGGGCTTGCTCCCCGAGGCCGAGGTCGAGGCGATCCTCGACTATTTGAAGTCGGAATGGCCAGAGCGCGAACGCGCACATCAGGCGCGCGTCACCGCCGCCGACGAGGCCGCCGGCGGCTGACCATGGCCCCGGGTGGCGTCTTCTGCGGGCGTCGGCCCGTTGCCGTCCTGTTCAGCTGTGGTGGTCCATCCCGTGCTGGTCCGGGCTGTAGGGGTTGCCCGCCCTCGGGTAGAGGTAGACCTTCGTGCCCATGGGGACCTTCTTGTAGGGCTCAATGACGTGGTCGTTCACCAGCCGCGCGCAGCCGTTCGAGACCGCCTGTCCGATCGTCGAGGGCTGGTTCGTGCCATGAATGCGCAAAAAGTGTCCTCTCTGCCAATACCGCGCTGCATTCCTGGCCAAGCAATTGGCAGGGCCATTCCGGATTGGGGCTCCCTCTACCCTTTCATAGCAATAAAGACCCCGCTCGGCCCACGGCGGAGCGGCTTCGAGAAATGGAAATGATTGCACGACCGAGAACGCGCTTCCTGCTCCCAGTTGCGGAATTGTCCAGCGTCCCAATCCGCTCGCCACGCATTTTCAACCCAGAGTCCTACTGGCCGTTCCGTCAAACTCTCCACGCATAGGAACTAAATTCGATCTGTCGGAAGCTCAGTCACTTCACTTAGGGACTGACCTCCCTGAAGGGCAGGCTCGCCTCGGTGAACCTGAGTGTTTTGGGGCCGCTGGACTTCCTGAGGCGCCCGGCTTCGGAAGGGAGAGGCATTGTGCGGGGCTCCATCCTTCCTATGTCATTCCGCAAAAACCAACAGGAGGAGGATAACATGAAGACCCCCAGTGAGCTGCGGGCTTTGCGGGCAGAACTTGTAGAACGCCGGAACGTCGAGCTCTATCGTCTGGACGTTCACAACGATGCTCGGCTGGCCCGGATCGCGGATGTTCAGCTCTCCATTCAGGCCGTCGACGACGCGCTGCGCGAGGCAGCGCCCGGGGAGCCAGTTAGGCATTCGGGGTAAATTCTGCGTAGATCTACCAGTTCGCGTTATAGTCCTTGCTGGAGCTCTGGGCGGCCGAGGAACAGGTCCCCCGGCCAAGGCCCAGATGCGCCCGGCGCATCGATGGCGTCCCTGGGATAGACCCTTGCGCCGGGTGCCGGGATCGTCGCCGACATCTGCGCGCCCATAAGCCGAAACCCATTTGGCATGTGTCCGGGCACCCCCCCGGCGACCGGACCAGGGGTCGGCCCCTCGTGCGCGCGTTGTCAGAAAGAGGCGCCCTTCGGGGAGGGGCGGTGATCTAATCCGCGATCTCCAACCGTTTTTGCAGATCCTCCCGCAGCGACCTGCGGCTGCGGCGACCGGTGATCTGCTCGGCCATGACGGTGGTCGGCTTCAGCCTGCGCTCGTCTTCCTCCCCCACGAGTTCGTAGCTGCGCCGGGCGCCCACCAGCAGACCACGCGCGGCCGTGGCCGCCACCACGGTCACCTCGACCACTCTCACCCGATCAATCGTGACGTTTTCCGGCGCGCCCGAGAGGGCCCGCTCGAGCAGCACGCCGACCTCGCCGATGCTTTCATGGTCTCCGGTGCTGAGCGGCCCCTGGTTCGTCGCCTCTTTCGGGTTCGCTTGCTCTCTGTCGGTGAGTTGTGAGCGCTCCGTCACGTTGACGAGGTGCTGCTGATCCTCCGTTTTCAAAGTCAAAAGCACGTCGAGCACGTAAATCGGCTCCAGCCCGAGATTGGATATGAAGCACTTGGCCGAAAGGCCCGCCCCCGCGCCTTGGGTGATCAAGATGCAGGGCCGCCGCTGCCTGAGATAGCTGAACAGGAAGATGCTGAGATAGACGACCCAGACCACCAGCATCGCCGCGTTGACGATCAGGCCCAGCATGTCGGTATGGCTTGTCACCCACTCCATTGAGCCTCCGCTTGCTTGCCGATGGGTAAGCAAGCGAGAAAGGAGGAGCCGAGTTCCGAGGGCAAGCGACACGGCAAGGACGGGGGGCGGCAAGCGGGTTGGCCGATCCCTCCTGAACGCTGCGACCAGATTTCCGCTCCAAACCCGGTTATTCCGGGGTTCGAAGCGGCGCAGGGGCGGCACGCATCAACTGCCTGATCCCGTGCCCCGGAGTCCTGTCCCGCTCCAATCCACGGGGTCCACGAAGAGGCCGAACCAGACCGACCAGAGACCCAGCCCGACGAAGAGGGCTCCCAGGAGCCAACGCCGCGGCCGCAACCAGTTCGCGAGCCGGTCGAGCGGCCCGGCGAAGCGCGGCGCGACGGCGAATGGAAACAGCGGCGCCGTCAGTGCCAGCGCGAAAACCGCCATCATCACGAAACCCGCCGCCGCGGACCCGCTGAGGCTGGCGGCCCCGATCAGGCCGAAGAGGATCGGCGCGGCGCAGGCCGGAATGTTCAGCCCGAAAGCCAGCCCCTGAAGCAGCGGGTTGCCAGCCAGCTTCCAGTGGCCCGGCGCCAAGCCGACCCGGCGCCGCAGCGCCCTGTCCCTCCGCGACAGGATCGCAGCGCCCAAGCCCAGGTAGACCGCCCCGAAGACCAGCCACATGCCCGTCTGCACGCCGATCAGCCTCTGTCCAAGCAGAACGACAAGACCTCCGAAGCCGCCCATCACGACGACCCTCGCCAGCAGGAAAACCAGTGCCGCACTCAGCCTCTGCGCAGCAGGCCGGCGTCGCTGCCCCTCAAGAAACAACGCATGCGCCCCGAGCGTGCAGGGCTCGACGAAGCCGAGCAGGCCGAGACCGAAGGCAGGCAGCAGCATCTGAAAGGTGATTTCCATAATGCAACGGTATCGTTGAAGCCAGAGGAGGATGCAAAGCCCCCTACTCGCCGGGGGCGCAGCTATGGAAGGACCGCAGCTCTATCTCGACAACGGCACCGCCCGCCACCGTGCCGAACTTGAAAGCCGGCAGGCTCGGCCTCGGGTCCCTGCCGGCCCCACCACAAGACGCGAGCGGCCACACCTGCCAGCACCCCGAGCGGGTGCTGCGCGAGCTTATCCTGCGCGGCCCCGCGGCGGTGGTGGCAATGGCTACGAGAGCGACGTGCCGGGCTTCGAGGGCCTGCTCGCCGAGGCCGAGGTCGAAGCGATCCTCGACTACCTGAAGTCGGAATGGCCCGAGCGCGAGCGCGCGCATCGAGCGCGCGTGACCGCAGCCGACGAGGCCGCCGGCGGTTGATCAGGGCTCCAGGCCGGCGCCCCAGCGGGCGTCGGCCAGTTGCTGCCCTGTTCAGCTGTGGTGGCCCATGCCGTGCTCGTCCGGGCTGTAGGGGTTGCCCGCCTTCGGGTAGAGAAAGACCTTCGTGCCCAGGGGGACCTTCTCGTAAAGCTCGATGATGTGGTCGTTCACCAGCCGTGCGCAGCCGTTCGAAACCGCCTGCCCGATCGTCCAGGGCTGGTTCGTGCCATGGATGCGCAAAAAGGTGTCCCGACCGTCGACGAAGAGGTAGAGCGCCCGCGCCCCGAGCGGGTTGTCGAGGCCGCCCGGCATGCCGTCCTCTGCATATTGCTCGTATTTCTCGGGCTCGCGCCGCACCATGGCCGGAGTCGGCTTCCAGCTCGGCCATTCCTTCTTCACCCGCACGACGTAGCTGCCGGCGTGATAGAGATCCGCGCGCCCGACGCCGACGCTGTAGCGGATCGCCCGGCCTTCGGGCAGCGTCCAGAAGAGCGCGAACTCGTCCGGCATCACGTGGATCTCGCCCGCGGGAATGCCTGGCGCGATATCGACCTCGTGCGGCAGGAACTCCTCGGGCAGCGCACCGCCTTCATGCGCCTGCGCCAGACCCGGCAGCCCGGCCAGTCCAAACCCGGCCATCTGTGTCAGAAACTGTCTTCTCTGCATGCCATTCGCCTCATGATTGACCGGTTGCGGCAGGCCACCGGCCATCCGGCTCTCTTGTCACCCTCAATACATATGACGGAAAACTCGGGCCCGAGACCAGACCCGAACGGCTCAGCTGTCTTCAGACAGGGGCGCCTTGCCCCCCATCACCTGAAGCATGAAGGAGCCTGAGGCGGTGATCGTGAGGAAGCCGTGGAACGCCTCGATGCCGGTGATGAAGCGCAGATGCCCATCCGGGTTCAGATCGCCGCGGCCCAGCGTGGTGAAGTTGACCAGCGAGAAATAGAAATAGTCCATGAAGCTCGGCGGCGGTGCATCGGCCGCCGAGGGCGTCAGGTCACCGAGTTGCAGGCCCCTGACGGCCCAGAAGAAGGCGAAAGTGTAAACCAGCGCCTCGATCACATGCGCCACGGTGATCGCGCTGACGGTCATGCTGAGATGACGGCCCCGGGCCTTCGCCGGACCTGATGCGATCGCGTCCGAGACCCGCTTGAGGGTGACATAGTGAATGGCGCTGCACAGCGCCACGACGACGGCGGATATGAGGATGGCCTGGATCATGCGCTCCCAAGCCGGCAACCGCCGGCCTGGTTCCGAATTTCACTCCCGGGCTTTCTCCAGCAGCGCGACCATTTCGCGGAACTTGGTGCGCTGCTCGTCCGGGTCACCTGAGAGGATCGCCGCCTCGAGGCAGTGATTGGTATGGTCCTCGATCAGCAGCCGCTCGACCGCCTTCAAGGCCGAGCGCACCGCCGCGGTCTGGGCCAGCACGTCGACGCAGTAGCGGTCCTCCTCGACCATGCGGGAGATCCCCCGGACCTGGCCCTCGAGTCGCGCCAGCCGCTTCTGGATCGCCGCCTTGTTCTGCTTTTCCTGCACGCTTTGTCCTCCCCCGCCGGGAACCTCGCGTCACCGGGACGGTTCCCACCATACCCTATGTAGGTATCCCGTAGCCGTTTCGCACCTCCGGAAGACCGTCAGGCGAGTAACGATACAGCAGAAAGGTCCGCCCATGAGCCATGATCGTCACCAGCACGGGCATCACCATGACCTTCCCGGCGACCGCAGCGCGACTGACCCGGTCTGCGGCATGTCGATCGATGTCGAGACCGCGAAGCATGTTTCCGAGCACGAGGGCGAGACCTTCTATTTCTGCTCGGCCAAGTGCCGCGAGAAATTCGAGACGCGGCCCGAGATCTTCCTCGACCCGGCGCTGAAGACCGCGCCGCCCGAGCGCCAGGACGAGATCTACACCTGCCCGATGCATCCCGAGATCGAGCAGATCGGTCCCGGCTCCTGCCCGATCTGTGGCATGGCGCTGGAGCCCAAGGGCATTCCGATGACCGAGGGGCCGAGCGAGGAATACCTCGATTTCCGCCGCCGCTTCGTGGTCGGCGCGGCACTCACGATCCCGCTCGCGGTCATCGCGATGGGCCGGCATTTCGCGCCCGAAACCTTTGCGATCATTTCCGCCTCCTGGCTCGACTGGATCGAGCTCATTCTCGCCACACCGGTGGTCCTGTGGTCGGCCCTGCCCTTCTTCGAACGCGGCTGGGCCTCGGTCGTAAGCCGCAACCTCAACATGTTCACGCTGATCGCGCTTGGCGTCGGCGTGGCCTATGTCTACTCCGTCGTCGCCACCGTTGCGCCCGGGCTCTTCCCGCCGCAGTTTCGCGGTCACGAGGGCGAGGTCGGCGTCTATTACGAGGCGGCGGCGGTGATCGTCACGCTGGTGCTGCTCGGCCAGCTTCTGGAACTGCGCGCCCGAGAGCAAACGGGCGGCGCGATCCGCGCGCTTCTGGACCTCGCGCCCAAGACGGCGCGGCTGGTGGACGAGCGCGGCGAGCGCGACGTGCCGCTTGACATGGTCCGCTCGGGCGACCGCCTCAGGGTGCGCCCGGGCGAGAGCGTGCCGGTCGATGGTATGGTGGTCGAAGGTCGGTCATCGATCGACGAGAGCATGATCACCGGCGAGCCGATCCCGGTCGAGAAGGCCGAGGGCGACGAGGTTACCGGCGGGTCGCTGAACCAGACCGGCAGCTTCGTGATGGAGGCGCAGCGCGTCGGCGCCGACACCATGCTCAACCGCATTGTCGCCATGGTCGCCGAGGCGCAGCGCAGCCAGGCGCCGATCCAGAAGCTCGCCGACAAGGTCTCGGGCTACTTCGTTCCGGCGGTGGTCGGGGTGGCGATCCTCGCCTTCGTGGTGTGGAGCATCTTCGGCCCCGACCCGGCCATGGCCTTCGCGCTGGTCTCCGCCGTGTCGGTGCTGATCATCGCCTGCCCCTGTGCGCTCGGCCTCGCCACGCCGATGTCGATCATGGTCGGCGTCGGCAAGGGCGCGGGGCACGGCGTGCTGATCAAGAACGCCGCCGCGCTCGAACGCTTCGCCGCCGTCGACACGCTGGTCGTGGACAAGACAGGCACGCTGACCGAGGGGCGGCCAGCGCTGGTCGAGGTGGTGGCCGAAGGTATGACCGAGGACGAGTTGCTGGGCCTCGTGGCGGCGCTCGAGGCGCAGTCCGAGCACCCTCTGGCCCGTGCCATCGTCGAGGGCGCATCGGCGCGCGGCATCATCCTGCCCGAAGTCGAGAGCTTCGACAGCACCACCGGCAAGGGCATCTCGGGCCGCGTCGGAGGCCGCAGCATCGCCATCGGCAACGTCGCAATGATGCAGGATGCGGGCGCCGACACGGCCGCCCTCTCGGAACGCGCCGATGCCGCGCGGCGCAAGGGCCAGACCGCGATCCTCGTTGCCGTGGACGGTCGCGCGGCTGGCCTGGTGGCCGTGGCCGACCGGATCAAGGAGACAACGCCCAAGGCCATCGCGGCGCTGCACGAGGAAGGGCTCAGGATCGTCATGCTGACCGGCGACAACGAGGTTACCGCGCGTGCCGTGGCCTCGGAGCTTGGCATCGATGAGGTGATCGCCGAGGTGCTGCCCGCAGACAAGCAGGCGGCGATCCGCAGGCTGCAATCGGAGGGCCGCACGGTGGCGATGGCCGGCGACGGGGTGAACGACGCCCCTGCCCTTGCCGCCGCCGATGTCGGCATTGCCATGGGCACCGGCGCCGACGTCGCGGTCGAGAGCGCCGGCATCACGCTGGTGCGGGGCGACCTGACCGCGTTGGTCACTGCCCGTCGGCTGAGCCGCGCCACGGTGCGCAACATCAAGCAGAACCTGCTTTTCGCCTTCCTCTACAACGGCCTCGGCGTGCCGGTCGCGGCGGGCCTGCTCTACCCGTTCACCGGGATCATGCTATCCCCCGTCATTGCCGCTGCCGCGATGAGCCTGTCCTCGGTCTCCGTGGTGGGCAACGCGCTCAGGCTGCGCGCCGCGCGGGTCGGCTTCACGGCGAAATGAAAAAGGCGGGTGCCGTCGGCCGGTGGGCCAGCGGCGCCCGATCGTATGTGAACGGACCGCGCCCGGTCCGACAACGAAAGGAGAGTTTCCATGTCCTACTGGCGCTTCGCCGCGATGATCGCAACCTCGACGGTAGTGATGTTCGGGCTGATGTATATCAACAGCTACGCCTTCGAGCATCTCTTCTTCAGCGAGACCCGCACCTACATGGCGCTGCTGATGGGTGCGGCGATGGCGGTGATCATGCTGAGCTTCATGCTGTCGATGTATTCGAACAAGGCGGTCAACATCGCGATCTACGCCGGTGCCGTCGTGGTCTTCGGCCTGACGCTGTGGCTGGTGCGCAGCCAGGCGACGGTCGGTGACGTGAGCTACATGCGAGCGATGATCCCGCACCATTCGATCGCCATCATGACCTCCGAGCGGGCCAATTTCTCCGACCCGCGGGTGCAGAAGCTGGCCGACGAGATCATCGCCGCGCAGCGCAAGGAGATCGGCGAGATGCGCTACCTGATCGCCGACATCGAGGAGAATGGCGTCGCCACCGATCCGGCCTTGGGCGAGTCCGAGGCCCCCGCCGAAGAGGGCACCGTCGAGGACGCGCTGAGTTCCGCGCAGCTGGCCGGGCTCGACGTGGCGGGGCTGAAGCCCGAGGAAATCGAGACCGTCCTTGAGAGCGACGCGACCTGCGAGTTCCGCCGCACCAACGCGGGCGAACCGGTGCTCGCCATGGCCGGCGAGAGCGGCGCGATCAAGCTGTCTGGCGTGCTGATCCCGCTGGCCGCCAGTGGCCCGATCGCCATCGAGACGCTGGACGACGGCGCGCGCTTCGCGGCCGAGGGCGTCGATGTCTCCGTCATGCCCGACCCGGGCGCCGACTGGACCGACACCGACGACAGCCTGCGCCGCGCCGAGGCCGAGATGGTCTTCCATCTCGAAGAGGGCCTGCGGGTGGGCTATCGCGGCTTCCTCGACTGCGCCGCCTAAGATCGGCGGAACTTCGCTTCCCCCATTTGCGACACCACGCCGGGCCTGACAGGGTCCGGCGCTTTCCCGACGTCTGAACGAAAGGATTGCCCATGAAGAGCCTGATCACCGCCCTCGCCCTCCTTCCCCTCGCCAGCGGCGCGCTCGCTGGACCCGGCCACGGCTCCGTCGAAGGCATCGGCGCGCCGGGCGACCCCGAGAAGGTCGACCGGACCGTCGAGATCGCCATGGACGAGATGAGCTATACCCCCGCCTCGGTGGAGGTCGCGGCCGGAGAGACGATCCGCTTCGTGGTGAGCAACGAAGGCCGGCTGGTGCACGAGTTCAACCTCGGCACCCCCGACAGCTGGGCCGCGCATGAGGACGAGATGCAGGTGATGATGCAAAAGGGCATGATGAGCATGCGCCGCGTCGATCACGAGAAGATGCAGGAGATGGGCATGGCGCATGACGACCCCAACAGCGTGTTGCTCGAGCCGGGCGAAAGCGCCGAGATCGTCTGGAGCTTCCCCGAGGACGGCCGCATCGGCTACGCCTGCAACGTGCCGGGCCATCTGGAGGCCGGCATGAAGGGCGAGGTCGAGCTGGAGGCCGGCTGACCTCCCATGGCCGCTCCCCGGCAGGACTTGATCGAGATCAAGGTGGAGGCGGCGCGCGCCCCCCATGGTCCCCAGAGACACCTGATCCTGGAGAGTGCCATGAAACGCTTCGCAATTGGCTTGCTGCCGAGCCTGTCCGCCACTGCTGCCCGGGCCGATCCCGGCGATTACGACCACATGATGGGCTGGGGCGGCGGCGGCTTCGGCATGGTCTTCGGTCCTGTGCTCTGGCTGATCGTTCTGGGCCTCGTGGTCGGCGGAGTGATCTGGCTCGTTCGCCGGCTCGACGAGGGTGCGGCACCCGGGCAGAAATCCAGCGCGCGCGCCGAACTCGACCTACGCCTTGCACGCGGCGAGATCGACGCCGAGGAATACGCCTCTCGCAAGCGGCTGCTGGGCGCCTGACCTGCTGCGGAGGTTCTCCTGCCCTGAGCAGGCCCCCCGCATCCCTTGGCCCCGAGGGAGCTGCTCGCAGAAAGACGGCCGCCCAAGGGGCGGCCGTCGGGCCATCATCCGCCGGGCATCAGCGCCGGCTCGGCCTACGGGGCACCGCCCCCTGGCAGGTCAGTGCGTGGCACCGGGCGTTGCGGATTCCAGGTTCGCAGCAGTCTCGCCGCCATGGCCATCGGCCATTTCAGGCGCCGTGCTCCCGTGCGCATCCACATGGGCGGCCTCGCCTTCACCGGCATGGGCCATCGCGGTGGATTGGCCATGATGGCCCTGGCTGACCGGGAGGCTCTCCGCATAGGCGCGCAGGCCGAGGTGGAATACCATGGCGAATGCGAGCCCCGCCAGTATCATCATGAACCAGCTCTGCCGATGCAGGACATAGCCCTGGCGGATCGCGAAGGCGAGCGAGGAGATGAAGACACCGATCGGCGCGCTGTAGCTGGCGAAGATCGGGGTGTCGTTGAAGTGCTGCGCGGCCCCGGAGACCATGCCGATGCCGACCGCGAGGAGCAGCGACACCAGCACGTATTTCACCACGCTGTCACCGAGGATGCCGGTCTTGAACAGCACCTCGTTGAGATAGGAGCCGAAGGCGAACAGCACGGCGCCGATGGCCATCAGGCCCAGGGCATAGGCTCGCATATCCGGCTGCGCGGCATGGACGATGGAGCCCGAGATCAGGCCCATGCCGAGGAACATGGTGAGATAGGAGAAATAGGGTTTGAAGACCTCCCAGGGCGGGGTGAAGGTTACTTCGTGGGGCTGGGCATTTACCGACATCTGCTCGACGCTTTCGTTGTGTTTGGGGTTCGACTGTCGCCCCGGCCTCGATGTCGAGGCCGGGTGTTCACGCGGGACCGCAGGTCACCGCATGGGTTTCATGGATCGCGCGGGGAAACGGCGCCGGCAGCCTCGCAGCGGCAGCCGGCGACGCCCTCAGCCCGCCGTGACCGCGAACTCGGTCATCATTCCCGAGGCCAGGTGCGGCATCTGGTGGCAGTGCAGCATCCAGCGCGCCGCCTCGCCCGCGTCGAGCGCCACGGTGACGGCGGCCATCGGCGGCACGTAGACCGTATCACGGATGGCTCCTGCGAAGCGCAGCCCGTTGATCTCGACCACTTGGAACACGTGCCCGTGCAGGTGCATCGGATGGCCCATCGACGACATGTTGTGGAACATCAACTCGACCCGTTCGCCGCTGATCGCCGGGACAGGCTGGCGGTCCTCCCAGACCTTGCCGTCGATGGTCCAGACATAGGGCTGCATCTGCCCGCCCAGCATCACCATCTGCTTGCGGTCCACCGGGCGATCGGCGAGCGGCGACATGGCGCGTAGAAGCCCCTCCTGCTCGAGCTTGAGGTCGAAGGCCGGCGCGGCCTGCTGCCCGGTGGAGGCGAGCTTCTCGACCTGCGCGCCCTTGCTCGCCAAGACGATCCCGGTGCGCTCAACCGCCCCTTCGCGCAGCGCAAGGATCGGAAAAGCACCGCCCGAAGGCAGGTCGATCTCGATATCGAGGCGCTGCGCCATCGCCGCGCCGAAGCGGCGGCCCGGGAGTGGCTGCACCGGGTGTCCATCGACGGCGACCAGCCGCGCCGGGGCGGTGCCGCTGTCGATCCAGAAGGTGGTGGCGGCGGCGGCGTTGATCACCCGCAGCAGCACCCGCCCGCCCGGCTCGACCTGCACCACTTCGGGGTCCGACAGCGTGCGGTCGTTCGCCAGATAGGCGTCGAAGTCGTAATCGTTGAGGTCGGCGCTCATCGGCGTGGCCGGGGACATGGCGCCGTGATCCATTCCGGGCATGGTGCCGTCCATGCGCATCCCGCCCATCGCCGACATGGCGCTGTGATCCATCCCCTGCATCGCCATGCCGGACGTGATCTCCTCCATCACCGCCTCAGGCGACTTGAAGGAGAAGTCGTGCAGGAACATCACCACCTCCTGCCGATCAGAGGCGAGATCCTCGGCGCGGCGCACGATCAGCGGCGCGGCGAGCATGCCGAGTTCCTGGGTCGGAATATGGCTGTGCATCCAGTGGGTGCCAGCGAGCGGCGCGAAGTCGTAGTCGCGGCCTTCACCAGGCGCAAGCGGCGGCATCGGCAGGTTGGGAATGCCGTCCTGCGCGTTGGGCGGGATCTGGCCGTGCCAATGGATCAGGGTCTCGACCTCAAGCTGGTTCTCGAGTCGCACCGCGAAGCGCTGGCCCGGGTCGAGCGTCAGGCCGGGACGGCCGTCGGGACCGAGAAGCCCCATGACGGACGCGGCGCGCCCGTCGATGTCGAGCGTGCGGCGCGTCGCGCTCAGGGCGAGCGGTGCGCCCTGGCCTTGGGCAAGACCCGGCAGGGAAAGAGTCGCGGCCATGGCCGCGCTGGCGGCGAGAAAGCCGCGACGGGAAATATGGGTCATCTGTCTGTCATCCTTGCGGCGGGGCACGCCGCGCTTGAAAGGTCCCGGCAGGCCGGGGGGGAACAAAGGCGTCAGACGAACTTGGGTGGCTGCTGGGGCGGCGCCGGCGCGCACCCGCTAAGCAGGAGACAGGCGGTGGTCGAGGGGCTGTCGGCGACGCGCGCCAGCTTGCGGTAGCCCTCGGGGCCACCAAAGACCGAACGTTGCGCCAAACACATCAGGGCACAGGCCGCGTCGGTGGAGGTGTCGTGGGGAATCGTTGGTTCGGAATGCTCGGCGTGATGCGCCGTGACCGGCGACCGACCTCTCATGTCACCGTCGAGGCCCCAGCCCGCGAGCAGCAGCAACACCACCCCGATCAGGGCAGGCAAGGCAGAGAGAGGGTGGATTCGCCGGGTCATGTCGCCGCCACAAATGGCATGTCCCGCACCCGGCGCAAGTGGCCGCGCGCAAGGCCGGGATCACATCGGCGCCATACCGCGTGCGCGCCCCGCTGAGATGGTCAGTCGATTCCGTTTTCGCGTTGCAGCGCCCGCACATAGGCGACGACGTTGGCAACATCGGCATCGGTCAGTCCCTTGATCGCAGGCATGTTGCCGAAGTCCCAGTGGTGCGACCGCACGCCGTTCCGCACGGCGGCGAGAAAGGCGTAATCGCCATGATGGCTGGGCTCGTAGGTCTTGTGCACCAACGGCGGCGCCACGCCGTTCTGGCCGGCCGCGTTCGCCCCGTGGCAATCGGCGCAGACCGCCTCGAAGGCGCGCTTGCCCATCTGCGCCTGCTCGGAAAGCTCGGCCGGCAGCGCCACCTGCACGATTGCCGCCCCCTGCGGGATCTCGCTGGTGTCGGGCGGGGTCATGGAATGGCCCGCCATGTCACCCTGATTGGGCGTCGAGGCAATCCAGAGGAGGCCGCCTGCCAGGATGAGGCCAGTGACACCGAGGATGATCGTCTTGTTCATATGTCTGTCTTTCCAAAGAATTGGCCCCGGCGCGGCGGTTGCCGCGCCGGGGCTTGCGTCAGGAGCGCTCAGCGAAGCTGGGCCAGCGCGTCGAGGCTGGAAGGCGCGGTTTCAGGGTCAAGCAGATAGGTCGCGATGGCGCGCCTGTCGGCCTCGTCGAGAAAGCTGGTGCCCTGCTCCACCACCTCGGTCATGGAGCCGCCGAACACGTCTCCTGACGGCGTGATCCCGGTCTCCAACGCATAGGCGAGCGCGCTCGCCGTCCAGCCGCCTTCCTTGAGATCGGCGGCGCGGATCGACCGCGCGGCGGACCCGCCCGGCAGATCGTCATTGCCACCGAAGCTGTCGGCATCGAGGCCGCCCAGGAGACCGCGCCCGGTATGGCAGGCGCCGCAATGCGCCGCCCCCTCAACCAGCTCGCGCCCCCGGTTCCACTCCTCCGAGCGCCCGAGCACCGGCGCGCTCTCGGCTTTGCGCATCGCGGCGGCCCGCCACGGCTTGAGCCCCGAGCGGATGCTGAACGGGAATCCGACGTCGCTTTCCGCCCGCGTCTCGGCCACCGCCGGCACGGTGGCCAGCGCCGCCCAGAGATCGGCGATGTCCTGGTCCGAGAAGCCGGCATAGAACTCGAAGGGGAAAGCCGGGTAATAGGGCTCACCCTCGGGCGAGATGCCCTGACGCAGTGCGCGGGCGAGGTCGTCCTTGCTCCAGCCGCCGATGCCATGCGTGAAGTCGGGCGTGATGTTGGGCGGCGCGAAGCTGCCAAACGGCGTGTCGAGCGGCGCGCCTCCCGCCAGCGCCGGTCCCTCTACCGCGGTATCGGTATGGCAGGCCACGCAGCCCGCCGCCCGCGCCAGGTAGGCGCCGCGCCGGGCATCGCCATCGAGCGTGATCCGCGGCGCGTCCTCGCCGATCGGCCAGGCGCGCAGCCCGGCATAGCCGCCCCCCGCCAGCGCAGCCAGCAGGATGACGCTCCTGAGCAATCCCCGCATCCTCAGCTCCCCGCCCTATAGCGGCCATGGCAGGCCGCGCAGGTCTCGCCGATCCGCCGGAAGACCTCCGGCGCAGCGAGCGTCTCGTAGCCGGGCGTGTCGGCGCTCCCGGACGCCTCAGATGCAGAGGCGAGCACCGTCTGCTCGGTCCTACGCCGCGGCTCGACGCCAAGTAGCTGCGCAACCGAGTATTCGGCACCCGGGCCCGCTTGGGCAGGAGCGTCACCCGGCATCGCCATACCCTCATGCCCCGCCATGGAACCACCCATCGCCATGCCGGCATGAGGATTGGGAGCCGTCAGCCCGTTCGGAGCGCTCTTCACGAGGCCCTCGGCATGGCGGCGCAGCTCCTCGGCCAGGGTGTCGAACGTCTCCCGCTCCTGCCAGATCGCCTCCTTGGCGTAGGAGACCCCGCCCGCGCTGTCCTCGGGAAAGAGCCGGGTCATCTCGTCCCCGGCATGCGCCGCGATCGCGCGACCGGCCTCGGCCACGCGCGCCGCGTCATAGGGCGCCTCCCCCCGCATCATCGGCGTCACGTCGCGCAGGGCGTCGCGCATCGCGACCATCCCCTCCATGCGCTCGCGCACCACACCCGTCGCGCCGCTATGCGCGACCACGGCCCCCGCGGCGACCCAAATCGCCAGCGTGGCCATCGCCATCTTCTTGCCTGTCATACTGCCCTCGTCGAGTGAGTCTGGTTGTTGGGATCAGACCCTGCGACGGGGGGGCGGCAGCGTGATGTCCGGTTGCCGGGACGGCAGTTCGGAGCGCGCGGCGCTGACGGCCATCCGGTCCGCCAGCCGCAGCGGTGGACTGGCAAGTGCGTCTTCATCCGTGGGAACGATGAGGCAGCGCACTCCGGGATGGCAGATCGTGGACGGGGGCACCGGAGCAGAGACCACGGCAGGCGCGACGGATGCGTGCTCCGCATGACCGTCCGCCGCGTGCACATGCTCCGGACCGGCGAAATCCCACAGGCTTCCGAGAAGCAGAAGCCAGCATAGGGATAGCCCGACGATTTGCCTCAGCAGCATACGAGACGATGCCCTCCGCACATCCAGTTCATGGCCACCCTACGGCAACGGGTCGAGGCCCGGAAGAAAAGAGTGGTTGCCGTACGATGGAAGGCCGGAAAGCGCCCATGAAGCCAGCTTATCTGAAAGGCGCGTCGTCGGAGAACATCCATTCAACCTGAGAGTGAAGGGCGAGAACGCGAACAGGCATGCAAAGCGCATGTGGCGAACGTCGATGCAGTTGGCGGCAGCTGATCAAGTCCGGCAACAATGGCTGAAAGGCAAAGGCCATCTGCTACATGCGCCGATGACATCGGCGGGCTACACTCGATATGCCTTCACGCTTCTGATCATGAAAACCGTCAGTTGCGGGCCTTCGGTCAAGCAGGAAAACGATCTCAGCGCTGCATGGCAATCAAACTCTCGTGGATAGAAAAACCCCGCTTGACCGACGAACCGCCGAGGCGCGTACTGTCCATGTGTACGACGCTTTTTCGGAGGCGGTCATGAACATCGGGGAAGCTGCAAGGCAGACCGGGATATCGGTCAAGATGCTGCGGTATTACGAGGAGATAGGTCTCGTCCGCCCTGCGCTGCGCACCTATTCCGGCTACCGGGTTTATCAAGACAAGGATATCGCCACGCTCCGCTTCGTGCGCCGCGCCCGCGATCTGGGGTTTCAGGTCAAGGAGATCGCAACGCTGCTCGGGCTCTGGCAGGATCAGGCGCGCTCCAGCGCCGAGGTCAAGGCGGTGGCCCTGGCACATGTGGCTGACCTGGAAGAGCGCCGCCGGCATCTGGACGACATGATCGGAACGTTGCGCCACCTCGCCCATAATTGTCACGGCGACGCGCGCCCGGACTGCCCGATTCTGGTGACGCTGGGCGCGGATGACCCCGTAGCGCCGCCCGCGCCTAAGTTAAGTGCCTTGAGAGCCGGGTTTGCGACGGCGGTTTGAAGGCCGGTCTCAGGCGCTGGGGCAGTGGCAAAACTCCTCGAGCGCCGCGACCGGGTTATCTGACTGCCCAAGGACCGGCAGCGCAATCAGTACGGCTATCAGCGGCGTGGAGAATGCCAGCATGAGCGCCGTTTCAGCCCCATACCGCGCCTGCACCAATCCAATGCCAAAATAGAGCGCTCCGGTCAGCGCGGCGGCGAGGCCGAAGATCATGCCGGAGGCCGCAGCGCTGGCCCCCGGCGCAAGGTTCTGCGCGGCCACCACAAGCATCGGTGTCGATGCGTAGGCCAGCATCCCCGCCAGCACCAAGACAGCCAGAAACGCAGGTTGCGACGGGGCAAAGAGCATCACGCTCATCGAGGCCGGTACGCTCCCCGCCAACACCAGTGCCAGTAGGACCCGTCGCCGCAAACGTGACACCAGCAGCCCGACGCCGATACCGCCCGCAGCAGAGGCCAGCGAATAGACACTGATCGTGCGGCCCAGTACCGGGTCCGCCGGGTCGAGCCCGTTCCGCTCGACCAGCAGTAGCGGTAATCCATTCAGCATGGCGCTCGACGGCAGGAAGGCAAATGCCGCCGCCAGCGTCAACAGGCCCACCGGTCCGACGATCAGCGACCAGGCGAAGCGCGGCGCAATTTGGGCGACGCGAGATGGCGCGTCGTGGGGCAGCATCACAAGCGTCACCGCCGCCGCCAGCAGTCCCGGAGCCGCCAAGACCGGCAGCGTCCAGCCGCCCGCCCACGTCCGTACTACACCCAGCAACATCGGACCCGCCGCATAGCCCAGCATCCCGGCCGCGCTGAACAGCGCCACCGCCAGTTCCGGCGCCACCCGGCCCTGCCGCGCCAGTGTGCTACCCGAAGGATGGATCGCCGCCGACCCAAGCCCGGCCAGCGCGGTCAAGGCGTACAGCCAGACCGGGTCCGGTTCCACGGTCAGCAGGCTCATCAGCGTAGCGCTGAGCAGGACGCTCACTGCCGTCACCCTGCGCGCACCGACCCTGTCGGCCAGAAGACCGAGCACTGGCCCTGGCAAGGAGGCCGAGATGGCGTACGTCGCCACCAAACCAGCCAGCGCCATCCCATCCAGATCGAGCCGCAAGGCGTAGAGCGGCAGCATCACAGGCAAGAAGGCTGCGTAAGCGTCATTGATGGCATGCACCACGGCGGCGATCACTACCGGTTTGCGCCCAGCAAGCACGGATGGGTGGAAAGCGTCTGAAGTGGTCATCGGAAGGTCCCCTGAACATGCGCCGCGAAAGCGTCGAAAGCGGGCATTTCCATCGGGATGAGGCCTCCCATGCTGGGAGGGTCAAGACACTCGTGTGCGCCTGTGGCGGAGTACGAGTTCGACAAACAAATTCCAGCTTGACCCTCCCATCATAGGAAGCCTCAGCAAGGGAATTATTCTTCAGCCAACGGAGGCCGATATGAAATTCCACATTGCCAACATGACCTGCTCCAGCTGCGTCCGGACCGTCACCGGCATCATCAAGACGCTCGATACCCGTGCGGTCGTTTCCGCCGATATCGCCAGCCGGACGATCGAGGTGTCAACCTCGTCACCCCGGGCCGAGATCGAGACGGCGCTCGCGCGAGCCAACTACCCGGCACATTTCATCGCCGGAACCCGTCAAGGAGCATGACATGACCCGTGTATTGATCCTCTATTATTCAAGCTGGGGGCATGTCCGCGCCCTGGCGGAGGCCGAGGCCGAGGGTGCGCGCAGCTTGCCTGGAACCATCGTCGATGTTCGTCGCGTGCCGGAATTGGTACCCGATGCGGTGCGCCAAGCCGAAGGTTACGACGAAGATCCGACGCCGGTGGCAAAGCCTACTGATCTGGAAGGCTACGACGCGATCATTGTCGGTACGCCCGCCCGGTTCGGGCTGATGGCAGGGCAGATGAAGACCTTTTTCGACCGGCTCGGCGGCCTCTGGTCGCAGCATGCACTGGTCAGCAAGGTGGGAGCTGTTTTCACCTCGTCCGGTACCCAACACGGCGGTCACGAGGCGGCGCTGCTGTCGACTCAAATATCGCTGTTGCATCTCGGGATGGTGGTCGTCGGTCTGCCCTACAGCTTTGGAGGCCAGTCATCGGGCGAGGCCATCATCGGCGGCGCGCCATATGGCGCAGGTACCGTCGCGGGTGGCGAAGGCGAACGACTGCCAGGCGAGATCGATTTTGCCGGTGCTCGCTACCAAGGCGCACATGTTGCGCGGGTCGCGCGGCAGTTAGCCATGGCCGACTTGGGCGTTTCCCAAGCGGCCTGAGGCCTGGCTACCGAATAACCCGGGCGGCAGAATCCTGCCGCTCGGATCTTTGTCTTCGTCGTGAATACAACAAGCTTTTCGCCCTCTTCAGGGCGGTCGCCAGAAGGTTCGGCTAAGCAGAAGGTTGCAACGACAAGACAAACAGCACCCATGCTTTGATTGAACATTTGCTTCTGGAGTAATTGTTTGGCTGGTTCGCGCCGGCGGCCAACGTTGAGCATCCACTCGGACCCCTGATTGCTGCGTCGGCGAAGTAGAGTACCATGCACGTGCAGCGAACGTTGGGAAGGTCCGCGCAGCTGTCCTTGGTGTTGGCAGCGTTCAAAGCCTGCTTCTCTAATTGGGCGTGTGGGTCAAGCTCCTCTTCCTTGCATCCTGGGATCGATGTCGCTCATCCGGGTCACGCTTCTCTTCGCAGTCTGGTCGCTCGAGCGCCGCTGCAAGCATTCGTCGGATCGGCAGTGGAGAGCCTTGCTTTGAGACGCGCTTTGTTGGCGCAGCAGACATTTTCGGCTTCATCCACGAACCTCGTCCGGTGAGGACGATCCCGTCGGTCCATCGAGAGGGTGTCAGATCACAGCCCGAAAGGTCGCATAGCGCCCGGACCAAGAATGGGGTGAAGCCCGCGGATCGTAGCTTTCTCGCCGACAATGGTAGCATTGGTGGGGGTCAGGCCATAGAGCGTGGTCTACGTGAAGACCTGTTGCGGTCAGGCCCCGGCACCGAACGAGCTGGCCCGCGTCCATGCGCGATGGGGATTCGATCCTGTCGGACAGGCATCAGACGAAATCGGTTGAACACGGAGAGCCAACCGCACGCGGGTGCATCGGTCGAATTTGTATCCGGTGCATAGTTCGCCGTCGCCCCCTAAGGCTGCATTCCCATACGCCGTAGTTGTTCAGATCCGATAACGTGGGTCATCTTTTATTGTTGGCCAAATGCAGACGTTTGTCCTGCAATACCTCAGCGCAGCAGACGGACATGCTTAGCGTTCCAGCCATAGCGACAGAAAATTTCCCTGCTCCCTACAGCGAGTTGACCGCGGTCAACTTCAGACCACAGCCATGCTCATGGAGCGCCACGGCGCTCGAACCACTTACGACAAAACCCAAGAAAAGCAGCCTCAGGATTACGCGGCGGCTCGGTCAGCCACGCACGCCACTCGCTTTCGATCAGCCGAACATCCCAGCCAGGCGCAAGCGCCCGGGCGGTCTCGAAGATCTCAGCGTCAAGCGGCGGCACCTGAACGATATCGGACACCGCAACGGAAACCGAGCCGCGACTACGGAAGACCACGTGCTTCTCGTCCTCGCTGAAGCGCACCGAATAATCCGGCATGTGGCTGTGCTCGATATCCTCGGCGATGATCGCGCCCACCAGCCGCTTGAACTCGTAGCTCTTCGAGCCCGAGCCGCACTTGCGATGCAGCAAGGTTAGCCCGATCTTCCACTCCGCCTGATGGCCACAGTGCTTGCGTGCAAGCTCGTAGAGGCGCCGCTCGAGCGGCTTGCGTAGACGGAAGTAATCCCGCGACAGGGTCAGCACCTCATGCGCCTTGATCGCGTTGAAGACCCAGTCCGAAAGCTTGACCTCGACCTCGTGCATGCGCCCCTCGCGGGTCTCGCGCACCACCTTGGCCCGCTCGACCAGGCCGAAGGTCTCGAAGATCTCCTCGCCGCCGGTGACGATGTTGGTCGAGATCCGCGTGCCGGCGAGCCGCTCCAAGGCCGATTTCAGAAGCTGGTAGCCTCGGCCCGAGGTTTCACGATTAGTCGCACGCAGCAGGTCGGCGGCCTGGAACCGGACCACCTGGCTGACCTCCCGACCATCATTCATCGCGCGGATGATCTGGCTGATGCAGAAGATCAGGATGTCACGGTCATGCACCGTGGCCAGCCCGTCCGAGCTGGGCTTGATCTCGACAACGATACCCCTGTGCTCGTAACGGCGCGGGCGCAGATCCGGCTTGGTCGACAGCGAGAAAATCGGATGCTCCATCGATCCGATATCGCCCTTGGGCGCGGCATCGAGGACGTCGCAGACGAAGAAATCTGGCTCCGGATAGCGATCCGGGAGGAGCGGGCTGTTCATAACGGCACTTCACACATGATTACGGGGAGCCAACGTGACATTACCCATCATGTCAATCCACCTACGTCACTTCACCCATACAAGTGGCCACACAACGTCACTTCACACAGGACCCCGCCCATACCATCGTCACTTTACACATATTCATGACGAAACGACGCCCCCTGAATGCCTTATCGATCCGCAAATCAACCCAAGCTCAAGGGCACGAACGTCACTTCAAACAGAATCGCGCCGCCAATCGTCACTTCACACAGGCCCGAAGGTCCACCTACCATGGATCGTGAAGAAGAACGTCGAGCGTGACTCCACACAGCACAAAGCGTCACATCACACAGGCCAGAACGTGACTTCACACATAGGACATTCTCTCAAGCAGCTGTTATCTTGAAAGAAAATGGTGATGACAGAAGCCTTAACACTGAATCTAACTCCAAATAACACCCCGGCCTGTGGATAACCCTCGGCGTCCAGTTCCAGCCTATGCTCCAACGGCCACAGGCAGTCCGAGAATGCCACGATCGAACCTTGCTGCTGGCTATGAACCGTAAGGGTCATGTTAGGAGTCTCGAAGAAGAGTAACGCACCAAAGCGTAAAACACCGGGAAAGCGTTACCGAAGGGACGAGCAGAGAAAGGATTACCCAGATGTTGCAGGGCCTCGTCCGGCAGGATGTCGGAAACGTCCATCAGACCATGATCCTCGATGCTGATCGGTTGGCCAACGAACTGTCCGACCACATCCTACGAAACCTCGCGCCGAACAGCGAGAAGGTGCTCCGACCCTTTTCCTCTACCGAGGCCGCCGAACTGCTGGGCGTGTCCATGGCCAACCTGCGCAAGTTGCACCATGACGGGAAGATCCCAGAGGTCGCTGCCAGCGGAACCGGGCGCAAGCTCTACACCGCGCAGGAGCTTCTGGAGATCCGCCACGCATTAGCCGCCCAGGCGCGCAATCCGCTCGCCTACCTACCTGGGCGCCGCGCCGGGGAACGCATGCACGTTATCTGCGCTATGACCTTCAAAGGCGGCTCAGGCAAATCCACCTCGACCGTGCACCTGGCGCAGCGTTTCGCACTCAAGGGTTATCGCGTCCTCGTCGTCGACATGGACCCGCAGGCCTCGCTCAGCACGCTGATGGGGCTGCGACCCGAGATCGATCTCTACGAGCGCGGCACGATCTACGACGTGCTGCGCTACGACGCAGACCGTATCGGCATCGAAAAGGTGATCCGGCCCACGCATTTTCCGTCACTCGATCTCTGCCCCGGCGGGCTGATCCTGTCCGAATACGAGACCGAGACGCCGACTGCCCTGCGGCAGGGCGACCCCGAGCCCTTCTACACGCGGCTGCGCTCGGCGTTGAACACGGTCGACGACCGCTACGACCTCGTGTTCGTCGACTGCCCGCCGCAGCTCGGCTTTCTGACACTTACGGCGATGACCGCCGCCACCAGTCTCGTGGTGCCGGTGATCCCCAACATGATCGACATCGCCAGCCTCGCACAGTTCATGACCATGGCCTCCTCGGCTCTGAGCCAGATTGCCAATGCCGGCGGCGAGTTCGACTATGACTTCATGCGCTACCTGCTGTGCCGCTACGAGCCGACTGACGGACCGCAGACCCAGGTCTCGGCCTTTCTGCGCAACATGTTCCCGGGACGTGTGATGACCTCGCCCTTTCTGAAATCGACCGCCATCGCCGATGCCGGCCTGACCAGCGACACGATCTATGAGATCGACCGCGCGCAGGTGAACCGCGCCACGCTGAACCGGGCGCTGGAATCGATCAATCTCGTCTCCGCCGAGCTGGAGCGCGACTTGCACAAAGCCTGGGGGAGGGCCGTCTGATGGGCCGCAAGAACCTGTTTCAAACCGACGTCGCCACTCCCGAAACCGCCGCTCGTCCTGCCCCGGCACGGCGCGAGATGCCCGAAGCGATCGGGCGAGGTCCCGTAGGGATCATGGGCAACGACCTGCTAAGCAACTCAATCCGCGAGATCGATCCTGACCGGATCGAGGCCAGCGGCTTGGCCGACCGGCTGGAGATCGAGGACGAGGGCATCGCGGAGCTGCGGGAGAGCATCCGCGCGCATGGCCAGCAGGTTCCAATCATGGTGCGGCCGATCCGCGAGCGCCCCGGCCATTTCCGCATCGTTTATGGCCGCCGCCGGGTGGCCGCCCTGAGGGGTTTGGGGATTAAGGCCAAGGCGATCATCCGCACACTCGACGAAACCGAAGCACTGGTCGCGCAGGGGCAGGAAAACAACCTCCGCCGCAATCCGAGCTACATCGAGAAAGCCAGCTTCGCCGCCATGATGCGCGACGCAGGATACAGCAACGAGGTAGTGATGGCTGCTCTTGGCGTCGAGAAGACGGCGCTGTCGAAGATGAAGTCGGTCACTGACGTGGTGCCCTATGCCCTGATCGAGCGGATCGGTTCGGCGCCCGAGAGCGGGCGGCGCAAATGGACCGATCTGGCCGATCTCGCCCGGTCGCTGGAAACGCCCGACCTATCGGACTTGCTAAAGGGCGTCGATCTTAGCCGAGCCGCGAAATCGGACCACCGTCTTGCCTTGCTTACCGCACACCTGCGCGCCCGGCGCGCCGGCGAAGTCGCCGTGTCACAATCTGCACCACCCGCTCGCACCAAGGCCCGTGAGGAACGTCTCGTCCTGTCGGACGGGCAGAAGCTGGCCGAACTCAGGCGCGACACGATGGCGGTGACGCTCAAGATCTCGCGCCGGGAGCAGCCAGAGTTCGGCGCATGGCTGGAAGATCGGGCCGAAGACATCCTTCGCCGCCTGCATGCGGAATGGACCGGTACGCAGGACAGGAGTTGACCGCGGTCAACTTGCCCGCCGGGCCCTTCCCGGGCCTGATGCGTCACCATCGCGCCGAGACTGGATGTCCTTTACCAGCGACTCCGCCGTCGGTCTGGCTGTTCCAGGTTTCTATCTCATTTCCACTCCTCGGTGGTTACGATGAGCCAGAAACCCTCCGTTACGAAGTCAACTCAGATGTCCCAGAGGCGCTGCCAAGGGGCAGTCAGCCAGTGACCGCTCTACGCTTGGAAGAAGTTCCCAGTAGCCGTTCGCTGCGCGGACGCCGAAAGCCGGCTCAGGGCCGGAACGCGCCCCCTCGTCTTGAACATCAGTCGGTGCGGTGAGCGATACTTGAACCGCGACTCCTTGGTGGGCTTAGGGTAGGGCGCTCACGTCCTATTCTCAGCATCTTGGCCCTGAATACCTCGGCAGGGGTCTTCCATCCGAGGCATTTGCGCGCCGTGGCATTCAGCCGGTCGCAGATCTCTCGGATGTCGTGGTCGGAGAGTTGGCCGATGTCGCGCTCCCGGGGCAGCCAACGGCGGGCACGGCGATTGGTGTTCTCGACCGTGCCTTTCTGCCAGGGGGCAGAGGGGTCGCAAAACCAGCTGCTCATGCCGATCTCGGCCTGGAGATGCGGCCACGAGACGAACTCGCTGCCACGGTCGAAGGTGATCGATCGGCGCGCCGGCTGGGGCAGGGCACGGATCGCCGCGATGACCTTGTCCATCACCGGACGCGTTCGCTTGTCGGCGTTCTTCAGCAGCACGGTGAACCGGCTGACGCGTTCGACGAGCGAGGTCACGTTGGCGGAGCCGAACCGCTGCCGAAACAGCATCAAGTCCGCCTCCCAGTGGCCGAATTGCACACGCTGCGCTACCGCCTCGGGCCGGAACAGGATGCTGACATCACGGTGGAATTCCGGCGCGCGACGCTTGCGGGCGCGTCTCGGATGCCGGGCCTTGCGATGGGTCGGCAGATACCACCACAGCTCTTCGCGCATGCCTTCCTTGGCGTAGATGTGGCGATAGATGGTTTCCTGGCAGACCCGCAGCGGCGCGCGCTCCATGCGCATCCGGCCGGCAATCTGTTCCGGGGTCCAGCCGTCCTTGATCCGCTCGACGACCTGATCACGCAGCTGCGGATGCCGGATCAGCTTGCGCTGGCGGGCGCGGCGATCGCTGGTTCTCAGCTGCGCGGCCATCGCAAAGTAGCCCACGACCTTGGGCATGCAGGGGTCTTGGAAATGATTGCGTCGGAGCTCGCGGAAGATGGTCGAGCGATGGCGGCGCAGCACCCGCGCCATCTCGTTCACGGACACTCTGGCATGACGCCAACGCTCGATCTTGCGGCGCTCCTCGAGCGTCAGCTGCGCGTAGACACGTCCCATACTGGAAAACTCCTGCTTGATAGGGCGTTGTTTTCAAACAAGAGTCGCAGTTGGAAGTAGCGCGCGCCGCTACACGCAGTTTGTGCGCGTAATGGTAATTATGTAATATAAGTAGCAGGCGGCGCCCGAGAGGACCGCCTGTCGTGATGCCACCCCAGTGTCTCGTGAGGCGCGAGAGCTGGGTGGCTATTGCAGGTCGTACGGCCATGACTCCGGCGGGATCTGCGCCAGCAGCTTCGGCAGCTACGGGCTGTCGCCTTGGCGGCTCGAGGTGAACTCGACCGCGCGCACATCCCCGGTGCCCGCGTCCATGGCAATATGGACTTTCTTCCATTGCCTTCGGCGTGATGCGCCATGCTTTCGAACTTGCCACTCACCATCACCGCGGAACTTGATGCCGGTGCTGTCGATCAACAGGTTCAGCGGCTGCCCCGAGGTGCGATACGGGACCTGCCCTGCGATCCGCGCCTGCCGGCGGCACAGCGTCGAATAGTCCGGAACTGGCCAATCGAGCCCCGCCATCTGGACCAAGCTCTCGACCAATCCAACCGTCTGCCAAAGCGGAAGACCGAAGAGCACCTTCAGCGTCAGTGACCTGCCCCCCTCCGGTCCCTCGGTCATAGTGAGAGTTTGCGGGTCTGAGATTGGTAGTTGGACTGGTCGTTTTGGACAAGCGCGGCGGGCGCGGCACCCTCAGCTTGCTCAAGCGCCCGGCGCGCTTCGAGCGGCGTCTGGTTCCCGAGCGAGGAGTGCGGCCTGACAGCATTATAATCGTAGCGCCAGAGGGCCAGCTTCCGCTTGGCATCGTCCAAGGTGTCGAAGATCTCCTCGTTCAGCAGCTCGGTCTTAGGTAGCAGATGCACCAAACCCTTGCTTTGGAGGTCTGGCAGGAACAAGATGGGAACATGTTTCGCGTAGCGAGGCGACCATGTCCCAGCATTTCCTGCTTTCCGCTGCCGCCCGGACCCTGTCGCTCAGGACGATCTACGAGGAAGGGGAGGACGCCGCGTATCGGCGGTTCTGTCGGCTGCGATGGCCTAAGACGGAGGGCGCTCCGGTCTGCCCGCTCTGTAGCTGCCTCGACATCTACGATCTGAGCACCCGGCGCCGGTTCAAATGCGCCGCCTGCCACCGGCAGTTCAGCGTCACCTCCGGCACCGTTTTCGCCTCGCGCAAGCTGGCGTTCGTCGATCTGCTCGGGGCGATCTGCCTGTTCGTGAACGCCGCCAAGGGTCTGTCCGCGGTCCAGTTCTCGCGGGATCTGGACGTGCAGCACAAGACGGCCTTCGTGCTGATGTACAAGCTGCGGGAGACGATGACTCTCGAGACCCGGGAGACCCGGCTCGAGGGTGAGGTCGAAGTGGACGGGGCCGTGTTCGGTGGCCAAGTCCGGCCCGCCAACGCGCGCGACGACCGGGTCGACCGCCGACTGCTCGCCAACCGCAGCGGCAAGCGCAGGGTGGTTGTCGTTCTACGCCAGCGCGGCGGCAGGACGCTGCCCCGGAGCTTCCTGCGTGAAGCCCAGGCTGTCGATTTCGCCCGGGAGAAGATTGCCTCCGGCAGCGTCATCTCGGCCGACGAGGTTGCGCACTGGGACGTCCTCGAGCCCGACTTCGAGATGAAACGCGTCAATCATTCCGAGGCCTACAGCCGCGAGGGCGTTCATACGAATCTGGCCGAGAGCTACTTCTCGCGGCTGCGGCGCATGATCGGCGGCCAGCACATTCGGGTGGAGGGTCGATACCTCGATGCCTACGCGGCGCACGCCGCCTGGCTCGAGGATCACCGCTTCGACAGCAACGGCGGCCTCGCGGACCGTCTCATCGGCGGCGCGCTGGCGGCGCCGATCAGCCGGGCGTGGGAGGGGTATTGGCAACGACGCGCAGCGTGATGGCATCTCCGGCGCTCCAGACGCACATGCCCTTGCGCTTCTCCACCAGCCGGACGAGCCGCCGGTGCCTGGCGTGCCGCAGCGCTTGGACGACCTTGAACACGACCGAGTTCCGCAGCGCCGTGTCCGACACCTCGAGGCCGCGCTCGATCATCACCCGCTCCGCCAACTCCCGGGTGGTCAGCTCGCCGTCCACTCCCAGATGCTGCACGCAGATGTCGGCGATCTCGCCCTTCTTGAAGAACCCGTGGCTCACGATGTAGCGCGCCCGCCGGCGTTCGGGCGCCGCGAACAGCTCGATCGTCGCGTTCACATGCGCAAGGTCGTGCTTCGCATGCGCGATCTGCGTTTCGTAGGCCTTGATCTGCCCAAGAATCTCGGCGCGTTTCTGCGTCAGTGTCTGGATGATCAGGGGCTCGGCCATGCCGCCATTGCAGCGAACTTCGCCGGCTCGGTCCATCCGGCAAACTGGTGCATCTGCTACCTAAGACCGCAGCAGCTCGTCGCGCACGCTGCCGTTGGATGACTCGATGAAGGCATTCTGCTGCGGCTTTCCGGGGTCGATATAGTGCCAGGGCACCGCATTCTGATCGGCCCATTTCAGAATGGCCCGACTGGTGAGCTCCGTTCCGTTGTCGCTGACAATGCAAGCGGGCTTTCCGTAGATCCGTACCAGCGCGTCCAGCTCGCGCGCCACACGGGCGCCCGAGATGCTGGTGTCGGCGATCAGGCACAGGTTCTCGCGGCAACAGTCGTCGATCACCGCGAGGATGCGGAACTTGCGCGAGGCGCCGAAGCTGTCCGACAGGAAGTCGAGCGACCAACGGGCATTGGGATGCGTCGCCTCCGGCATCGGCATCGGCATACGCGTGCCTCGCGCCCGCTTGCGGCCACGTCGTCGCTTCACCGCCAGCCCTTCCTCGCGATAGAGCCGATACAGCTTCTTGTGGTTCATGATCATGCCTTTGCGCTCCAGCAAGATGCCGATCCGGCGGTAGCCGAACCGACGCCGCTTCCCGGCAATCTCCTGCATCTCCCTGCGGATCTCAGGGCAGTCCGGCGGGCGTGGGCGCCGGACTGTCTTGGGATCGACACCGACAAGCTGGCAGGCCCGGCGTTGCGAGATCTTGTGATCCCGCATCGCCCGCAGCGCTGCCTCTCGCCGCCTGGCCAGTGTCGTCAGTTCTTTCCCAGCAGGTCTTTCAGAACCACGTTGTCCAGCATGGCATCGGCCAGCAGGCGCTTGAGCTTGGCATTCTCATCCGCCAGCGCCTTCAGCTTCGCGGCATCGGACACTTCCATGCCGCCATACCGGGCCTTCATCTTGTAGAACGTCGCCGGGCTGAGCCCATGACGGCGACACACTTCGGCAGTCGGCATCCCGGCTTCCTGCTCCTTGATCATCCCGATGATCTGCGCCTCGGTGAAGCGGCTCTTTCGCATCGTCTGCTCCTTCGCGGTTGAGCAAACTCTACATCAAACTAAGGGATCTCGCGGGGGGCAGGTCAGTCACCGGAGGAACTGGCGCTCGTTCTCGGCTTGCCGGAGGACTCGCTCTCGAACGCGACGCAGCCACCCTGCCCGGTGGCGCAACGACGGCTCAGGGACTTCGTCGAGGTCGCCCTGGCGGTCGCACCGTGGGCCGGCTCGATGTCGCTGGCTTTCGCTTGGTTCGCCCATCAGCGGTTGCCGTCCCTTGGCAATGAGACCGCGGCCTCACTCCTCCGCAAGGGGCGCGTCGAGCTGGTGCAGGCTCACGTCTCTCGGATCGCAGTCGGCGGCTATGCCTGACCTGCTTTCCTGGGCAGAGATAGAGGTGTTGATCGTCAAGCCTGCGCTGTGCGCTGCCATGGGACGACCGGGCTATTCCCGTGCTACCTTAGGGGCATGAAGCAGATCGAACTCCTCTCACATCCAACCTTCCGCAAGCTTATGGAGATGCGTGACGACGACTGGGGCGACGAAGCAGCGCTCCTTCATTGGTTGGATCAGCCCAACCGCAGCCTTGGTGGCGCGCGGCCCTCCTCATGCCTGGATGAAGATCAGGACGCGATCCTGGCTTCATTCTCGGCCGAGATCTCTCAGGCGCATCACGGTTAGGGTCTGCGCTGGTCGCCGCAGCTTGGCCTCTGCTCGACATGACCCTGGTCACCGGCGTGACCGTTCTGGTCAAGCTTGAGGGACAGTCGCGGCCGGTGGCGCAAATGGTGTTCCTGCGCGCCCTGATCGGCTTGGCGTTGATTACGCCATTGGTCTGGCGCCACCGTCGGGATTTTGCGCGGATGCGGGCCCCATGGCGCAACGCGGGCCGGGTCTCCTGCAAGGCCGTGGCTTTGGGGATGAACTTCACCGCTCTCACGCTCCTGCCCTTGCCGGTCGTCAAGGGCATCTCGTTCACCCGACCGCTGGTCGCGATGGGGCTGGCCGCGCTGCTGCTTTGTGAAACCGTGCGTCGCCAGCATTGGGTCGGTGCGGCTGTGGCGCTGGCCGGCGTCATGTTGATGGTCGCCCCAGACGGCGCCGGAGGGGAGCTACCACTTGCCGGCGTAGCCGCGGCGTCGGCTTCGGTCCTGTTCGGCGCGATGGCGACGATCTAAACCCGAGCCCTACGGGACGAGAGCTTCGTGGTGATGATGCTGTTCTATACCTTGGGCCTGGCCCTGCTCAGCGCGCCGCTCGCCGCGCTGGATTGGGCGCCGGTGGGTCATGCCGACGACTTGCCCCTGCTCGCCATCGGCATTCTCGCGCAAGCGGGGCAATTCTGCTTTCTGCGGGCCTATGGTCTCGGCGAAGCCAGTCGACTTGCCCCCCCTCGGTTATTTGTCGATCCTCTTGGCCACCGCGGCAGGTTGGCTCGTGTTCGGCGACCGCCCCGGCCCATCGCTCGCGCCTGGCGGTGTCGTGGTCATTCTCGGCGTGTTGATTGTGCAACGGGCCGATCGGCCTACCGCTCGGCCGGCTATATGCCGCCAAGACGACTAACGCTGCTCAGCGTAGCACTGAACGGATCGCGAGGGGTCGGTTTTCGAGAATGGCCTCCATGGCGAAGTGCCCTGTCACTGCCTCGATATCAAAGTCCTTGATCAGTGCCTGATAGAAATGGTCGTAGCCTGCCATGTCCGGGCAGACCGCTTTGATCATGTAATCCCAATGGCCGCCGATCCGGTGAAAATCGACCACCTCCGGCAGCGCCTCCACATGCGTGCGAAAGGCTCGCGCCCAATCGGAGGCATGGTGCCGGGTGCGGATCATCACGAAGACCGTTAGTCCCAGCCCCAGCTTGGCCGGGTCGATGTCGGCCCGTCGCCCCCTGAGCGCGCCCGTCTCTTCAAGTCGCTTGAGCCGCCGCCAGCAAGCGTTCTGCGACAGCCCCACCCGCGCTGCCAGCTCCCGCTGCGACAGGCCACCTTCGCGTTGCAGAAGCTCAAGAAGCCTACGGTCAATCTGATCGGTTTGAATGGGCATAATCGCCATGTTTGACCCAATCTTTGGCCGACATCCAGATCAGTATGGTGTCGATTGATCCGCGATCGGCATGGATCATCTGCGGAGACATCGCAGGAGGCCTCCATGACCGACATCTTCGACCGCTTCGAGACCGCGCTGGTCGAAGCCGGGCCCGCTGCACTGCGCGCGGGCCAGTTCGGGCGAGGTGCGCAGGTCGAGGGGCCGTTTGGAGTGAGGCCGCTGGTGTATGCCGACGACACCGCCTCAGGTCGGGCGCTGCGGCAGGTGGAGATTTTGCTGCACGAAGAGGTTCTGCCCTACTACGCGAACAGCCATACCGAGGCGTCGCATTGTGGCGCGCTGATGACCCAACTGCGCCGCGCCGCTCGTGCACGCGTGGCACAAGGATGCGGCGCCGACGCAGACCACGCGGTGATTTTCTGCGGTAATGGTGCCACGGCCGGGATCAACAAGCTGGTCGCCCTGCTCGGTGTGCCGCAGGCTCTCTCGGCCGGTCGTCCGGTGCATGTGCTGATCGGCCCGTGGGAGCATCATTCCAACATTTTGCCATGGCGCGAGAGCGGCGCTGAGGTGACGGAGCTGCCAGAAGGCCCGCATGGACCATGTCTTGACGCACTCGAAGCGGCCCTTGCTCGGGCGCGCGCGACCGGCGCGCTCTGCATCGCCGCGATGTCCGGTGCATCGAACGTCACCGGCGCGATCACCGACACCCCGCGTGTTACCCATGTCGTCAAGCGCGGCGGCGGGCTGATGGTTTGGGACATGGCCTGCGCCGCGCCCTACCTGCCGCTCGCCATGCGATGTGGCGAGGCCGATGTCGATGCCATGGTGCTGTCCCCGCACAAGTTCGCCGGCGGGCCCGGGGCTTCGGGCGTTCTGCTGGTCCGCCGCGCCGCTTGCGTCCCAAACTGCCCGACCCAGCCCGGTGGTGGCACGGTACGCTTCGTCAGCCCGGCCGCGCATGACTACCTGTCCGATCTCGCCGCCCGCGAGGAAGCGGGAACACCGGACCTCCTGGGCGACATCCGCGCGGCGTTGGCCTTCGCCGTGAAGGGCGCGATGGAGCGCATGGGTCTGCTTGAGACCGAGGCCGCGCTTGCCCGCCGAGGACTCGATGCGCTGCGGGCCATACCCGGCATTGAGCTGCTCGGCGATCAGGAGCGACCGCGTCTGCCGATTTTCGCGCTCCGGTTCACCGCCGCTGACGGTACACCCCTGCATCAGCAGCTCGCGACACGAATGCTGTCAGACTTGTATGGCGTGCAAGCGCGCGGGGGGTGCGCCTGCGCTGGCCCCTACGTGCACCGGCTCCTCGGCATCGACGCTGTCGCATCGGAGGCGCTGCGTGCACGGATCCTGTCGGGCGAGGAGTTGGCCAAGCCCGGTTTCCTCCGCTGCAACCTGTCGCCGATGATGGAGGAGGGCGAAATTCAGACAGTGCTCGATGCGATTGCCTCCCTGCCCGGCGAGGCCCTCCGACGCCGCGACCGTTACGCCGCAGATCCAGACCGGGCCATCTTCGGCGTTCAGGCAGCTTGAAAGTGAAGCACAATACTCAGTTTTAGTACAACCGGCTGCCTATTCTCCGTAGTGTACGGTGATTTCATCAATGAGCTTTTGCGAGGGTGTCTGTCGGGAGATTTGCAAGCGCAGTAGGGCGAGAAAATGTCTCTTCGACCTGTGCTGAGGATGTTGGTTCAGCCGCCTCGCCCGCAGGACAAGCTCCTCGCTCCTCCATAGAGACAGGAATTGTTTTGCAAACATATCAGCGCAGGTTTGTGCTACCGCAGATCAGCGGCCCCTGATTGGCATGGCCACCTCAAAACATTCCGCCAGCAGGCCGTCGACCATGTCCTGACCATGGCGGCGCAGGGCCCGGGCCACCGCTTCACTCTGGTAGGCAGCCGCGGTGCGGGGATCACGCTGCGCATTGAGCACAAGCGCAGCCTCTACGCCCTCGGGGCCGAGCTGGCCGAGCTCGGAATGCACCCGGGTCCGGGCGATATGCGCGCCGGTGCCGAAGTGCTGCCGCCAGACGCTGGAGGGGTAGCTCGCCGCCAGCTGCCGCTCGTCCACCGCACGGAACAGCGGCATCTCCTCGGTCACCGCTCTTTCGCGCATATCGGCAAGCCAGATTGATTCCATGCCGCGCAGCACGAGCGCGTCGAGGAACGGCGTCAACACCTTGTGCAGCTTGCCACGCAGCGGCTCCTCCTCCTTGTGGGTGTCGATGTCGACGCTGTAGCGCGCGCCGTCGAAGCGCATATCCCGGCCCCAAAACAGCTGCCCGTCGCCCAGGCGCAGCGGCAGCAGGGTCCAGATCGCCACGACCGACGCCTCGGTCAGCAGGCGCAGCTTGGTTTGACGGCGGGCGGCGGCCTCGCTTTGCGCCAGCAGCTCGACTGCGAGGCCCCAAGTGGCCGCGAGACCAGGCAGGTTGTCGAGACGGCCGAACTTGAGCGGCACCACGGTGCCGAGGTCGCGGCGCAGGCAGGTCTCGTGATGGCGCAGGGCCGAGAGCACCAGCGGCTCAAGTCCGAGCGCCTCGCCGAACTTGCGCAGTCGCATCACGGCGGTGTGCCGCGTTGCGGGCCGGTCGCCGTGGGCCTGGTAGGCCGGATCTTCCCGCGCTCGGGCATGCGCGGCGCGTGACGTCTCGAGCCGGCGTACGCCCTCGATGGTGATCGCCACCTCCGCTCCCGCCTCGCGCTGCACATGGGCGTATTCGCGCAACACATCCTCCATGCTGTCGATGACCGAGGCCGCCGGGGCGGCCTGGTGCAGCGGCATGGCACCAAGGCGCATGCGCTGAAGGAGCTTGCGCCAGGCTTCGGGCAGCTCGGCTGCCGGGACCCGTCTTTCGGCCGCGGGCCGCGGGATCTGGCCCGCGCGCGAGAGCTTGGGCGGCGACTTGCGGGCGATCGCACCTGCCAGCACGACATGCACCGCCGGGTTGCCTGGCAGCAGCGCATCGAGAGCGCCCTTTAGCGATCGCAGGCGACGGCTCGAGGCGGTATCGGCCGTGAACGCCAGGTAGTCCGCCTCGCTCGGCACGGTGATGCCATGGGCCTCGGCGAAGCCCGCGAACCGTGCCAGCACCCGCAGATCCTCAAGCGCCATCGTGTCGAAAGCGGGCAGGTCCCGGTAGGGCGCCATCAGCGGATCGGCCCGCAGCGCCGCGCGGTCGCGCCGATCGCAGCTACGGCTGCGCGGGCGCTTCTGACGGATCGCTTCGCGCACTACCTCGCGCACCGGTGTGCCCTTGGGCAGCAGCCGGTCGAAGGCGGTGCGCAGGTCTTCGAGCCTGCGGGTCGAGCTGTCCTCCGTCACGAAAGACAGAAAGTCAGCCACCCCCGGCACGATGATCCCCTGCCCTTCGGCGAAGCCGAAGAACCGGTCGAGCGTACGCAGCTCGCGCATGCCGACCTTATCGAGCCCAGGGGCGTCGCGGAACGGCGCGAAGTGGTCTGCCGCGAGGATCTCCGCGCGGCTGCGGGTGTCGTAGCGCATCTCAGTCATCCATCAGCCCCACCAGCAAATCCTGGCCGCGCTCGACCAGCTTGAGTGCACTGATCCAGCCATAAAATTGGCGTAGCGTGTCGGACGTGTCGTCGATGCGCTTTGCGATCACCTCGATTTCGTTGGGGTGCTTGTTGAGCAGCAGAGAGGTCTGGCCATGCCGCATCTGGTGCGGGGTCATCGGCAAATTGACCACCATGCGCATCAGCGCAGAGAATTGAGCGCTGAAATAGTCGGCATTCAGGGGCGCCCCCGGCACGGTCACGGCCGGGAAGAGATAGGGGCTCGTCTCCGCATACGAGAAGAGTGGGCGGATCACCCGATAATACCACAGAATCGTATCGTGGCAGCCGTAAGCATTGGCCCGGATCGGAAACTCGATCTCAGCACCGTTCTTCGTGCACTCTTCCGGGATCAACACCTTGATCGGCTTCATCCCTGATGTCGGGATGCGAATCTGGGCATCCTCGCCGATGCAGGTCAGCTGCATGGCGTTGTCGACGCGGATCGGCGCACCGCCGATCTCGATCGCCGCAAAACAGGCGCAGGTCCCCAACATGCGCACGCGCGCGCGCTCGTGGCCTGTGAGCTCCCGTTTTTCCAATCGGCCCTGCTCCAGCATCGCCTCGGCCTCGGCGCGCAGTACCTGAAACGAAGTCAGGAAGCGTTTCCGGATCGGCTTGTTGTCGATCAGGCTCTCGCAGAATGCGCGGTTCTTCGGCGTCATCCGCCCGTCGTCCTTTTTCCCTTTCCGTGCGACCTTGTTGTTGGCCAGCACCTGGCCGAGGAAGGTGGTGTCGAGGCCGAAGTGGCTGCGCAGTTGGTTCAAAACCTTCAGATACTTACGGGCGGTGCGCGGCTTGAGATGGCCGTCACGCTTCGACAGCTTGCGCCGGGCAAACATCTCCCCGGCAATGGCGCAGACCGCCTCGTCATCTGCGAGGAGCGGCTTGAGATCCTCGGCGTCCGGAGCCAAGAGGCCCTGTCTGACCGCGATCCGCAGCGTTGTCCGAAGCGCGCTGCGCATGACATGGGCATGACCTTGGTGATCGTCGGCGAAGGCCTTCGCCACTGGATCCCAGCCGGACTTTGTTACGGCCTCGACCCAAGCCAGGACCTGGGTCTCCCAATGCGGTGCGATCGGTGCCAGCTCAGGCACGTGCGCGTCAGCCGTGAAGCCGATCGGGTGCAATGGCAGCCAGGGCATGAGTTCGGGGAACCGCCGCAGCTCGTCGATCCGGGCGAGCGCCCGGCGATTGGCTTCCCGCTTGTTGCCGTGAAACAGCGTGTCGAGCTCGCGGGCCTTGTCGAGGTCGAGCTCGCGCGGCTGCCAGCCCTGAGCCCGGGCCACGAGCGCGAAGGCCTTCAGCGCGGCGAGCTTCATCGGGTGCCACTTGCTTACCCCCTTCCCCAGCTTGCCCTCGGTCAGCGGTGCGACGGCGGCGACAAGCCGGGTCCAGTTGTCTTCCATCGCCCGCAGCCGCGCCTGCTCGGCATGCACGCCGAGGAACTCGCGCAGCGCCGCCTGGAACCTGCGGCGAAAGAGGCCGTAGGCCTCGTCGGTGGCCCAATGGCTCGGGTCGAACCCGTCCGCCGGAAACCGCTCCTCGACCAGCGCCAGCGCTACCGGAATCATGGCGAGCGGCTTGTTGAGGCGCTCGCCCACCTTCTCGATCGCGCTCAGATAGCGGGCGCGGGTGGTGGGCGACAGGTCGGTGCGCGCCGCCACATGAGCGTGCAGGTCGGCCAGCGTCGGCCCCGTGATCAGCGGGGCGGTGGTCTGTGTGATATGCCGTTTGGCATGGCCGGCATGGCCGGTCAGATCGAGCATGGCTCGTGTCCTTTCTGTTGAGAAGCAAGTGGGTCGTCTGGACGCGCTTTCGGTCGCCAAAGCGCGTGCCGGACACACACGCCTTCGAGGTTGCCGCCGGTGAAACCGGCCCGGCGTATGTGTCCCAGTCGTTTGAAGGTCGGGTCGGTCGCTAAGGCGTCGATCGGTGTGTCCCGGGCGCGGGACGGGCGGGAGATGACGCGGATCATAGGGTGGGCCGGATCATGCCGAAGACCGGGGCGGGCTTGGCGTAGAGGGGCTGAGGCTGGCCCATGTGCCAGGCCAGAACCTCGGCCCGGCGCCACCGCTTGGCGCGGGCGTCCTTGCGCCCCCCGGACAGATCGATCGCGCACGGAAACGGCCCGGCGCCTTGCGGCACCTTACCTTTTGCCCAGCGATAGATGATGGAGGGGTCGGCCACGCCCACCAGATCGGCCACCGCGCTGGCGGTCAGGAGCGGCGCCATCAGGGCAGTGTGATGCGCGGGGTCCTGCTCTTCGGCCAGGCCAAGGCCCCGCCAGACCACGGGCCAGCGGGTGGTGCCGCCCCGCAAGGTAATACCGAGATCCCGCAGCACGCGCGCCAGCGGCCGGGGGTCCGGGGGCGTGTCGGCGGTCACGGGGAGGCATCTCGCCTCGAGGGCGAAGAACCGATTGAGGTCGGTGCGGGAGAGGGCTTTGTCGATCATGGCCCGAGGGAATTAGGCCCCGGGGCACCCGTCCAAAAAACGGTGGCGATGATTTTTCGACTGGCACAGCTGACACTTGGGACAACAGGGCGCGGTCCGGCATGTCGGCCCGTCTACCAACTGCTGCTGTCCGGTTTTTCCCTATCAAGCCTTGCCGCCGGGCGACGGGTATCCCGGGCCTTCGCCCATGCGGCGCACCAGATCCCCCTGCCCCGCAGCGGGATTCCTGCCTATGAGAGCGCCGCATGCGCAACCCGGATGTCGCCCCCGCCCGGCCAGGCTTTTGCCCTGCCGGAAAAAAGAAGGGTCCGGATCTGCGGCCGCGACCCTGATCGGGAGGATCGGCGACCGCAGGGCTTCGCCCGGCCGTTCGGGCCGTGCGGACAGGTTGGGGGGGGACCGGCTTGGAGGACCCGCGCCGGCTTAGGGGCGCCAGCGCATACCCGTGCGCGTCCTGCGCATCTCTCGCGGCATTGGATCCGGCTCGGACTGGACGAACAACCTGAGCACCAAGACGATCTGCACGCAGGTGACGAGCCAGATCAGATCGGGGATCGTCGCATGCATGCTCGCCCGCAGGTACCGGACAGCCAGGAGAAGACGTTCGCCGAACGCCTCGACCTGCTCCGCCGGCAGGGCCGGATCCTCCGGGATGCGGATCGTGGCGTAGTGCGCATTCAGGCGCGCGTCCTGTAGCGCCATGACGGCTGCGGTCACGTTCGGCTCGAGATGGTCGTCGCTGTAGAAGGCCGCGCCGGCCGACGGATCCGGCACAGATCGTCGCACAGGGCCGCGAGAGCATGCCGGCAGGCCGCGAGCAGTTGCTCGGTCGATGTCAGTTTCATCTCGGTGGCGGCATGGCAGATGCTGCGCGTGAAGGCGATGATCTCGACAGGGGTCATCCCGAAGGGTGCTGTCGCGGGGAAATGGGTCATTTGGCTGTCCTCGTCGTCATGATCCCGCGGGCCGGTCCGGGCCGCGGCGGCACTCGCTCCGGGGCCTGATCAGGAATTGGTGCCGGCCGATTTCACGCGGAAACAGATCTTTTCGGCCATCTGCGGCCCGGGCGCTGCGCGGCCTGTCGGCACGGTCGACGGCGGCTCTATGCAGTCCGGGTCATCGCCTTCGCCCTGTCAGAGCCGCAGTGCCCGCCGCAATACCGCGGGTCATGCTTTTCCCGGGCCCGGCCCCCTGCCCGACGCTGCTGCTCGCCGGAGCCCAAGCTGCCCGGTCAGTGCCAGACCCCCGAAAACACCCTTCCCTGTCAGGCCGTCGGCGCGGCCGAAGGCGGCGCGGCCGGTCGTTTCTATTGGTTCTTCTTGTTCTTCTTATTCAGGGAGCAGAATCCATATTTATTTACAGTGGCTTGCGAGAATATTGGACGCAGAAACCCGACGCAGGGACGCAGAAAACCGCGGCAAGGACGCAATAACTCGCGCAATGGACGCAGAAACCCGGACACCGGACGCAGAAATCCGCGACCCGGCGAGGCAGGACGATCCAAGGTTCGGGCCGGGGCGGTAGCGGTGCAGAATGCACATCCCGTCAGCCGCGCAAGGGCGCGGAGAACCTTTTTCGGAATTTTCAGCAGATCGTTTTTTAGGCCCGGAGGATCGACCCATCTTACCTTCATCCAGACACGGCATGGGCCGTCGAACAGAAGGAAAGCAGATGTCGCGCGATCGATTTCACCCTCTCAGGTCCTTGGCGGCCATTACCGCCATTGCCCGGGCGACCCGTCGGGTGTCCGGGCGCGGTCTCGCTTGCGCCGCCGGGCCTGGCAGTCTGTGCAGCTTGGGCAGCCGTTGCGCGGGTCAGTCACCATAAGCACGACGATGGTCATGGCCCGTGTCCTTTGGCCAAGCGCAGGGCCGCTGCCTGACTACCACCCCCCCTCTCCGAACTCGCTTTTGCAGACTCTCCGTACCGCCTTTGAACCGGTACGTCCTCCCTTCCCCTGATCTCGCCGTGACCGTGCCGTCGCCGCGCGACAGTTCATCGATCGAAAGCTTCCCATGACCACGAATTTCGTATCTCCGACGTGCTCCATCCTCCCTGTAAGGGAGCTGCATGGCCGAACCCCCAAGGCCATGCTGGCCGACACACTCGTTCCCCTGTCCTTGGCCGCACCTGGCGAGATCGTCGCCATCCGGCGGCAGGGCTGGTGGATCGAGAACAGCCCCAACATCACTGCGACGACCTATGTCGTACGCACGCATGACGGCTTCGAGGATGTCCGCCTGTGCGACCTCGAAGACTCTATCAGGGATGACGCGAGGTGCTGTGCCGTCCGTCTCCACAACGACTACGAGATTTATCAGGAGGTTCCTGACGAGTTCTTCGAGCACGCTGAGACCGCTCCTACCCGCTTCGAGGTCATCGATTGCTGCGGCGCCGTCCTGCTCTGCTGGCTCGATGAGTGGCGCGGCCTCGACCAACCGCCGGTACTGACGCAGGCGGCGCGTTGGCCAGCTGCCGTTCTCATCGAAGAAAAGGATCTGAGAAAACGCCGCGACATCTCCGCGCGCATCACGCTGTGCGAGACCTTCGGCAAGCTGCGCATCGCCCTGCCGGTCCAGGCTGCCGAGCAGCGCTGACGGGGCAGCGAAGCCGCCGGCATCCCGGGTGGGCCCTGTCCCGCCCGGTCGCCCCGGTGCCGTGGGGCCTGCCCCCGGAGGCAGACCCTCGTCCGGCGGATGCTGTTGCCGCGCGAGGCGGGCAAAAGCGCAAGGGGCTCCGGCCCTCCTCGCGATGACCCGAAAGCCGGGCGTTGGGCAATGCACCCCGGGTCCAGGCTTGGCGAGCCGTATTTGACATGCAAGCGTCCTGAGCCACTGCTGCTGGTCGTTCTGGCTCGGCCGACAGTGAACCGCGCGAGGATCACCTGAGCAAGGAGGACACCAGCCGCTCGGCCCGGGCCCGGTCGTGCAGATGGCGGCGCAGGGCAAGGAAGGCGGCAAGACCCTGCTGTGCGGCGATGAGGGCCTCGCCGCGCGGGGTGTAGGTCGGGACCGAAACCACGTCCCAAACCACACCATCCTCGTCGCAGCCGATGAGGCGTCCCTCGTCCCGCGATCCGGTGATTTCGGCGGCGAGGCTCGCGTCGATCCCTCGGGCCAGGGTCTCGAACACATAGAGATCGCGGTCATCGGCCAAGTTGCCAGTCTCGAGCCGGCGCAAAGTGGCCTGATACGTTCCGTGGGCCAGCTCACGCGTGGGGCAGATAGGCAGGCCTGCCAGTTGCTCGTGCAAGCGCCGCGCCTGCTGCACGGCCTGGACGGCCAAGGTGTCGAGGGAGGGACGGGATCGGCTCATGGAAGCTCCTGATACGGTGTGGCGCGCTCTCTGGCGCGGTCAATCCTGCCCCAGGGGTGATGGCCGTCGGTCAGCAGGTGCTCCCACCTCTCAATATTAGAATGGCAACCACTGGAGCCTTCTGGGCACGTATGGTGAGCGAAACTACTTGTAAGAAGGTTCCACGATGGGCTTTCGGTAGCGAGGCAAGGCGCTTCTTACCTTTTATCCGAGGGATCGGGGGCGCTGCCCGGTCTTACCCAAGGACCGGACAGCGCTTCGATGCCCTACCTGTCCCCCGTCAGCGCCTCTGGGACATCTGAGTTGATTTTGTAACGGAGGGTTTCTGGCTCATCGTAACCACCGAGGAGTGGAGATGAGACAGAAACCCGGAACAGCCAGACCGACGGCGGAGTCGCTGGTAAAGGACATCCGTCGGCGCACGCGGAAGCACCATTCAGCCGAGGAGAAGATCCGCATCGTCTTGGATGGGCTGCGCGGCGAGGACAGCATTGCCGAGCTTTGCCGGCGCGAGGGGATCGCTACGAGCCTCTACTACAGCTGGTCGAAGGAGTTCCTCGAGGCCGGCAAGAAGCGTCTCGCGGGCGACACGGCCCGCCAGGCCAGCAGCCTCGAGGTCAGGGAGCTGCGGCACGAGGCCTCGGCGCTGAAGGAGGCGGTGGCCGATCTCACCCTGGAGAACCGCCTGCTCAAAAAAAGCATGCTCGGGGATGGGGGAGACGAGGCATGAGATATCCCGCCTCCGAGAAGCTCGAGATCATCCGCCAGGTGGGGCGGTCACACCTGCCGGCGAAACGGACGCTCGACATGATCGGCGTGCCGCGCACGAGCTTCTACCGCTGGTATGATCGCTACCTGTCGCTTGGCCCCGCCGGGCTCGAGGACCGGCCCTCGCGACCGAGCCGGGTCTGGAACCGGATTCCCGACAAGGTGCGCTAGCAGATCGTCGATCTGGCCCTGGAGCAGCCCGAGCTGTCACCGCGGGAGCTCGCCGCCCGCTTCACCGACACCCGGCGCTACTTCGTGTCCGAGGCCAGCGTCTACAGGGTTCTGAAGGCCCACGACCTGATCACCAGCCCGGCCTTCGTGGTGATCAAGGCGGCGGACGAGTTCCACGAGAAGACGACCCGGCCGAACCAGCTCTGGCAGACCGACTTCACCTATCTGAAGGTCATCGGCTGGGGCTGGTTCTACCTCTCGACCATCCTCGACGACTACAGCCGCTACGTCGTCGCCTGGCGGCTCTGCACGACGATGAAGGCTTCGGATGTGACCGCGACGCTGGAAGATGCGCTGGCCGCCTCGGGCTGCGATCGGGCCACCGTCGCCCACCGGCCCCGGCTGCTCAGCGACAATGGCAGCAGCTACATCTCCGGGGAGCTGGCCGGTTGGCTCGGTGACAAGGGCATGGACCATGTGCGCGGCGCCCCGACCCACCCCCAGACCCAGGGCAAGATTGAGCGCTGGCACCAGACCCTGAAGAACCGCATCCTGCTCGAGAACTACTACCTGCCCGGGGCGCTCGAAGAAGCCGTGGCGGCTTTCGTCGACCACTACAACCATCACCGCTACCACGAGAGCCTCGGCAATCTCGCCCCTGTCGACGTCTATCTCGGCAGGGCCGACACCATCCTCAATCGACGAAAGGAGATCAAAGCCAGAACGATCGAAAAGCGCCGTTCGCTGCATCGCCAGACGGCGGCATGAACCGAAGCCCGAACGAGCCAGACCCTCCGGTCGACATCAGGCCATCGTGTCCCAGATCATCTGACGACGGACAGAGGTCGCGCCAGAAGCGGTAGATGCCGATAGCCGAGCCACGCCAAGCGGGTGGAGTGATGTCCGCGACCGCCGCCGAGAGGTTGGGGTAAAGCAGCGCCATCCCGAAGCCCGCCACCCCGGCCGAGACCGACCACCAGAGCGCGCCCGTGCCCATCACCACCATTGCCACGCCCGCGCCGCATATCCACATGCCCAGCAGGTTGGGCCAAAAGCGGCCGACATGGTCCGACAGCCGCCCGGTGAACAGCTGCGAGCCGCCCCAGACAAAGCCGTAGACACCGACGATCCAGCCGACTTCGGTGAGGCTGGCCCCCTCTCCCACGAGGAAGACCGGGAAGAGCGTCCAGACCAGCGCATCGACGAACTTCTCCACGAGGCCCGCCTGGGAGATCGCGAAGAGGCGGCGGTCACGCCAGCTCATCAGCGCGAAGACCTCGCCCGTGGTGGGGTGCTCGGACACGCCCTGCGGATAGCGCGGCAGGAACTTCGGCGGCGCAGCCTTGTGCGCTGCGGTCTCCGCCTTGGCCCAAGGGAGCGTGTCCTTCACCCAGACCACGGTGAGCAGCAGCGCCAGCAGGACAACGGCCATCCCGAAGACCAGAAGCCCCGTCCGCGCGCCCAGCCACTCGGCGGCATAGGCGGTCAGGATGCCCGCAATCGCCACGCCGACGTAGCCCGCGAACTCGTTCAGCCCCATGGTGAGGCCGCGTTCTTCGGCCTTGGTGATGTCGAGCTTCGCGGTCTGCGTCATCGACCAGCAGAGGCCTTGGTTGACGCCCAGAAACACGGTCGCCGCGACGATCCAGTTCCAGTCGGGCGCATACCAGATCATCACCGGGATCGGCAGCGCCACGACCCAGCCCCAGAACAGCACCCGCTTGCGCCCGATGCGTTCCGACCACCGCCCGGCGACGAAGTTCATCACCGCCTTCACCGCGCCGAAGGCCACCACGAAGGAGGCGAGCAGCAGAAACGAGCCGCGCTCCAGCCCGAACTCGCTCTCGGCCAGCGCGGGAACCACCGTTCGGGTCATGCCGAGGGCAAAGCCCACCAGCATCACCTGGATCAGTTGATGCGCGACTTGGGTCCTGTTCTCGCGGATGCCGCGCGTGAACTTGCTTGCGGTCATTCGGCGGGCTCCTTCTTCGTGTTCTGGGGATCGAGCGCATGGCCCGATGCTGGCCCGCGCAGGGGCTGGATCAACATTCTGTCGAGCCAGAGATCGCGGCGTGTGCGGAACTGCTCGATCCCAATTTCCATCCCCTCATGCCCCTTGGTAGGCTGGGCGATGTAGGTGCCCAGCAAACGGTCCCACCACGGCAGGTTGAAGCCGTAGTTCGAGTTGGTCTCGCGCGGGTCGATGGAATGATGAACACGGTGCATGTCGGGCGTCACGAGGAACAGGCGCAGAACCCGGTCGACGGGGCGCGGCAAGTCGATATTGGCATGGTTGAACAGCGCGGTGGCGTTCAGGATCACCTCGAACAGCAGCACTGCAATGGCGGGGGGGCCGAGGACCGCCACAACAGCGAGCTTGATCCCCATCGAGATCAGGATCTCGACGGGATGGAACCGCAGGCCGGTGGTGGCGTCGAAGTCGAGATCGGCATGGTGCATCCGGTGCAGCCGCCAGAGACCGGGAATTGTGTGGAACATCACGTGCTGAAGGTAGATCGTGAGATCGAGCAGCAGCATCGAGACGACGACCGCCAACCAGAAAGGCGCGTCGATGTTGTTGAGCAGCCCCCAGCCGCGCTCCTCGGCCATGGCGGCAAGGCCGACGGCGATGATCGGGAAGGTCAGCCGCAAGATCGCAGTATCGACCACAACGAGCCCAAGGTTGTTAGTCCAGCGGATCACTCTGGGGATCTCGCGCCGCCTGTGTGGTGCTGCCAACTCCCACAGTGCCATAGCCATCAGAACGCCCAGAAAGGCGGCAAGGCGGATCGCGGGCTCCGCAGCGAGAATGCTCTCGGACATGAGGCGACCTTCCGGCTTGTGGGACGCGATAGAAGTGCTATCATTCAATCATACGCTTGAATGATGTATCGTCAGGGGGTGCCAGATGTCAATCAATCCGAAGACAGCCCTTCTTGAGGAATACGCCTTGGTGGCACGCGCGCTGTCGGCGCCGGCGCGGCTTTCGATCCTCGAGCAACTGGCGCAGGGAGAGCGGGGCGTGGAGGCGTTGGCCGATAAGACCGGCCTTACGCTGGCGAACTGCTCGCAGCATCTGCAACAGCTGCGGCGTGCCGCGCTGGTCACCAGCCGGCGCGAGGGCAAGGCCGTGATCTACTGGCTGACCGACGCGAAGACGCTCGATCTGATGGACCTCCTGCGCATCGTGGCCGAGCGGAACCTGGCCCAGGTCGAGCGCATCCTGCGCGGCCTTTCGGGGGGCGAAGAAGCCCCTGATCCAGTCAGCCGCGCCGACCTTGCGGCCCGGCTCGCAGAGGGCTCCGTGACGGTGCTGGATATCAGACCGGCAGACGAATTTGCCGCCGGCCACATCCCCGGCGCGCTGAACGCGACCCTGGCGGATCTGGGGCAGGTGCTCATCATGCTCCCGAACGATGCGGAGATCGTCGCCTATTGCCGTGGGCCATACTGTGTCTACGCCCACCAAGCGGTCGCGGCGCTTCGTAAGCGTGGCCTCAACGCCCGGCGGCTCGACGGAGGCCTGCCGGAATGGCGCAAGGACGGGAGGCCGGTTGTGACTGCACCATGAACTGGCTGATCCGTCACAAAGGGCAGCGGACTATTTCAAATTGAATGCACCGCAAACCAACTCGGTTCATCAGCAAGAAAGTCGCCCGCGCCGCGGACCGCCCGCGGCGAGGCGCTGCTCTGCCCCCTGAAAACGCGACCGCCTGAAACTGGAGTTTTCGGCTAAGCTTGGCCCGGCTGGGACGAGGAGCGAAGTCATGAATGCATCGAAGTTTTCGGACGCGCAGAAGGCGTTCGTCTTGAAGCAGGGCGAGGAAGGCACGCCGGTGGCCGAGATCTGCCGCAAGGCCGGGATCAGTCCGGCGACTTACTTCAGCTGGAAGAAGAAGTATGCCGGCCTGCTGCCCGACGAGATGCGATGCCTGAAGCAGCTCGAAGATGCCCGCGAAAAGTTGGAGAATTGGCGTAGAGACTACAACGAGGTTCGGCCCCACAGCGCGATCGGATACAACGTCCCGATCGACATCCATAATCCCGGTGGCGCCACCAGCCTGTCACTGGAATGAAGGCCGAAAACTTCAGATCTCGGCGGTCCAAGGTTGGGTCTCAGAGCAGAAACCCGCAAACTCTCATTATGACCGAGGGACCGGCGGGGAGCAGCTCACACTCGACAAGTCGCGTAACGGATGCCCTTGGAGCAATAACATCGTCATTTCGGAAGGTCGTCGCGCAGCGAGACTGGAATATCGCGCGCACTGTGCAGCACGCGCCAGAGATCCACGAAGTTTTCTTCCTCGCAATAGAACGCCAAGTAGCCGAAGCCCTTCACTGGCCACACCCTCAAACCGGGCCGGCCAAGGTCCCAGCCGAACCGCGGCGACCCAGACCCGGGGTGCGTTGAAATATGCAGGCATGCCGCCTCGAGGGCATCAATGAAGCGCATGGCTACCTCGAAACTCGCCTCACGAGCGAGGTATTCGACAGCTGCTTCGATATCCTGGCTGGCTGCCAGTCGGGGGACGACCGGCTTGGCGTCGTCCATCAAGCTGTCTTGCCGGCCGCCAGAGCTGCTCGTCGCTTCAGGGCCTCGAAAGTCTTCTCGGTGATGGGCTCCCCTTGCGCGCTTGCACGTCCCTCATCGAGCAGAGCGCGCAGCGCCTGCCGGTCCAGATCGCGGCGGATCAGGTCGCGCACATATTCACTTGAAGTGCCGTAGCCGCGCGCGACCGTCTGGGCGTCCACTGCGGAACGCATGTCGTCAGGCAATGAGATGTTCATGGTGGCCATACTCTCAAGATGGGCGCTATGGCAATTTTTGTCAATGCGACGACTGCCTACCTACTGACCTCCTAAAAGAAGTAGGCGGAACCGGCTGCCGAGATCGTCGGCGGATCTTTCCGGATCTGCACGTCGTAGACGACCCCGCCGATCTCCATCTCGACGGTTCTGAACAACTCGTACGGCTCGACGGTCACCGCGCGGGCATGGCGGGCAAAGCCGAACTCGCCGACTGCGCCCGCGATCAGGGTGGCGGCGAGGGTCAGGCCAAGGTGCTTCTTGCTCAGGATGGACATTCTGTCTGCCTCCAATGTGAGTGTTACTCAGGTCGAATGATAAATCTGGATGGCTGGAATGTGGCGGTGGTCCTCGGACGCTACGTCTCGCCGTCTCAGAACGTCACGTCCTGTCTGTCTTTGTCGAATGCGTCACTGGTCGATCCGATCTCATCGACGTGTCGATGGGGTCGAAAGCAAACTACTCACCTGGTTAATCCAAGCGATGAGCGGCCATTCGCAAATTCCCTAAGCTGATAGCCTCGCTCGGTGATCTGCGCGACCGCGTCCCGCTTGAACTCCTCGCTGAACTTGTTGCTGCTCATCATAGCCTCCTTGCCTCAAATTTAGCGAAGAAGGCGTCCACAAGACACGGGGCTATTCACAACGCCATCGAAAGCCTGAACCGCGTGATCCGGAAATCGATCAAGACGCGTGGGTCCTTCCCAACGGATGAGGCCGCGACCAAGCTGATCTACCTCGCCATCCGCAACTTCGAGAAGGACGGGCGAAATGTTCGGGAATGGTTTGCGGCCCGAAATCAGTTCGCCATAATGTTCGGTGAGCGCTTCGACGCTTAGGTATCCCAAACCGCATGGGTCGGCCCGGATACACAAAGTTCAGGACACTCCCTCTGCGTAAAACTCGACGCTCCACTTCCAGTCCGAAACTCCTCACCTCGCTCATCCAGCACCTCGGCTTAGTCGAACGCGTTCAAAAAAACGTTGCCTCAATTGGTTGGTGTGCAGCCGTGCTTCTTCACATCTAAGCCGACGTTCGTAGCTCAAGCAGCGAAGATTAGCTTGCTGCCCTTCCTCCCGCAGGTCTTCGCATCCGCGGCGAAAACCGAGCGTCCGCAGCGAACAGCAGGTAGGTCCGCTGAGCTGACCTTCGCCCGACCAGCGGCGAATGTCGGCTCACCGCCCTTCTTTACCAAAGCAGCTCGCGGCCCGGAGCCGGGCCTCTTAAATCTGGGGCATCGAAGTCTACTTCGGACTCCAGGTCGGCGACCTTGCATGCGTTCCTGAAGGCCGACCGTAACACCGGCGGCTGGCAGTAAACCAATCGGAACCCACATTCCCGCCCGTTGTTGGCACCTCGAAGGAGGACCTGCCATGACCCTGCGCTTCGAACAGATTCTGGCCGACGGCGTCGCCGAATGCTCCTACCTGCTGGGCGACGACGCCGCGCATGTCTGCGCCATTGTCGACCCCCGGCCGGACGTGGAGATCTACCTTGAGGCGGCGCGGCGCTTCGGCCTTGCCATCACCCATGTGTTCGAAACCCACATCCACGCCGACTTCATGAGCGGCGCGCGCGAGTTGGTCGACCGGCTCGGCGGACAGGCCAAGCTCTATGTCAGCACCGAAGGCGGCGCGGAGTACGGCTTCGACCACGAGACTGTGCGAGACGGCGACGAATTCCGCTTTGGCGGGCTGCGGATGGAGGCGCGCTTCACCCCCGGCCACACCCCCGAGCACATGTCCTATTTCCTGTATGACGGCGACACCGAGACGCCGTGGGGCGTGCTATCCGGAGATGCCTTCTTCGTCGACAGCGTCGGTCGGCCCGACCTGATGGGCGACGATCAGACCGAGGAATTGACCGAGAAGCTGTTCCACACGGTGCGCGACGTGTTCATGGCGCTGCCAGACGACGTGATCATCTATCCCTGCCACGGCGCGGGATCGGCCTGCGGCCCCGATATCGGCGACCGCATGTCCTCGACCATCGGCTACGAGCGGCGCTTCAACGACTACGCGAAGGTCGAAAGCCTCGAGGCGTTCAAGCGGGTCATGCAGGCCGACGCCCCACCGGTGCCGACGCATTACCCCCGGCTGAAGAAGGTGAATGCACAGGGTCCCGAGGTGCTGCGCAACCTGCCCCGCGTGCCTCCCCTCACGGTCGAGCGGTTCGCCAAGGCCACCGAGGGCGGCGCGCAGATCGTCGACACCCGCGATATGATGGATTTCGGTGCAGGCCATGTGAAGGGCAGCCTCAACATCGGTGCGCGGCCGGAGCTGTCGGTCTGGGCCGGATGGCTGCTGGATCCGGAAAAGCCCATCTACCTCGTTCTGCACGAGGATGCCGACCTGCCCGGCGTGGTGAAGCTGCTGTGGCGCACAGGCTTCACCGAGTTCGGCGGTTATCTTGCCGGCGGCATGAGCGCCTGGCGCGAGGCGGGGCGCGATTTCGCGCAGATCCCGCAGATCTCAGTGCATGAGCTGAAGGACGCGCCGGACATCACCCCGCTGGACGTACGCAAGCCCGATGAATGGGAGGGCGGCCACGTGCCGGGCGCGACGCATGCCTTCCTTGGTGAACTGCGCGAGAAGATGAGCGATCTCGACCGCGGCAAATCCTACGCGACCTATTGCGCCAGCGGTTTCCGCGCCAGCATCGCGGCAAGCCTGCTTGCGGCGCATGGCTTCGAAACCATCCGCAACGTGCCGGGCAGTTGGAAGGCGTGGAGCGCCGCCGGCTACCCGGTCGAAACCCCCGAGCAGAAATGAGGACCCAAATGGACAACGTCGTAGAGATCGACAGCAATCACGGCATCGCCCGCTTCGCCCCGGACGAAGCCGCGCTTCGGAAAGCGGCCGAAGAAGGTTACCGAAGCGTGGTGAATTTCCGAACCACGGACGAAAAGCAGGAGGTCGCCCCCGACGAAGAACGGCGCATCGTCGAGGAGACCGGGCTGAGCTACCTGCATCACCCGGTCTCCCCCGACGCGCTTGACGACGAATTGGTGGACGATTTCCGGCGTTCCCTCGACGACCTGCCGCAGCCCGTCCTGCTGCATTGCGCATCGGGCAAGCGCGCGGGCGCGATGACGCTGATGGCGCTGGCAGCCGACCGGGGGATTGACGGCGAGGCGGCGATCGAGATGGGCCGCGAGAAGGGCCTCGACCTGTCGCAGGAAAAGATCGGCCAGTTCGCAAAGGACTACGCCGACCGCAAGAGTGGCAAATGACCCGCGCCCTGCGCCCGGACCGGCCGGGCGCAGGATCTCACCGCGCCTCGCGCGCGCAATACAGCTTGTGCAGCGTCTCCAGCACGGCGGCGACCTCTTTGCCGGTGACGCTGTAATAGATCGTCTGCGCGTCCCGGCGGCCCTCGACGAGCCCCGCCTCCTTCAGCCGCTTGAGCTGTTGCGACATGGTCGGCTGCGACATGTCGCAGATCCGGGCCAGTTCCCCCACCGACCGCTCGCCATCGACCAGCCGACACAGGATCTTCAACCGCGCCTCGGAGGCCAGCATGCCCATCAGCGCGGCCGCGCCCGCGATGTCGCCTTCGAGGAAATCATCGGTGATTTTCATATGCTGCCTGTTGAATATTAGACGAGACGAATATATAGATGTCTTGAAACAAGACAAGCGCGACGGCGTTGACCGTCGTATCACGGAGTCGAGAGATGGAAACAGAGTTCACCCCTTGGCTGTCGCTCGGCGGCGGCATGATGATCGGGGCCTCGGCGGTGCTGCTGATGGCCACCAATGGCCGGATCGCCGGGATCAGCGGCCTCACCTCGCGTATTTTCGCCCGCTCGACCGATGCCGAGGCGCGCGGCGTCTCGGCGCTGTTCGTGCTGGGCCTGCTGCTGGCCGCGCCGATCTGGCTGCTGGTGTCCGGCGAATGGCCACAGCAATGGGTGCCGTCGAGCCCTGCCCTGATGGCGGTCGCGGGCTTGCTGGTGGGCTTCGGCGCGACTTATGGCAATGGCTGCACCTCCGGCCACGGCGTCTGCGGCATCAGCCGCGGCTCGATGCGCTCGATCACCGCCACCGTCACCTTCATGGCCGCAGCCTTCGTCACGGTCTTCGTCACCCGCCACCTGATCGGAGGCTGAGATGAAACAGATCTTCGCGCTTCTCTCCGGCCTGATCTTCGGCTTCGGCCTGATCGTCTCGGGCATGTCCGACCCGGCCAAGGTGCTGAACTTCCTCGACGTCTTCGGCACGTGGGACCCGAGCCTCGCCTTCGTCATGGGCGGCGCCATCGCGGTGACGGCACCGGGCTTCGCGCTTCTCACCCGCAACCGCTCGCGCCCGTTCTTCGATACCGAGTTCCGCATTCCGAGCCGGACCGACCTCGACCCCAAGCTCATGACCGGCGCGGTGCTGTTCGGCACCGGATGGGGGCTTGGCGGCTTCTGCCCCGGCCCGGCGCTGACCGCGCTGCCGATTGCGGCCACCGGAACGCTGATCTTCGTGCCCTTCATGCTGGCCGGCATGTGGCTGGCCCGGCACACCCCCGACCTCTCCCTGCCCACTCGCAAAGGAGCCATCCAATGACCGACCCCCTGAAGAGCCGCGTCGTCCGCCATTCGCCCTCGACCGGCGAAGGCAGCCCCGATGTCTGGGGCATCTACGAGCCCGACACCGGGTCGATCCAGTATATCTGCGCCGACCCCAAGACGCGCCAGGCAGCGCTGATCGACGTGGTCTGGAACTTCGATCACCGCAACGGCAAGTTCTCGACCGAGAGCATGGACCAGGTGCTCGACCTCGTGCGCGACAACGACCTGAAGGTGCAGTGGGTGCTCGACACCCACCCGCATGCCGACCATGTCATGGCCTCGGCGCACCTGAAGGAGCGCACCGGCGCCCCCAATGCCATCGGCGCGCTGGTGCCCGAGATCGCCAAGATCTGGGCCGACATCTACAACCTGCCAGATGCCTTCGAGCCGAGCCGCGATTTCGACCACCTGTTCGAGGAGGGCGAGACCTTCAAGATCGGCGAACTCGACGCGCGCGTCATGCTCTCGCCCGGTCACACGCTGGGATCGATCAGCTATGTCTGCGGCGACGCGGCCTTCGTGCATGACACGCTGATGCAGCCCGACATCGGCACCTCCCGCTCGGATTTCCCGGGCGGCAAGACCGCCGAGCTGTGGGACTCGATCCAGGACATCCTCGCCCTGCCGGGCAACACCCGCCTCAATGTCGGCCATGACTACGGCACCAAGGAGCGCAAGGAACCGATGTGGGAGGCCACGGTCGATGAGCACCGCGCGCACAACATCCACGTCAAGGATGGCACGGAGCGCGAAGCCTTCATCGAGCGCCGTCAGACCCGCGACAAGACGCTGGCGCTGCCGAACCGCATCCTCGCCGCGCTGCAGATCAACCTGCGCGGCGGGCGGCTGCCGCCGGCCGAGAATGACGGCAACCACTACCTGAAGCTGCCGGTGAACCGCTTCGACTGATCTTTCGGGCGGCCCACGGGCCGCCCGCTTTCCTTCCCCCAAAGACCGGACGGATACGGATGACCATGCCCCCGCTGTCGCGCTATTTGCCGATCCTCGACTGGGGACGGCGTTACGACCGCTCCACCTTCACCGGCGACATGGTCGCCGCCGTGATCGTGACGATCATGCTGATCCCGCAGTCGCTGGCCTACGCGCTGCTTGCCGGCATGCCGCCCGAGGCCGGGATCTATGCCTCGATCGCGCCGATCCTGCTCTACGCGATCTTCGGGACCTCGCGCGCATTGGCAGTGGGCCCGGTCGCGGTGGTGTCGCTTATGACGGCGGCGGCGGTGGGCAACATCGCCGAGAGCGGCACGGCGGGCTACGTCGCCGCGGCGCTGACGCTCGCCTTCCTGTCGGGCGGGATGCTGCTGGCGCTGGGGCTGTTCCGCCTCGGCTTTCTCGCCAACTTCCTGTCGCACCCGGTGATCGCAGGCTTCATCACGGCGTCCGGCATCCTGATCGCGGCGAGCCAGCTGCGCCACATCCTCGGCATTCAGGGCGAAGGCCACACGCTGATCGAGATCCTCGACGGGCTTTGGGCGCATCTGGGCGAGATCAACCTGATCACCGTCGTACTCGGCGTCTCTGCCACCGCGTTCCTGTTCTGGGTCCGCAAGGGGTTGAAGCCGCTGTTGCGCCGTATCGGCCTCGGCCCGCGCATGGTCGATATCGGCGCCAAGACCGGCCCCGTCTTGGCCATCATCGCCACGACGCTGGCGGTCTGGCTGTTCGATCTGGGCGAACGCGGCGTCGCGATCGTCGGCGAGGTGCCGCAAAACCTGCCGCCGCTCACCCTGCCCTCCTTCTCCCCGTCGCTGATTTCGCAGCTCTTCATCCCGGCGATGCTGATCTCGATCATCGGTTTCGTGGAGTCGATCTCGGTTGCGCAGACGCTGGCCGCCAAGAAGCGTCAGCGCATCGACCCCGACCAGGAGCTGATCGGTCTCGGCGCCGCCAATCTCGGCGCGGCCTTCACGGGCGGCTTCCCGGTGACGGGGGGCTTCTCGCGCTCGGTGGTGAATTACGATGCCGGGGCCGAGACCCCCGCCGCCGGGGCTTTCACCGCCCTTGGCCTCGCTCTGGCCGCGCTGTTCCTCACACCGCTGATCCACTACCTGCCCAAGGCGACGCTGGCCGCCACGATCATCGTGGCCGTGCTGAGCCTCGTCGATTTCTCGATCCTGAAACGCGCCTGGGCCTTCAGCCGCGCCGATTTCGCCGCCGTCTCGGCGACGATCCTGCTGACACTGGTGTTCGGCGTCGAGGTGGGCGTCACCGCGGGCGTGGTCACCTCGATCCTCGTGCATCTCTACAAGACCTCGCGCCCGCACATGGCGGTGGTCGGCCGGGTGCCGGGCACCGAGCATTTCCGCAACGTGCTGCGCCACGAGGTCGAAACCCAGCCGCATGTGCTGACGCTGCGCGTCGATGAAAGCCTCTACTTCCCGAACGCCCGCTATCTCGAGGACCAGCTGTCGGCCTATGCCGCCGACAAGCCCGAACTCACCGACGTCGTGCTGATGTTCCCTGCCGTGAACGAGATCGACCTTTCGGCGCTGGAGTCGCTCGAGGCGATCAACACCCGGCTGCACGACGCGGGCGTCCGCCTGCATCTGAGCGAGGTGAAGGGGCCGGTGATGGACCGCCTCAAGCGCAGCCATTTCCTCGGCGAACTGACCGGCGAGGTGTTCCTCAGCCAGCACGAGGCGGCGTGCAAGCTGGGAAGCAGGACCCCGCCGCTGAACAATCTGGAAGGAGTGGCGTGATGCAACGCAGAAGCTTTCTCGGTTCGATGATTGCTGGTCTCGCTGTTCCGGCGCTCATAGGTCGCGCCTCGGCTCAGTCCGCCCCGGGGCAGCCCCTGCCTATCCCGGCGCTGATGGACGTGGGCGACGAAGCGGGCAATCGGATAGACGCGATTGTGGGGCGCCGGAGCTTTTTCGAAGGCGCCGAAACACGGGTGCTGGGTTGGTCGCAGGACTACCTTGGCCCGACGCTGCGGATGCAGCGGGGGCGAGGCGCCCGCATCATCGCCGGCAACAGGCTGGAACAAGGCATCACCGCGCATTGGCACGGGCTTCATGTGCCGGGCTGGCAGGACGGTGGGCCACATTCCGTGATCGCGCCGGGGCGCCACCTCGAGCAGACGCTCGAGATCGACCAGCCGGCGGGCACCTATTGGTATCACTCGCACGTCCATGGCCGCACCGGCGAACAGGTCTACCATGGCCTGGCGGGCCTGCTGATCATCGAAGATCCCGAAGCTCCGGAGCCGGGGCTGCCATTAGATTACGGAATCGATGACATTCCTCTCATCGTGCAGGACCGATGGTTCTCGCGCGCAGGAGAGCTGCGCTACGACGATGATGGCATGGCGCTCATGCAAGGTTTCCGGGGCGACAGAATACTCGTGAACGGGGCGCTGTCCCCGGTTGCTCGGGTCCCGGCAGGGCTGGTTCGCCTGCGCCTCCTCAACGGTTCCAACTCGCGGGTTTACCGCTTCCGCTTTGAGGACGGTCGGGCGTTTCATCAGGTTGCCACGGATGCCGGACTGTTGCCGGCGCCGTTGCGCCGGTCCGAAGTCCAGCTGGCGCCGGCCGAGCGGGCCGAGATCGTCGTTGATTTCGCGAGCGGGCGACCGGCCCGCCTCGTGTCGGTGGATGTCCCGGTGGCGATGATGGGCCGCGGCATGATGGGGGGCGGCGGCATGATGGGCGGCATGATGGGCGGAGGCTCTGGAGCGTCGGAGGACGGGGCGGCCTTCGAGGTGGCGCGGTTCGAGATCGATGAGGGTCTTACACCCAAAGCCATGGCCCTGCCCACAACACTGGCAGGCGCGCCGCGCCCGAACTTGGAGGAACCCGTCCGCCGCCGCAGCTTCCGGCTCAACATGATGATGGGAATGGGGATGATGGGAGCCATGTTCGGGGGCAAGCCGGAACTCGGCATCAACGGCAAGACATACCAGATGGACCGCATCGACCAGCAGTTGCGTCTGGGCGAGACCGAACTTTGGGAAATTTCGGCCGACATGATGGCGCACCCGTTCCATGTGCATGGCACCTCGTTTCAGGTGGTGAGCCGCAACGGCCGGGCGGTGAGCTATGCCGAAAGCGGTCTGAAGGACGTCGTATGGGTCGACGGCACTGCCGAGATTCTCATCCGTTTCGATCGGCCGGCGCGCAGCGACGCGCCCTACATGTATCACTGCCATATCCTCGAACACGAGGATGCGGGTATGATGGGACAGTTCACCGTCTCCTAAGCGGGACAACGCCCCCACCAATGACTTCAGGGCGCACAGCAACCATCAGATCACAGGAGAAATGCCATGGGCTATACCATCAACCGCATGATTGCCGGCGCGGACTTCGCCGATGTCGACGCGCGCACCCGC
>NZ_CP139695.1:0-138380 GCF_034371605.1 Limimaricola variabilis | reverse complement strand
CGTTCCGTCCTTCCGGAGGCGACACGATACAAGGCCCGCTTGCGAGCGCGTCAGGATGCCGTTGTTTCTGGAATGCAATTGGCATCCCTTACCTTTCGACTCGTCGATCCCAGCCTTACCGTGGAAACAGTGGTCCCGGATGGCACTACGTGCAGGGCGGGAGATACCCTCATGCGAGTTGAGGGTTCAGCGTCATCCATTCTCGCCGCAGAACGTGTTGCGTTGAATTTTTCGGGACGTCTATCGGGTACGGCGACGCTTACATCGTCCTATGTCCAAGCACTTTCGGGAACGAAAACACGCATCACTTGCACACGCAAAACCACACCTGGTCTGAAACTGGTAGAGAAGCTCGCTGTTCTTCATGGGGGGGGATATAATCACAGGTTTTCGTTGTCTGACGCTATCCTGATCAAGGACAACCATATCGCAGCTGCCGGCGGAATCAAACAAGTACTACAGGCTGCCCATCAAAACACTGGACATATGGTTAGGATCGAGATCGAGATCGATAATCTAGCGCAATTGGATGAAGTGATTGAAGTTGGCGGAGCCGACGTTGTCATGTTCGACAACATGTCGACACAGGATATGTCAGAGGCGGTCAAGCGCATTGGCGGGCGCATGAAAACTGAAGCTAGCGGCAATGTTCGCCTCGACCGCTTGCAAGAAATTGCCGCCACTGGAGTTGACTACATTTCATCCGGTGCACTGACGCATTCGGCGGGAACAGTTGATTTAGGTCTGGATTTTTAGGCGCATTGCCCATCAGAGAAACGTTAAGACTTTCGCCCCTGAAAGTTGAACAGCAGGGGGCAGCGCCTAAAACGATAATTTCCTATTAAAGGAGGCTAGGCGGATTTCATGCCCCAGATGTTGGTCACCAGGGCGTGCCCATATGCATGAATGCTGAGCCAAGTGGCTTCCGCCGTCAAAGCGGAGGTCAATACCATATCATAGACAGGACCCAACTGGTGAGCCCCAACCCATGCGGAAGATCCGAATTATTATCTAGGAGGTCTCTATTGCGCGCCCCGGCATTGACAGAAAGAGCGGCTCTTCCGCTTGGTACCGCCCGCTGAAGAAGGGGCGATAGTCTGAGCCGTGCTTGGTGAAGGCAGGCACGATGTGCACACTATCTTCGCGGCTATGGCGGTGAGCGCCTTGCGACACCGATCCGGGCTGGACCGATCGGCCTCGACATAGCCCCCGGATGCTGTTGTCGCGTTGCCTGATGGCGATCTGACCGGCTATCCAGAAGGTTCGGCACAGGTATGCGGTGCCAAACTTAGGAAGTTTGGTTCGACCTCGAAAGGTGCCAGATTGATGGGTGTGAATAGCCCCGCGTTTCTTAGACGCCCTCGTGCCTCAGTTTCTGCTGCCGCTCGAAGTCGACGGGCGACAGCATTCCGTTCCGCGCGTGTTTGCGCTTCGGGTTGTAGAACATTTCGATGTAGTCGAACACGTCCCGCCGGGCTTCCTCACGCGTCCGGTAAGTCCGGCGCCTGATCCGCTCGCGCTTGAGTAGGTTGAAGAAGCTCTCTGCGACGGCATTGTCATGGCAGTTGCCACGGCGGCTCATGGAATGCTCCAAGTTGTGGGCTTCTAGGAAAGCGGCCCAGTCCATGCTGGTAAACTGGCTTCCCTGATCGGAGTGGATCAGCACCTTAGCCTTCGGCTTCCTCCGCCATATGGCCATGAGCAGAGCCTGGAGAACGACGTCGGTCGTCTGGCGCGACTGCATAGACCATCCGACCACGCGCCGAGAGAACAGATCGATCACCACAGCGAGGTAAGCGAAGCCTTCCTGCGTCCGGATGTAGGTGATGTCAGTCACCCAAACCCGGTCTGGAGCTTCCACGTCGAACTGCCGATCCAGGGTGTTGTCGACGACGACCGACGGCTTGCCGCCATACTTGCCGGGGCGGCGCTTGTAGCCGATCTGCGCCTTGATCCCGGCCAGCCTGGTCAGGCGGGAGACGCGGTTCAGGCAAATGCTTTCGCCCTGTTCGACCAGGTCATCATGCAGCTTCCGCTGCCCATAGACCTTACCGCTCTCGGCCCACGCCGCCTTCAGAAGCTCGGTCTGCCGCTCGTCCTCCCGAGCGCGTTTGCTCAGCGGCGCCTTCAGCCACGCATAGAAGCCGCTCGGCTGGATGCGCAGGCACCGGCACATCGCCCGGACGGAGAATTGCCCGCGATGCTCGGCCACGAACGCGTATCTCACTTTGCATCCCTGGCGAAATACGCGGTGGCCTTTTTTAGGATGTCACGCTCCTCCGACACCCGTGCCAGCTCCTTCTTCAAGCGCCGGATCTCGGTGTCCTTCTCCGCCTCTCCGGATGACGCCTTCGCGAACTTCTTCTTCCAGGCGTAGAGCGAATACGGGCTGACCCCGAGCCGCTGCGACACCTCCCTGACCGGGTAGCCTCGCTCGGTGATTTGTGCGACCGCGTCCCGCTTGAACTCGTCGCTGAACTTGCTGCTGCTCATCATGGCCTCCTTGCCTCAAAATTAGCGAAGAAGGCGTCCACAAGACACGGGGCTATTCAGTGAATAGGTCTAGGCCGCAGAACTTAGGGGAACTGGCGATGATGTTGAAAGCGGCGCGGATTGCCGACCTCGGGCAGCATGGTCAGCGCGTTGATTGGGCCGATGCCGGGAGTGGTCGTGGGCCTTCGCCGGGCGTCACTGCCCGGACAGCCACTCGACGGCCTACGTTGTGAACCGTCTGCGCCTTCCGCAAGAATACCGACAGACTCAACCGGATCCATGCCCCTTTATATTCCTCGTTCCCTAAGCTTCAGGGATTCAGACTGAAAGAGTTACATGGACGAACAAGCATTCAAGGACCGTGGCTTCGGCCAGACCATTGGTTTTGGCCGCCACTCGGCGCTGGTGGTGATCGATGTCATCAAGGGTTTCACCAATCCCGAACTGCCGCTGGGAGCCGACCTGTCAACGCAGATTGTAGCAATCAACGCGCTGATCGCTGATTTCGCGCACCGCCGCGAGCCGGTCTTCTTCACTATCGTACGTTACGACGAACCGGATCTGTCGGATGCTGGTATCTGGACGCTGAAACAGAGCGGGCTGAAGACGCTGGCGGCTTCCGGTGACGGAGCCGAGCTGGACCCCCGCCTGAACTTCGCTCCCGGGTCGCATACGTTGGTGAAGAAATACGCCTCGTCCTTCTTCGGCACCGACCTGGCGAGCAGGCTGGTAACGGAGGGTATTGATACGCTGGTCATCACTGGCTGCACAACCTCAGGCTGCGTGCGCGCGACGGCAGTGGATGCGTTGCAGCACGGCTTCCGCCCGATTGTGGTGCGTGAGGCAGTTGGCGACCGCAGTCAGGCCGCGCATGAACAGAGCATTCTGGACCTACAGGCTAAGTATGCTGACGTGATTCCCCTCAACGCGGCGTTGACACGTGAAGCGCCCGAGCCCTGTAAGCTCGTCTCCAGCCCGGTCAGAAGCTCGACCGGGTCGCAGGCATCCTGATGCCCCGCGCAGCCGCGGCGTTCTCATCCGCCTCGAGATTGGTGATGATGGCAAGAAGGCCCTTACGCAGCACCTGCACCTCGTCCTCCTTCAGCCCTTGGATCGAGATCAGGTTCACCTCCTGCGCCATTGGCTCCAGCCGGTCACGCAATTCCCAGCCCCTGGGCGTCAGGAATATCTGCAGGGTCCGCTTGTTGCCGTCCATCTTCTCGCGCGTGATAACTCCCTGTTTTTCCAGCTTGGTTAGCGCGGTATGGGCCGTAGGCTCGGTCAAATGCGCCCTCTGGCTCAGCTCGCGCTGCGACAGCCCGTCATTGTACCAGAGGATCCGCAGAAAGATCCACTGACCGAAGGTGACGCCCTCTGCCTGTAACCGCATCTGCAGCGAGCGGTTGAAAGCTTTGGCGGCAAGACGAACGAGGCGTGCAAGGCGCTCTTCGGTTAGCTTGGGATCGAATTCTTCATGAAATTGCGGCGCAGGCTCATCCATATTGCATGGTCTCGGTCGGCTAGAAAGGAATGGCCCGCCAACGGCACGGTGCCGATGGCGGGCAACTCCTTAATGCGGTTCTTCGGTTAAGGGCGCAAGGGGCGGATACCTTCGCATGCCCGCCGTTCAGTCGTCCTGTTCGGCAGTCATCCCCTCGACCATTTCCTTGACGTAGCCGCGTAGGATGCGGGCATCGATTACTACGGCCTGGCCCGCGCGTACCATCGACACGGCCCTTTCTAGCGCCGCTTCGAAGTCGGCTACTGTTCCGACCGGGCCGATGCCTTCGGCGCCTTGGGCCCGGGCGAGGGCGGCGATGTCGATGTCTGGCTCGTCGATGGCTTGGCCGATGTGCTTGTTCTCGATCGGGCGATCTCGATCACGGGCGACGCGCTCTTGGTGAATCTCGTCGTTGAAGAACGAGCGGTTGTTTGCCACCACAATCAGCATTGGCACGTGCTGATGTGTCGCGGTCCAGAGCGCGGTGGCGCCCATTATGAAATCACCGTCGCCCAGCACCGCCACTGGCATGCGGCCAGTGCCCTTTAAAGCCAGCGCCGCGCCGACCACCATGCCGGGACCCGAGCTGATCCCTGCGCCGCCATCGTAGCCGAGGTAATCGAGCGGTCCGGTGAAGTCGCAATGCCGCCCGTCCCAGCCCAGCGGCAGGCGCACCAGCGTGTGCTCGTCCTCGGCCAGTCCCGCGCGCAGCACATGGGAGAGTGCGTCGAGCGACAGCACCTCGTCCGGATCCTGACCGTGCGCCGTCGGCGCGGTACGGGGCATCGCGGTTGCGGGCTCGAGGTCCAGCCGCTCGCAAAGCGCGGCCACCAGCGCGTCGGGCTCGGTCAGAATGGTGAGATCACTCGCCACCACATCCTGATGATCCATTGACCAGCCGTTGGTCAGCATCGGTTCCAGAGTTGCGTTAACCACCTTGGCCTCGGCCCGCATCGGCATCGCCTGCGCCAGAGTGCCAGCCGGGTCCACCCAGTCGAGGCAAAGCACGAGGTCGGCGGCCTTCAGCGCTTCGATCGAGTCGGTCGAGGGGAAAAAGCCCGGCGCGCCCACGTGCAGATTGTGACGCGTGGGGAAGGCCGCACCGGTCTTGATATCTGTGATCACGCGGGCGTTGAAATGCTCGGCCAGCGCCATGCGCCGCGCCCAGTCCTCGGCATCGCGCGAGACGCGGCCCATCAGGATCACCGGCGCCTTTGCTTCAGCCAGCATCCGCGTGAGAGCCGCGACCTGGCCTGCGCTGGCGGCGGGCGCTTCGGGAGCCGCGTGGCGGGCGGGGTCAGGTAGCGCCGGCATGGCGTCGACAGCAGTTTCCTGAACTGTTACGTCAAAGCAGACATAGGTGGGTGCCATTGGCGCGGAGGTGGTGATGGTCATCGCCCGCATCATCGAGGACAGCGAGGCAGACAGCGAGGCGGGCTGGTCGTCCCATTTGACATAGGGCCGCACTATCGCCGCTTGGTCGCGCGAGGTGTGCAGCCAGTCGATCCAGGGCCGACGCTTGGCCGCATCCACCGGGCCGGTGGCACCGAAGATCAGCATCGGCACGCGGTCACACCAAGCGTTGTAGATAGCCATCGCCGCGTGCATCAGGCCGACGTTGGCATGCAGCACTACCGCCATTGGACGGCCAGTGACTTTGGCCCAACCATGCGCGATTGAGACCGCGTGTTCCTCGTGCAGGCACAGCAGCATGTGCGGATCTTTGTTGCCCAAGTAATTGACAATGCTGTCATGCAGGCCGCGAAAGCTGGAACCGGGGTTGAGTGCGACATAGGGCATGTCTAGTTGGCGCAGCATCTCGGCCATCGCATCGCTGCCGTAGAGCGTCTTCACCTCACACGGCATGGGGTGGTCGGTTTCTCTGATCATGTTGTCTCCCGTTTCGAAATTCTTGTTCATTGTCAGACGCGTACCAGCGCCAAAATGATCACCCCAGCCATAGCCATGAGCGAGGCCAGTGCGAAAACCCGACCAGGACGCTCTTCAGTGTGCAGGACCCATGCTGCCAGCCAGGCGGCAAGAAACATCTCGATCGTGCCGATGATGGCCACGGCGGTGACAGTAGTGAAGCTGAGCGCCACGAATTGGGCGGTTTGGCCCAGTGAAATGGAGGCGGCGGCGATGAGCTGCCAGCCGGTGGGCCGGCGGAACAGCTCGGTCAGGTGGCGGCGGTAGGCGGCGCTGAACAGGCCCGCCAGCGCGAACCAGGCAAAGGCCGCCGCCGCGCCGATGAAGGCGCCGATCAGCGGATCGGGCAGCCAGCGCATGGCGAACTTGCGCGCGACATGAGAGCCGCCGTAGCTGGCCGCAGACATCAGCGCCAGCACTTGCCCAGTGTTACGCCCGCCCGCGGCACGCAGCGTCTCGACGTCATTCGTGGCGATCTCGCGTCGGTTGGTCAGCACCACCAGCGCCACAGCGGCGAAGACCAACACGAAGGCCAATGCGTTGGGGCCTGTAAGGCTCTCGCCTAGGAACAGGATGGCGAGGGCGGTGGCGAAGACCGGAATCAACCGGCGGATCAGACCGGTTTCGATGGCGCCTGCCAGTTCGATAGAGCGGAAGAAGAAAATCCGCCCCAACACCGTTGCCAGCACCCCCGCCAGGACGAAGATGGCCACGCCGGTCCAGAAGCCGGTGTCAATGAGCGGCAGCATTGGCCCCATGATCAGCCACAACCCGCCCGAGAACCCCGCCGTCAGCACGATGGATAGCAGGACGGCATTCCCCCTCCCCCCCTTTTCGCGCGCGTTCTTGGCCGCAGCGACGGAACCGAAGGCATAGCAGAAGGCGGCTAGAATGGCGAAGATCTCGCCGATCAAGGGGATCATGGGGACCTAAAGGGTCAGGCCGAGGCCTGTAATTCCTGCAAAAGGCGGGCCGAGGTCATCACTTCGCGCAGCGGCAGGCTGTTCTGCATAGCGTCCAGCTCTACCGAATAGCTCAGCCCCTGCCCGTCCCAGAACCACCAATACACGATCTCGCCCTGCTTATCGCGGATCGGCATGCGGAAAGTGGGAAACTTCCGCTCATCCTCGGGCAGCGCCACGCGATCTGCTTTCTCATGCGCCAGCCCTAGTCGGTCCAGCGCCTGCTCCAGTGGAATCATCGCGATCAGGCCTGGCGCCTGCGCAACATGCGCAGCAAGATCGGCCGGGCGGCTGTCCTGCAGCCCTCGAAACAGGCGCACGACCGGCGGGTAGCTGTCGTGTTCATGGGTGAGTTGAGCATAGGCCAAGCCCTTCTCCATACGGATCTCGACGATGTCGCCGGGTTGATAGCGGGTCATCTGGCGTCCTTTCCTCACAGACTGTAGGCTTCGAGGGTCGAAGGGTGGAACAGTTCGTCCACCTGCACGCGGCGCGGCGAGAGGCCCTGCGCAGAATGGTAGTCCAGAAACTTGTCCAGCACATGCGCATTGGCGCGCACGCCATAGCTCCAGGGATCGGGCCCCATCAGCACACGAGCGCGGTTCAGGGTGTCCTCGACGAAAGGCATAGTGACCTTGGTAGCTGAAGTATCGTTAAGCGCTTCCTCGGCCAGCCTCTTCGCCTCGGAGAACGCCTTGAGTAGCGCTGCAGGGAGGAAGGGGTATTCCTCGACCAGACTGCGGCGCACGCCGAGGACGTGCATCACCGGGAAGATGCGGGTTTGGCGAAAATAATCTTCGGCCGCGCCGATGCTGTCACGGAACAAGCGGCCGACATGAGGATGCCCCTCGGCAAAGCAGCGCGGCCAGCGCGGACCAATGAAGCCGTCGATTTCGCCTGCCGCCAGCATCCCGTTGAGCGTCGCGCCCTCGGGGGCAGACTCAATGCTGATGTCATCAGGCAAGGTCAGGGCGATTTTTTCAGGGCGGCCCGGCGTATCCATTCCGCCGCGCACCCAAGTTATGTCCGAGGGCTTGACGCCGAAATGCTCTTCTAGGATGCCGCGAACCCAGACATTGGCGGAAAGCTGGTACTCGGCGATGCCAATACGTTTGCCCTTCAGGTCCTCAGGGCGATCGATGCCGCAATCGGTGCGGACATAGACCGAAGTATGGCGGAACGCGCGGCTCAGGAATACCGGAAGTGCCACGTAATGTGGGTTCCCGCGCGCAACAGAGATCGAATAGGACGACAAAGAAAGTTCTGAGACGTCGAAAGCCTCATGCCGGAAAGCGCGGAAGAACATCTCTTCTGGCGACAGCAGCATTGGCACAGGATCGACACCGTCAATCTTGACACGCCCGTCGACGATAGCCCGCGTGCGGTCATAATTCCCCATGGCAAGGGAAAGTTTCAGATCGGACACGTGTTCCTCCTTTACGTGATGCCACATTGGCGCTGCAGTTCCACCGACTGACCCGTGGCCGCCGATTCTAGGATAGCGTGACAAATTTCGAGGCTGGCACGGCCCCATGCGCCAGTCTGGACCGGAGCACGATCCTCGCGCACGGCGCCGAGCAGCGCGTCGATGACAGGTCCGCGCGGGGCGGGTCCGAAGGGCACCTCGATGAAACGACGCTCGGTATCGCCGAACACGTCTAACCCGCCCGGCCTCAGTCGCAGGTCAGCACGATCGCACAACACGATCACCGGGCCGAAATGCTCGTTGTTCTCGGCTTCGATCAGCTCTGCTCCGCTGCCATAAGTGCGGGTCTGCTTGAGTGCAGCTTCGGCTTGCGGGTCGAGGCCCTCAAGGGCGCGGCGGGCCTTACCATAGGCAGCTAGATCCTTGCGCTGTCCCAGCTCGCTCACGCCATCCATCCAGAAGTCGCTGTCAAAATGCGCATAGCCCGAGTAGGTGAGGCTGGCGAAAGCGCCTGATGCGAAGGAGATCAGAGCGCTGAATGCCCCCTCGGTCGGCCGCGCAGGATCCCAAGCTCCGGTCATCGCAGTGACGCGGGTGGCCATGCCGCCGGCAAGCCTGCGCACGACATCGATCTGATGGATCGCCTGGCTGAATAGGATGCCACCCCCCTCTTCGGTGCGCAGCTCCTCGGGACGCCGGGGGCGGTAGAGAAAATCAGTATAGTTAAAGGCTTGGACCATGCGCAGCGCGCCCACTTCGCCGCTCTCCATCAGGCGGGCGGCAGCCTCGACTGGTGGGTCGAAACTATGGCTCGGACCAACGATCAGATGCTTGCCCGAGGCTTCGGCCGCCGCAACCATACGGTCGGCATCGGTCATCGAGATGGCGATGGGCTTGTCGACCAGCACATGCTTACCCGCTTTTAGGGCGGTGCACACGTGATCAGCATGCATCTGGTGGGGCGTAGCTATATAGACCGCTTCGACTTCGGGATCGGCGCAGAGCGGCGCGATGTCATCATAGCTCCGCCCCCCGAATTCCGTTTCGAAAGCCGCGCGGCTTTCCGCCCGCGGCGCGGCGGCGGCAACGAGTCTCACGCGCGGATCGGCGTTAAAGGTGGGGATCATCAACATGAAGCCGCGCCCTAGTCCGACAACGCCCAACCCCACGGGCTTCCGGGCGGGATCAGAGATCAAGGACCAGCCTCCCGCCCGAACAGGCACGCGAGACGCAGATCATGATCTTGTCGGCCTTTTCCTCTTCCATCAGCACCATGTCGCGATGATCTGCCTCACCCTCGATCAGGCGGGTCTTACAGGTGCCGCATGTGCCGCTCTCGCAGGAGCTGACGGTCTGCAGCCCGGCGTCGCGCATCGCTTCAAGGATCGAGCGGTCGGCCGGCACGATCAGCGTGGTGCCGCTCTTGCTCAACTCGACCTCGAAGGGCTCATCATCGGCGCGCACCACCTCGACCGGCTTGAAATCCTCGAAGTTGACGCGGCCTTCCGGCCAGTGACCCGAGATCGCTTCGATCTCTTCCATTAGCGGTTTGGGGCCACAGCAATAGACGTTCAGATTCTGCGGTTCGGCAAAATGGTCCCAGAAATCATAGATCTTTTCGGGATCACCTTTGTCGTGGTGGGCCATAACCCGGTCGCCGAAGGCGGTGGTCAGATCTTCCAGATAGGCCGCGTCTTCCGCGCTGCGGCTCACATAGATGATGTTGAAATCTTTGCCTTCACGCTCGAGATGTGAGGCCATGGCATAGATTGGGGTGATCCCGATGCCACCCGCGATCAGCAGGTAGCGCGGCGCATCCGCGATGGGAAAATCGTTCTCGGGCGCCTCGATGTTCAGTTCGAAGCCCTCGATCGCCTCGTCATGCATCGAGGCCGAGCCGCCGCGACTCGCCGGCTCCCGCTTGACGGCGATCTTATAGTGATCCGGCGCCGTCCCGTCATTGACCAGCGAATAACGCCGCATCGCACCCGAGGGGGTCTCAACCGTAATATGCGCTCCAGGGGTGAAATCGGGCAGCGCGCCCTCGCCCCCCGCGCCCTCGACGGGAGCCAGTGTGAATTCGGTGATATGCGGGGTCAGCGTGCGTCTCGCGGCGACGCGCATCCTGATGAAGTCCATTTCGCCCCTCCCAAAAAGCATGTATCGGCCCTTGCTCATTTAGATAGCTAAGTATATATTGTCAAGCATTCGAGATTGGCCTTCACGGGCCCGGGTTGCAGGAGGAGTACGAAATGCTGACCCCCGAAGAGAACGAAGTCCTGACCCGCGTAACGGGCGATGCGCCAATGGCGAAGCTAATGCGCCAGCACTGGACACCAGTCTGCCTGATGGAAGAAGTGGCCGAGCCCGACGGCAAGCCGTTGCGTGTCGAGGCGCTGGGTTCCTCCTATGTCGCCTTCCGCGACACCAAGGGGCGTCTGGGCATGCTGGACGAGCTCTGCCCGCACCGGAAAGCTTCGCTCGTCTACGGGCGCAACGAGGATTGCGGCCTGCGCTGCCTCTATCACGGTTGGAAGATGGACGTGGACGGCAACGTCGTCGCCATGTCTTCCGAACCCGAGGGCAGCCCCCTGATGGACAAGGTCAAGGCGCGCTCGTACCCGGTGCGCGAATGGGGCGGTTTCGTCTGGGCCTGGCTGGGGGACAAGGCCGACATGCCGGAATTCCAGCCCCCCGCCTTTGCGCCCACCGAGGACACGCCGGTCGCTATCCTGAAGATCCGCGTGCCGGCCAACTGGGCGCAGATCCATGAAGGCCAGATCGACAGCGCGCATTCCTCGTCGCTGCACTCTTCGACGATGAAACCTGCCCGTGTCGAGAGCGCGGCAGCGGATGACCAGTCCTGGTATCGTCCTTCGACCGACAAGTCGCCGCGCATGCAGACGGAAACCACCAGCTACGGCTTCCACTACGCGGCGATCCGCAAGCCGATCAAGAACGCGGCGACGCATCACTACCTTCGCATCACCGAGTTCGTGGCGCCCTATTATTCGCTGATCCCGCCCAACAACAACTACAAGGTCGCCAGCGTTATCGTGCCGATCAACGACGACGAGACGGCATTCCACTTTCTCGCCTTCGGTGGCCCGAACGTGCCTTCGACCGAGCAATGGCGGGCCTTCAACCACGCCGTACCAGGCAAGGACCTGGACGAGAAATGGCGCACGCTGCGGACCTTGGAGAACGACTTCAAGCAAGACCGCGCGCTGATGAAGGAAGGCCATTTCACCGGCGTTCCGGGCATTCCGAACGAGGACATCATTATGTGGGTGTCGATGGGCAGTCGCGTGCAGCGCCATACCGACGTCCTGGGCGCCTCCGACCTCGCCATTGTCGAGTTCCGCCGCCTGATGACCGATGCCGCGCAGAAAGTGGCTGAGGGCGGCAAGGCGATCGGCACCGATGCCTTCGCCATGCAAGCGCACATCGCCTCAAAGGAGGGGGTCTATCCGAAGGAGGTCGACTGGCGGACGCTAGTGGCGGCCAAGGTCGACCAGGCGGCCGAATAACTGCGCGATACAGGCCTTCTTACGGTCTGGCGGCCTGCATCTGGCGTCTGCGCCCGTGCGGGCCTTTCTCGTGCCGTTTCAGCCATGGTCGAGTCGTGCCTGCAGTTCGGCCACGGTGCGGCGCAGAAGCGCCGCTAGCGCGTCCGCGCGGCGCGCGATGCGCTCGGTCGGGCCGTGCAGTCCGATGCCCAGCTGTCTTGGATGGCCTGGCGGGACAGGGATTAGTATTGAGATCATCGAAGCATCCCAATGCACTGTACGATGCTCGGGGATGTCGAGCAGATCGCGCGCGTGCAGGATCGAGACGTCGGTCTCGCGGTTCGCATCGAGTATAGCCTCGAAGGCGGCCTGCGGGAAATCCCGGGCCGAAATCAGCCCGGCCGCCAGCGTGCGGCGGTAGATCTCCAGCGCCTCGGGGCGGGGGTAACGCGCCAGCATTAGCCAGCCGGTGCCGTTCTGCACCATCAGCCGCCGGTCGCCCGCGCGAATATAGGTGTTGCGCCCCTCATGCCGGTGCAGCGATGTGACGTAATCGACGCGCAGGTCGCTGGCCGCGGCCAGAACCACCGGCTCCTCTGCCGCGTTGCGCAAGCGGCAGAGCAAGTCAAAGAGCACCGTCTGCTCGTAGGCATCGACCTGCATCCAGTCGCTCAGCTTCTGCAGGCGCGGCGCGGGCAGATAGGCATGGGTGACAGGATCGATGGTCATGTAGCCCATGTCGACCATGGTACGCAGCAGGGCCGTCAGGCTGGAAACCGGATAGCCCAGCATCGCGCTCAGTTCATGCAGGCGCGCGGGCTGCCGGTGGCTTGCAAAGAATTCGAGGATCTCGAATACCCTGGCGGCTGATTTCACCTTCTCGGCGATCATGGCGCCGATCCCTCCTTGTTCGCTGCGCAAGCGCTGGGTTGCGCGCGGCAATCTAGGCCGGAGCGCCGGGCAGAGAAAGGGAACCCACACCCTCACCGGTAAGGCAATTCTTCGGGCGCAGATTTCATATCCTCGAAATCTGCGTCCCGCCGCCGGTTCGCGTTGACGGCGGCACCCAATCGGCAAGGCTGGGCCGGGAGAGGCCTAACCGGTCATCCGCCCATGGGGCGCTTTGCCCCCTTCCTGCCACACCAACCCGAGGCTGCCCCCGGACCCACCGGTTGGCAGCGGTCACGACGAGGTCTTATGAACGATATCCAACTGTCATGCCCCCTTCCACCCCGAGGCGGCACCATCTGCGTCGTTGGTGCGGGCTTCATGGGCTGCGTGATCGCTACGCTCTATGCGCGTCATGGCTACGCGGTGGTGCTGTGCGACACGGATGCCGCCATGCTCGACAGCTTCGCTGACCGCGCGCGCCCGATCGCCACGAGCTTTGCCTCGGACCCAGCCGGGGTCGACGCAATACTGGCCCAGGTGCGCTCCGAGGTCTCGCTGGCCGTAGCGGTGGAGGGTGCCTTCCTAGTGCACGAGGCGGTCCAGGAGAAGCTGGAGACCAAGCGGGCGCTCTTCGCCCAGCTCGACGCGCTCTGCCCAGCAGATGTGGTTCTGGCCACCAATACCTCGTCGCTGCTTCTCTCGGACATCGGCGCCGGGGTGCGGCGGCGCGAGCGCCTTCTGGGCCTGCATTACATCACGCCGGGCCACATCATCCGCGCGATTGAGATCATCTCGGCTGATTTCACCCCACCGTCGCTGGTCGACTGGGGCCGCGCCTTCGTCGAATCGATCGACCATGTGGGCGTGGCCTGCGGCGAGCGACCCGGCTTTCTGATCAACAAGATCCAGTTCGCCATGCTGACCGAGATCTACCGCTTGATGGACGAGGGCCTCGCCAGCCGCGACGACATCGACGCGGCCGTGCGGCTCAGCATCGGGCCGCGCCTCGCGCTTTGGGGGCCGCTGCTGACCGAGGACCTGATCGTGTCCAAGGCGACCGCGCTGGCGGTGACCGACTCGCTGCACCACCAGACCGGGGACGAGAATTTCCGGGGCCGCCCGGTGCTGCGCGAGCTTGTCGAGAAAGGACATATGGGAGCGATTAGCGGTCGGGGCTGGTACCGGTTCGACGCGTCCTATAGCGAGATCGTCGAGGAGCGCGACCGCCAGCTCACCGACCTTCTGGAGTGGCTGCGCGAGCGCGACCCGGTCGGCCGGCTGGCGCCGCGCTGAAACGCGCGAAGGGGGCGGATGATCCGCCCCCGTCCCTTTTCCTGCGTTCTCCTGGCCTCACTGACCAGCGAGGTTGATGTGCACGTTCTTTTCCTGCGTGAACGAGATCAGCTCGCCGATCCCCTCCTCGCGGCCCAGCCCCGATTGCTTGTAGCCGCCGAAGGGTGCGCCAAGAAAATGGCGCCCGACCTCGTTGATCCAGACGAAGCCCGCCTCGGCACGCCGCGCCGCGCGATGCGCCCGGGCAAGGTCGCGCGTCCAGATCGAGCAGGTCAGGCCTAGGTCGAGGCCGTTCACCTCGTCTATCATCCCATCTTCATCCGACCAGCGACGTAGCACCAGCACCGGGCCGAAGATCTCCTCGCGCGCGATGCGCATTTCGGCAGTGACATCAGCGAAGATCGTGGGCTCGACAAAGCAGCCCTCGGCCATCGCGCCCTCCGTCACCGCCTTGCCGCCTGTGATGAGGCGTGCGCCTTCGGCTTTGCCCGAGGCAATATAGTCCATCACCCGGTTGAAATGCTCGCGCCCGACCAATGCGCCCATCGTTGTCGCCGGGTCCGTGGGCAGGCCGGGCTTGAAGCGCGATACCGCCGCGGCCAGCCGCTCGACCACCGCGTCGTAAAGCTCATCGTGCAGGAAAGCACGGCTGGTCGAGCCGCAGGACTGCCCGCACCAGCTAAAATTCATCCCCGCCACGATCGCATTGGCAACCTTGTCGGGGTCGCTGTCGGGATATGCGATCAAGGCGTTCTTTCCGCCGAGTTCGAGCAGCAGCGGCTTCAGCGTGTCGCTAGCCGCGCGCATCACCGCGCGCCCCGCATTCACCGAACCGATCAAGGTGACCTTGTCGACCCCCTTGTGGGAGGCAAGTGCCGCGCCCGCCTCAATGCCGCCGGGCAGCACGGTGAAGACCCCCGCAGGTAACAGCCCGTCGATCAGCTCGGCCAATCTGAGGGCCGAGAGCGGCGCCTGGACCGGCGGCTTGATGATGACGGCGTTGCCGGCGGCCAGCGGCGCACCCATTTTGCCACCGCAGAACATCAGCGGATGGTTGAAGGCGAGGATCCGCGCCACCACGCCCAAGGGTTCGAGCAGCGTCATGTTCACGCGTTCGGGGCCCATCGGGATGGTGTCGCCCTTCATTTCGGTCACCAAGCCCGCGAAGAAATCCATCTGCGCCGCCGCGACACCTGCATCGCCGCGCATCTCAGTATAGGGATTGCCGCAATTGGCGGAATCGAGCAGCGCCAGCTCGTCGCCGTGTCGGCGAATGATCGCGGCGATCTCTTTCAGGATGCGTGCGCGCTCCAGCGGAGCCACCTCGCGCCACGCGCGAAAGCCCAGACGGGCGGCGGCCACGGCGGCGTCCACATCCGCCCCACCCGCGGTCGCGACCTCAGCCAGCACCTTGCCGGTCGCCGGATCATGAGTCGGATCGGTGCGGCCGGCCACGGGCGCATGCCAAGCGTTGCCGTAGTAGAGCCCGAGATTCGCGGGCAGGGTCGGTTTGAGCATGGAGCCCTCCTTGTCACAAGGCAGCGGGCGGCGGGGGCCGCCGTTTCGAAAACCGTCAAAGCAGCGACGGCAGCAGCGTCGTCAGCCCGGGCACCAGCGCCAAGACCAGCATCCCCAGCACATAGAGCAGCACGAAGGGCCAGGCCGAAGAGAACACCTTGCCGAGGCTTGCCTCGGGCCAGGCGCTCTTCAGTGCGAAGAGCGTGTAGCCGAAGGGCGGGGTCATGCCCCCCACGGTGATGTTCACGAGAAACAGCAACCAGAACCAGATCGGGTCAAATTGCAGTTCCGCGATGATCGGCAGGTAGATCGGGATCACGATCAGCATCAGCGCAATCTGGTCGATGAACATGCACAGCACGAAAGGCAGCAGCATGAGCAGGACCAGCATCACCCAGCGCGGCTGGTCGAGGCCCACCACCCATTCGGTCATCGCCGTCGCTCCACCGGTGAAGGCAAGAAGCTGGCTAAACAGCTTCGAGCTGGCCATGATGAACAGGATCATCGCCGCGACCTTTACCGAGGAAACCAGCGCCTCGCCGATCATCTGCGGTGACAGGTTGCGATAGATCGCGGCCGTGATCAGCGAGCCGATCACCCCCATCGCGCCCGCCTCCGTTGGGGTAGCGACGCCGGCCAGGATCAGCCCCATCACCATCAGGATGATGATTGAGAAGGGCACGATGCGCAGCAGCGCCCAGCCCTTATCAGCTAGCGTGGTGCGGGTGCTCTCGTCGGCCTCGTCGGGTGCGAGGGACGGATCGATCCAGCAGCGGGCGAAACAGTAGCCGAGGAAGATCGCCGCGAACATCAGGCCGGGCAAGATCCCCGCGATCAGCAACCCTGCGATCGATACCCCCGCCAGCGTGCCTATGATGATCACGAGGACGCTGGGGGGGATCAGCGGCGCGAGGCTCGCGCCTGCCAGAATGCTACCTGCCGATAGCCGGGCGTCGTAGCCGCGCGCCGTCATGCCCGGCAGCAGCGAACGGCCCAGCATTGCGGCGACGCCCATCGCGGCGCCCGATAGCGTGCTGAACACAGTGGCGAGCACGATCGACAGCACGTATTGGCGCCCCTTTACCCGGCCGACCAGCGTGTCGATGGAGCGGAACAGCACCTCAACGGAATTCGAACGGAACAGAATCTCCCCCATCAAGATGAACAGCGGAATGGTGACCAGCGATTGCGTCGTCGTCGTCTCGTAGAGCGAGTTAACGAACATACCGTAGCCCGTTGGCCCCATGATGATCGCGACCGCCAGCAGGTTGACCAACAGGAAGGCCACAAAGACGGGCAAGCCCACTGCCATGAAGCTCAAAAGCAGGGTCACGCCGGTAACCACGGCGGTGATCCCCTCAACCATGGGTCACCTCCTCTGGGGTTTCAGTGCCAGACAGGTCCGCGCCGCAGGCGAGACGCAAGAAATACAAGCCGGAATTGCCGACGCCATAGGCGATAAAGGCCATGAGGATCCATTTCGGGATGCGCACCGTGGTCAGCGTCGCGGTGCCGCGTTCGGCCAGGTGCCGCACCTCGCCCAAGCATAGCCAGGTCGCCCAGAGACAGGTCGCCGCCGCTACCAAAAAGCCCATGCGCAGGATCAATGGACGCCGAACGCTCGCAAGGTCCGGCAGGATCGTGACCGCGACATGCCCCCCCTCGCGCGTCAGCCACGGCCCGGCGCAGAAGACCGAGATCAGCAGGAGAAACGAGACGAAATCACTGGCCCAGAGCGTCGGCGCGCCGAAGGCGTAGCGCGAGACGACCTCGTAGGCATAGATGAGGACGATGGCTGCCAGTGCGCCGGCGCCGACGAAGAACGCCAGCCGGGTCAGCGCGTCCTGAAGCCGCAGGATCGGTCGCATGGGCGATAGCTCCAAGGAACGGAACGACGCGCGGCGCTCAGCCGCCGCGCGTCCGGAGTCGGATCAGCCGTCGAGGTCCGCCTCGGTGGCAAGGCGGCGCATCTTCTCGATCGTTTCGGCCGATTGCGTCGCGGCAAGGTCGAACACGCCGGAAAACCAGGCCTGATCGAGCATCTCGGCATGCGGGTCGCTCAGCTTGGTAACACTCATGCCCGCCTCTTCCAGCGCGGCGCTTTCCTCGGCGACCAGCGTGTCGAAGAGAGCGTTGGCCTCGATCTCGAAGGTGCGCGCGGCGGTCTCGATTTCGGCGCGGGTCTCGTCGGGCAGGCCGCTCCAGGTCTCGAGGTTCATCAGCACAAGGTGGCCGACTTGGCCGAAGCTCGGGCGCATCATGTAATCGGCGACCTCGAACCAGCGGTAGGACATCGCGCCGATAGTCGGCCAGGCCGCGCCGTCGATCACGCCGCGTTCGAGGGCGGGATAGATCTCGCCGCCGGGCAGCACCACGGGCGAGCCGCCCAGTACGTCGATCGCCGGGTGATAGATCGGCGTCCCACGAACGCGGCGGCCCTGCAGGCCATCCTCGCCCAGCGGCTCCTTGAGCATGATATGATAGCCGTTTAGATCATATAGCACGGCAATCAACTTCAGCCCCAGGGCTTGGTATTCCGCATCAACCGCGTCCCAGATCCCGGCCGCGCGCAGCGCCTCGGTATCTCCCGACAGCCCATCGAGCGCCATGCCTGTCGAGGTCTCGTTGAAATGATAGGCACCATTGGTGAATAGAAGGTCGAAAAGACCGCGCGACACCGGGTCGAACTGCTCGAAGGGCGGCACCGTCTCTGGCCCCATCACCGTCATGCCGAGTTCCGTCGTAACCGCTTCATCGAGTGTTTCGAGGAAGGGGTGCAGGACGTGGTTGACCACGGGATAGCTGGAATCCCAGCTCGAGAGGAGGCGCAGGTCGCGCGCCTCGGCCGAGTCGGCGAACCCCGTGGCCAGCCCCAGCGCCGCAGCGCCTGCGACCGTCACCCATGCCGAGATCGAAATATGTCTGGAAATCATGGAAATGCTCCTCCCCTAGCCTTCCGGCCGAGCGACCCGTGCCGCACAGTCATGCTTTGAGCCGTGACCCCAACCCAGAATAGTAAGTTATCTAAGCTTATGGATGGGAGATCCACTTGTCATCGTTGCCGCCAGCGTCGGCAGGACATTTCACATACATGAAATCCTTCCGTTCGCGCGGGTCAGGATGCTGCTAGCCAGCGACCGAAGCGGCGGTTCAGGAAGGGCAGAATGAGCCCGGTGTTGAGCCCGGTCAGAAGCAGCGCGACGATGAACAGCGAGGCCGCGATCGGCATGTCGCGGGTGAAAGGCCTCGTCAGTGCCACGAGGAGGATCAGCGCAGGATAGACGGCCAGCATGCTGATGACCCAGCGTTTCCAAAATTTCGGTTGCGGCGCATGCGGCGCGGCGGTTTCTGTCGATTGGGTCACGTCTGTCTCTCTTTAAAGGGAAAGAGCGGCCGGATGAAACCGGGCCGCTCTCTTGCCGGAGGCTTGCATCGGTATTAGCCGGTGGCGTTCCGATGCAGGCCGCCGCGACGGCCGGCCACGACATGTCGGCCCAAGAGCATCAGGCCGCTCAAGATCCCGACTAGCGCGACAGGGGCAAATGGCGTGATGGCCGCGATACCGGCCGCTGCCAGCAGAACCCGTTCGACCGGGGAAACCGGCTTGCTGGCGAAGGCCTCAACGGCAACCGCGATGGCCAAGGTTGCGACGATCCCGCCGACGACCGCCAGCACGTTGGAAACAGGGTCGGCCAGAAGCATCAAGGCCGGGTTCCAGACGAAGGCGAAAGGCACAAGGAAGCCGATCGAAGCCAGCTTCACCGACGTGAAAGCGATCTTGAACGGGTCCTCTCGCGCGATCGCTGCCGCCGAGAGCGCAGCCACCGCGATCGGGGGGGTCAGAGCCGACAGGATTGCGAAGTAGAGCAGGAACATGTGGCTTTGCAGAACGGCGTAGCCCAGCTGGGCCAAGGCGGGGCCGACCAGCACGGCCGCAAGGATATAAGCGCTCGGCGTCGGCATCCCGAGGCCTAGGATGATCGTCACCAGAGCGGCGATGAACAGCGTGAGTACAGGTTGCGCGTTGCTAATCACCAGGATCACGTTCGCGGCCTTCATCCCGAGGCCGGTCATGGACAGGCCGCCGATCACCAGCCCCGCGGCGGCGCAGGCGCCTGCCACTGGCAGGATGCGCAGCGTGGTCTCGCCCAGCCCCTCGATGATCTGCCAGAGAGACAGACGGGTCGCCTTGAGCAACATCGAAGCGGCGATGACGCCGGCCACGCCGATGCCGGCGGTGAAGGTCGGAGAATAACCCGCGAGCAGCGCGACCACGATGCCGATGATCGGCAGCAGGAATACCCAGCCGGTCCGGAATGTCTGCGCGACCGACGGCATCTCGTCCTCGGAGGGGCGCAGGTCGTCGCGCACCGCGCGCAGATGGACTTGGCTGAAGACGCCGAGGTAGTAGAGCAGCGCCGGTACCACGGCCGCGACGACGACCGCGTTGTAATCGACGCCGGTGTATTCGGCGAGGATGAAGGCGGCCGAGCCCATGATCGGCGGCATCGCGCTGCCACCGGTGGAGGCCGCGACCTCGACGGCGCCGGCGAAGCGAGCCGAATAGCCGAGCCGCTTCATGACCGGAATGGTGATCGAGCCCGTCGCCACCACGTCCGATGTCGGGCTGCCCGACATCGTGCCGTAAAGACCTGAGGAAATCACCGCGATCTTCGCGGGGCCACCACGGGTGCGCCCGGTCAGCAGCGCCGCGAGGTTGAAGAAGAACTCTCCCCCGCCTGCCTTCGACAGGAAGGTACCGAACATGACGAAAAGGAAGACATAGCTGGCGACAACCTGGATCGGCACTCCGAAGACGCCGTCCGTGGTGAAGACTAGGATGTCGAGCAGGTAGGCGAATTCATCCACCCCATGCCCGAAGGGCGGCGGCAGAAGATACCCGAACCAGTTGTATGCCAGAAAGGTCACGACCACGGTGGTGAGTCCAAGGCCAGTCGTCCGGCGCGTCGCCTCAAGCGTGAGAAGCAAGAGCGTGATGCCGAAAAAAAGTTGTGCGGGCGTGAACGGGTCCAGCAGGCTGATGCGGTCCGCGATGGTAGTCGCATTCACGAAAAAGAAGATACCCGAAGCTAGACTGAGCAGCGAGAGGATGATGTCGTAGAAGGGAATGTGGTCGGGCGCGTCGGGCGTGGCGCCGATCGCGGCGAACATGATCGCATAGATGCCGGAGACGAAGAGGATGCCCAGAACCAGCGGATCCGAGATAGTGAATAGATTCGCGTATATCACCCAGGCGGAGAAGACAGCGGCCACTACCACGATGGCGCGTTGTTGGCCGGCCGCAAGATCCCTTTTGCGACCGGTGGCGACTAGTGGCCCGATCATTGTGATAGCCCTGCCTCGCTGTAGGCGCGGGCGGCTCCGGTGTGAAACTCGAGCACGCTGGGCTTGGCAAGCAGCTCGGCCGTCAGAGATTGCATGGCGCTATGCACCGAACGTACCTCGTCCATGTTGTCGATTAGGGCGTTGGTCAGCGCATAGGCCTCTTCGTCGGACAAGGCGTCCGTAGCAACGAGCAGGGCGCCCAGCGTCACCGTGTTCACATCTACTTCCTGCTGCGAGTAGCTGCCGGCGGGGATGGTCATCTCTCCAGTGCCAAAACGCTCGTTCGTCGCCTCGATGATTTCCTGCGGAACCGAAAGCAGAACCACGTCGGCATTCTGGTCCACCGCGCGGAATGAGGAATGATTAATAAAGATTCCGTTGGTGATCATGTCGAGGCGGCCGTCCTGGATCAGCTCGCCCTGTTCGTTGGCGCCCGCGCGCACGAACTGGCCACCGGCTTCGGAAAGCGTCTCATCGGTGACGCCTGCAAGCTCCAGCATCATCAGGGCGATGTTCGAGGTGATGTTGCCCGAGCGGTTGATGCCGATGCGGATCGGTGCCCCGCTTCCCGCAATGTCGTCCAAGCTGTCGATGTCGTATTGTTCGGCCATGTCGCGATCGAGAAAGAAGTGCATGGGCGCCCAGTTGTACATGTAGCCGATGGCCCGCATGTTGGTAATGGGCTCGCGAAACGGTTCTTCGCCCTCCAGCGCAAGTTGCACCTCCGCGTCATGAACCAAACCGAGGTCGGTGCGCTGCGACCCCAACAAACCGATATTGGCGAACCCTCCTCCGGTCGCCTGATACGTCACCACTGCAGAGGGATCCGCAGCTTGCGCTGCACGGTCGACACCAGCGCCCAAAAGCGACCAGAGGCCGCCTGGATTACCACCAGACAAGGTTAGGTTCAGAGATTCTGCCTGAGCGGCCGTCGCCGAAGCGGCAAGGCTCACCGTCAGTGCAAGTGCCTTAAAGTGCATAATATTTCCTCCCGTGTGGCCCTGTGTCGCGCCTCTTCCTCACCCCTCTTCGCTTGGCATGCATGCCAGCAAAATGGTACGCGCAACATAGCTTAGACATCTATGTCTTAGCAGGCGCGAAGCAATCACGTCAATAGTTAGATTTCTTACGAAGTAGGGTTAGGGCTTCGGTAATGGGGGCCTCCCAGTCAAGGAGCATTGCGCAATAGCCCGGCTTCGCCGAGCAGGTCCTCAGGACCCTCTACGCCCTTCAGAAGTTCGTCCAACAGTTCCTTGGAGATCGTCATGCATGCTTCCTTTCGAAGAAGCATGGACCGGATCACTCATACACAGAAGATCTGACACTCTCTGTGGCGCCCATGGCCTCCTTTCCATAGGTGCTACGGCATCTAGTTCGCCGAGCAGCCTCGCAACCGCAACACCGCCGCTGGTCTTGCCCCCGTTTCGGCGGACACTCAGGCAGTTGCGGTTTGAGCTGCGATGAACTCGCGGGGCGAGCGCATCTTCAACCCTGAGTGCGGGTGATGGCTGTTGTAGTCCTCGAACCAGCCGTCGAGCAACTCGAGGACGGTGACGGCATCCGCCAGCGGCGTGATGTGGACGTAGTCGCGCTTCAGCGTCTTCACGAAGGCCTCCGCGATGCCATTGCTCTGTGGGCTCTTCACCGGCGTGTAGCAGGACTTCAGGCCCAGCTGTCGAGCGAAGATGCGGGTGTCCTTGGCGACGTAGGGCGAGCCATTGTCGCTGAGCATCTCGACAGGATGCGGCGCCCGATAGCCTCCGAAGCGGGCCTCGACGGCCTCCAGCATCATGTCGCGGATGTCCGAGCCGCTGATGCCGGCGTTCACCACGGCCCGCCAGGCGATGATCTCACGGTCATGCGCATCGATGATGAAGGCTCCTCGGACGACATCGCCGTTCCAACAGGTGAACTCGAAGCCATCCGAGCACCAGCGAATGTTCGAGCGCATGGTGATGACCTTGCCCTCATGCGTCTGCTCCGACCGCTCGGTGTATCTGCGCGCCAGCAGTAGGTCGTGCGCCTGCATGATGCGGTAGACCCGTTTGTGGTTCACCGGTGCCGCGCCATCGGCCCGAAGCCGTCGGTTCAGAACCGCCGCGATGCGCCTGTAGCCGTAGGTCGGTCGTGCCGCCACGATCGCCGAGAACAGCGGGAGGACCACCGCGTCTTGCGCTTTGTGATAGCGCCGACGCGCTTTCAGCACCCGTTCAGCCGTGCATTCAGGTTCGAGCGGGAGACGCCCAGCGTCTCAGCTACGGCCTTCACCGGGAACCGCCCTTGAGCTGCGACTGCGCGAGCCAGATCGGTTTTTTTAACCGCGACTTGTCCAGGGCTTCCTTGAGGATCTCGACCTCGAGCGTCTTACGCCCGAGTTGCCGCTCCAACTCGCGGATGCGCTCTTCCATCTGTCGGACAGCGCGGTTGCTGGTGACGTCGTCATCTCCGGACACGGCCACGGCTCCCCCATCCAACATCAGGCGCCGCCAACGATACAGCAGGTTTGCCGCTACGCCATTGCGGCGGGCGACCACCGAGATGCTGGCGCCATCTTCCAGCGTCTCCTCGACGATCCGAAGCTTCTCGGCCGAAGACCAGCGGCGTCTGCGGCCGCCATCGGTAATGATCTCGTAGTCAGACATAAGCATGTGCTTAGGCATATGCCTAAGCCTCCATCGTTATGCCTAAGTGTCCGGTCGAAACGGGGGCCAGTTCAGCCGCCTCACGGCTCATACGGTTCGACATGATCTGCGAGGCCAGTGGGATCAAGCACCGGCTGACCCAACCGCACTACCCCTAGACCAACGGACAAGTCGAGCGGATGAACCGGACGATCAAAGACGCCACGGTGAAGCGCTACCACTACGACGATCACGCGCAACTCGAACGCCACCTCGCCCTGTTTATCGACGCCTATATTACAGTCCGACGTCTGAAAACGCTCTAGGGGCTAACCCCGGCGCAATTCATCGGGCAAGAATGGCAGACTAACCCCGACCTATTCTACCAAGAGCCGTGCCACTTGATCTCGGGACCATACACTAGGCATTTCAGCAGCCCATCATCATGCAAGCCGAAGTTAGTGTCGACCGGTTCCTCTGACCCAGTTGGGAGCAGCCTGCCCTACCTCGTTTCGATAGCAGGACGCTTCAAACCGATCATCACCAGGTGTGTCGACCTGAAAATAAGTGAGTTTCTTTAAAAATCCACTCAGGTTCACGCCAAACGCGCACCAGGCCACTCGTGAGACGTGTCAGAACAGCAACAGCTTCGAATTTTCTTCAAGAAAAATTCGCCACTGAAATAAAGCCGAGGGACCAAGGATGCCGACAGCGCAAGGATCTCTGGCCCTCGAGGAGTAATGTGGGGTTTCAGAAACCGGTTTTTATGATTGCTTATGCTTCTGCACTCATGCAGTGATGTTGCCAACGCGGCAGAACTAGCGAGGCAATATGCAGTAATCGATGCCCTAGACGAGACGAGAGCCCAGACGGCGGCAACCATCTGAGCTCTCTCGTGTCCCAGGCTCTATGAAGAGAACCCTACATTCACCCTTTTCATAGCAGCGCCCCCAAACCCTCGGCAAGTCATTTTGACTGACCGAGCCTAAAAAAGTGCGCTCAAATGCAACTCGAACTCGACGCCTCACGCGGATATGCCGCGATCCCTGACGCTATTCACCACATCAAGATGAGTGATGGAGCATATCGGCTCCTGATCATCCTGTGTGCCCACGCTTCCCACGCTACAGGCCTCTGCGACCCTTCACACGCCTACCTTGCGCACCTCATGGGCAAAAGCAAAGCGAGCATCACCAACCACATGAAGGAATTGCGCGGGCTGGGTCTGATCGAGACGACCAGCAAGCCAGGGCGTGGTGGTGGAAATGGGAAGCTCGATATCCTCGTGACCTTCTGGGCGGCGTGGCGGAAGGCGGTTCGGGTCGCCGGCGAGGCCCGGCAGAAGGCAAAAGCGGGAAGCGCCCGCATTCAACAGAGTAAACGCGTAGGCGTTCAGCAGAATGAACGCGTATGTAAGAACCAAACAAATTATAACCATATACCCCCTGCCCCCATGACACATCACATCAAGGCGACACCTGCCGCGCAAGCTTCGCCGCAGGCGGAGTGTGTAATTAAAAAACTTGTTGAGGAGTGGATGGCGGCAAAGGGCAAGGAGCAATTTCCTCGCTTCGAGCGCGCTCCATCGCCTGATCTCGTCGCTGCTACGGAAGATCTGCTGAGACGCTATGAGGCACCGAGCACTGATACTGCAATGATACCGGCCGGTATCAAGGCTGAGATCAGCAGTCTCTGGACATCCCTCGGTGTCGCGGTCGATGCAAAGATGCTGGCTGTGCAGGAGAAGGCGATACAGTCGGCCCCTGCCCCAGCGAACTACCTTCGCCAATTCATCATCGTGGTGAAGTCTACGTGGAAAGATTACTGGCGGCAGCCCCCTACTGCACGGCACCTGTCTCAGATGCTGAATGACGCCGGACGCGCGATCCAGGCCACCCCCGATACCCTCGTGCGGCTCCTGCGGTCAGATATGAGTCGATACCGGAAATGCGCGGTCAAAGGGTTACTCCCGGCTTGAGCGATTACTGATACCGGCTGGTATCAAGTCGAGGCGCTGAACCGTGACCCACACACAACAACAATCACTCTGATACCGACCGGTATCACGCACCGAGATCGGCCAGAGTGGAAGAAACAGGATAAATGATGATGCAGGACATGCAGGACAACGCCGCCCTGATCGGTGCTGAGAAAGTAACAGGAGAGCGCCACGTGACACTCAAAGAATTCATCAACCGGCTGGCCAGCGGCATGGAAGTGGCAGAGAGCCGCCTCCAGCGCGAACTGACGCAGCGCAAACGGGTGGATCGGCGCTTCTCGCTTCGGGAAGTTGGTGAGCTATTCGGCGTCAGCGAGAAGTATATGGGCGCGGTCGCACAGATGCCTGAAACCGAGCGGACCTTCCCTGCCCCGGAGATCGTGAGCGGTTCTGGAGGTCGGACCTACGCCCTCCAAGATCTGCTGCTCATGCGCGCCCACCTGCAGACGCAGCAGTATCGGAAACGACCCTATCTCTACTGGCGGCAGCCCGGTGATCCGCTCCGGATCGTGACGTTCGGTGCGCAGAAAGGCGGTACGGGAAAGTCGCTCAGCGCCTCTCACTTCGCACAATACCTGACGCTGAACTATGGGCTGAGAGTGGGTGTGATCGACTGCGATCCGCAGGCCACCGCCACGCTCTATTTCGCTGATGCTGACAGTGAGATCCATACCGACGAAGCTTATACCGTCGCTCACTTCATGGGGGTGGATGACCCATCGAGCCTCGAGGATATCGAGCGCCCTGTCGAAGAAATGGACGCAATGTGGCAGAAGAGCCAGTGGCCGGGCCTCCGCTTCATTCCCGGTGGCGGCGACATTCCCTACGGGGATGTGAGCCTTTTCCTGTTGTCGAAGAAAGGCGTCGTAGTCCCCACGATCTTAAGAGATGCAATCCGTAGGTGGGACGAGGCATATGGGCCCCACACTACCTACGCTGACCTTCGGCGGGAGGATGGCAGCTTTGATACCGATCGGTATCAAGTGGCCCTTACCGAAACTGTCGACGTGATAATCATCGACCAGCAGCCTTCACTGTCTTTCATGCAGCTCAACGGTCTGGTGGCCGCGACATCGTTGATCGTGCCGCAAACGATGAAGTCCTTTGACTTAAGCACGCTCTCATCATACGCCGACAACATTCGCGAGTATCTCGATCTGATGCCCTTCGATGAGGAGAAGCCACTCGGCCGGCACGCGGTTCTCCCGACGATCGTTCAGGAAGCCAACGATCGTGACGTTCGCCAGATCGCGGATCTCTGGTCGCGGGAGCCGGACCTCTTCACCCAGGTCTGGTATAGCCGCTCGGACGCCGTGGCCAATGCAGCTGATGAGTTCAAATCGATCTATGAGTATGACGCACCCAGGGAGCGCCGAGCGTCTGCCCGCAGCTTCATGAAGACGGCCAACGCTGTGAACGATGCGCTCGTTGACTTGGCTTGGAATGGGGCGCTGCCGACCAAAGGACACGCGCAGAAATTCATCGAGGAGAAGTGGTAATGGGAAAGAGGTTCAACATGCCGGCGGCTCCCATGAGTGAGGAAGCTAAACTGGCAGAACTCGCTGAGATCGAGCGGCTGGGTATTAAGAAGAAAACGACCAAGGTCGGAGCTACCGCTCAGGAGATCCTCAAAGCCGAACTCGAAAGATCTAAAGCTGAAGTCGCCAAGCTTAGGGCTGAGCTCGACGCAGGGCAGGGGGATAGTGAGCAGAGCAGTCGTCTCAAAGATGCGGAGAAGCGCCTTAGCGATGCGACTTCAAGAGTCGAAGTCCATACACAAACGACAGCCAAGCGTATCATCTCTGGCATGATGTCGGTCGGTATCAATCCGGACCAAATCATCGATGAGGTCAACTCTGATCGACTGGATGGCTGGCTCGAAGACCCAGAGTTCGTAGCTCTTCGGGAGAACATCCGCCTGCGCGGCCAAACTCAACCCATTCGAGTACGCCCTGTCGACGCCCGCTGGCAACCCAGCCCGTCGTCTCCCGAAGCTATCGGCACAGACGACAAGTTCGTCGTCCAGTCAGGGCGACGACGCCTCGCTGTTTGCAAGGAGCTGGGTATTCCGGTGCTTGCTGTCATCGTGACTGATGCGGCGTCAGCGCTCGGTGGCGAAGGGATTGCCCTCAGCACCCGGGCTGCTGACCTTGAAGAGCGGTTCGCCGAGAATACGATGAGGCAGGATCTCTCTATGCTCGAGGAGCTTTTCTCGATCGGGGAGATCGCCAACCAGCTCCGTGAGGAGGGGATCGAACTCAGCCAGCGGGCGCTGGCCGAGCGACTCGGTGTCACCCAGCCGAAAGTCTCCCATGCGCACCGGTGCCTTGCGAACCGAGAGAGGATCCTCGCAGAACTCGGGCGGGATGCCACTTGGGATCAGGTGAGAGAATGGTGCGCCAATCAGCAGAAGGAGGCTGGTGTCGCGAAGGGTAGGGTACCCGAGAACGCGCAGGTGGCGGCTAAGCGCACCCCGATCAGATTCAACCTCCCGGGCGCTGGTCTTGTTGTGGTAGCCCACAAGGGGAAGAAGATGACTGTGGCCGCGAAGGGTGTCCACGTCCCGCCACACCGGGAGGCGGAATTCCAAGAGCGGCTTCAAGGCCTCCTCGTGGACTATATCGGCAACCCCGAAGTGGAGTGATATCGGCCGGTATCACCAAGGTGATATTTGACCGTCCAAGCTCAAGGTTGGCTTTCCAATGCTATCCTTGAGCTTCTTTTATCCAGCAATATTAGATGCTTGATTGTTAACTGCCGCCCACTCTGAACTTAAACTTACGATCCCGAGGACTCTATACTTAGGAACAAGGGAGAGCCAGCATGAGCAAGTTGATCGCAATCTACTAGAGAACGGGTTAGCAGACGCACGAACTGGTAGTCTTCGATCCTGCTGCCTACAAGCAAGCTAAGCGCATCGCCGATGAGAGCACAGCCGAGGCTCAGGCCGCCTAGGTCGTGACCGAGGGTGGCGCGCAGGTCGTTCGGGCCAGCTGGAGCGGGCGATTTTGGCGGCGATTTCGGACGTGTCCGGCATGCCACTGGGCGTAGCACGCTCATGTCCGATAAGATGGGTTATCGGATACGACCGGGAGCAGCTGCAAAAAGGGTGCGGAGCAGAACGGTGCAACTCCCCCGACTGATCTTGTCGCTGCGGAAGTCTCGGATTGCACCGGTTGCTGACGTTCAGAACGAAGAGCGGCCCGCGGCAGACATTCTGAGCAAATCGGCTAATTGTCTGTCTTGGCGCATTGCGTTGTGCAGGCCGCTGGCGTCTGTGCCGCTGCAGACAGATCATGTGGGGTGATTTGGATCGACCCAAAGCACTTCCTCGACGACTTCGGCCGGCTCGATGTCGAGGTTGACCACGACCGGTTCTTGGTCCGACCGCACGACAACGCACGCCAACGGCTCATCAGTCGAGGCATTGATCTCTTGGTGGGGGACGAAAGGTGGCACGTAGATGAAATCGCCCGGGTCTGCCTCAGCGACGAACTCCAACCGCTCTCCCCAGCGCATCCGAGCTTTTCCACGCACAACATAGATTACGCTTTCAAGATGCCCGTGATGATGTGCGCCAGTCTTCGCATTGGGCTCCACGTCGACTGTCCCGGCCCAAATCCTCTGCGCCCCGACGCGCGCGAAATTGACTGCGGCAGCACGATCCATCCCCGGAGTCTGTGGTGTATTGTGGTCCAAGCTATCTGCTTTGATCACGCGGACTCCAGATTGCTTCCAACCATCTTGCGGGGTGGCACCTGGCATCATCTGTCCTCCCAGGTCACAGCTGTTCTATGAGGCTATCACAGTTGACCAGAGCTATGCCCGAATTTGGGTGACGCGCTTTGATCAGGCGGCGCGGTTCTTGGCGTCGAGGACGCCGTCGGTGAATTTGACGCCCTCGATCACCATTGGCAACTGGTTGGCGCCCTTCAGGCGACGCCACCCCTTCGCGGCGGCTTGCACGAGCTTGTAGACCATCAGCCGAGCCGTCTTCTGGGATAGCGCACCTTTCGTGCGGACGGTGCGGTGCCTGACGGTGGCGAACACGCTTTCAATGGGGTTCGAGGTCCGCAGATGATCCCAGTGCGCGGCGGGAAAATCATAGAACGCCAACAGCGCCTCGCGGTCCTTGGTCAGGCAGGTTGCGGCCTTGTGGTATTTCGCGCCGTATTTCTCGACGAAGACGTCCAGCGCAGCCTCGGCGGCGACACGGGTCTCGGCCTGCCAGATCTCGCGCAGGTCGGCTTTGACGGCGGGCTGGAGGGACTTGGGGACCTTGTTCAGCACGTTCGACGTCTTGTGAACCCAGCAGCGTTGGTGCCTGGTGCTGGGGAATACCTCGTCGAGCGCCTTCCAGAACCCGAGCGCGCCGTCGCCGACAGCGATCTCGGGCGCGCAGGTCAGGCCACGCGCCTTGAGGTCGACTAGCAGCTCGCGCCAGCTCTGCGCGCTCTCGCGCATGCCGACCTGAAAGCCCACGAGCTCTTTCTTTCCTTCCGGCGTCGCGCCGATGAGAACCAGCATGCATTCGGCCTGCGGCTCCATTCGGGCCTGGAGATAGACGCCGTCGGCCCAGACATAGGCGTAACGACGCGCGGCGAGGTCGCGGCGCTGCCAGCGCCCATACTCCGTTTCCCATTCACCGGTCAGGCGCGCCAGCACGCCAGGCGACAGGTTCGGGGCGTTCTCGCCGAGCAGGGCCGCGAGCGCCTCCTGGAAGTCCCCGGTCGAGATGCCGCGGAGGTAGAGAACCGGCAACAGCGCGTCCAAGCTGCGCGAGCGCCGCGCCCACCTCGGCAGGATCGCGGATGTGAACCGGATCTTATCCGCTTCGTTCTCCGCTGACCGATCCCGGACCTTCGGCCGCCTGATTGCGAGCCCGCCGATCCCGGTCTGGATCTCACGCTCGGGGCCGTAGCCATGCCGAACCACGCGCTGGCGCCCATCTGGCAGGCGGGTTTCGGCAAGCTCTGCGACGAAGGCATCCGCCTCCGCCCGCAGGGCCGCAGCCAACATCCGGCGCGCCCCCTCACGGGCGATCTCGGTCAGGGGATCGTCCAGCGAATGGGGCTGACGAAGCGGGATGATGTCAGTATCGTTCTTCATGGCGTATCGCTCCTTCGGGAGGTTCTGGCAGGCTTCAGCACCCGCCACGATACGCCGCCTTCTCAGGCCGCATCACCCATTTTCAGCCATAGCTCCGTCTTCTGGCGCAGGTCGTTTAATAGGCAAGAATGCCATTCGAGAACATAAGGGGTATAAAATACCATGTGTAGTGTTGTTATGCGGGTGTTCTGTCTATATATTGATTGCAGGGCAAGTTGATTGGGGGAGGCAGTTGCACGAGCTCGTAGAGAAGGAGACCGATATGCCCCTTGATGACACTGCACCTGGCCTTGACGCTTTGCTACTCGGAACGGCACTTGAGCTCGAACTCAGCGATCGAGATCATCGAGTTGCCGAGAGACGCTATCGATTGATCCCTGAGCATCTGCAACGGCCCGCCAGCCCGCTGCGTCCCCACATGGACAATGCGCTGGTATACGCACAAGGCTCGCGAGCGATCGGCGCGACCATCATCGACGGGGCAACGGACGACCGTTTCGATCTCGATGCCATCTTGGAGTTCAGGCGGCCCGCAGGGTGGTCGATTTCGGATGTGCTGGACGAGTTGTTCACGGCGTTTCAGGGGTTCCCCGACGTTCAAGATATCGAGCGCTGCACGCGGTGCATTCAGCTCAAGTTCGCATTCATGCATCTGGATGTGACCCCGATGGACCCTCACAGAGAGCCTCGTCCGCTTCGCTCTGGCGTGATTTACCACAGCCCGGACGACGGCGACGATCTGCTCTTCCCGGCCAACCCCTATGGCTTTGCCGATTGGTTCCAGAAGCAGGTAGCCCTCCCGAGCCGCGCCTTCAGTGACCACGTGAAGGCAATGCGGGCGAATATGGGGATCAGAGATCGCTTAATCACCAGATCGATCATGGCTGATGCGGATATCGATGCCCTGCCGGCGCCTCGAAATCCTCTTCGAGACGCCCCCCAGGTGATCGCGCTCAAACTAATGAAGCGCTACCTGAACCTGCGCTACGCAAAGCGTAGACTGAAGCGCCCCATCTCGATCTACCTGTCCAAAATCGCGGCATTGGTTTCGCCGAACGAGAACGGCCTGTGCGCTCAGCTGGAGAGCTATGCGCTCGACCTCGAGCGCCGGGTCCACACGTCCTTGGTCACCGGCGTTCCGCTTGACGAGAAGAACCCGGCCCCGCCATACGAGGACTTCAACGATCGCTGGCCGGCCAGCAACGAAGATCTGCGTGTCTTTCGTGATGACCTCCAGCACCTCATCGCCGAGCTCGCGCGGGCCCGATCGTCGAGCTTCACCGAGGTCCGCAGAATTTTCGATGAACTCTTCGGGGAACGGGTCAGTGAGAAGGCTGTCCGCTCCTACCTCGATAGCCATCGCGGATTGTCCATCCCGAGCGCCTTCGAGCCCGCGAAGGGCTTCGTGGCCGCCCCCGCCCTGCTGACACCAGCCAGCCCGAAGGCGGCGCCGACGTCCAAAGCACCTGCGCATCACTTCCACTCCGGTTGCCTGCCGAAATGAAAACGACCAAGCGATCGAAATCGCGGGAGGCACAAGTCGAGCGTATGCGGAAGGTCTGGCCGGTGCTGAAGCCGTTGACCGTGTTCGCGGACGGTCAGGTAGCCTGGATCGGCCCGGTCCGTGGCTTCCAGATGAGCTACAAGGTGGTCGTCGTCTGGAACCCCGCCAAGACAATTTCTCCACTGGTGTTCGTCCGCCAGCCCACCATCGCGCCTCGGCCCGGAGCCGACTGGATCGATATACCGCACCTGCTCTACGACCCGGGATCGCCCAAGGACTCCGCGCTCTGTCTGTTCGACCCGGAGCAGAACGAGTGGCGCAGCTCGATGTGGATCTCCGACACGATCGTCCCTTGGGCTTCGGAATGGCTGCATCACTACGAGCTCTGGCATTTTGACGGAGTGTGGCGCGGAGCCAATGCTCCCGGGCCCATCTCGATCGGGGCCGGCATGAACCGTTCTGAGACCCGCTTATCCACGAGAAAAAGCAGCTAATAGACCAAGACTCTGATTTAGCTTAGCTTTTCCGCCATATCGCCGCATTTTGCGCGATTTTCCAGGTTTCTTCTTCGCCGAACACCCGCCGGGCCAACATTGCTCGGTTGGCGGAACGAGCGGAGAGCCCTGATGATCACCGAACTGAAGTCGATCCCTGACATCTGGAAGCGGATGCCGAGCGAGATGCACGCGCGACGCTTCCTGGAGGGTATCATATGGTCGACCGGCAGGCACTGTCCGCATTGCGGGTCGGCGACCTCGTCGGCGCTGCGCGGAAGGACCTGCCGACCGGGGCTCTACCAGTGCCGAGACTGCCGTCTCCAATTCACGGTCACCACGCTCACCCCGATGCACGGCACCAAGCTCGACTTGCGTATCTGGATCTGCGCGATGTTCCTGGTGCTCACATCGAGCAAGGGCATATCCTCGGTCGTGATGGCACGGCTGCTCGGCGTGAACCAGAAGACCGCGTGGAAGATGGGGCACGCCATCAGGGAAATGATGGACGACCGGAACGCCGAGCTGCTGCCGCTGGAGGACATCGTCGAGGTGGACGAGGCGTATGTCGGGGGAGCCCCTAAATCCCTGTCAGAGGCCTATAATCCACGCGGCAAGGGCACTGGGAAGCCGATGATCTTCGTGGCGGCCTCTCGCGATGGGCAGACACGCGCCAGGGTCGTTTCCGATGACAAAAGGGCGACGCTCGAGCCGGTTCTCCTGGAGTGGATCGACCCCGAGACGACGAACCTGATGACCGATGGAAGCAAGAGCTACCGGGGTCTGGGACAGACGATGGCCGACCACCAGTATGTGATCCACAGCCAGAAAGAGTATGCCAACCCGGAGACCGGCGCCCACGTGAACACGGCTGAGGCAGTGATCTCCCAGGTGCAGCGCGCTTTGGTCGGGGTCTACCACAACCTCGGTCGACAGCACCTCCAGCGATACCTCGACGAGATTGTCTGGCGGTGGAACCATCGCGACCCGGTCCGGGAAGTGGTCAAGCAATGGACTACGAAGGCCGGCATCGACCGGGAGAAATCGACGACAATCTGGAAGCCGATCCCTGTGGCCGACCAGATGCGCGTCTTGCTTCAGGGGGCGGTCGGAAAGCAGATCCGCCGCTCGAAGGAATACGGGCTATACTGGCCGTAGCCTGAAGTGCGCATCCCTCCACGGTCCGAACTCGTAGGCTCATCTCACCAGCAGGATCGGCACCTTACAGGTGCGGATCATCTCGAGGCTCGTCGAGCCCACGAAGAGCGACCGCAGACGGGAATGCCCCGAGGCCCCCATGACGAGATGATCGACCCCGGCCTCGTCGATGAGCTTGCCGAGGGCCTCCTCCGGCTGGCCGGGAAGGATGCCCGTCTCCGCCTCGAGCCCGGCGGCCAGGAGCAGAGCCTTCGCGTCCTCAATCCCTTTCTTCGTCGCCTCCGTTTCGGACCCGACCGTGACGATCCTGATCCCGAGCCCCGCATAGAGCGGAGAGCGCGCCACGTAATCGACCGCACGCATGGCGCTCGCGCTGCCGTCGTAGGCGATGAGCACCTTGCCGATCGGGCGGAATGCCCGGGACGCGATGAACAGAGGCTTCGACGCGGCACGGACCACGCGCTCCAGGTTCGAGCCGAGGTGCCCCTTTGCAAAGTCGGCGGCCTCGCCGCGTTTGCCGATCAGGATCATCTCGGCACCGCCTTCCTTCTCGGAGATCGCCTCGATCAGATCCCCGTGGCGCAGGTGCTCCGTCGCACGGACACTCGCGTCGTCGAGAAGCGCCTTTGCGTCCTCGAGGATGGCACGGCCGCGCGTAAGGGCCAGTTTCGCGCGCTGCTCATCGAGACTGGACAGCTCCTCCAGTAGGGCGCTGCGTGCGCCGAGGGAGATTGCGCCGGAGAGGTCCGATCCCGCGCCACTCTCGCGCCGACCGAGCACGTGCATCAGCTCGACCGCATAGTCGCCGCATCCGGCGATCCATGCGGCGTGGTCGCAGACGCTCCTCGAGTAGGCGGAGCCGTCTACCAGGGCGATAATCTTCTTGGTCATGACGTCTCCTCCCTCAATGCGCCATCAGCTTGTCCATCGCGCCGGGCTTGTCGTGCACGGCAAGCCTGTCGACGATGGTTTCGGACGCTTCATTCATGCCGACGATCTCGACTTCAGAGCCATCCCTGCGGAACTTGAGCACGGCCATGTCGAGGGCAGCAACTGAGGAGATGTCCCAGATATGCGCGCGGCTCACGTCGATCACCACGCGGTCAGCGGCCTCCTTGAAGTCGAAGGCGTCCATGAAATCCTCCGCCGAGGCGAAGAAGAGCTGCCCCTCGACATGGTAGGTCCGCACGCGCCCGTCCTCAGACAGGGACGAGGAGACCCGGAACAGCTGCGCAATCTTGCCCGCGAAGAACAGACCCGACAGCAGCACGCCGACGAGCACGCCGATGGCGAGGTTGTGGGTGTAGACCACGACCGCCACCGTCGCGAGCATGACGATGGACGAAGACCGAGGGTGCGTCTTCAGCTGTTTGATCGAGGACCAGGAGAAGGTGCCGATCGAGACCATAATCATGATTGCCACGAGCGCGGCCATCGGAATCTGCGCCACGAGTTCGCCAAGCGGGACCACCATCAAGAGCAAGAAGACACCGGCCGCGAAGCACGAGAGCCGTCCGCGGCCGCCGGATTTGATGTTGATCATCGACTGCCCGATCATCGCGCAGCCGGCCATGCCGCCGATAAAGCCCGTCGCCGTGTTGGCGAGGCCCTGGCCGATACACTCCTGGTTCCGGTCCGACCCCGTGTCCGTCAGATCGTCGACGATATTCTCGGTCATCATGCTCTCGAGCAGCCCGACGACGGCCACCGCCGCCGAATAGGGTAGTATGATCGCGAGCGTCTCGAGATTGAGCGGAATGTCTGGGATCAGGAAGACCGGCAGCGTGTCGGGCAGCGCGCCCATGTCGCCGACGGTGCGGACGTCCCAGCCCATGACCATCACCACTGCCGTCAGGAGGATGATCGTCACCAGCGGCGAGGGCACGGCCCGAGTGAGATAGGGAAAGAGGTAGATAATCCCGAGGCCGGCCGCGACCAGCGGATAAGTGAGCCAAGGCACCCCCGTCAGTTCCGGGATCTGCGCCATGAAGATCAGAATGGCGAGCGCGTTGACGAAACCCGTCATCACCGAGCGCGAGACAAAGCGCATCAGGTGCCCCAGCCGCGCGAAACCGGCAGCGATCTGGAGAAGGCCGGCGAGCACCGTGGTCGCCAAGAGGTATTCGAGGCCGTGGTCGGCGACGAGTGTCACCATCAGCACAGCCGTGGCGGCTGTCGCAGCCGAGATCATGCCCGGCCGGCCGCCGGCGATGGCAGTGACGACGGCAATGGAGAACGAGGCGTAGAGACCCACCTGGGGGTCCACGCCGGCAATGATCGAGAAGGCAATCGCTTCGGGAATGAGGGCGAGCGCGACGACGATGCCGGAGAGCAGATCGCCGCGCACGTTACCGAGCCATTGGCGTCGGTAGGCGTCGAGGTTCATGTTTAAGTGTTCCGTTCCTGTCCGGTTCGGCGGCTATGCCGCACCGGTCATCTTTGCAGATAATCTTGGTTGGCCCGGCGGATCGGCGGCCGGGAGAGCCACCCAGGGATCGCACCCCGGGTCCAGATGATTGGATCGCAGATAGCGGGTGGCCTCCCAGAGTGCAACCAGATCAACCCACTCGGGATCATACGGAGAAGAGGCCGACAAGGATCGCGGCTGCCTTCAAGGGCGCGCGCAAAGGCACGCACGGCAGCGCGAATGGTCTCCGTTTTCGAGAGGACTTATTCTGGATTTCACGGATTTGGTGATCTGCTTTCTTTGGTGGATAAGCGGGTTCTGAGAAGGAGCTGCGGAATGTCTCGGGGGCATAGCCCAAAGCCAGTGACGCGTATGGTTGTGTGGGGACGAGCCGCAGGTCGATGCTCCTACCCCAACTGCGGAAAGCAGCTCGATGGTGACTTGATTACCGGAGACCTGCGAAAGAACCATGCCCTTCTTGCGCACATTGTTGCCTCCGATCCGAAAGGGCCGAGGGGTGATCAGGTATTGTCACTTCAACTCTCGGACGACCCGGACAACCTCATGCTGATGTGTGCGGTTCATCACGACGAGATCGACGACAGAAACAAGTTGGACATCTATACCGTCGAGACGCTGCTGGACATGAAGCGGCGACACGAAGAAAGAATTGCCAGGGCCCTTGAATTCCCTCACGCGCCACGGGCACACATCCTTCGAATCTCGGCAGCAATTGGCGACAACGAGACAGCCATCCCTCGCCAAGATTGTGCACGAGCCATGATCCCACAGTTCGTTATCGCGGATCGAAATCCGATCGACATCTCGATCCGAGGGCTCGAGCACAAGGATTCCGACCGAAACTACTACGACACCGAGCTGACCAACCTCCACAGGGTCTACGACCGAGAGATCCGGGGTCGCTTCAGGGACGGCGAACTGGAGCATCTTGCCGTATTCGGTTTCGCGCCCATCCCCTTGCTCATGGAACTCGGCCGATTGCTATCCGACCTCAGCGACGTCACGGTTTTCGGTAGGCATCGCGGGCCTCATCCAAGCTGGGTTTGGCCGAACGACTCTCCGGATATCTCGTTTGAAAGACGGAAGGGCAATTCTGCGCACAAGCAGGTAGCGCTGAAGCTCGCCGTTTCGGCGGAGATTCCAGACAGCCGCGTGACGTCGGTGCTCGGCGAAGATGTCTCGATCTGGGAAATTCGCAGTTCTGAATTTGGCACAAGCGTGCTGCGCAGTCAGTCTGTGCTGAGTGACTACAGAAAGCTCGCTGGTCGGGTATTCGACGAAATCAAGACAGAGCATGGACCGGACGCTTGCGTGTCTGTCTTTCCGGCCGTGCCCACCACCTGCGCTATTGAATTCGGGCGTGTCTGGCAGCCGAAGGCCCATCCGCCTTTCAACGTTTACGATGAAACACCATCGGGCTTCATACGGCGGCATAGGATTGAATAACCCCGTGCCTTGTGAACGCCTTTTTCGCTAATTTTGAGGCAAGGAGGCCATGATGAGCAGCAGCAGGTTCGGCGACGAGTTCAAGCAGGACGTGGTCGCGCAGATCACCGAGCGAGGCTACCCGGTCAGGGAGGTGCCATAGCGGCTCGGGGTCAGCCCGTATTCGCTCTATGCCCGAAAGAAGAGGCTCGCGAAGGCGTCATCAGGCGAGGCGGAAAAGGCACCGAGATCCGGCGCCTGAAGAAGGAACTGGCGCGGGTTCCGTGTCCGTCGTCAGATGATCTGGGACACGGTGGCCTGATGTCGAATGGAGGGTCTGGCTCGTTCGGGTTTCGGTTCATGCCGCCGTCTGGCGATGCAGCGAACGGCGCTTTTCGATCGTCCTGGCTTTGATCTCCTTTCGTCGATTGAGGATGGTGTCGGCCCCGCCGAGATAGACGTCGACAGGGGCGAGATTGCGGAGGCTCTCGTGGTAGCGGTGATGGTTGTAGTGGTCGACGAAAGCCGCCACGGCTTCTTCGAGCGCCCCGGGCAGGTAGTAGTTCTCGAGCAGGATGCGGTTCTTCAGGGTCTGGTGCCAGCGCTCGATCTTGCCCTGGGTCTGGGGGTGGTTCGGGGCGCCGCGCACATGGTCCATGCCCTTGTCACCGAGCCAACCGGCCAGCTCCCCGGAGATGTAGCTGCTGCAATTGTCGCTGAGCAGCCGGGGCCGGTGGGCGACGGTGGACCGATCGCAGTCCGAGGCGACCAAGGCATCTTCCAGCGTCGCGGTCACATCCGCCGCCTTCATCGTTGTGCAGAGCCGCCAGGCGACGACGTAGCGGCTGTAGTCGTCGAGGATGGTCGAGAGGTAAAACCAGCCCCAGCCGATGACCTTCAGATAGGTGAAGTCGGTCTGCCAGAGCTGGTTGGGCCGGGTTGTCTTCTCGTGGAACTCGTTCGCTGCCTTGATCACCACGAAGGCGGGGCTGGCGATCAGGTCGTGGGCCTTCAGAACCCTGTAGACGCTGGCCTCGGACACGAAGTAACGCCGGGTGTCGGTGAAGCGGGCGGCGAGCTCCCGGGGTGACAGCTCGGGCTGCTCCAGGGCCAGATCGACGATCTGCTTGCGCACCTTGTCGGGAATCCGGTTCCAGACCCGGCTCGGTCGCGAGGGCCGGTCCTCGAGCCCGGCGGGGCCCGGCGACAGATAGCGGTCATACCAGCGGTAGAAGCTCGCGCGCGGCACGCCGATCATGTCGAGCGTCCGCTTCGCCGGCAGGTGTGACCGCTCCACCTGCCGGGTGATCTCGAGCTTCTCGGAAGCGGGATATCTCATGCCTCGTCTCCCCCATCCCCGAGCATGCTTTTTTTGAGCAGGCGGTTCTCCAGGGTGAGATCGGCCACTGCCTCCTTCAGTGCCGAGGCCTCGTGCCGCAGCTCCTTGACCTCGGGGCTGGTGGCCTGACGGGCCGTGTCGCCCGCGAGCCGCTTCTTGCCGGCCTCGAGGAACTCCTTCGACCAGCTGTAGTAGAGGCTCGTGGCGATTCCCTCGCGCCGGCAGAGTTCGGCATTCGCCATTGTCGCTTGGACCGATGGCGCGACATGGCTCACTGTCCTCGCCGCGCAGCCCATCCAGAACAATGCGGATCTTTTCCTCGGCCGAATGGTGCTTCCGGGTGCGCCGACGGATGTCCTTCACCAGCGACTGCGCTATCGATCGGCATGTGGGCGGCCTTCAGCCGATTTTCCAGATCCGGGCTTGACAGCAGATTTCCCGATTCCCACATGCGCCTCGGGGATGCCGGAGGCGGGTCCCCGGGTAGTGGACAGACGGAGGTTCGGCGCATCGCGGCCTTCCCGTCGACTGCCGATCTGGCGGCGGTGCCATGAGGCGCGCCGGCCGACAGCAGTGCTCCGCCCTGCAACCTGCCTTTCCGGGACATCCTCGCATCGATCGATCGTGCGCCGCCGCGGCGCGTGCTGCCGCGGCCCCGCGATCCGACAGATGGACGCCACAGGAAAGGAGGAGACCAATGCTTCAGACATCCTTTGCGCCCTTCGGCATGGCGGACCCCTTTGCCGACATGCGGCGGATGCAGCGCGACATGAACCGCATGTTCGATGGGCTCGGCACGGCACCGCGTGACGGCCACCCCGCGATCAACTTCTGGGCCGGGGAGGACAGCATCGTGCTGACCGCCGAGCTTCCGGGGCTGTCACAGGACGATATCGAACTCACCGTGAAGGACGGCATCGTCACGCTGTCGGGGCACTATCCCGAGCCGCAGACCGGGGAGGACGCGACATGGCATCGCCGCGAGCGCCCGCAGGGGCGTTTCTCCCGCAGCATCGAACTTCCGTTCCGCATCGCCCCCGACCGGGTCGAGGCCCGGTTCGCGAACGGGGTGCTGACGGTGGAGATGCAGCGCCCCGAGGAGGACAAGCCCAAGCGCATCGAGATCAAGTCGTCCTGACATCGCAGGAGAAAGGAGGAGAACATGGCACAGGAAGTTGCGCGTCAGGAAGGACGCGAGATGGCCGAAACCGGCAAGGACCGCATGGCGATGAGCTTCACCCCGGCGGTCGACATCTTCGAGACGAACGGCACCACCGTGATCATGGCCGACATGCCCGGCGTCGCGCCCGAGGATGTCGACGTGACGCTCGAGCGGCAGGTGCTGACGCTTCAAAGCAAGGTGCGGCCGCACGCCCCTGAGGGCTACCGGCGGCTGTCGACCGAGTACCGCGAGGGCGACTACGTCCGGGTCTTCACCCTGTCTGACGAGGTCGACCAGTCGAAGATCAAGGCCGATTTCAAGCACGGCGTGCTGCGGCTCGAATTGCCACGCGCGCCCGAGGCCAAGCCGAAGAAGATCAAGGTCAGGGCGAACTGACGTCCTGACCCGAACCTAGGAGGAAAAACGACATGCATATCAGCGATCTCATTCCCTGGGGTCGTGAGAAACCCAAGACCCCGGCCAATGGCGATGGCGGCACCACCAGCCCGCTCGCCATGCTGCAACGCGACATCAACCACGTGTTCGAGGAGTTCTGGCACAAGGTCGATAACGGTCGGAACGGCCAGCGCGGCCCGATCGGCCTGTTCGGTCCCAGCGCCGACGTCACCGAGACCGATAACGGCATCGAGGTGGCGGTCGAACTACCCGGCATGAATGTCGAGGATGTCGACATCTCTCTGTCCGGCGACGTGATGACGATCCGAGGCGAGAAGAAGGTCGAGTACGAGGAAAAGCGCAAGGGCGTCTATCTGTCCGAGCGCTCCTTTGGTGCCTTCGCGCGCACCATTCCGCTGCCGCCGGGGGTCGATGCCGACAAGGCCGAGGCGCGCTTCGAAAAAGGCGTGCTCAAGGTCAGCCTGCCGAAGACCGCCGAGGCGCAGGCGCGCGTCAAGCGCATCCCCGTCAAGGCCGCCTGAGCCCGTTCGGGCGGCCGGTGGCGACCGGGCGCCCAGCTCGCTTCATTAGTCAAGGAGGAGACGATGCCCGGTCCCGTGCCCAGCCCCTGGATCGCTCTGCGTCGCTGGCTGGCGGCGCTCTGCATGACGTTGCTGGCCGCCAACCCCATGGTGGCCCAGACGCCCGATCGCCCGCTGTTCCTGAATGATGACGGCCTGCCGACCCTCGCGCCGCTTCTGGCCGAGGTGACGCCCGCCGTGGTCAACATCTCGGTCGAGACGCGACAGGACGTGGAGAGCAACCCGCTCTTCGCCGATCCCTTCTTCCGGCGCTATTTCGACTTGCCGCCGATGCCCCAGCCCTCGCCACGCCAGCAGATGAGTGCGGGTTCGGGCGTCATCGTCGACGCCGAGGAAGGCTACGTGCTCACCAATCACCACGTCGTCGCGGAGGGCGACAGGATCGTGGTTACGCTGAAGGACCGCCGCCGCTTCGAGGCGGAGCTGGTCGGCAGCGATCCCGGTACCGACATCGCGCTTTTGCAGATCGAAGCTGAGGATATCGCCGAGCTGGAACTCGGCGACAGCGACCGTCTGGAGGTGGGGGACTACGTGCTCGCCATCGGCAACCCGTTCGGGCTGGGTCAGACCGTCACATCCGGCATCGTCAGCGCGTTGGGGCGCAGCGGCCTCAACGTCGACGGCTACGAGGACTTCATCCAGACCGATGCCTCGATCAATCCTGGCAACTCGGGCGGGGCACTAGTAACGCTCGACGGGCGGCTCGTCGGCATCAACACCGCGATCATCGCGCCCTCTGGCGGCAATGTCGGCATCGGATTCGCCGTTCCGGCCAATATGGCCCACGCCGTGATGGATCAGCTGGTCGAGTTCGGCGAGGTGCGGCGCGGCCAGCTCGGCGTGATGATTCAGGATTTCACACCGGACCTCGCCGAAGCGCTGGGGATCGAGGCTGGACTCGGTGCGGTGGTGACGCAGGTGGAACCCGGCAGCGCCGCCGAGGAGGCAGGGCTGGAGCCCGGCGACCTGATCGTCTCGGTCGATGGCCGCCCGGTCGCGGGCTCGGCCGACCTGCGCAGCCAGATCGGCCTGAAGCGGATCGGCAGCCCGGTCGAGCTGGAGGTGATCCGCGACGGTGATGCGGTGACGGTCGAGGCCGAGTTGCGCGAGGGCGGGCTGGTCGCCTCGCTCACGGATGATCGGGCGATGGATCGGCTGTCAGGCGCAGAGCTGCGTGACCTGGAGCCGGGTGATCCGATGTTCGGCGGCGAACCGGGTGTGCTGGTGGCGCGGGTCGATCCCGGCAGCCGCGCGGCGCGGTCGGGGTTGATGGCTGGCGACGTGATCCTTGCGGTGAACCGTGCCCCGGTCGGATCGCTGGTCGAGCTGCGCCGGCAATTGGCAGGGGTCGAAGGGGCGCTCGCATTGACGGTCCAGCGCGGCTCGGCCCGGATCTTTCTGGTGATGCGCTGAGCCCCAAGCAGGAAAGGAGGTCTGACATGGAAGAGCTCGAGATCAAAAAGGACGAAGCCAATACCGATACCCAGGAGCCGCAGATCGATGCAGCGGTGCAGCCTACCGAGGGCACCGGGGCGGACCACACCGCAACGGTGAACGAGAAGATCGCGGACCTGACCGATCGCTGGAAGCGCGCCATGGCCGAGGCCGAGAACGCTCGCAAGCGCGCCGAGATCGCCCGCGTCGAAGGGCGCGATCACGGCATCGCACTCGCCATAGAGGCCTTGGCGCCTGGCTTCGACGCCTTGGCGCTCGGGATCGAGGCCGCGCGGTCCGGACCGGATACCAAGGACGAGCGCGTGGCGCAGCACCTCGAAGGGCTGGAGCGCATCCGGGCCTGTTTCGAGACCGCGATGAAGGCCCTCGACGTGCGTATCATTGCGCCCGAGGACACGGGTTTCGACCCGGTCCATCACGAGGCCATCGATACCCGGGTCGAGGACGGCGTCGAGGCCGGGCGGGTGCTGGTGCTGCACCGGCCGGGCTACGCCATCGGCCGGCGGCTGATCCGCCCCGCCCGGGTGACGGTCAGCGCCGCGCCGGGACGGCAGGAGGGCTGAGCCATGCTGAGGCTGGCGTTGTTCCTTGGCACGAACCTCGCGGTGCTCCTCGTGCTGTCGCTGGCCTTCCGGGTGCTGGGGATCGAGGGGCTGCTCGCCGCGAACGGCGTCGATCTCGATCTCACGGCGCTGCTGGTATTCGCTGCGGTGATCGGCTTCGGCGGTTCGCTCGTCTCGCTGGTGCTGTCGAAGCCGATGGCCAAAGCGACGATGCGGGTGCGGGTGATCGAAGCCCCTCGCAATCCGACCGAGCGCTGGCTGTTGCAGACCGCACGGGATCAGGCGCTGCGCGCCGGGATCGCGATGCCCGAGGTCGGCATCTTCGATCACCCGTCGCCCAATGCCTTCGCCACCGGCTGGCGGCGCGACGCGGCGCTGATCGCGGTGAGCACCGGCCTGCTTGCCCATATGCGGCAGGAGGAGGTGGAGGCCGTGCTCGGCCATGAGGTCGCTCATGCCGCGAATGGCGACATGGTGACGCTGGCGCTGATCCAAGGGGTGGTGAACACTTTCGTGGTGTTCCTGTCGCGACTGGCTGGGTTCCTGGTCGACCGGCTCGTGCTACGGGTCGAGCGCGGCCATGGGCCGGGCTACTGGATCGTCTCGCTGGTGACCGAGATGGTGCTGGGCGTGCTGGCGACGGCGATCGTCATGTGGTTCTCGCGCTGGCGAGAGTTCCGCGCGGACGCCGGCGGGGCCGCGCTGGCCGGGCGCGACAACATGATCGCCGCGCTGGAGCGGTTGCGGCACTTACGGCACGCCCCACCGCTACCCGACGAGATGCGCGCCATGGCCTTCGACGCGGGCCGCGTGCAGGCGCTCTTCGCCAGTCACCCGCCGCTGGAGGCGCGGATCGCGGCGCTGCGGGCGCGCGCCCATGGCGCCTCCCTCCACCGCGGCGGCGGACGACGTGCGCGACTTTGACGAGGTGTTCGGTCTGTTCGACCGTTCGGAGTTCTGAGGCATGACACACGATCCCTATGAAACTCTCGGCGTCAAACGTGACGCCTCGCAGGCCGAGATCAAGAAGGCCTATCGCCGGCTCGCAAAGAAACTGCATCCGGACCTGTCGCGCAGCGACGCAACCACGCAGGACGAGTTCCAGCGCGTCGGCGCGGCCTATGACATCCTCGGTGACCCGGAAAAACGCCGCCGCTTCGACGCGGGCGAGATCGACGCCAACGGACAGGAACAGCCGCGCCCCCACCCCCGCTGGAGCTATGCCGGGGCCACGGCGGGTGCGTCTGGCCAGAACGACGCGCCTTTCGGCGCTTTCGAGGACGTCTCCGACATCTTCGCGGATCTGTTCGGCGCACGCGGTCGTCGCTCGACCCACTTTGGCGCGCCGGGCGCGGATCTGCGCTACAGCATCGAGGTCGATTTCCTCGATGCCGCCCGTGGCACGACCCGGGAGGTCACCCTTCCGGACGGGCGCGCGATCGACCTGCGGATACCGGCCGGCCTGCGTGACGGACAGGTCTTGCGCCTGAAGGGCAAGGGCGCGCCGGGCCTGCATGGTGGCCCGGCAGGCGATGCCTATGTGGAGGCGCGTGTCCGGTCGCACCCGCAGTTCTTCCGCGATGGCGACGATATCGAGATCGAACTGCCCATCACCTTCGACGAGGCGGTGCTCGGCACCCGGGTAGAGGTCCCGACGATCTGGGGACCGGTCTCGATGAAGCTGCCGGAAGGCGCCTCGTCGGGTCAACGCGTGCGGCTCAAGGGCAAGGGCATCCACCGCGCAAAGCGGCCGGCGGGTGACCATTATGTCCGGCTGTCGATCCGGTTGCCGAAGCAGATCGATGCCAAGATGAAGTCCTTGGCAGAACGGTGGAGAGAGCACGTCCCGCACGATCTTCGAAATGAGACCGGAAGGCTTTGAAATTCGCAACCTTGGGTGGCTCGGATCATCAGCGCTTTGCTGAACTGCATGATGCAAACTCATCAGCAGAAGCCGAGACCAGCTGAAAGTGTCAGATCCGCTTCAGGGACCGGGAGAAACCTCAGCTATCTGTCTTACGGCCCGAACCAGCCATTCGCCAACGCGTCGGCAAACGTCTGCTTTCCCCCTCATCTACAGAACATTGAAAGCGCAGCTTGACCGAAGGTTTCGTTTTGACAGCGCGCAGCGTTCGCCATCTCGCCATCTCGCCATCTCGCCAGTCTGCCCGACGGCCGTTTGCGCATCCTCCAAGCAATCGAGCGCATTAAACTGAACACCCGAATATTCAGCGATAAACCCCCCAGGGACCAAACCGGGGCGGCCCGGTTCGGACGCTTGATGGCAACCGTGTCGGCTCGGAGCCCCAAGGCACCGGTGGACGCTCTTGCAGGTCCCGTAGGCGCCGTATGCGTTCTTCCGTCGGGGGGTGGGTGCGCAAGAGGGACGGCTCGGGGATGCGCCTGCCCGGCAGGAACATGTCCTCCCAGAACCGGCCGACCCGCCGCTCCAGCTTCGATAGTGCCGAGGCCAGCCCGTCCGGATCACCGGTCAGGTCGACCGCCCCGCGGTCAGCGTCGAATTCCCGGGTCCGGGACAGGGCGAGTTGCAAGAGTGCCATAAGGGTTGGCGAGAACACGAGCATCAAAGGGATATGCCAAGGGACGTAGGCAGCGCCGCTCAGCAGGAGCGGAAGGTTCAGGATCAGGATCAATTGCCCGACCCAGGAGGCCAGCGAGACGACGCGGGACATGACGTCAGCCACGCTCATGATCCACAGGTCACGGTTTGCAACATGGGCAACTTCGTGCGCCAGGACACCGGCCAGCTCCCGGGCATCCAATAGCCGCAGTAGACCGTCGGTGATACATATGGCGCTGTCTCGGGGATCACCCATGGCGAAGGCGTTCGGCAACTCGCTCGGAATATAGTAGAGCGCGGGCACCCTCGGGAGATCGGCACGGCGGGCGAGCTCGGCGATCATTCCGACACCTTCGGGGAAGGTCCGGCCCGTCAGGCGTCTGGCGCGATAGGCCGAGAGGAGCACGGTCTTTGGAAGGGATGGTGCAAGGAGCAGGCCGATCACCGAACTCCCGACGGTTAGAAGCGTCAGCCCCGGACCCGCAATCGTTGCTACGACCGCCCAAGCTATCAGTCCCATGCCGCCAATCAGCAGCATGGATTGCACCAAGTTACGGGTTTGATGGAGCACGGAAGGCGACATGGCCCGAGTATCGGCCATTGCTTGGCTGAATTCATTACTTCCTCTCGTTCGGCCGAAAGATTTTTCACCCCTTGGCCTTGACAGCGACGCGCAAGCCCCCATCTCACGCACGCATATGATATGCATGCATTATTTATGTAAAGAGAATGGCTGTTAGCAGATGATCCGAAAGAAGGATGATGTGGTCGGCTCACTCCTCCATGACGCTGCGCACTTGTTGCGGCTTCGCATCGACGAAGCACTCCGGCCGTATGACCTGACGCGGGTGAGCTGGATGGCCATCGGCATCATCGAGCAGAACGAGATGCTGACACAGTCTGATCTTGCTGCGAGACTGGAACTGGGCACGGCAGCGACCGGCAAGTTGGTGGACCGCCTCCAGGAACGCGGTCTGGTCGAACGCCATGATGATCCCGAAGACCGCCGTGCGAACCTGTTGGCCGTCACGCCAGGTGCCCGCGATCTGCTCGAACGGCTGAAGTCGGTCGGGGAGGCACTGCGGGAGGAGGTTCTTCAAGACCTTGGCGAAGCAGAGCGCCGGCAGCTTCAGCGCTCTCTTCAGAAGATCAAGACGCGACTGACAGAAAGCCGTTCGCAAGCAGCCTGATCGTTATCGGAGGGAGGGTGAAGCGATGGAGAAGAAAACCGAGTTCAACATCTGGTATTGGGTTCTGGCCTTCATGGCCGTGATCTTTATCCAGAACATCATCGCGGGCACCCGCGATATCGCCCAGATCAGCTACAGCCAGTTCGAGACCTATCTCGAGGAGGGCCGGGTTCAGTCGGTTGCCGTCGGCAAGGACCACATCAGCGGTGTCTTCGACGCGCCCGTGGACGGCCGCAACCAGTTTGTCACAAACATCGTCGACCCCGCTCTTCTCGAACGGATCGACGCGGCCGATGTCGAAATCACCGGTGTGCCGGAAAACACTTGGCTCGGCGCAATACTTTCCTGGGTCGTTCCCGCCTTTGTCTTCTTTGCGCTCTGGATGCTGTTCTTTCGCAAGTTCGCCGAAAAGCAGGGTTTCGGTGGCTTCATGCAAGTCGGCAAGAGCCGCGCCAAGGTCTATATGGAAAAGGAGACCGGCGTCACCTTCGAAGACGTGGCCGGGGTCGACGAGGCCAAGCAGGAGCTCGAGGAAATCGTCGAGTTTCTGCGCAATCCCGAAGAATACGGCAAGCTCGGGGCCCGGGTGCCCAAGGGTATCCTGCTGGTAGGGCCGCCGGGGACGGGCAAGACGCTGCTGGCCCGCGCTGTGGCCGGGCAGGCTGGCGTGACCTTCCTGTCGATCTCGGGTTCGGAATTTGTCGAGATGTTCGTGGGGGTCGGTGCCGCGCGGGTGCGCGACCTGTTCGAGCAGGCCCGCAAGAGCGCTCCGGCGATCATCTTCATCGATGAGCTGGATGCGCTCGGCCGGGCCCGCAACGCCGGCCAGCACATCGGCGGCAACGACGAGCGCGAACAGACCTTGAACCAGCTTCTGACCGAGCTTGACGGTTTCGATCCCTCGACCGGCATCGTGCTTCTGGCCGCAACCAACCGGCCCGAGATCCTCGATCCTGCCCTGCTGCGCGCCGGCCGCTTCGACCGCCAGGTGCTGGTCGACAAGCCGGACAAGAAGGGCCGCGTCGCGATCCTGAACGTGCACATGAAAAAGGTGACGTTGGGCGGGGATGTCGATGCCGAGAAGGTCGCGGCGCTGACACCGGGGTTTTCGGGTGCCGACCTTGCCAACCTGGTGAACGAGGCGGCCCTTCTGGCCACTCGGCGCAAGGCCAACGCGGTGTCGATGGACGACTTCAACAATGCGGTGGAGCGGATCATCGCCGGGCTGGAAAAGAAGAACCGGGTGCTGAACCCGCGCGAGCGCGAGATCGTCGCGCATCACGAAATGGGGCACGCTCTGGTCGCCATGGCCCTGCCCGGGGTCGATCCGGTGCACAAGGTCTCGATCATCCCGCGCGGCATCGGGGCGCTTGGCTACACCATCCAGCGGCCGACCGAAGACCGGTTCCTGATGACCCGCGAGGAGCTCGAGAACAAGATCGCGGTGCTTCTTGGCGGGCGCGCTGCCGAGAAGATCATCTACGATCACCTGTCCACGGGCGCTGCGGATGATCTGGTGAAGGCGACCGACATCGCCCGCGCCATGGTGGCACGCTACGGCATGGACCCGGACCTCGGCCATGTCAGCTATGACACCGACCGTCCCGGCTTCCTCGGCACCGGGGATCAGTCGTCCTGGCTCAACCGGCGCTACAGCGAGGCGACGGCCGAGCGAATGGACGCGGCGGTCAAGGAAGTGATCGAGCGCATCTTCGACGAAACGGTCAGCTTGCTCGAGACCAACCGCACGCTGCTGGAAAGCACATCGAAGAGCTTGCTCGATCGAGAAACCCTGGATGAACCCGGCCTTCAGGCCATCGCGAAACAAGTGAAATCGCCCAAGGCGCCTAAGGCAGCTTGATCCAGAACAAGGAAACCGCGCCGCTCGACGGCAACATGAAGGATGAACAAAGGAGGAAAGCCAATGGCTCATGGCATCTGTGATGTTTGCAAAACCCGCCCGGCGGTGTTCCGCGCTCAAGTCGTGTCGAATGGCGAGCGCCGGACAATGGAGCTGTGCGACGAAGATTACCGCAAGCTTGCCAGACGGCAGGGGCGCACCGCCTCGCCGCTGGAATCCCTCTTCGGCGGACGCTCCCTCTTCGACGAGTTTTTCGGGGACCGCGGGTTTGGTAATGGCCTGCTTGGCGGCCCCGGAGAAACGAGCGGGGAAACCATCCCGATCCGCCCCGCCGGCCGCCGTGGCTCCGGTGGCGGCATCAATCTTGCCGATCGCCTGAGCGGACAGGCCAACAAGCTTCTCCAGGACGCCGCCCAGAAGGCCCACGAATTCGGGCGGAACGAAGTCGATACCGAGCATCTTCTGCTCGCGCTGACCGGGTCGGAGGTGGTGCGGACGCTCCTGAACCAGGTCAAGATCGACGGGGACGATCTGCGTCGGCAGATCGAGAAGGAGGCGAAGAAGGGCGACTCGAGCGATCCCGAGCGCGAGATCGGCGTCAGCCCCCGCGTCAAGGACGCACTGAACCGTGCCTTCGTCGCCTCGAACGAGCTCGGTCACTCCTATGTCGGACCCGAACACCTGCTGATCGGTCTGGCCGAGGAAGGCGAGGGTCTGGCCGCCGACATCCTGCGCCGGCTGGGCCTCACGCCGCAGGCGCTGCGCCAGCAGGTCACCAAGGTGGTCGGCAAGGGTGCCGAAGAAGGCCGCGTGGAGACACCATCCAACACCCCCGACCTGGACGAATTCAGCCGCGACCTGACCAAGCTCGCCCGCGAGGGCAAGCTCGATCCGGTCATTGGTCGGGCCCGCGAGATCGAGACCACGATCGAGGTTCTGGCTCGGCGCAAGAAGAACAACCCCGTGCTGATCGGTGAACCGGGCGTCGGCAAGACCGCGATCATCGAGGGTCTGGCGCAGCGCATCGTCGCCGGCGAGGTCCCCGAGGCGCTGCGCGACAAGCGGCTGGTGGAACTGAACATCAACTCGATGGTCGCCGGATCGAAATATCGCGGCGAGTTCGAGGAGCGTGTCCAGAAGATCCTCAAGGAGATCACCGAGGAGAAAGACAGCCTGATCCTGTTCATCGACGAGCTTCACACCATCGTCGGGGCCGGACAGGGCGGGGGCGAAGGCGGGCTCGACATCGCCAACACCTTCAAGCCGGCGCTGGCGCGAGGCGAGCTGAACCTGATCGGGGCGACGACCCTGAACGAATACCAAAAGCATATCGAGAAAGACGCCGCGCTCGAACGCCGCTTCCAGCCGGTCTATGTCGATGAGCCGACGGTTGCGCAGACCATCATGATCCTGCGCGGGCTGCGCGACACGCTCGAGTCGCACCACAAGGTGACCATCACCGACGAGGCGATCATCGCCGCGGCGGAGCTTGCGGACCGCTACATCACCGGCCGCTTCATGCCCGACAAGGCCATCGACCTGATCGACCAGGCCGCAGCGCGGGTGAAGATCTCCGCCACGGCCCGGCCCGTCGATGTGCAGGAGCTGTCGGCCGAGGTCGAGCAGATCAAGCGTGAGCAGGACTATGCCGCTGCGCGCAAGCAGTTCGACCGCGCGGGTGAGCTGAAACGCGAGCTCGAGGAAAAGCAGGCCGAGCTCGACGAACTCCTGGAGACGTGGAAACGCGACCGCGCTTCGGCCACCGCCGAGGTCCGGAGCGATCACGTGGCGCAGATCGTCAGCAAGATCACCGGCGTTCCGGTGAACGAGCTGACCACCGAGGAGCGCGAGAAACTGCTGAAACTCGAGGACCGGCTGCACGAGCGCGTCATCGGACAGGACGAGGCGATCAGCGCGGTCTCCGATGCCGTGCGGCTCGCCCGTGCTGGGCTGCGGGAGGGCTCCGCACCCACCGCGACCTTCCTGTTCCTCGGCCCCACCGGCGTCGGCAAGACCGAGCTTGCCAAGGCGTTGGCCGAGACGATCTATGGCGACGAGGACGCGATGATCCGCATCGACATGTCCGAATACGGCGAGCGGCACGCCGTTGCGCGGCTGGTGGGCGCCCCGCCGGGCTATGTCGGCTACGACGAGGGCGGCCAGTTGACCGAGCGCGTGCGGCGCCGGCCCTATTCGGTGATCCTGCTCGACGAGATCGAGAAGGCGCATCCGGACGTCTACAACATCCTGCTTCAGGTTTTCGATGATGGCCGCCTGACCGACGGCAAGGGCCGTGTGGTGGACTTCACCAACACTATCATTATCGCGACCTCGAACCTCGGCTCCGACATCATTCAGAAGAACCTGAAGAAGCGGGGCACGAAGGAATTCGACGAGACCAAGCAGAAAGCCGAGCTGATGGAGGTGCTCCGGCACCACTTCCGGCCGGAATTCATCAACCGGATCGACGAGATCATCGTGTTCCACTCGCTGAACCAGTCGGAGATCCGGCAGATCGTCGAGCTGCAACTCAAGCGCGTCGCCCGCACGGCGCTCACGCAGGGCGTGGAGGTGGAGCACGACGAAAGCGTCGTCGATCACTTCGCCGCCGTGGGCTTCCGGCCCGAATTCGGCGCCCGCGAATTGCGCCGTCTCATCCGGTCGGAACTCGAGACGGAACTGGCCCGCGAACTGCTGGGCGGCCGGATCGAGGATGGCGACCGTGTCCGCGTCTCCTGGTCGAGCGACGAACAGAAGATCGTCTTCGACAAACTGGAGCGTCAGGAACCCGAGGCGGATACTCAAGACACCGACGCGAAAGATGATGCGGCAGAGACTGACGCATCAAGTGCAAGTGGCGGCGCGCCCGAGGAGGCGCCCACAAAGTGATGGGAAAACTCCCGGCGGCCCGGGTGCCGCCGGGACCGAAAGGAGGAGAACGCCATGACCGACAAGGTTTTCGATGCAGACACGGTCTGCACTCTGTCGCGCAACTGGTGGGCCTTCGTTCTGCGAGGCATGGTTGCGCTCATCATCGCCGTTTTGGCCTGGCTGATGCCGGCCGAGGCGGTCTTTACCCTGACCCTCGTCTTCGGCGCCTTCGCCTTCGCAGATGGCGTTTTCGGCCTGATCTCGGCGGTGCGGAATATCCGCAAAGGTGAACGCTGGGGATGGCTTGCGGTCAGCGGCGTCCTGGGCATCCTGACCGGCCTCGTGGTGCTGGTGACGCCCTTTGTCGCGACGTTGGTGCTCGCCGTCTTCCTCTGGGCCAGCATCGCCTTCTGGTCGGTGTTCTCGGGCATACTCGAGATCACGACGGCGATCCGGCTGCGCAGGGAGATTGAAGGCGAGATCTGGCTGGGTCTCAGCGGAGCCCTCTCGGTGCTGCTGGGTGTCGTGGTCGTGTGGTTTCTGACCATCCGCCCGACGGAAAGCCTTCTGGCCCTCGGCTGGCTCCTCGGCGTCTATGCCGCAATCTTCGGCGTCGTGATGATCCTGCTGGGACTGAAGTTGCGCGGCCGCGGGCTCAAGGCAGACGCGGGTGCAACCGCGTAAGGGAAAGGAGAGAATGCAATGTTTCGGCTACAACGTCACAACCGCCCGCCATTCCGGCCGAAGATCCCCGGCACCGACCTTCGGTCCGCCGATGTCCCCATGGCGGTCATCTACCGACCGGCCCGATCGGTCAAGCAGCGCGGGCTGCGGCCCCGGCATTGGGTGCTCGAGTTCGAACCGAGCAGGCCGCCGCAGATCGAGCCGCTGATGGGCTGGACCGCAAGTGCGGACGCCTACCGCCCGATCCGCCTGACGTTCCCGGATCGGGACAGCGCCATCGCCCATGCCGAACGGAACGATTGGAAGTATGTCGTCCTCGAGGCACCTGCTATGGACCCCGGCATCGCTCCACAGCGCTATTGGTGGGAACAGGCTCCAGGCAAAAAAGGTCATGACACAGCGGCCACTCGCGGTGTCGAGACCAAGCGTCACCCGACGATTGCATCTGCTCCGGATGGCGGCGATGCATCGGTGGCTTGGAACAGCAACGCTGGCGAGCAGAACGATATTGAGGACCCCGTGCTCGAGGCCTGCCTCGAGTCTTTCCCTGCCTCGGACCCGCCCGCGTGGACCGGCACGACCATCGCTGCCGGCAAACGCGACCCCGCCGGCAGCGGATGAACAACGCCGCGATCATCGCCACGACTGGCCTGGTCGCGGCCATCCTCTTCCATCCGCGTCTTAGCGATTCGAAGGGGTGGCGCGCTACCGTGACACCCCTCGCTTCGATAATCGGCAGCGGGTTTCTCGTGATCGGTCCGATCCTCGATGCCAGCTTCGGGTATCTGGCTCCGATCGCAATGGCGGCGCTTTGCACAGTGGCAATTCTGTTCGGGGCGGCCATCCGCCGTAATATCGCTCGGATTGCGGAGGTCGGAGAGCGCTCCGTGGCGGAACGAGTTCTGGACCGCGCGGCCTCATGGGTTCTGGCGACGGCCTACGCAGTTTCAGTCGCCTACTACCTGAACCTGCTGGGTGCTTTTTCCGTCAGCCTTACGGCGCATGACGATCCGGCCACGGCCCGGATAGTTGCCACTGCCGCGTTGCTCTTCATCGCATTCATAGGTTGGACGCGGGGCTTTTCCGCGCTCGAGGGGCTGGAAAAGATTTCCGTGTCTCTCAAGCTCGCCATCATCGCCGGCCTCCTACTCGGCCTCGGCATCCATTTCGGTGATCGCTTCGCCGCGGGCGATTTAATCTTGAACCCGATCCAAACTACTGGCTGGAACGCGGTGTGGCTGATCTTCGGGCTACTGGTTACGGTCCAAGGCTTCGAAACGTCCCGCTACCTTGGCGAGGACTATGATCCACAGACCCGGATCGCCTCCATGAGCCGCGCGCAGTGGGTCTCCGCCGGCATCTATATGGTCTACATCCTTCTTCTGAGCTTTCTTTTCCCCGCGGGAACGATCCCGCAAAGGGAGACGGCCATCATCTCGCTCATGGAATTGGTTGCGCCAGTGCTTCCGGCACTTCTGGTAAGTGCCGCATTGGCCGCCCAGTTCAGTGCGGCAGTGGCCGACACGGCCGGCTCGGGCGGCCTTCTGCACGAACTCACGGGCGGCAAGATCGCCCCGCGAACCGGCTACGTTCTTCTGGCCGGCATCAGTCTCGTTCTGACATGGTCTGCGAATGTTTTCGAGATCATCACCATCGCCTCTCGGGCTTTCGCTGGATATTACGCGCTGCAAAGCGCGGTAGCGGCGGCCGGCTACTGGATTTCTGGCCGCGTCGCCGGCGCTACAGGCTTCGCAGCACTTGGTGTGCTTGGAGTTCTCATCGCCTTTCTTGGCATGCCATTCGCAGGCTGACAGTCCGTCAGTCAGTGGCAAACAGACATCGCTCCTCCACCGCATTCCGAATTTGGTCAGAGGCTTAGCGGCTTGGGCAAGGACAGCCTAAGCCGAGAACCCGGACCCTCCCGATTGCAGGCATACGCGCTCCTCCAAGATCACCTGCCTTCGATGCCCCCGGCACGTGATTGGACATTGCCTTCGAGGGGAAAAGCGTGCCATCCCTTTGCGGTGATGGTTCCCGTTGGCCCTTGAGGGCGACGCGGGATGAAAAGGGAATACGGTGAGGTGTAGCCAACAGGCGCCGAATCCGTGACTGCCCCCGCAACTGTGAGCGGCGAGCGTTTCCGAGAAGACCACTGGGTTCCACAGCCCGGGAAGGTTCGGAAAAGCGTAGACCCGCAAGTCAGGAGACCTGCCATCGCTGATGTCACTCAACCCGGGCGGGGTGTCCCGGACAGGAGGCCATGATGGCTCGTCGGCAACTGCCGCACCGAAATCGCCGGTCCCTCTGTGCGCAAGCCCCGCGAATGCGCGGAGGGCTGCATGGACCGGACCAGATCGAACACCACCTGCAAAGCGGGCGCGACCTCGCGAGCAAGCTGTTGCTGCGCCCATAGACTGTCGAGACAACTCGGGCGGGCCGTCGACCTCGCTGCCGTGGCCGCCGGTCCCGGCTTCGAGCTGACCGGAACGACGCGGCTCGACGGCTGCGGCCGGCGGGTCGTCTGGCGCGCACGGCGCGGCCGCGTGTCGCTCCGGATTGAACCCGAGGTGGTGTTCCCGCCCCGCGTGACCCACGCCGCTCTGCGGGTTCGGCAATGACCGCCGCGTCCATCTCCGCCAGCGATCTGAGCTGGGGGCCGCGTCATGGGCCGGCGATCCTCAAGGGCGTGAGCTTCGAGCTGGCCGCCGGTCGGACGCTGGGCATCGTCGGCGCCAACGGCGCCGGCAAGTCGACGCTGCTGCGGCTGCTCTACCGGTTTCATCGGCCCCATGGCGGAAAGGTTCATATCGGTGGCGAAGATCTGTGGCGCATGACGCCTCGGGCCGCTGCGCGCCGGGTCGCCGCTGTGCTCCAAGAGCAACCGACGGATTTCGCGCTGAGTGTGCGTGAGATCGCGGGACTGGGACGGGTGCCGCATCGCCGCGGCCTTTCGGGTCCCGGCACACGCGAGGCCGGAATCGTCGAAGCGGCGCTGCACCGGCTCGACCTTGCTGGGCTGGCCGAGCGCCGTCTCGGCACGCTGTCTGGCGGAGAAAAACAGCGCGCGATGGTAGCGCGCGCGCTGGTGCAGGAGCCGCAGGTGCTCATCCTCGACGAGCCCACCAACCATCTCGATATCCGCCACCAGCTTGAGGTGCTGGAGATGCTGCGTGGCCTCGATGTCACCATCGTCACCAGCCTGCACGACCTGAACCTCGCTTTCGATCTTTGCGATGAGGTGCTGGTGCTCTCGCGCGGTCAGATAATCGCGCATGGGACGCCGGATGTCGCACTCGATGCGGCGACCGTGGCCCACGCTTTTTCCGTTACCGCCCGCCGCGAACGCCTCGAACCCTCGGGGCGCACCCGCTTCACCTACTCGCTCGCCGCCTCTGAACGGACCTACTGACCCATGACTTTCCGAATCCTTCCTGTCGCCTTTCTCCTGGCCGCCCCTGCCGCGGCTCAGGCCTTCCCCGTGACCGTGCAGAGCTGCGACCGGGAGATCACCTTCGAAGCCGCGCCGGAGCGCGCGGTGTCGAATGATGTCAACCTGACCGAGATGATGCTGGCGCTCGGACTGCGCGATCACATGGTCGGCTACACCGGTGTCTCCGGATGGAAGACCCTCGACGAGCGGCTGCGCGCCGATGTCGAGACGCTGCCGGAACTATCGCCGCAATATCCTGGCCGCGAGGTGCTGCTGGGGGCAAATGCCGACTTCTACTTTGCCGGCTGGAACTACGGCATGAATGTCGGCGGCGAAGTGACGCCCGACACGCTCGCGCCTTTCGACATCGCGGTCTACGAACTCGCCGAGAGCTGCGCGCATGTGATGGAGAAGCCCAAGGCGAGCTTCGAGGATCTCTATACCGACATTCGCAACCTCGGGACGATTTTTGGCGTCGCGGAGCGGGCCGAGGGGCTGGTAGCCGACTGGCGCGAGGATCTCGCCCGGCAGAAGGACGCTGCCGGGAACGGCGCCAGGCCGCTTCGCGTCTTCGTCTATGACAGCGGCGAGGACACGCCGTTCACGGCCGGGCGCTACGCCATGCCCACCGCGCTCATCGAAGCGGCGGGCGGCGTCAACGTCGTGGACGATTTCGAGAAGAGCTGGGCGACGGTCGGTTGGGAGGAGGTGATCGCGCGCGATCCGGAGATGATCCTGATCGTCGATTACGGCGAGGTCACCGCCGCCCAGAAGCGCGAATTCCTGATATCGAACCCGGCCTTCGCGGGCATGACCGCCGTGCGTGAGGACAATTTCGTCACCCTCGACTATGTGGCTGCCACGCCGGGCCCGCGCAACATCGAGGCGGTGGGCGTGCTGGCCCGGGCCTTCGCCGAGGCGGGGGGATGACGGATATCTCCCTGTCGATCGCAGGCCGGGCTCCGGCCCGGCGGGCGCGTATGTTTCCGGCCGCGCTCGGGCTTGCGGTTCTGGCGCTCGGGCTCTCCTTCACTTTCGCCGTGGGTGTCGGCGCGGTGTCCGTTGGGGCCCGGACGGTCTGGGGTGTCATCGCGAACCAACTCATGCCGGGCCTGGTCCAGGTCACTTGGCCGGCTGGTCACGAGGCCATCGTCTGGGACTTGAGAATGCCGCGGGCGATCCTTGCCGGGCTTGTGGGTGCGGGGCTGGCGCTGGTGGGCGCGGTCTTGCAGGCCGTCACGCGAAACGCGCTGGCGGACCCGCATTTGCTCGGCATCTCCTCCGGCGGGGCCTTCGGCGCGATCACCGCGCTGCTGCACACCGGGATGATCCTCGGCCTTGCCACCGTGCCGATCTTCGCCTTCGCCGGCGCCCTCGGTGCGATGGCGTTGGTGCTCGGCGTGGCACGTCTCGCGGACGCGGCCTCGGCAGAACGGCTGGTGCTCGCCGGAGTGGCGGTGTCCTTCATCGTGATGGCCGGGGCCAACGCGATGATCTTCCTCGGCGATCCGCGCGCCTCGCACACCGCGCTGTTCTGGATGCTGGGCGGTCTTGGTCTGGCGCAATGGTCGCATCTGGCTTTCCCCGCCCTCGTGCTCGCGCTCTGCGGCCCGTGGCTTTGGCTCAGGGCGCAGGATCTCGACGCCATGACGATCGGGGACGAGACCGCCGCGACCCTGGGTATCGCGGTGTCGCGGTTCCGGCTCGAGGTGTTTGTCGCGGGCGCCCTGCTGACCGGGGTCATGGTGGCGTTCTCCGGGGTGATCGGCTTCGTCGGACTGATGATCCCGCATGTCGCCCGTATGGTCGTGGGCGGCAGCCAGGCCCGCGTCTTGCCGCTTTCGGCTCTGCTCGGCGCGGTGTTCCTGATCTGGTGCGACCTGTTCGCCAGAACGGTGATGGCGCCGCAGGACCTCCCGATCGGCGTGGTGACGGGCCTTGTCGGGGGGCTCTTTTTCGTATGGCTCCTTGCTCGGCGGTAGACACCCAGCGAGAGGAGAACCAGCGTCCGACAAACCACCCAGAGCCTCGGCGCCAGCGAGAGTGAGGTGCTCCCCGATTTCAGGGCACTGACGTAAGCTACGATCTGCTGTCTGCTGATCTTCACCGACGAGGAGATCAGAGATGTCGAAACGCAAGCAGCACGCGCCTGCTTTCAAGGCCAAGGTCGCGTTGGAAGCTTTGAAGGGCGAACAAACGGCCGCCGAGCTGGCGAGCCGGTTTGGGGTGCATCCCACGCTGATCCATCAGTGGAAGCGGGCTCTGCTCGAGGGCGCTTCAGGGGTCTTTGAGCGGGGCGGAAAGAAGACGCCCGAAGTCGACGAGTCGCAGGTGAAGGAGCTGCATGCCAAGATTGGTGAGCTGGCGGTCGCCAACGATTTTTTGTCCAGAAAGCTCAAGCCTTGGGGCGGGACGTGAGGCGCGGCATGATCGAGCGAGACCATCCGACCCTGTCCGTGGGGCGGCAGTGCCGGCTGCTGTCGCTCTCGCGGTCGTCGTTCTACTACCGGCCAGCCGGCGAGACCGAGCTGAACCTCGACCTCATGCGGCTGATCGACGAACAATTTCTCGAAACGCCGTTCTACGGCGTGCGGCAGATGGCCCGGCATCTGCGCAACGAGGACCACGCAGTGAACGACAAGCGGGTGCGGCGGCTGATGCGGCTCATGGGCCTCATGCCGATCTACCAGAAGCCTAATACCAGCAAGCCTGCCAAGGGGCACAAGCGATACCCCTACCTGCTGAGGGGAGTGCGCGTGGAGCGGCCCAACCAAGTCTGGTGCGCCGACATCACCTATCTCCCCATGCGGCGCGGCTTCCTTTATCTCGTGGCGATCATGGATTGGCACACCCGGAAAGTGCTAGCCTGGCGCCTGTCCAACACGATGGAGGCCGAGTTCTGCGTCGAGGCGCTGACCGAAGCGATCCAGCGGTTCGGCTTACCCGAGATCATGAATACCGATCAGGGCAGCCAGTTCACGTCCTTCGCCTGGACCGACGTGCTCAGACGCGCCGGCGTCCGCATCTCAATGGACGGAAAGGGACGCTACCTCGACAACATCTTCATCGAGCGGCTTTGGCGCACCCTGAAATACGAGTGCGTCTACCTGCACGCCTGGGAGACCGGCTCGGAGGCGCGGGCGGGGCTCAGGAACTGGATCGATTTCTACAATCGAAAGCGCCCGCATTCCGCCCATGGCGGCCAGCCGCCAGCAGTGGTCTACTGGCAGAGAAACCCCACCATACAACCCGATCAGCAGGAGCTAAGAGTAGCTTAGAAGGCGCCAGATCCTGTCCAAGGATCGGGGAGCACCTCAAGGCACCTCGCTCGGCCCTTTTCTTCGCGACATCGAAATAAAGGGTGGTAAGTTGTTGGGCTGCAAGGATCATGCCTTGGAACGTCTGGCCACCGTTGCGGGCGTCGACGTGGCTGATCTTCGGCGCAACTCGGCTCAAAGCCTTGGAAACCGTTGGTTCGATCTCCGCGGGAACCTACTCAGCGCAGAATTCTTCGCCAGCCCTTACACAGTCTTCTGTCCGGCATGTCTGCGCGAGGATGATAAACTCGGCGGCGATCCTGCCCTGGTCCGAAAAGGCCGACTTCTCTGGACGCTTCGACCTTTTCGAACCTGTCCGGTGCATGGCCTTGAGCTTGTTCGTCGAAAGAAGGTTGCGTGGGACGACTCGTTTCACCAGCTGGCCCTGCGGGTGCCGGAGCGCGCCGATGCCCTGGATGAGCTGGTAGACGGGGCTGCGCTGAGATCTCCGTCGCCATTGCAAAATTATGTCGTCGCGCGCCTTGAAGGAGCGCCGGGTCCGTCGTGGCTCGACAGTCAGACGCTCGAACAAGCTGTTCGCACCACCGAGAAACTCGGAGTGCTTCTCGAATTCGGACCAAAAGCAACGTCCGGTGATCTCGTCGAGAGCCAATGGGACGCGGCTGGCCGCGCCGGATACGAAGTCACTGCAAAAGGAGAAGAGGGCATACGGGAAGCGCTCCGCAACGTTCAGGCCGACTTTCTCCAACAAGGGGGTAAACCTGATCGTGGGAATGTCCTTGGAGCGCCCTACAGGTGGCTGGCGTCGCCAAAGAATACAAAAGATCCGGGCGACATCCGGCGCATCATGCGGGAGCATATCTTCGCGGAAATGGAGATCGCTGCTGGCACGACGATCCTGGGCGAAACGCTGAAGGAGCGTCGGCTTCACAGCGTGGAGTCGCTCAAAGCGGAGACAGGCCTCAATCCGCGGACGCTGCGAAACGTCCTTGCTGCCCACGGGCTCGTCCCGGCCGCAAAGAATGGCGCCCCCTATTGCGTATTTGATGCCGCTGCCGGACGGCGTGTCGCGTCTTCAATCCAGCGCTCGACAAAGATGAAATCGCTACCAACGGCGTTGAATTGCAGCCGCCCACAGGCCGGACAACTCGTCGACGAGGGTATGCTCGATCCGATCGCGGATGGCCGGTTCCAAGCCCCCGGGCGAACCCGGAAGGCCATCGCCAACCAAGATATCGACAGGTTCCTGACTGCCCTGCGCAGTTCCGCACGGCCCATGGACAAGGCACCGGAACAGATGGTCCCGATTTCGAAAGCTTCTGAGAAGGCAAAATTGACGTGCATAGAAATCGTGCATCTCGTGCTCGGTGGCTTCCTTCAGCACGTCATGCGACTTCAGGGTGAGGAAGGCTATGCCGCTATCCTCGTCGATCCGGCCGAAGTTCGAACGGCGAAGGCGGAGCATTTGCCCGGAATCTCTGCTTCAGATGCTTTCGCGCGTCTGAAACTTCCGAAGTCCACGGGATGGGATTTGGTGCATCGAGAGGAAAGCCCCCGACTTCAGCCCATCGTGATCAATGGCCAAAACGGACAGCACCGTTTCTACCGATTTAGCGAGGACCATGTCGCGGCCTTCGCGTCCGAATATACGACCGAGATCCGTGTCGCCAATGCGAACGGCATCGAGAAAAAAGACGTGGTGAAGCGGCTCAAAATGCGGGGGGTGCGACCAGTCCTCGGTCAGGTTGATATCGGCCTTGATATGTATCGGGCACAGGATATCCCGACGTTCGAACTGCCTTGATGCTTAATCGCGCGTCACAAAAAAGACGATTTGATGGGCCGCCCGATGGGCGGCCTTTCTCGTTTGCAGTGATCGAAACCGTGGCCTATGTTTTTAGAAAGTAGTGCAAGCATCTGGAATTTTCGACGTTGCCTTCGATGGTCACGAATTGGTGGTCAAAAGGACAAATCGGCGGATTTTGCCCACTTGGCCCCACCAGCAATCAATGACTTAGAGGTGGCTGATGGCCAAATTTTGGTGGTCGCTTCATTGCCTGCAAGAGCCACACAGCTGCCACGTAGAGCAACAAGACTGCTGCTGCGTTCAGCCCTATGCCTTCAGGTTGAACAAGAATGTTTCGTTTTCACGTGTCAGCCGGTGGCACAAGGCATCTAAAGCCATGGACGTCTGCCTATTGCGTCTACAGGGCCGCGGCGTCGCTGTCGTAGGCTTGAGCGCTATAGCACGCCCCACTCCAATTTGATCGGGCTACGGAATACGGTCGTTTGAAGACGCCTGCAATAGACGCGGGGCCGCGGCCGAGGCGGTAGGGGAGGGGAGGCGACACGCTTCGATACCTTTCCCTCTAAGGCGCGGAACGAAGCTAACGCTTCTGTTCCGGTGTAGTGCGTTCTCGGATTGGACATGATCGCTCCTCAAATGCCGCTTTGCCGAGAACTCATTCCGACATGTCTGATCGTCACTGAGACGATTGAAGATAGGGTCATTAATCCTCAAGTAAGGAAGGAATTGTGGGGCACAACAGGGGCGTAGCTGATGGACTTCGACAGCGCCGAAAAATCGAGAAGTGCCGTTACAACCTTCCTGCGAGCCGAAGTACTGGCTGCACGACTGGAAGCCATGACCCGGGCCGAACCCGCGGTTGGCAACCTCTGGCGCTCGGAGATTGCACTCGCCGAAGTCGTGGCAAGTGTGGGTCTGGAGGGCATCCGGATCTCGGAGGGCGACCTGCTCCCACGCATCGCTCTGAATGGAGGGCAGGACGCGGATCCGACAGGTGCGGAGTTGGCGCTGAGCCTGATCCGCGTGTTGAAGGCGCCTGGAGATCCTCTGGCGCGGCCCGTCCAGGCCGTGCGGCGTTTCGAGAGAGCGGCAGGCACCGGAAAGGGGTCCGGCTTTACCACGGGCGATGAGCCTGTAGGCCAACGGCTCGATGACGCTGAGATCGAAGGCCTCTTCGCAGAGGTGGGTGCCGGCGATATGCCGATCCTGGCTGCGGCTCGGGCGGCGGCCAGCTACGCGGCGCTGTCACAGCGTGCTAACCCGATCGTCGAGAGGCTGATCTTCATGGCGGTCGACAGCAGCCTGCGGGGCCGGGTTGGGCGTGGAACCGACCTCGAAGACGTCCTGCGGGGTCTGTCGGGTCGGGTAGATGCGCACTGGGTCTCGCCGCCAGCGCTCGCGTTGAGCCACCGGCAGTTCCTGGCTTGGTCGCCGGGGAGCGAAGCAGGGCTCATGGATCTAGGCACCGGTCTTGCCCAAGTCTTCGAAGCAGAACTCGGGCGTTTCGCGCTTTCGCGCGACTGGCTTCGTCACGGGCAGGACGCTTCACAGGGCAGGGGCGGACGCTCACGCCTGGCCGATGCGGTTCAGGCCTTCGCAACCGCACCGGTGCTAAACTCGGCGCGGCTTGCTGAAAGGATCGGCGTGTCAGTCCGCACCGCGCTGACGCTCTTGGACGAGATGACCGAACTAGGTCTCCTGAAGGAGATCACCGGCCGTCGAACGGCGCGGATCTGGGCAGTGCCAAGCTTGGGCGGGCGCCTCGCAGTGCGGCCGTTCAGACGGACTCGGCTGCAGGGGCACGCTGTCAGGCCATCGGCCGAGATGCGTGAAATGGCCAACCGCCATGGCCGGGATCAGCGAGAGGCTTCGGCGCGGGCGATGGAGCGCGTTTTCACTGATCTTGAGACCGCAATCGACAAGGCGAGCGCGCTGCTGGTCAGCGCGCAGCGCCAGCGATGACCATGCTGAGCATCCTGCTGAACCAAGCCGACGGTGGCGAGTTATGCGCGCAGTTTCATCATGGAGACTCCAATGATCAAGACTATTGCAAGCGCGGCCGCCTTCTCCGCCCTGATGGCAGGAGGCGCTCTGGCGCAGGATGACCAGATGATGATCGTGGTCACCGAAGATGCGATGATGCAGATGTCCATGTCGGATGGACAGACCACGGTGACATTCCCGCTCATCACCGCTCTGCAGGACGGCTACATCGTGGTCCATTCCGTTGCTGCCGATGGCACGGCCGGTGAGGCCTTGGGGCATGCCCCGGTGACGGCGGGCGAAAATGCCGATGTGGCTGTGATCATTCCGGAAGCGTTGTCTGCCGGAACTCAGTTGATGGCCATGTTGCATGTCGAGAGCAACGACAACGGCACCTTTGATTTCGGACCAGACATGACCGATGTCGATGCTCCGGTGATGCGTGACGGCGCGCCGGTGACCGTCATGTTTGCGGTGCCCGAGGGCGTGATAGACGGTGTAGTGGTCATCGAACCTATTCCCTCCCCTGAAGTGGAGGATCCCGAATCTCGCTCGGCATCGGACGACGATGAGGAGCGGGACACAGTCGACGAGGACGAACCGGCGATCGATCCGAATGATACGGAGACTGAAGGGGCAACTGAGGAGGGTGAGGATTCCGACGGGCAGGATGGTGAGGAAGAAGGCGAGGTGGTCGAAGATGATGCTGGCGACGAGCAGACCCAAGATGCCGATCTAGAGCAGGATATGGAGGCCGAAGGCCAAGAAGATGGCTCCGCCGATGCGGATGCCAATGCTGATGGCGAGGTGAATGCCCAGTAATCTCGTTCCGGTCTGAACTACTCTTGAAGGGCTGGCCAAGAAGGAATCGGCTAGCCCTTCTTTCCGCGGCACCGGCATGGAATCGAAAGAAATGCGCAGGAGACGGTCCGGCTGCACTGGGCATCGCACCTGTTTTCTTGGGGGATCGCTATCAAATCGGCGCTATTTCCAGAGATCAGCATTATCAGCGCCTTTGGCGAAATCCAGATGCGCATGATATCATAGCCGACCTGCGACCAGTCTTTCTTCTAGTTTAGCATAGCGTTAGTGGATAATTACTCTGAGACCCGACCTTGGACCACAGCAGCGAGGTGAGCGATCTTGCTCGCTGCAATCTGCTTCGAAGTCAGCGTTCAAGCAGGCTGTGTTTGTCCAAAAGGGTGGGATTTGGTGGCCTTAAGTTGAAGGCGGCCGTTCAAAGAGCCTGTTCCAGGCAGCTAACTTTGTGGTAGAGTTCTTGAACATGGAATGCTCTTTACCCAAGAGCAAGTGACTCAGGACGGCCCGGGCTTCCACCTCCCGGGCCGTTTTCCTGTAAAGCTTCTCTCTCGAGTAATGCCGCTGCGGATTGAAGTATTGGCTTGCCCGGCTTTAGTCCGGCGGTTTCAACCTCGGGGAGGTGAGCATGGACGCTTTTGCACATATCGGTGAAAGGGGATTCACCGAGCGCGCGCTGACGGTCAGCTCGAGGGCATGCAGAAGCATTCCCCGACCTGCTATCGTACGACGAATTGGTCCGACTACAACGCGGCGCTGCGCAAGCGCGACTCGCGGTCGGTCTGGTTCGATCCCGAGATGGTCTGGCACGCTGACAGGACCGGCAAGCGTGGGCGGCCCGAGACCTTCTCAGACGCTGCGATCCAGACATGCCTCACCCTGAAAGTGCTCTTCGGGCTTCCGCTCCGGCAGACGGTCGGGCTGATCGGGAGCCTGATCCAGATGGCGGGGCTGGATTGGCCGGTTCCGGACTATTCGACGCTGTGCCGCCGGCAGGCGCGGATCGCGGTGCAGGTCCCATATCGCGCGTCCGGGCAGTCGCTGAACCTGTTGATCGACAGCACCGGTATCACGTTCCGGGGTGATGGCGAATGGCGGGCCCGCAAGCATGGCCCGTCACGCCGGCGGCAATGGCGGAAGGTTCATATTGCCATGGACGCAGGCACCGGGGACGTGCGCGCGGTCGAGTTCACCTCGAGCCGCCAAGGCGACAGCCCCTTGCTGCCGGAGCTGCTGGCGCAGATCCCGCCAGAGGAGGCGATCGGCACGGTCACCGCAGACGGTGCTTGCGATACACGAGGATGCCATGGCGCCGTCATCGACCGAGGTGCCGACGCTGTCATACCGATCCGGCGCAATGGCCGGGCCTGGAAGGAAGACTGCTTCGCTGCCACCGCGCAAAGCAAGATCCTGCGGGCAACCCGGCATCTGGAGCGAGCGCCCTGGAAGAAGTGGGCAGGCTACCACGTCCGAAGTCGGCTCGAGGAAGATAAACCGCCTGAAGCTCTTCCGCGAGAGGATCATGTCACGAGATCCCGACCGCCAGACCGCCGAAATCCAGATCAGCATCGCCATCATGAACCGCTTCTCGGCCCTTGGCAGGGCCGAGATCGAAGCCGTCCGCTGAAGAATGGCGGTAAAGGGAGAAGTCATGCCCGGGGCTGCTTTGTGCAACATCGCAGGTAGACCAGCCTTGCATATTTTGCGCGGGTTTCACCTAAGGTGATGACATTCGCAGCCCGATCCATACTCTGCCGTCCGAAGGCAGCTGCGTTAGGGCTATGATCCAAGTCGCAGTTCGAGGAGAGGAACATGAGCCATCCCGTTGATGTCCACGTTGGTCATCGCATTCGTCACCGCCGGTGGACCAAAGGCATGACGCAGCAGCAGCTAGGCGACAAAGTTGGAGTGCAGTTCCAGCAGATTCAGAAATACGAGCTCGGAACGAACCGCGTGGCAGCTTCTCGCCTCTGGGACATCGCGAGAGCTCTCGATGTTCAGGTGACATATTTCTACGACGGTCTGGAATTATCCGACACTTCGCCGACACTCATGATCGATCGACAAGCTGCTCAACTGCTGGGCATGGTGATGACCCTGCCAGTAACTCAGCGACAAGCAATATCCGACTTGGCACGGAGCATCGCAAAGGAAACCAGAGTTTAACGGCCAAGTGCCACGGAGGTTGTCATGGAGACTTGGTTAGTCGGCCAGACAGCGACCGCGAACGCCTAGTCCTGCCTCTTTTGGCCTAATCCCCTTCAGCGCTTCAGTCTGGTCGTCTCGTCGAGCATCTCGTCGACGGTGGTCACGATCTTGGCGTTCGAGGAATAGGCCCGCTGGGTGCTGATCAGGTCGGTGAGTTCCTGAGCCACCTCGACGTTCGAGCTCTCGAGCGCGCCCGCCGTCAGCGTCCCGGCCGAACCCTCGCCCGCTTGGTTGAGGCTAAACTTGCCCGAGGATCGTGACAACAGGAAGGCGTTGCCGTCGGTCTTGAGCAGGCCGTCGGGGTTGGCCACCTCGGCCAGCGGGATGTTGTAGAGCGGCTTGCGGCTTCCATTGTCAAACACACCGTAGACGTCGCCTCGCTCGTCGATTTCGGTCCGCACCAGCACCCCGCTCTCGGCGCCGTCGGCGCTGATCTTGAGCGGCGAGTAGTCGCCCGCGAACTGGGTCATGCCGTCATAGGTCCCGGGCGTGTCAACGCCGCCTGAAGTTTCCCCAGAAGTGCCGAAGTAAAATTCCCCAGTTTCCGGGTGCGGTGATCAGCCGTGCAGTTGATCGATCCTCCCGTCTTTCGGGGGGCGCCCTCGGCGTTTTGGCTGCGGAGGCGGCGCGATGGCAGCGTGAGCGCGGGTATGTTCGGGCATGAGGTCGGCATGGGCCCGCAAGCGGTAGCTAGCGCCTTCGATCTGGACGACGATCGCATGGTGCAGGAGGCGGTCGAGCAGCGCGGTCGCAACGACCGGGTCGCCGAACACTTCGCCCCATTCGGCAAAGCCGCGGTTCGAAGTCAGGATCATAGCGCCCTTCTCGTAGCGGTGATTGACCAGCTGGAAGAACAAGTTCGCGCCACCAGGGGTGATGGGCAGGTAGCCGATCTCGTCGACGATGAGCAGGCTGTTGCGGCTGAAGAAGCGGAGCTTTTCCGGCAAGCGGCCGTCGCGCTCGGCCCGACTGAGCGCGTCGATGATCTCAGCCAGGCTGGCGCGGTAGACCCGCTTGCCGGCCCTGACGGCCTCGACGCCCAAGGCAGTTGCGAGATGGGATTTTCCGGTGCCCGGAGGGCCGAGCAGATGCACGACTTCCGCCCGCTCGATGAAGTGGAGTTGCGCCAGCGCCAGAATTCGCCCGCGATCGAGCGAAGGCTGGAAGGAGAAGTCGAAGCTCTCGAGCGTCTTGATCGGCATCAGTCGCGCGGTCTTCACCGCGACGGTCACTCTGCGCCCTTCACGCGTGACATGTTCCTCCGCCAACAGGCCGTCGATGGCTTCGATGGCGGTGATCTCGCCGCGCTCGAGCCGGCGGAGGGTATGGTCGAGCGCCTCGAGCGCCCGGGTCATGCGCAAGCCGACAAGGCTGGCACGAATGCGGTCGAGGATTTCGGTCATTTCCGCAGCCCCTCGCCTGAGGCCATCCGCTTGGCGACGGCATCGTAGAAGGCGAGCGGTCGACGCCCCACCTCTGTCACCCGTCCTGGCATGGCAGGCATCAAAAGCTCAGGCGGTCTCGGCGGCACGGGTTTGCGGTGACTGGGATCGGTCCGCCGCTGGTTCTTGCCCTCCAGCACCGGATGCACGGCGATCAGCACGCGGTCCTCGAAAATGCGGATCTCGCGCGGATGGTTCTGGACTTCGACCACGCGTTTGCGGGTGGCGTCCGGCACGCTGTAGAGATTGCCGCCCACCGAAACCATGCCCTCGTGGCTCACGCGCCGCTCCACGGTCAAGACGGCGCTGTAGGGGATGACCGGCAACGCGGTCAGATGTGGGTGCTCTTCGGCGAAATGCTCATTGACGATCCGCCGGGTCGTTGCGTGGAGGCGGGAGTTGGCGATGGTCGTGCGCCAGTCCTCGAACTGGGCATTCAGGTCGTCCATGTTGCGGAAGGTCCGGGCGAGGAAGAAGTCCTGCCGCACATAGCGATAGGGACGCTCGACCTTGCCCTTGGTCTTGGCCCGGTAAGGGCGGCACGCTCTTGGCAGCGCGCCGTAATGCGTGAGTAGCGCGACCAGCGAGCTGTTGTAGGTGATCACCCCTTCGGCGTCCTCGTCGATCACCGCCGTCTTCATTCGGTCGTAGAGCAGCTCCTGCGGTGCCCCGCCCATGGCGGTGAAGGCATCGATATGACAGCGCATCACCGTTTGCAGGTCCTGCGTGGCGCAGAAGCGTCCCCAGAGCCAGCGGCTGTGGCCAAGCACCATGGTGAACAGCCAGACGATCCGCACCACGCCGGGCTCATCGGTGAACTCGACCCGGAACTGGGCGAAGTCGACCTGACCCTGACGACCGGCCGGGGTTTCGAAGCGGCGTTCGAAGGGCTTTATCCGACCCGGACGCACTTCGCGAAGGTAGTCGGTGACGGCCGTGTAGCCCCCGTCATACCCCATTCCACGGATCTCCCTTAGCAGCCGCCGTCCCGACAGGTCGGGATAGGCAAGGATCCGTTCGTGCAGATAGGGCTCGAACCCCTCAAGGAGCCGCGGCCGCGGTGCGCGCGGACCGTAAACCGGTGCGGTCACGCCGACCTCCAGGTGCTTGCGCACTGTCTTGCGGTCGAGCCCGACCTTGCGGGCGATGGCAGAGATCGAAAGCCCCTGCCGTTTCAAGTCATGGATCATGACAACTTCCCCAAGTCTGATCACCCGTCGCCTCCATTCCGGTCGGCATGATCAGGTGATGCGATGTGGCCGCTGCCAAGCTGTGGGGGGCATGCCCCCCACAGCTTGGCGCTCAAACCCGGTAAGCTGGGGAATTTTCAAACGGCACTTTTGGGGAGAATACGTCCGGCACTAACAGGGCGCGCCAATGTTGATTGCCAAGTTCTGGGGCACTGCTCCGTTGTTGATGGTCAACACTGCCACCCCGGTTCCGGCATTGAACGCGAAGTTCGCCGGGGGATTGGCGGTGGTGGTTGCGTTCGAGTATTGTCGCGGCGCACCAGCCAGCGGGCCGCTGTCATGGAAATCGACCGTGACGTTGCCGTATTGGGTGCCGTCGGCGCCGTTGAAGCTGAGGGTCCATTGGTTGTCGACCGCGCCGGGCTGCCAGGAGAACTGCATCCGCTGCGCGGCACCCAACGGGCTATAATACTCCGCCGAGCTCAGGAAGGGCTCGCCCGGTGTCGCCAGGCCGGTCTGCTGGGCCGGGATGTTGCCGCTGATCGTCATCACGCCGGTGGGAGAGCCGGTCTGCGACAGGCTGCCGAGGTTGACGGTCTTGAGATCGCCAAACTGGTTGCGATCAATCATTCCGAGGCTCGCGGTTTGATCGTACGGGAAGCCCGCGAGGTAATAGCCCGCGGCGTTGCGCAGGTTGCCGTTCTCGTCGGGCAGGAAGGAGCCTGCCCGGGTCAGCATGAAGTTCGCCTCGTTGGTTTCGTTCGGCTGCTTGGAGACCACGAAAAAGCCCGGACCGCCGATTGCCAAGTCGGTTGCTTGGTCAGTGGCGCGCAGCGCGCCTTCGGTCGAGATCTCGGAGCCCTGCACCGCCCGTACGCCCGAAGGGGCGACCGTGCCGTTCTGGCTCAGCGTGCTGGTGGTGACCATTTGCACGAAGCTGCGCCGATAGCCGTCGGTGTTGGCGTTTGCGATGTTCTCCGAAATCCGGCCCACCGCCGTCGAATTCGCCCGCAGACCGCTCACGCCGGTCTGCATGGCGTAGGAAATGCTCATAGCCCTGTCACGCCCTGATATCCAAACGCCGACCCTGTTTGATCACTCGCCGAACAACGGGTTACGCGTCCTGCCTCATGCTTGTTATTCTTTCGTACAGGTCACACCCACATCCAATTGCGGCAACAAGATGGCGGACGCTAGAGTAAGATCCTATGAGTGCCATAGGTTTAGGTCACCTGGATGGGTAAGCTGGCTGCATCGCATTCTTCTCAGCTTTTTGGCTTGGCAAAGATGTTGGCTAAGGCACGGATCCACCGACCATGTCGGGGTCAACCTGCGATAGACAGGTTGTGTTTATTTGAAGATCTCTCTCGGCGAGAAGGCATTATCATGGGGCCGGCGCCCTTTGTTGATATATCGCGATAAAAGCTAATAATCTGCGCGAGCATTTTTGGGCAAAGCATGACCGTGACCTAGCCTCGATCGGGAATTTTGCCATCTTTGAAAAGTACCAACTCGCCGGCAAAGCGTATGGCAAGAGCTGGTCGTGTAAATGCTTTGCCCTGACTTGCCGAAGGTGACTATCTAATCGCCCGGCAATAGCCCGTTACAGGGGTGACCGAGCGAGACCAGTGCAAGGCCCAAGATGGCGACAAGGGCGGCATCTCGCTCGATCATACGAATACTGCACGAAACCTGGTAGAAATGGCAACGGGGCGGACGGAAGTATGCTAGCTATTTTCGGGCATTCCCGTGGTCGACCTCCCCCGATTGCTGCTACCCTTCAAGAAGGCGGACGACGGTGATACCGCTGGGAGAACCTTTCCGCTCCGCCTCTCTCTTCCGTTCGCAAAAGACAGGAGGGCAACCTGACGCTGCGGCATGACGTTCAACTATCAGATTGAAGGGTTGAAGGCCGACAACGCCTGGTCTGTCGCCGTCCGATCGGGCCAGGGCGACCGCGATGTCCGCATTGTCGAGAATGTACTGGCCATACTCCCGACGCCAGACGAAGCCCTTCTCCCGCAGCGCCAACAGGGCCGTCTGGACCGTCGTCACGGCGGGCATTCGACCGCGATGGGCATCCTTCAGGGCTTCGCGCGTTTCCTCCGAGAACGGCTGGAATGCCAGCCCCTTCCTCGCCATGATCCGCAAGATCCCCTGCTGAAGAGGGGTCATGGAGGCGATCTCGGAAAGCGTGTCGATCTCGGTCTGAACCTTGCGTTCGGATGCAATGCGTCTCAGTGCTTCCGGCCCGGCACCCTCCGGCGCGAAGATCAAGTCGCGCAGGCAGTCGGTCAGCAACTCCGGTCGCCGCCCGACGACCTCGAAAGCCGCTTCGAGATCTTCTGGAGCGAGCTTCGCGCTGTCGGCAAGGGACTCGTTCACGCGCGCGACCATGCTGGCAATGTAGGAGGATCCAAGCGGCGGAAAGGGTCTCACGATGCCGCCGAAGAACGGGGCCTGCCGGTTCTGTACGAGGGTCGACAGCTTGTCGCGGTGCGAACCGGTCATCAGAAGGTAAAGGTGCCGATCGCCCGGTGCTTGGTTGATTGCGTCCCGTGCGGCCTTCAATGCGAACATGGCGTTGAGCCCGGCATCGGTTTCGACCGCCTGCTGCGCCTCGTCGATGATGACGACCAGGTCCTTGTCCGTCGCTTTTATCAGATCTTCGAGGGCCTCGGCGATCGTGCCTGACCAAGGTCCACTCTCCTTCAGCCCGACAGAGAAGCCCAGCACGCCGACCCGGTTGACAGGGCTCTTTTTTCTCATGCGCGAGATCAGGCCGTCATGCTGCTCCAGCGCGATCTTGATCCGAGAGATGATGAGGTCGGCCGGATCGGCGGACCGATCGGACCACAGGTCGACATAGATGACGGCATAGCCCTTGCTATCGAGATGCGGGATGAGATCCGATCTCAAGAAGGTAGTCTTCCCCGTTCGCCGCGGCGCTGCGAGAAACAAGCCGGCCAGCGAGCCCGTAAGCGGATCAGGGGTCAGCAGTGAGGCAATGCGGGTGGCATCCTCGACGCGGGGCACATGTAGGAGAGATGTCATTACGCATGCCTATGTGAAAGGTACGTAACCTACGTAATACAGGAGTAAGGTGACGTAAAGTCTGTTAGGTTTGGGACTTGAGCAAACGATGTGGAGCATGCCGCGCATCCGCCCACTCCCTCGCCACCTTTCGGTAGTGAAGGCGGGGGCCCTGTATCTCTTTCTGGATCTGGGATGGGGCACGGGGCAGGAGCTGGGGCAGCATGGACCTCCCATTCGCTGCATTCTCCCGACAGCAGGGTGTCGCATCCGGAGCATTGTCCCCATCCAGCTCGTGCTATGATTTCCTTCTGATCGAAACCCGATGCAGGGTGGCCGTGCGTCATCCAGAAGGGCCGTTCAAGGAGTGACATCCATGGCCATGATGTTGGATCAGGACCAAGCCCTCGGCGCCTACTTCCTTGAGCCCGGTCGGGCCGAACTGCGGCACTCCGGCAGAACACGCACCCATTTCCTCGCCACAGGCGGCACGACGGGCGGCGCCTTTGCCTTGATCGACGAAACTGCGCGCTGCGGCGAGACTGTGCCGCTGCACCGGCATCCCGCCGACGTCGAGTCCCTCTATGTGATCGAGGGAGTGCTGTCTGTCTTCCTCGAACGTTCGCCTTGCCGGATGGCCGCTGCGGGGGCCTTCGTTCATTTCGCTCCTGGCGCGGTCCACGGCTTCCGGGTCGAAAGCGACACAGCGCACTACCTCCTCTTCACAACACCTCGGCATGGGGAATTCTACCGGGCCATCTCCACGGCACCTGATGACTCCAAGGATCCCGACGCACCAATCGATGACGACACGATCATGACCGCCTGTCGGGACTACGATGTCGAGTCCGTCGGTTCGTTCCCTGCCTCCCCTTCGTCCTGAGAGGTGGGCTCCGGCTTGCCCAACGATGTAGTGCTCCTGATAAATTCTTTGATCAAGATCAAAGGGAGACGGCGAAGCCCGTGCTACGGTCAGGAGGTACGAGTGGACATGGTTGCGAGTAGGGGTCGAACGTCGATCTGATGCGCCAGTCCGTTCGACAAGCGGCCGGCCAAGTGTCGAGAGATTTCCTTGGCCGGCCGTTACCGCCGGGGGCGTCCTAGCGGCAAGGAAACGGCGGCGCGCTGGCAGTAGTCTTCGCTCTGCTTCTCATGCTGACTGGAAAGAGATTTGTCGGGCCTGATCCGGGGGGGCGTGAGATTTGGTTGAAGTCGGCAACTCCACCACGACCTTTCATCTCGATGCCCATCCTATTCACACTGAGACTGAGCGTGGTTTTTCAACCATCACCTCGCACACTAAACCACAGTCAGTCCTGAGCCGCGAAGTAATACCCATCCCTATGGCCCGGCTTGGCGGTGAGACGTCTTGGAAGACGTGACGTGAATAGCCCCGTGTCTTGTGGACGCCTTCTTCGCTAATTTTGAGGCAAGGAGGCCATGATGAGCAGCAGCAAGTTCAGCGACGAGTTCAAGCGGGACGCGGTCGCACAAATCACCGAGCGAGGCTACCCGGTCAGGGAGGTGTCGCAGCGGCTCGGGGTCAGCCCGTATTCGCTCTACGCCTGGAAGAAGAAGTTCGCGAAGGCGTCATCCGGAGAGGCGGAGAAGGACACCGAGATCCGGCGCTTGAAGAAGGAGCTGGCACGGGTGTCGGAGGAGCGTGACATCCTAAAAAAGGCCACCGCGTATTTCGCCAGGGATGCAAAGTGAGATACGCGTTCGTGGCCGAGCATCGCGGGCAATTCTCCGTCCGGGCGATGTGCCGGTGCCTGCGCATCCAGCCGAGCGGCTTCTATGCGTGGCTGAAGGCGCCGCTGAGCAAACGCGCTCGGGAGGACGAGCGGCAGACCGAGCTTCTGAAGGCGGCGTGGGCCGAGAGCGGTAAGGTCTATGGGCAGCGGAAGCTGCATGATGACCTGGTCGAACAGGGCGAAAGCATTTGCCTGAACCGCGTCTCCCGCCTGACCAGGCTGGCCGGGATCAAGGCGCAGATCGGCTACAAGCGCCGCCCCGGCAAGTATGGCGGCAAGCCGTCGGTCGTCGTCGACAACACCCTGGATCGGCAGTTCGACGTGGAAGCTCCAGACCGGGTTTGGGTGACTGACATCACCTACATCCGGACGCAGGAAGGCTTCGCTTACCTCGCTGTGGTGATCGATCTGTTCTCTCGGCGCGTGGTCGGATGGTCTATGCAGTCGCGCCAGACGACCGACGTCGTTCTCCAGGCTCTGCTCATGGCCATATGGCGGAGGAAGCCGAAGGCTAAGGTGCTGATCCACTCCGATCAGGGAAGCCAGTTTACCAGCATGGACTGGGCCGCTTTCCTAGAAGCCCACAACTTGGAGCATTCCATGAGCCGCCGTGGCAACTGCCATGACAATGCCGTCGCAGAGAGCTTCTTCAACCTACTCAAGCGCGAGCGGATCAGGCGCCGGACTTACCGGACGCGTGAGGAAGCCCGGCGGGACGTGTTCGACTACATCGAAATGTTCTACAACCCGAAGCGCAAACACGCGCGGAACGGAATGCTGTCGCCCGTCGACTTCGAGCGGCAGCAGAAACTGAGGCACGAGGGCGTCTAAGAAACGCGGGGCTATTCAACGAGAGATCGATCCGGAACCGGCCAAGCGACCTGAGGGATATCGAGTACGTTAGCGGCTGCACGACCCCCATGGATTTCCAGCCTAAGCGTGATCGGTCATCTTCTTGCCGAGAGCAGGATTTGTCGCTGGCGTCTACTCAACAAAGACCAGTCTGGTTGGAGCCTCGTTATAGGGATCGACAGCGCGGACTGAGTTCCGGGGGGGAGCTATCCAAGGCTGGAAACGTTGATAGCTGCCCCCGTTGACATGGAGCCCCCCTCGCTAGGGACGCCCATGAGGTGCAAAACCTACAAGAGCAACATCATTCCGATGCCGATGCGGCCCTCTGTTCCCCGCTCTTGCGCCTGGATCTTCGGGGCACGGCGATGATGGTTTTCGCTGAAGTTCCCGGAATCATCATCGCCACGTCGCTGCTTTTATTCCTCTGGTGGCGTAATATCGAGCGGGATCAGGCTCAGCGCATCGGGTCATGCGAGCCGTGAAGCCCCTTCGCGTTCAGGACAAGGATCAACGGACCGCGCCTGCGCCCAGAAGAAGTATAAACCATTGAGGCAGTTGTGCTCGCCGCCTCGGAGGCGCAGGCGCCTATTCAGTCGAGCGAATTAACCACGAGAGGCGAGCCAGCTCATCCTGCTTCAGGACGCGCCCCTCATCGCATCAGCTTCTCGGCGTATTTCACTAGTCGCTGCGCTTGAAACGCCACGGATTTCTTGCCCGTTTCGTCCAGCAGGCCGGGCGTGCAGGAATAGCCGTAGGGGTTGCCGCCGTCTTCAAACTTGATTGGGTCCGAATAGCCTGGTGGCACGATCACAGCCCCCCAGTGCATGGCGGTGACGTAAATCGATTGGATCGTCGTCTCCTGCCCGCCATGTGGGTTCTGTGCGGATGTAGTCGCGGTCACGGCCTTGTTTGCCAGTGCGCCCGATTGCCAGAGTGGCCCCAGTGTGTCGACGAACGCCCGGAACTGGCTGGCGGGTACACCGAAGCGGGTTGGAACGGAGATGAAGTAGCCGTCCGCCCATTCCATGTCATCCAACGATACTTCGGGAATGTCTTTCATCCGCTCGAGTTGCTCGCGCCAAGCATCTTGGCCATTCACCACCTCGGCCGGGGCCGTCTCTCGGCAACGGCGCACGCGTACTTCGGCGCCAGCAGCTTCCGCTGCCCGAGCCGCTTCAAGCGCGACACCGTGGTTGGTGCCGTAGGTGGAATAGAACAAGACGGTAATCTTGGTGGGCATCTCGGTATCTCCGGTTGCAGGATCTCCTGCCGAACAGCTGGCAAGACAAAAGGATCCGGCTCCTGCATTGATCGGCCTCCGTGGGAGGGACGGCAAAGAGGCACCTCGTGCAAGCGACCGCAAGGGTCTACGCCGCATGAATCGCGCGGTGTGCCTTCTCGCCCGCCTTGCCAATCGCCATGCGTCGGGTAGGTTTCTTCCTGTTCCATGCCGGAACTGCCCCGGCCTCTCCTCTGATCCGCAAGGGGGGAGGCCGGCCCCCCTTGGCATTCGTGAGCAGTGCTGTCTGCGCGCTAGGGTTAGGTCGCGCCCCTGTTCCGTCCTGGGAGCGGCCCTCTTTGGGCGGCTTACCCCCCCGAGGATTGATAGTCTGAATGACACCCGCCTCACCGTTTTTGAGGCTGGCCGCCCAATACGGTCTTGGCAGGCACCGACACGCAAAACTTTCAAAGGCTCCCGTGACAACAGACGTTGTGTGCAGATCGCGCCATGCTCTTCGCGGGCGCAGCATGGTATCCCGTCTCACGATGGATCCCATTGGCTTCCGCAGGCGGGGCGGGGGAAACGGGGATACGGTGAGGTGTAACCAGCAGGCGCCGGCTCCGTCTCGTCTGGCTGCTGGGGCAGATAAGCGAGCGATCGTTGTTCACTAATTGTGGCTGGTGCTGAACGGCGATGACGGTCTTGTCCCCAGTGCCCGAGGTTGCAGAGCTGGGAAAGCCCCACGGCCTGCGCTAGTGCAGCCCGAGGACCCACGCGGCGGTTGAGGAGCACGCAGAAATGACCCCAAGCATCGCCCGGCTACCGGGGACCGCGCCGCTCTATGCCGCCCTGTGGATGATGGGGGCGGTCACGGCTTTCACCTCGATGGCAGTGGCGGGCCGGGCTGTGTCGATCGAGCTCGACACCTTCGAGATCATGACTTGGCGGTCACTGATCGGCATGGTGATCGTCGCCCTCGTCCTGAGCTTTGGGCGCCGCTGGCACGAGGTGACACCGCGCCGCCCCGGCCTCCATCTGGCGCGCAACATCGCCCATTTCAGCGCCCAGAACCTGTGGTTCTACGCGCTCGCTGCGCTGCCGTTGGCGCAGGTCTTCGCCTTCGAGTTCACCGCACCGCTCTGGGTGCTGGTGCTGTCACCGCTGATCCTGGGCGAAAGACTGACACGGCCGCGCGCCATCGCGGCAATCCTCGGCTTTATCGGGATCGTGATGGTCGCGCGTCCCGGTGCCGCACCGCTCAGCCCCGCGCTTTTGGCGGCAGCGGGCTGCGCCGTGGGCTTCGCCTTCACCTACATGCTGACCCGGCGCCTCACCGCGGAGGCCCCGGGGGCCTCAATCCTGTGGTGGATGACCGCGAGCCAGACCGTACTCGGCTTTGCCTGCGCCGGGTTCGACGGCGATATCGCCGCCCCCTCGCAGGCGGCCCTGCCCTGGATCGGCGTGATCGCCGCGGCCGGGCTGGGCGCGCATTTCTGCATCGCCAACGCGCTGCGTCTTGCGCCCGCAACCTTGGTGATGCCGTTCGACTTCCTTCGCCTGCCGGTCATCGCGGTGGTCGGGCTGGTGCTCTACGGCGAACCCATCGGGCCGCTGATGCTGATCGGCGCCACGCTGATCCTCGGCGGCAACTACCTGAACATCCGGGCTGAGGCGCGGCAGCTTGAGGCGGCCTGAGCTTATGGGCCTCCTCCGTTTGCCATGGAAGACAACCGTCAAGCAGCGAACACGCCGCTGTCGCGTAGCCCTTAATTGTGAGATGGGAAATCCAACGAAATCAACGGCTGAGCTTTGCCCTTAAATATGAGATTTTGCCTTTAATTCTGATATTTTTGCCCTTAAACCTGAGACAGGGTTCACAGACATTTGCGGCAAATATCGATGAATGATGATGGCGAAGACTCCGTTGCCGTTGGTGCTGAAGAGGCGCGCAGGGCCGCGGTGCTGCGCCCTCTTGTTCAGGCATATCTCAATGGGACTGGCAGCCTGGAACGTGGCATCAATGACGCCGTTTGGGAGCTTGGTGTCAGCAGGGCGACGGTCTGGCGTTGGATGAAACGGTTGGCGGAAGAGGGTGGGCGCACCAGCGCTCTGGCTCCGCGGAAACGGGGCCGCCCGACCGGGACGATGTTAATATCCAGCAAAGTCGAAGCGGTAATCGAGGAGCACCTTCGCCGCTATTTCTTGCGCCGGGAGCGTTCGAGCTTGTCGCGCGTCGTGACAGAAATCCGCAACGCTTGCTGGCAGGAGGGCTTGCAACCGCCGACACGGCGAACGGTTCAGCGTCGTCTGGATGCGATGGGTGCCCGCGAAGTTGCGAAGGCACGAGAGGGCGCAAAGGCGGCCCGCCAGAAATTTGCGCCGGTCACAGGTGAGAACAAGGCCAGTATGCCACTGGAGATCGTCCAAATTGATCATACACCGGCGGACATCATTCTTGTCGACGGCTTTGAACGCAAACCAATTGGGCGGCCTTGGGTCACGCTGGCGATCGACGTCGCAACGCGGATGGTGACCGGATATTACACCTCTCTCGAGGCACCTTCGCGTCTGTCAGTGGCGCTTTGCCTGACACAGGCGGTGGCCCTCAAGGAGGAACTTCTTGCGGAATTGGCGTGCGATGTTCCTTGGCCGGCACAGGGCAAACCGCACAGCATCCACGTCGATAACGGTCGCGATTTCCGGTCGCGCGCCTTTCGGTCGGCCTGTGCGGATTGGGGGATCGATCTGGTCTATCGACCGCCAGCAAGTCCTCACTTCGGTGGTCACATCGAACGGTTGATCGGCACCATGATGGGGGCCGTTCACCTGTTGCCGGGAACAACGCAATCCTCGATCGCGGCAAAGGGCGACTATGACGCCGAAAGCAAGGCCACGATGACGTTGAGCGAATTCGATCGCTGGTTTGCTCTGGAAATCTGCCGTTACAACAACAGCATTCATTCAAGTCTTGGCTGCACGCCCGTTGCCAAATGGGAGGCGCTCTCAGAGCAAATGACAGGCGACATCCCCTTCGAGATGGAAGCCTTTCAGGTGAGCTTCCTGCCGAGTGAACTGCGCAAGATCAGGCGTGACGGCATCCATCTGTTCCAGATAAGGTACTGGTCCGATGCCCTTGCAGGCCACATTGGGCGCGGGGATGGAAAGGTGGTCGTTCGCTACGATCCTCGCGATATCTCAATGATCTGGGTCGAACTGGACGATGGCCGGTATGTTGAGGCGCGGTACAGAAACCTGGAAATTCCGCCCGTCTCGCTCTGGGAATATCGCGAAGCGATGAGGAAGGCCCGTGCCCTTGGCAAGTCCGGGTCTAATGAGCTGGTGCTGGCTGAGCTGATCCGACAGCAACGCCAGATCGAAGCTGAAAGCCGGGGCCTGACGAAGGCCGAACGCAGAACCCGTGAAAGAAAAGGGACATTGAAGGGCACGAACTCGGCCGTCTCGACAACCGAAGGGCTGCGCCCGATCGATACGGGTGATACATCGCGCCCATTGTTCAAGGTGGAGAGATGGTGAATTGAGGGCAGGGACAACTGAAGAAGACGGCCGGATCGCCCTCATTCAATCGGATATCTGGATCGGCTTTCCTCGGGCGGAACAGGTGTTGGACCGCTTGCAGGGCATGATCGAAGCGCCACGACAAACCCGTATGCCTGGGCTTCTTGTGCATGGCGCCTCCGGGATCGGAAAGACGATGATTGCCCGAAACCTGTCGCGCAAGTACGCACCAGAATACGATCCGGCGTCGGGCATCACCCGCACACCGCTTCTGCTGTTGCAAGCGCCGCCCGCACCTGATGAACGGCGGTTTTACCTGCACATCCTGGCCGCCGTCGGCGCCCCGGCGACGGCTCTTAGCGCCCGCGCTCAAAATGTGGCTTCCCTCGAAGTCCGTGTCATCGCGCTCTTACGCGACCTTGGCCTGCGGATGATCATGATCGACGAGGTCCACAATCTCTTGGCCGGGACCCACCGCGAACAGCGCCGATTTCTCAATGTCCTGCGGTATCTCAGCAATGAACTCGAGGTGTCACTGGTCTGCCTTGGGGTCAGCGAGGCCGTCGATGCTATTCGCGGTGATATCCAGCTTGCCCGACGGCTGGACGAACATCATCTGCCAAACTGGCGCGACGATGCCGAGTTCTCGGACATGATCCAGACCCTTATTGCTGCCATGCCACTGGAAAAGAAGTCCAACCTGAAGGTCAAATCTCTCAAGCAGGTCTTGGCACTGACCGGTGGGGTGACCTCGCGCATCTTCGCTCTGGTCAAGGATCTTTCCATCGACGCCATTATCACAGGCGAGGAATGCATCACCGATGACGCAATCGCAAAATGGACGCCGGTTTGGTCGCGCCATGCGAACCCCCATCGGCGGCTCCAGAAGTCCCGGGTGTGAAGCCGCACCCGCTGCCCAAGACTGTCGCGCCGCTGCCAGACGAGTTGTTGTCAGGTTGGTTGTCTCGGCTGGCGGCGGCCAACTACTGTGATGATGCGGAACTACTGGCTCATCTCAGAATCGATACCGCGCATGGCACCGCCTTGGACTTCAACGTCGACGCGGCTGCGGCGGCGAAGATTGCCAACGCCGCACGGATTAACCCAGATGTTGTTCGATCTTTGACCTTTCCGGCAATGACGCCACGAGAAGCCTCGCTGACGGCTCAGATGCCATTCCAGCATTGCATGCAATGCGCCAGAGAGGGTCTTTCGCTCAGGCATTGGAGGCGGGCCTGGGCATTTGACTGCCAAGTTTGCGGGACGAGACTTGTGCAGACCCTTGGCAAACTCCGTGAGGAACAAATATCTGGAAAACTGATATACCGAGCGCGCCGCGGGGCAGAGATGCTTGAGTGCGCCGCGCGCTCGCGCGGCCCCAAGCAACTTCGGCGCGCAATGCGCGCAGTCACCTTTGCCATGTCACTCAAAACCTTCCGCGGGGATCCGTCGTTCGCTGTCCAGAACCCCAGATCGGAAGTTAGGCTGTTCTGCCTCGCCGCAATCGCCGCCGCTCGATCTCATCCCTTGGCTAAGGCAGCCATCGTCAGCAAAAGCATCGACGACTATGCAAGGGTTGCTCTCTTGCGCGCCTTCGAGAAGGAGCCTCGATTGCTTGCCGCGGTTGATCACATAGCGCAAAGGTGCGCGAGAAACAGGGGCCCCATGACAGCCGTATCTCACAATTAAGGGCAAAAATTGTCGCCGAACGCGTCGCGTCTCAGATTAAAGGGCAACGCGACAGCTTTCCATTGAGGGCCTGATGAAACACGTCTGCTATTCACCGAGACAATTGAAAATGGGGCCATCCATCCTCATCTAAACTGAGAATTTTTCCTCATAACATGGGTTTGTCTGATGGCCCTCGATCGCGTTGATAAGGCGAGAAGCGCTGTCTCGACCTTCATGCGGGCCGAGGTTCTGGCCGCGCGCCTGGAGGCCATGGCCCGGGCCGAGCCCGAGGTCGGCAACCTGTGGCGCTCGGAGCTTGCGCTCGCCGAAGCCGTGGCGAGCGCCGGTCTTGAAGGCATCCGGATCTCCGAGGGCGACCTGTTGCCACGCATCGCGCAGAATGGAAGCCAAGATACGGATCCGACCGGCGCGGAACTGGCGCTGAGCCTGATCCGCGTTCTGAAGGCACCGGGCGATCCCCTTGCGCGGCCTGTCCAGACCATGCGGCGCTTTGAAAGGGCGGCAGGCACCGGAATGAAGCCCGGTATGGATCCGGGCGATGAGCTCGAAGGCCAACGGCTCGATGACGCCGAGATCGAAGGCATCTTCGCAGGGGTGGGTCCCGGCGACATGCCGATCCTGGCTGCGGCTCGGGCGGCAGCCAGCTATGCGGCGCTGTCACAGCGTGCCAACCCGATTGTCGAGAGGCTGATCTTCATGGCGGTCGACAGCAGCCTGCGGGGCCGGGTTGGGCGTGGAACCGACTTCGAGGACGTCCTGCGGGGTTTGTCGGGTCGGGTCGATGCGCACTGGGTCTCGCCGCCAGCGCTCGCGTTGAGCCACAGGCAGTTCCTGCCGTGGTCGCCTGGCAGCGAGGTGGGTCTCATGAATCTCGGCGTCGGTCTCGCACGGGTCTTCGAGGCGGAGATCGGGCGCTTCGCGCTTGCGCGTGATTGGCTGCGCCGCGGGCAGGAGGCGGCGAAGGGCAGGGGCGGGCGCTCGCGCATGACCGACGCGGTCCAGGCCTTCGCAACCGCACCGGTGCTGAGCTCGGCGCTACTTGCCGAATCGATCGGCGTGTCGATCCGCACCGCGCTGACCCTGCTGGGTGAAATGACGGATCTCGGTCTGCTGACGGAGATCACTGGCCGCCAGACGGCGCGGATCTGGGCAGTGCCAAGTCTGGGTGCGCGTCTGGCAGTGCGGCCGGTCAGGCGGGCTCGGCTACGGGCGCACGCTACCAAGCCGTCGGCCGAGCTGCGCGAAACCGCCCGCAACAACAGCCGGGATCAGAGAGAAGCCTCGGCGCAGGCAATTGAGCGCGCTTTCACTGATCTCGAGAAGGCGCTCAGCCTGGCGAATGCATTGCTGATCGCCACGCAGCGCCGAAGGTGACCGAGCCTACCGCCGCACGCGAGCAGGCCATCCCGCGCAACCGCAGTCACATGCTCGAAACCAAAAATGACAGCTTCCGCTTCAAGGTCAGCACAGAGGCGTCCACCCGAAGAAGGAGGGATTCCGCGCATGCCTTGACCCAACTCTTAACTGATCCGAATACCTCATAGGTAGGTCAGTTCTCGATGGCAAACCCGGGTCAGTTCTAGGTGGAAATTAACAAGTAGTTCTCAGGCCGCGACCGGAACGCGCTTCTTCGATGTTGCGATCGACAGACGGCCTTGGTCGACCTTCGGACTCTTCTTCTTAATCACGATATCGATGTCGCGACCGAGCTTGAGCAGCATCCGCAAGATCCTGTCGGACGTGATGCCTTCGAGCTTGCCGTTCATGATTTTGGAGACGTGAGACTGAGGAATGCCGAGGAGTTCTCCGGCGTCGCGCTGCGTCAGGTGACGATGCTTGATGATGGAGGCGACCTGAATCGCGAGCGCGGCCCTCAAACTCAGCTCTTCGGCGTCTTCGAGCCCAAGATCCGCGAAGACGTTGCCGGAGCTATCTGTGATTTCTTCCGTCATGGCAGTGGCCTCTTCTTGTAATCCGCCTCGGCGAGCTTGATCCGAGACTTGATCATTTCGATGTCCTTGGGCGGCGTCTTGATGCCCGTCTTCGATTTCTTCTGGAAAGCGTGCAGAACATACACGACCCCCTTCAGGCGGAGGAGGTAGACGCACCGGTAGGTGTCACCGTCATGGTCATCCACGATCTCCAAGACGCCGGAACCGACACCCTTGTAAGGCTTGGCGCTGCCGGCCTTCTGGCCTGCCTGCGCGAACCTCAAGGCGGTCCCGATGTCCTTCTTAACTTGGTCTGGGAAATCCTGAAGGTCCTTCAGCGAACTCCCGACCCAGCGACACGGCTTGACCGATGCCTCCTTTGTCTTGATACTCATTTATGTATATCCTGTCAATCTTCAAGCGGCCTGTTCCGGGCACATGTTGGCAGCTGCCAACGCGATACGCTCACTGGAAGGCGCGTGCATCCCGGGCGATGTGACGCGCCAGCTTCTCATTGATCGCAACGATCAGGCGCTCGAACCTGGCGAGAGCGTCCGGGGTGAGAACGTCCGCAGGCGACTGGCCTATCTTCTCGAGGAACAGCCGGGCAGGGCGGGTCTTGCTGAACTCTACGTCGACCCCCTTGAGGGCCTGCTCCATGCGCTTGGCAAGCCGCGGGATGCGATCGTTCACAGTGAGCTTCTTCTTCCCGATCTCGGGAGCATGGCTGTCGCGGACGAGCTTCTCGTAGATCAAGGCGTCGAGCAGGTCCTCGATGTCGGCATCCTTGGGGCGCACGTCCTCCTCAAACGCATCACCGATCGACAGGATGTTGTTCTCCCGAAGAACCTTGGTCTTCAGGAGGTCCTCCCGGGTCGAGAGCGCATCCTTCTCGTGGTCGAGCAGAACCAGCACGTTCAGGTTCTCCGAAGCCAGCAGCGCTGCCATGTAGGGGATCTTCTGGGCACCGCCGGCCGGCGTGATCGTCAGGCTCTCGTCGAGGCTCTGACGGCCTTGGGAGGCCAGGTATTCCGACACCGCCGACAGGATCCAGAAATCGGTCACGCCCTCGACGATCAGGTTGCTCCCGCCTACGAAGAGGCTTTGCGCCAGATCGTAGCCAAGGGCTGCCTGCAGGGGGAACAGGGTCTTCCGGTCGCCGGACGGGTTGTTCGTGACGGTGGTCCCGTCAGTTTCGGCGATGTTGACTGTCCGCACCCAGTCGAGGTGCTTGGTCGGCACCATGAATGGGGAGTGCGTGGTGTAGAGGATCTGGTTATCGAAGTCGTCCTCAAGGTGGATGAGCAGGTCGCCCTGGGACTTAGCGTGCAGGTAGAGCCCCGGCTCGTCGAGCAGCAGGATCGCGGTGTCCTTATCGCCGTTGTCGGTATCCGCCGCGAAAGCGGTGTAGAAGCTGAAGAACCACTGGAACCCGCGGCTGCGTTCATTGAGGTTCACGTCCACATCGAAGCTCTTCGCAGTGTCTGAGACGAAGGTGTGCAGGTCGTCGCCGTCGAGATTGAATCGAACCTTCACCTTCCGGTCGGTCCAGCGCTTCTGCAGCTCTCCAGAAACGACCGAACTGGCGCGGTTCGCGAGTTGGTTCCGTTGTTCAGTGTCCGACTTCTGAATCTCCTGCAGTCTAGTAGGGTCGAGACCAGCCACCTTGCAGAGCTTTTCGAAATTCTCGTCAGCGGTGTTCGCAGTGCCCTCAGCCTTGCGCTTGAGATACGCGGGGATGTTCTGGTGGCCGGGAATTTCCGGATAGTCGTCGAAGTAGACAAACAAGGGTAGGTGTTCCATCAGCCAACTCCGGGCTGTGGCATGTGCCTTTTCGTCTCCGGCAATCGCTTGGGCATTCTTCCGCAGGCTCGTAAGGACCTCTTCCTGCTTGTCGGTGAATTCTTCGTCGGCCTTGGCCAGTTCCGTCTGGAGGATATCGATCGCGGCAAGTGCGGCGGTTGCCCATGCCTGAGGATCCTCTTGAGGTGCGGCCGCGGCCTTGAATGTGTCGGCGGCCGCCTCGAGGACCGATTTTGCTGCGGCGTCCTCGACCCTGGTTGCAGCCGCTTTGACGCTAGCACCGATCTTCTGCACGGCCTTCTCGATGGCATCTTTTTCGAAGGGAAGGTCGTCGCGCGGAACAAATATGGTTCGCTTTGCACCGTAGAAGCGCGTGATCTTGATGGGTTCACTTGGCCGCGCACATGGCCAGATTTTGGAAATGTGGTCCTGCTCATGTTTATCCAGAATCCACGTTGTAACGGCAACCGGGGTATCCTCGCTGCATTGCTCAAGGCGCCTGTTCCGAGGGAAGTCCTTCACGCCATTCAGAGGCTGCAGACCTCCGACAGGGTTCACATGGGTCAGGGCCCGCAGGAGGTTCGACTTGCCGCTTTCGTTCCGCCCCAGGAGAGCTGTGATCCGGAAGGCTGAAATCTCGCCGCTGTCCTGGATAGAGCGGTAGTTCATGATCCGGAACGTGGACAGCTGCATGTCAAAACCTCGAGGAATGGTGAACGTTCTTAAGGGGATATTGGCCCGAAGCGGGATCACGGAAGTTGTAGGTCACAGCCTGCTCCGCACCTCCCGGAACAGCCTCTTGATTTCGCCGACGATCTCCGAGCTTGGCCGGTCGATTAGGCTGTTCCATGGATGGCTCCTTACATGGGTTCAGCATAACAGCACCCAATGTGGCACATTACGATGCCGGGAGCGGGAGCTATCCACTCTATCAGCGGCGCTTCCATTGGCAACTCGTTGACCATGGATTGAAGCTGGCCCCGCCGCGCACCTCCTTTTTGCGGATCAGACGACCTGCTTGTTGACCATTGAGCTATGGCTCAATTATGGCCAACAACAACGCGAAAACGCCGCCGCAAATGGTTGCGGCGGCGTCCAGTTTCCAGGCCACTCCAGTTATCGCCCGTCTGTAAGCGAAAACAGGACAAATCCGCCGATGCCGACTGCTGCGCTCAGGGCTTCGGGATGCCGAACTCCTCGGGCGACCGCTTGGCGAAGCCCGCCTCGTGCACGATCCAGGAGGAGGTCGAGCGATAGGCGTCGAGGAATGCCTCGGCCTCGGCGCCCGAGGCATTCATGATGCTGAAGCCGCGGTCCGCCATCAGCGCCTCGAACTCGGGACTGCGTGCGGCCTCGGCGAAAGCGTCTTGCAGCGTCGCAACGATATCGTCGGGGGTGCCGTCCTTGACGAACACGCCGAAGAACGGCCCCCAGGGCAGGTAGTCGGCCAGCCCCGGCAGGGTCTCGGTGATCGGGGCGACATCGGGAAGCAGAGGGTGGGTCTCGGTGTCGACGAGGCCGATCACCTTCATGCGGCCGGCGCGGATGCCCTCGATCGCCGCGCCGAGCACCGCCGGCATCACGTCGATCGCGCCGCCCTGCAGCGCGGTGAGCGCCGGGCCGTCGCCGTCATAGGGCACGCGGGTGAAGTCGAGCGGCACCTGGTTGGTCAGCATCGCCAGCACGATCGAGGTCAGGCCGCCCGGCCCGGTCGAGCCGACCTTGACCGCGCCGGGATTGGCTTCGGCATGGGCGATCAGGCCGGCCATGTCGTCATAGGGCGCGTCGTTGTTGGCGACGAAGATCGGGATGCCGCGGGCCAGCACGTTGATCGGCACCATGTCGTTGTAGTCGGTCTCGGCGAGGCCCAGCACCTTGTACATCTGCGGGTTCTCGGCGCCCATCAGCAGCGTGTAGCCATCGGACGGACGGGCCATCACGTGCTTCATCGCGATCGCGCCGACGCCGCCGGTGCGGTTGGTCAGCACCACCTTGCCGCCGAGGATCTCCTCGGCATGGGGCGTGACCGAGCGCATCACCGTGTCGGTCGAGCCGCCGGCCCCCCACTGGATCACGCCCTGGATCTCCTTTTCCGGGAATTCGGCCAGCGCCGGGGCGGCCATGGTCATCGCGGCCAGCGCCACGCCGATCAGGGTTGTCCTCATTTTCATCTTCTCCTCCTCCTTCGATGAATCGCTCAGGCCGCGCGCGACGGCGGCAGTGCCGCCCCCGCGAGCAGGTAATCGACCAGCCGCTCGGCCTCGGCCTCGAACATGCCGGCGCCGGTCATCGTGGCGCAGCCCAGCTCGCGCGCCGCCGCGACCATCGGCGAGACCTCGGGCCGGGTGATCGCGCAGGCCACGAACTGCCCGCGCCGCATCCGGGCCGGATCGGCCGGAAAGGGATCGCCGGGGCGCATGCCGCAGGGGCTGACATTGGCGATCAGGTCAAAGTCCGTAGGGTCGTCGGATCCGGGGCCGACCTGGCCCGGAAAGCGCGTTTCGAGCGCGGTGATGACCGCATCGCGCCGGGCTGCGTCGAGATCGGCGATAGCAAGAAAGGCGGCGCCGCGGGCAAGGATCTCGTGCGCCACAGCGGCGCCGGCGCCCCCGGCGCCGATCAGCAACGCCCGGCGCCCCTCGGGGTCGAAACCCCGGGCCGCGACCCCGTCCATGTAGCCCAGCCCGTCGAGATTGTCGCCGACGAGCTGGCCCTGCGCATCTTTGTGGATCACGTTGACCGAGCCTACAAAGCGGGCCCGCTCGCTGACCACGTCACAATGGTCGATCGCCGGGATCTTGTGCGGGATCGTCACCACCGCGCCGCCGATGTTCGGCACCGCGCGGATCGTGTCGAAGACCGCCGCGACCCGTGCCGCCGGCACCTGCATCGGCGGCACGATGGCGTTGACGCCGCGCCGGGCGAGGATCTCAGTGAGGTAACGCGGCGAGCGCACCTGCGCGACCGGATCGCCAATCACCGGGTAGAGGATGGTCTCGCCGTCAAGCTGCGGCATGGGAGGTCTCCTTGCTGGTTCGGGCGGCGCGGGCGGCGGCATGGCCGCCGGCGATCGCGCCGAAGACGAGGGCCGGGCCGAGGGTGATGCCGGGTCCCGGATAGGTGCCGCCCATGATCGACTGCATGTCGTTGCCGGCGGCGTAGAGCCCCTCGATCACCGTGCCGTCGGCGCGCAGCAGCCGGGCCGAGACGTCGGCGCGAAAGCCCAGGGCAGTGCCGATATCCGCCGGTTGCAGGCGGACGGCATAGAAGGGCGCGGTGGCGATTGGGCCGAGCGTCGGGTTCGGTTCGACGGCGGGATCGCCATTGTGGCGCTGATACGGGGTAGTGCCGCGCCCAAGGGCGGTATCCGTGCCCGATCGCGCGGCGGCGTTGATCTGCGCCACGCTCTCCTCGAGTGTCGCGGGCTCCGCGCCGATCCGTGCGGCCAGCTCGGCGATGTTGTCAGCGCGGATCAGGTAGCCGTCAGAGAGATAGGGGCCGAGCCTGTCGCCGCCGGGTCGCACCATGCCGAGACCATAGCGCCGGATCGCCGCCGCGTCGGCGACGATCCAGCCATGCGCGGTATCCGATCCGCCTTCGAGCATCGCCTGGCCGAACCGGTGGTAGGACAGCGTTTCGTTGACGAAGCGCCGCCCGCGCGCGTCGACGCAGACCGTGCCGGGCTTGGCGCGGTCGAGTACGAAATGCGGAAACACCGCCCGGCTGCCGTCGCGACGCGTGCGGATCGAGCAGGGCGCCCAAAAGGCGTTCTGCGCGCCCCCGGTGCCGTAGTGCGCGCCAAGCGCCTCGGCCATCGGGTGCAGCTCGGCGGTATGGCCCGGCGCGGCGGGGCTGTCGGGGCCGAGCGCCGCGGGCAGGTGCGCGGCGCGGCGGCGCGGATCGCGGCCGAAGCCGCCGGTGGCGAGGATCACCCCGCCACGCACTGCGATCCTCTCGGCCCCGCCCGGCCCGTCGAGCGCCAGCCCGGTGACCCGACCGGCATCGGAGATGATTTCGGCGACGCTTGTGTCGCGCCGGATCTCGACGCCCAGATCGGCGGCGCTGGCCAGCAGCCGGGCGACCAGCGCGTTGCCCATCACCAGCCGGGTATGGCGGCCGTGGCGCAGCCGATCGCGGCCGTAGCGCGCGACGATGCGCAGCGTGTGCATCATTGCCGACGGGCTGCGCCAGCGGGCCAGCAGCTGGGGGATGTCGGTGCGGTCGATGTTCATGCCGCCGAGAATGGTAAATTCGGGGATCGGCGGGCGGATCGCCTCACGCAGACGGCCCATCGGCCGCGTGTCGAAAGGCACCGGCTCGATCGCGCGGCCGTTAAGGGTCGCGTGCGGCGGCGCCCATTCGTAATCGGGGTGGCGTGGGCAGGGGCGGAAGGCGACTCGCGTCTCGGCCTCGAGGCGGGCGATGACGCCCGGCCCGGCATCGAGGAACGCCTCGCGCATTGCGCGGTCGCCATGGCCGCCGACCGCGCCGTCGAGAAAGGCCGAGACCCGCTCGCGGTCATCCTCCGGGTTGATCGCGCGGCCCGGCGCGCTCAGCGGCACCCAGACGGTGCCGCCAGACAGGGCGGAGGTGCCACCGATCAGGCCGGTCCGCTCGATCAGCACCACCGAGGCGCCGTCCAGAGCCGCAATCACTGCCGCGCACAGACCGGCGGCTCCGGACCCGACCACCGCGACATCGTATTGCCGCTCTTTCACATCCGCATCCATGCCCATCCTCCCCAGCGAATCGCTCCTTGCTACCACCTAATCAAAAAACGGAAAGTGATTCAAGTTTAGAAAATACTTCCAGTATGGGGCGATTTTCCGTATGGTGATTGCATGACGGTCAAGGAGGCGCCGATGAGCAGCGCGTTGGAAAAGGGGCTTTCGGTGGCGAGCTTTCTCGCCATGCGGCCCGACGGGGCATCGATCAGCGAGATCTCGCAGGCGCTCGGCCTGCCGCTTTCGGGGGTGCACAGGTTGCTCAAGGAGCTGGAAACGCTGGGCTATGTGCGGCAGGTGCGCGACCAGGGCGATTACGCGCTGTCGCTCAAGCTGGCGACGATCGGCCTGACCTTTCTCGCGCAGACCGGCATCCCGGATCTGAGCCAGCCGATTCTCGACCGGTTGGCGGCGCGCAGCGGCGAACTGGTCCGGCTGGCGCTGGCCGATGGCGAAGATCTGGCCTGGGTCGGCGTGGCGCAGGGCGCGACGTCGGGGCTGCGCTACGATCCCGGCGCCGAGCAGGGACAGGTGGTGCATCTGGCCTCGGCCGCGGGGGGGCACGCCTGGCTCTCGGCGATGAGCGACGAGGCAGCGGTCGCGGCGGTGATGCGCCAGGGGCTGGAACGCCCCGGCGCCGGCCCGGCGGCGCCGCGCAAGCTCGACGAGCTTATGCAGGCCATCGCCCGCGCCCGCGCGGCGGGTCACGCCATCTGCACCGACAGCTTCATCCCCGGCATGGCGGCGATCGCCATGTTGATCCGCCACCCCGACAGCGGCCTGCCGATCGGCACCGTGTCGATTGCCGGCCCGGCGGTGCGCGCCACGCCCGAGCGGCTCGAATCCATGGCGCCCGACCTCGCGGCGGCGGCGGAGGAGCTGTCACAGGCGAGCCGCGCGTCGCGGGCCTTCTCGCGCCATTTTCAGGCAGCTGATACGCGGCGGCGGGCATGAACGCGGCCGCGCCCGACCAGAAGCCGCCGATGACCGATGCGTGCGACCTCGTGGTCGTGGGCTCGGGGGCGGGCGGGCTGACCGCGGCGGTGGTCGCGGCCCGGCTCGGCCTGTCGGTGGCGGTGCTCGAGAAGGCCGGGCGCTTTGGCGGCACCACAGCCTGGTCGGGTGGCTGGCTCTGGGTGCCGGGCAACCCGCTGGCGCGGGAGGCTGGCATCGCGGAGGCGCCGGGCGCGCCGATGCGCTATCTGCGATCGGTGATGGGGCCGGCGGCGGACGAGGATCCGCGGATCGCGCGTTACCTCGAGACCGCGCCCGAGATGGTCGACTGGTTGCGCCGCCACGGCGCGATGGAATGGATCGACGGCAATTCGGTCCCGGATTTCCGCGACCTCGACGGGGCGGTCGCGGGCGGGCGCTCGGTCTGCGCGCGGCCCGTGGACGGGCGGTCGCTGGGGCCGCTGATCGACCGGCTGCGCCCGCCGCTCGGGGTGATCTCGCTGGCGGGGATGGGTCTCGCGGCGGGGGCCGACATGCGACATTTCTTCAACGCGACCCGGCGCCCGGCCTCGCTGCTGCATGTCGCGCGGCGGCTGGCGCGGCACGGGCGCGACCTGCTGCGGCACCGCCGCGCGATGCAGCTGGTGGGCGGCAACGCGCTCGCCGCGCGGCTGCTGCGCGCCGCCTCCGAGGCGGGCGTCGATCTGCGGGCCGGGACCGGCGTCGCCGATCTGCTGCGCGATGGCGCCCGGGTGACCGGCGTCCGGCTCGAGGATGGGCGCGAGCTGCGGGCGGCGCGCGGCGTGGTGCTCGCCACCGGCGGCTTTCCCCATGCGCCGGATCTGCAGGAGCGGCTCTTCGCCCCGGCGGCGGCGCGGGGGCACCGCTCGGCCGCGCCGCGCGAAAACACCGGCGCCGGGCTGCGGATGGCCGAGAGGGCGGGCGCGCGGCTGCGCAGCGACCTCGTGCATGGCGGTGCCTGGGCGCCGGTCTCGCTGGTGCCGGACGGGCAGGGCGGGCACTACCATTTCCCGCACCTGGTGGACCGCGCCCGGCCGGGGATCATCGCCGTGCGCGGCGCGGGCGAGCGGTTCTGCAACGAGGCCGGCAGCTACCACGCCTTCATGTCCGCGCTGTTCGAGGCGACGCCCGAGGGCGCGGCGGCGGAATGCTGGCTGATCGCCGATCACCGCGCGCAGCGGCGCTGGGGCCTGGGCTGGTCCAAGCCCTTTCCCTTCCCGCTCGCTCCCTATCGCCGGGCCGGCTACCTGGTGAGCGGCCGGACCCCGGCCGAGCTGGCGGCGCGCTGCGGGCTCGACGGCGAGGTGCTGACCGCGACCATCGCGCGGTTCAACGCCGCCGCGCAACGGGGTGACGATCCGTATTTCGGCCGTGGCCGCAATCGCTACGACCGGGTGCAGGGCGACCCCGAGCGCCGCCCCAACCCGACGCTGGGACCTTTGGAGCGCGGGCCGTTCCACGCGGTGCGGCTGGTGCCGGGCAGCCTCGGCACATTTGCCGGGCTCGATTGCGACGCCGAGGCGCGGGTGCGCGACGCGGCGGGCCGCCCGATCCCGGGGCTGTTCGCCGCCGGCAACGACATGGCCTCGATCTTCGGCGGCCACTACCCCTCGGGCGGGATCACCCTCGGCCCGGCCATGACCTTCGGATTCATCGCCGCCCATGCCGCCGCGAGGCGCGACGGCGCGGCCCCTGCCACCGCAAACGCGAGCGGAGACCTCCATGAAACTGTTTGAACTCGTCACCCTCAACACCGTGCTGTTCGGCGCGGCCAAGGCCGCGCCGGGGCTGCAGGCCTGGCTCGAGGCGCCGGAGGCGCGCGGCACGCTGCTGGGGGCCTGGGCCAGCGATGTCGGCCAGCTCAACGACGTGATCGTGCTGCGCGGCTTCGAGACAGCCGAGGAGCTGATCGGCGAACGCCAACGCGCCCGGCTCTCTGACGACCCGTTCGGCTGCAAGGAGCAGCTGCGCGGCTGGAGCGCGGACAGCTACCTGCCGCTCGACTTCACCCTGCCGGTGACACCGGGCGAGCATGGCCGCGTCTATGAGATCCGCAGCTACCGGCCTAGGCTCGACGGACTGGCGCCGACGATCGAGAAATGGCGCGCGGCGCTGCCGGTGCGGACCGAATACTCGCCGCTTTCGATCGCGATGTATTCGCTCGACGGGCCGACCCGGTTCACCCAGATCTGGCCCTACCCTTCGGCCGATGCCCGCGCCGAGATCCGGGGCCGGACGGTGGCCGACGGGGTCTGGCCGCCCAAAGGCGGGCCGGACTGGCTCACCGCCGAGATGACCTCCACCCTGGCGGCGCCGCTGCCCTTCTCGCCGCTGCGCTAAGATGGCCATGACCCATCGCCTGTCGCTCGCGCATCTGACCGCGCCCGAGCTCGCGCCGCCCGAGATGGTCCGGGTCGCGGCCGATCACGGCTTCGACCATGTCGGGCTGCGGCTGCTGCCGGCCGCCGATGACGGGCCCTATCCGCTGCTGACCGATGCCGCGCTGGCGCGCGAGACGCGGGCGGCGATGCGCGACACCGGGGTGACCCTCGCCGATGTCGAGATCGTGCGGATCGGACCCGGCTTCGACCCGCGCCGGGTCGAGGGGCTGCTGGCGCGCGGCCGCGAGCTGGGGGCGCGCCACGTGCTGGTCGCCGGGGACGACACGGATCGGGCGCGGCTGATCGACGGCTTTGGCCGGCTGTGCGACCTGGCGCGGTCGCACGAGCTGACGGCGGATCTGGAGTTCATGCCCTGGACCGCCGTGCCGGACATCGCCGCCGCCGCCGAGGTGCTGCGCGCGGTGGCGCATCCGGCGGCGGGGCTGCTGATCGACGCGCTGCATTATCACCGGGCGGGCGGCACGCCCGAAGCGGTGGCGGCGCTGCCGCGCGACTGGCTGCATTACGCCCAGCTCTGCGACGCGCCGGCGGCGTTCGACCCCGCGCCCGAGGCGCTGATCGCGCTGGCGCGTGGCGACCGGATGATGCCCGGCACGGGCGGGATCGACCTCGCGGCGCTGATCGCCGCCCTGCCCGCTGACATCGTGTTCAGCGTCGAGGTGCCGCAGCTGGCCCGACAGGGCGTGGTGCCGGCGGAAGACCGGGTGCAAGAGGCGTTCGAGGCGGCGTGTCGGCTGCTCGGCTGACGCACCCGAGAGCAAGGGGGAGGAGACCCATGCACGATCCATCGAAGAGGATGCCCGGCGAGACCGCCTTTGCGGTGGTGCTCGTGGCATTGAGCGGCTTTCTGTTGTGGCAGGCCTATCTGATCGCGGGGTTCGAGGCGCTGTCCTCGCCTGGCGCGTTTCCGATGGCGGCGGCCTTCGCGATGCTGGTGTCGTCGCTGGCGATCCTGGTCAAGACGCTGCAGCTGCGCGAACGCGCGGCGCTGCGGTTCTTCTCGGACGTGACGCCGCCGGTGATCCTGGCGATGTTCGCGATGATGCTGGGCTACGCCCTGCTTCTGAAGCCGCTGGGCTTCCTGCCGACCTCGCTGCTGTTCCTGACCGTGTCGATCTTCGCGCTGCGGCGCCGGGGGCTGTTATGGTCCTTCGGCATCTCGCTGGCGTCGCTGGCGCTGGTCTACGTGATCTTCCGGCTGGTGTTCACCGTTCTGATGCCGTCGGGGATCGTACCTGAGGGCGAGATATTGGCTTGGCTCGGCAACCTGTTTTCCGGGGAGGAGGCCCAATGATCGAGGCTCTGCAATTCTTCCTGATCTCCTGGCTCGACCTGAAACTCCTCGGGCTGGTGGCCTTGGGCACTTTCGCCGGCATCTACGTGGGCGCGATACCGGGCCTGTCGGTGACGATGGCGGTGTCGATCCTGATCTCCTTCACCTTCGCCTGGGACGTCTACCCGGCGCTGTGCCTGATGGTCGGCATCTACATGGGCGGGGTCTATGGCGGCTCGCGCACGGCGATCCTGCTGAACATCCCCGGCGCGCCCTCGGCGATCGCCACCGCGCTCGACGGCTACCCGCTGGCGCAGAAGGGGCAGGCCGGCGAGGCGATCGGCCTGTCGACGGTGATGTCCTTCGTCGGCGGCTTCATCGGCATCGGCGTGCTGGCGGTGGCCGCGCCGTTCGTGTCGGAGTTCGCGCTGACCTTCCAGCCGCGCGACTACATGCTGCTGGCAATCCTTGGCATCCTGCTGGTCGGGTCACTCTCGGGAGAGAGCCTGCTCAAGGGTGTCTTCGCCGGCAGCCTCGGCCTTCTGATCGGGGCGGTGGGGCTCGATCCGCTGACCGCGCAGGAGCGTTTCACCTTCGGCGTGGTCGAGCTCTGGGGCGGCATCTCCTTCATCGCGGTGATGATCGGCCTGTTCGGCGTCTCCGAAGCGCTGATGCAACTGCACCACATCGACAAGGCAGCGGTCAAACAGACCATCGGCCGAATTGTCCCTTCATGGGGCGCGATCTGGAAGTATCTGCCCCTCTCGATGCAGACCTCGTCGATCGGGGTGATCATCGGCGCGCTGCCGGGCACGGGTGGCGACATCGCCGCGCTGATGGCCTATGACCACGCCAAGCGGATCACCAAGCACCCCGAGGTGCCCTTCGGCGAGGGCGCGCAGGAGGGGCTGGTCGCGCCCGAGACCGCCAACAACGCCGCCGTGGGCGGCGCCTTCATCCCGATGCTGACGCTGGGCATCCCCGGCGACGCGGTGACCGCGATCATCATCGGCGCGATGTTCATCCACGGCCTGAACCCCGGCCCGATGCTGATGATCGAGCAGCCGCAGATGTTCTGGTTCATCACCGGGGCGCTGGTGCTCGCCAACATCTTCATGCTGGTCTTCGGCCTGACCGGCATCCGGCTGTTCACCAAGATCGTCGAGATGCCGCGCACGGTGCTGATCCCGCTGATCCTGCTGTTGTCGATCGTCGGCGCCTACGCGGTCAACAACTCGATCACCGACGTCTACTGGATGCTGCTGTTCGGCGCCTTCGGCTACCTGCTCAAGACCTATGGCTACCAGGTCGGCCCGGTGATCCTCGGCGTGATCCTGAGCCGGCTGATCGACGAGAACTGGCGCCGGGCGATCATCTCCGAGCAGGAGGATCTGGGCGCGCTGTTCGCGGGCATCCTCACCAGCCCGCTGTCGCTGGTGCTGTTCGGGGCGGTGGTGTTCATCTTCCTGAGCCAGACCCCGCTCTGGACCGGGCTGCGCGGGCGCTTCGGCACCCGCCGCGCCAAGGGCGACGGGGTATGAGCGCGCCCGCCATCGCCGTGCTCGGCGCCGGCCGGATCGGCCGGCGCCACGCCGAGCTGATCGCCGCCTCCGGCACGGCGCGGCTCGCCGGGATCGCCGATCCCTCGCCACAGGCCGGGGCGCTCGCCGCCGAACTGGGCTGCGCCCATCATGACGGCCTCGCAGCACTGCTGGAGGCCGGGCCCGACGGGGTGGTGATCGCCACGCCCAACGGGATGCACGCCGAGAACGCGCTCGACTGCATCGCCGCCGGCGTGCCGGTGCTGGTCGAGAAGCCGCTGGCCGCGACGCTCGAGGATGCGCGCCGGATCGTGACGGCCGCCGAGGCGGCCGGGGTGCCGATGCTGGCGGGCCATCACCGCCGCCACAACCCGCGCGTCAGGGCCGCCGCTGAGGCGATCGGGTCGGGGCGGATCGGAAGGGTGGTGGCCGCGCATGGCTTCACCTGGCTGATGAAGCCCGCCGACTACTTTGCCCCCGACTGGCGGCGGGCCGAGGGAGCGGGGCCGGTGCTGACCAACCTCGTCCATGACATCGACCTGATGCGGCTTCTGTGCGGCGACATCGTCGCGGTGCAGGCCCAGGCCTCGGACGCGGTGCGCGGCCACGCGGTCGAGGACAGCGCCGTGGTCACGCTGCGCTTCGCGAGCGGCGCGCTCGGCACGATGACCGTCTCGGACACCGCCGCCGGGCCGTGGAGCTGGGAGCTGACCGCGGCCGAGAACCCGGAATATCCGGCGACCGACCAGAGCTGCTACCGGATCGCGGGCACCGAGGGGGCGCTGGAGCTGCCGAACCTGCGGCTGTGGCGCCATGACGGCGCGCCGTCATGGTTCGCGGCCCTTGAGGTCGAGACGCTGGAGACAAGCGACGCCGACCCGCTCGCCCTGCAGATCGAGCACTTCGCCCAAGTGATCGCCGGCGCCGCGCCGCGCGTCACCGCCCGCGACGGGCTGATGGCGCTCGAGGTCGCCTCCGCCGTGCGCCGCGCCGCCCGATCCGGCACCACCATCACCCTGACGAAAGACCCCGCGCCATGACCGACGCGACCGCCCCCCTGCGCCTCGGGCTGATCGGAGACAACATCCGCGCCTCGCGCTCGCCGCTGCTACTCACATGAGAGCTTTCCACTTATCGCTGATTGGCAGCTCGATGAAATGTCTATTGTGGAGGATTATTCCGACGGTCAGGGCAGGGCCAGCCACAGCGCGGCGCTGATCGTGGCAAAGGAGGTAAGCGTCATCGCCAGCATGGCGACGGCGGCGCTCTGCGCCTGGCCGAAGCGCTGCGCGAGGATCGGATAGATCCCCATCGCCGGCATCGCCGCCATCACCACCCCCGCCGCCGCCAGCGCCGGGTCGGCGACGCCGAGCCCGGCGGCGGCCATCGCAGCCAGCCCCAGCCCGACCGCGAGCGGATGCGCGACGAGCTTGCCCAGCACCACCGGGATCACCGCCCGGTTCACCGCCGCCAGCGGCAGGGTGGCGAGCGTGCCGCCGATCACCGCCAGCGACAGCGCGGCGCTGGCATTGGCGAGGATGTCGACCGGGCGCTCGACCAGCACAGGCAGCGGCAGGCCGAGCGCCGAGACCCCGAGGCCGAGCGCCAGCGCGACGATGATCGGGTTGCGGACCAGCCGCGCGGCGATCATCCGCGCCAGCCGCCATCCCCTCGGCCCGCTGGCGCTCGCCCGTTCGGCCAGGATCAGCACCAGCGGGATCATCACCAGGTTCTCGACCACCATGTTCATCGCCAGCGCCGAGGTCGCAACCGAGGGCAGCGCCATCAGCAGCACCGGGTAGCCGATGAAGCCGCTATTGGCGCAGGACATGCCCATGGCGTGGAAGGTGGCCGCCTGCGGCGGGTGGCCGCGATGGCGCATCCAGCCGTAACCGGCCGCGAACACCGCGAGCGAGCCGCCGAGCATCGCGGCGAGGTAGCCGGGATCGGCGATCTCGCCCAGCGGGCGCTGGGTCACCGCCCGGAAGATCAGCGCCGGCAGCGCGAAGCCGACCACGAACTTTCCCAGCGCGGCCATGTCGCCCGCCCCGAGCGCTCCGATGCGCACCGCCAGATAACCCACCCCGATCAGGACGAAGATCACGCCCGTGATCGGAAAAATGTCGAACATGAACCCTCGCAACGTGACTGGCGGGACGGGTTGCCCGCTTGCGGCCAATGCCTATTGGTCCTCCGCGCTCCGCGGCAAGAGGTCTCCGACCATTTCGGCCCGGTCATCCGTCCCTGCCTCATTTGGGGCCCATGGTTCGACAGGGGCCCAGTCGTCAGATGAGCAAACGGGCTTTGAGGAGTAGCCCGCAGACCGCCACGGCGCGATCCTGTCGCCCACTCATCCCATCGACAGGGTAGCCCGTGCCTGGCGATCGCTGCGGCCGTATCTTCTTGCTGTCTATGTAGCGCCTGCCACCAAGCGTCATTGCATCATTGTTCTAAAACCAAGAAGAAGGATGTCCGCTAGCAAAGATACCTCCTTATTGATGTGGGTCGGCGGGCTGAGGGGCCCAATGCGGCCGAGAGGGACAATGGGCGCCTACCTGCGCCTTGGCCCGCCAAGCGCCCAAGGGTCGAGCACATCGGCACCGAGCGCCATGAACGGCATCGGGGTGCGTGTCGCGACCATCACGCCCGGCCGGGAGAGGGCGATCGCGGCGATCTGCCCATCCGCGATCGAGATCGCGTAGCCCTTCTGGCGCGCGGCCGCGACCTGCGTGCCGTAGATCCGCGCCGCCGCGCCATCGAAGGGCAGGATCCGACCGGAAAAGTCTTCTTCGAGAATGGCCGTGACGGCCCGTATCAGTCCGTCACGCCGCTTGCCGCCCGGCATTGCCTGAACGCCGAAGATCAGTTCCGCCGCCGTGATCGCGCTCAGATAGAGGTTCGTGGGGTCCTGTGCGTTGAGCCAATCCATGACGGCATCGTCGGGGACTTTCCTCTGGGTCTCGGCGATCACGCTCGTATCAAGGAGGATCAATCGAACAGGCTCAACTGGTTCGCGGACTGGTCCCGCTCGACGGCCAGCTCATCCCCCAGATAGCGCCCATAGCGCTCCCGGAGCCGGTGGCCAAAGCCGCCGTCGCTGGAGGCAATGGCAGCGTGCACGAGGATCGAGCGCACCTCCGCCTCGAGGCTGCGTCCGTTCAATTGGGCTTGCGCACGGAGACGCTCGTGAACCTCGTCCGGCAGGTTTCTTACCGTCATGTTCGCCATGATCCCTCCGGCACGATGGCAGATCTTCGGGAGTGATGGCCTTGTGAGGGGGCATATTCAAGCAACGGGATGTAGACGTGGTCGAACCGGGCAAGGGTGCAGCCCTGATGCTTTCCGCGCACCGGGCCTCGGTCCAGTCGGCGCGCCGTCCGACGCAGCCGCAGATCCGATGATCCCGTGGGATCAGCCCCCATCTTCCGGGAACGCGCAGGGAGGCTGGGAGGAGATAGGTCCATGCCCAGCATCGAGGTCGTCGACCTGCACCGATGCCGACCTGCAGCCTGCGTCCCCGTCCGGATGTGACAAGACGTCACGGGCCGGATCAGATGGGCCATCTCGTGGTAAGAGGCCTTTCCCGACAGCTCCTATGGGGCATGGGACACCACGGACAACAGCAGGAGGCTTCCATGTCGATCGATCCGACTTTCACATACTGGACTGCCGTCTTCATCCCTGCCGGCGAGGTCGAACCCACGGCAATGACAGCGGACTTCAACGAACTCGGCGAAGGCGACCCGGTCGATGCACGGGGCGCGATGGTGCATTTCAGATCAGCCCTGGGCGCTAAGGCCAAAGTGCTCGACGTCTATCCGTTTCCCGATCCGGACGAAGCGCTCGAGACCTACCGGGCGACAGAGACGCTCAAGGTCGCTGGCATGTGAGGCCAGATGGACGGTCGAGGCGCGACGACCGGGTCCTGAGACCTGTGCGATCCCGCCTCGCCAGCCGTCTCCCGCTTGCAGCGTTGCCTCGCCCTATGCAGGCTCGCTCCGAGTTGTCTTCAGTTCTCGCGGGATCGCCATGCTGCCCAGTTCGGTCAAGACCACGCTCGCGGCCCTTGCGAAGGCTTCCGACCCCAAAACGCACGCCGCGGAGCTAAAACACTTCGGCCGCGCGCTTCTGGAAAGACCGAAGGACGCAGCAAGGTTCCTGGCGCAGATGGCCGGCAGCGCGGCCGCCGCCGGTGCGGGCGAGGACCGCATGAGCCAGTTGCTCAGCACGGGCCTCGACGAGGCCCGGATGGCGCGGGAGAACGGGCAGCGGCGCGGCGCGCTCTTCATCGATGCCCTCGAGACGCAGCTCGGCGACCTGGTCGCATCGGATGCCCTGACCCTCAGGGGAAGCCTGGCGGTTTCGGGAACCTGGGTGCGCGCCGGCCTGTCCCCGCCCGCCATCCTCGCCGCGCGGCAGGATGGATTCACTGCCGCGGTAGCAGCTGGTGACGATCCAGCTGCTCTGGAAACCCTGCTCGACGGTCTGCTCGGCAGCCTGATGCGGGAGCACGGCGACAACGTCACCGTCCTGCAGACCTTGTTTGCAGAAATGCTGCCCACCGTGCCGCCTGAGGCCCGCCAGGCCCTCACCCGAATGGCTGTGGCGCGGCCCCGGGAGATTTTCGCCGAACTCGGCTGCGCCTGGCTGCTCGATGCCGATGCGGAGGTTCGCTTTGGCGCGCTGGACGGCCTTTCGGACCGCTTGGCGGCGGGGACGGTCTCCTCGGAGACGCTGGCCCGGCTCACCATCCTGCGCAGCTGGCTGGCGGATGCAGCGCTGCGTGACCGAGTGGATGGCTTAGTGCGGGAGGCCCTGCGCAAGGGCGTGGGCGGCGCCACGAAGGCGCCCGAGCGCAAGCTGCATCGGATCGTCGCCAGCCCGGTGGACGGCTCCGGCGCGCAGAGCATGGCGGCGGCGGTACAGAGCGGGGGCGCCCGCAGCGTGGCGGTGGTGCTGCTGAAGCAGGGCTTCGGTGTGAAAGATGCCTATGTGCTGCCGTGCGACGGCGCCACCGAGCAGCGCCGCATCCTCACCACCCTGACCGACGAGATCGAGGCGCAGGACGTCCCGCGCGCATACCTGGAGCAGACGCTCGGCATCGCCTTGGGCGAGGGGCTGGAGGCGGGCGTGGCGCCCGTGCCGGGGTTGGTGGACGTGGCGCAGGCTTGCGGTCTCGACACGCTGCGTCCGCTCTCCACCTCGGTCGCGGCGATGCTGGAGCTGGCAGACCCCGAGGGCTGGATTGCCGATCTGACGGTCCAGGCCCGAGGCCGGCTGATCATGGCCAGTCAGCACTGGCCGGACAGGTATTCGGTCCTCGAGAGTTGGTTCGAAGATAGCGACGAAACCGTGGCGGCGCTGGAGAGCGCCAGGTCCCCGAGCGCGCTGACCCGCGCCATGGGGCGGGTGCTGGAAGCCCGGCGCGCGCATTGGGCCGCGGTCATCGCCCGCAATGCGCTGCTGCTCAGTGCTGCCGGATCCACACACGCGGACGAGTTCCTCGCGGTCGCGGCGGCGCTGAAGGACGGGCGCGATCTCAAGAAGACACCGGTGATGGGTTTCATCTGCGAGCAATCGATCTTGGTGTGGATGGATCGACGCGATGCCCCCAGCGCCCCCTTCGATGCGCCGCCGGATATGCCGTTCGCCTCGTCCCCCATGCCACCTGCGCCTGAGACAATGCCGAATGCCACCCCCGAGGCCGCGGACAAGTTGACCAGGCTGTTGCAGCCCGCCGGGCTGACCGAGCCCTGGCTCGAGGGCTATCTGATGGGGATCTGCACCGCGCCGATCTTCGTGACACCGTCGGATTGGCTCACGCCGCTGCTTCACATCGTCGGGCCCAGCATCGAAGCTGAGAAGGATCTGACCTGCTTCGTCAATCTGCTGATGCCGCGCTACAACGGCACCGTTGAGAAGCTGAGGGCGCCATACGAGGAGCTCGTCCCGGCCGACATGCCGCTGATCCCGATCTGGGCGGACGGCTACCTGACGGCCTGGGGGGCGACGAAACTCAACTGGCCCGTCAAGGTACTGGGGCCGCAGGGCAAGACAATCCGCAAGGCGCTCGAGCAGGCGACGGAGGGTCGGATCAAGCCGTCGGTGTTTCGGGACACGCTGCCGACCTGGCTGCGAGAGCGCTTCGCCGTGCAGAAAGGGTAATGGGCTCGGACAGGAAACGGGAGGGCGCTGGTCGTACCGTGCCTGATGGCCAAGCCATCCCGGGATGGCTACCCCGTGTGCTTGGACTTGAGGTTGCCCTGCCGGTCGTATGCGGGGATTTCGATGCGGTGATGTGGCGGTTTCACATCCTTGCGGTCTCGCGCCCGAGGGTGCCGATCCAACCAGGCCGCCATGCATGCTCAAGGGCCACAACCGTTCGGCCTCAGTCACCACCGTGACTAGCGGGGGCGGGATGAAGTACGTCCGGAAAACGCGGGCATCGGGGACGCTTAATCGGCCGTCGGCGAACGGCGTGTGACTACAGCCAGAGGCGGGCGCGGGTCCTGCAGCTGACACGGGTCGCTGTGAGCGATCGCCTGGCATTCTCCCGACAGTACGCGTTCCCCGGTTTTCTCGGCCAACCGCTCTCTCCCCGTTACTCCGTACAAAAGAAACACGGATCCAGAACGAGGGAACAGATTTCCCGAACCCTTGCCGGCTCTGCAAATCTGTTCCCTTGTTTTAGTCCTGTCGTCCCTCGCAGCCGAGCGGAGCGTTCCCCTCGGTATCGACCCGCTGCAGATCCGTCCCGGTGCGCGAGGTTCGGCATTCTCCATGTCTCGATGATGCCCACCGCCTTACCGATGCGAGAGGCGCGGAGGTTCAGCGGGGTTGTCACGGCAGGGGACTGAAGCTCGGGCGGCAGGGGAAACTTTGAGCCGACATGGAAGAGCTGAACCGAACTTGCCGCGCTATCATCTGCACCGGCTCAGCGCGCATCCCATCGAACGGCACACAGTGAAGGGCAGTTCCTTCTCCTGGAACGCGAATCACCAAGTGGGTGGGAGGGCAGGGGCGGCGCCGGAAAGGAGAATTGCCCCTCATCCACGGCGGTTATTTGGAAGGTCACGGCCTATGACGTCGCGTCAGTCGAAAAAAAACCTGCCGATCCGATTGCGGAGCTTATTCTTGCCAAAAACAGGAGGGGAACAGGCGCACGCTTCGACGCGAAGCGCAAAAAACCCTTGCATTCATACCTATACAGCAGGCCGCATGCATTGTCAACATTAGTTCGGGCCTTTTTTTATCCTTTGTTTCTAGAGGACAAAGACCTCCAAGGACAGGAGGCGCGGCCAAAACCGCGGCGCCGCGGCTCTTCTCGACCAATCCTTCGGTCTGTATACAAATCCTGGCCCGCCACTGAAGAGCGCTGCCATAGAAGAGGATTATACATGAGGACAGCGACGATTTCGCAGGCGCATCAGCCTCCCGATCTCAAGCACAAGGCGGCCACGCTCGACGAAGAGCTATCGGCGATGCGGAGGAAGCGCAGCCGCGCGCTGCGTGTTGCCCAGGGGTGTGACCACGTGCGGCTCACCCATGACATCGAGTTCACATTCCCGACTCGAGGCATCAGGCGAGAGCGCCTGAGCGACACCATCGCCGGGCATATTCCGGACGGCCCAGAGCCTAAGGCCCCGGGGGTCGATCAGCCGGCAAACGGCATGGGCTGCTTCAAGGTCTGGCTGTCTCCTGCAGCAGCGGCGGAAGCTCACACCTTGCGGAATGGAGCGGCGCAAATGTCTATCTAGACCCGTTCCCGCTCCGGCGACCCTTCCGTCGCCTGCATTTTCCAACCTGACTGAGGGCAAAGCCTGCGCGCATACAGCGTGACGGGACGGATGACGCACGGACATGCGCATCCTCCCGATCACGAAGCACGGGTTTAACCGCAGTCATTCACTTCGAACTCGCGCAATCCCGCACGGGACGCCGACCGGCTGCACGGTCGGCGCACAGACAAGGACGACATCATGAGTAAGTACACGCCCGACGCGTTCTCTCACTACCAATCCGCCTCGGAGATCGAAAACGATCTCTCGATGCAGGTCCCTTCGGTGACTCTGCTCACCTCCGAAGGTCCGCCATTGACCAAGACTACCTGTATCAGAGGTGACCACCTCTGCAAGACCTCATTGCCAACATTGAGCCACGGGATCGCAGAAATTCGATCCGTAGCCACCGCGAAGGCCCTGAAATGCCTGCTCGAAAGCCTCACTCGCAACCAGGCCATCTCGATCGGTGTGCTCAAAAAAGGCACTTCCGCTCGGATCGGGAGGAAAGGCCGCCTGAAGGGCCGCGAGATTTCCCGGACAAAAGACCATTTCCGCTTCCCGGTGGGCTCCGCCTGGCTACTATGGGACTACGATGCGAAATCGATGCCGCCGGAAGTCGCCCGGCGTGTCGAGAAGCTCGGTGGCCCACTGGAGGCCTTCTATCATATCTGCCCCGACGCCCGCTCCGCAGCGCAGGTTGTCCGGCCGTCATCTTCTGACGGCCTGTATGCGCCCGGGGTTCCGCTCGAAAGGAGTGCCGGTCGCCATGGGTACTTCCTCTTCCAGGAGGGCACCCGGATACCCGAGGCGCTCCGCGTCCTGCAGGAGCGGGCCTGGGAGGCCGGGCTGGCCTGGTTTGCCGTCAGCGCCAGCGGCGCCATTCTGGAGCGCTCGATCGTCGATATCACGGTCGGTTCGCCCGAACGCCTCATCTTCGAAGCCCCTCCCATCCTGATTGCCCCCGTCAAGCGGGCGCCCAGCCCCACTCTCGTGCAGGAAGGGGGGGGCATGGCGATCCCGACGCTGACCGAGGAAACTCGTATCCAGGCCGAAGCGCTGAAGACGGCGGCCAGACAGGCGGTCAAGCCGACTGCGAAGGCCACCAAGCAGCGCTTCGTCGAAGCGCGCACCGACGATCACGTCAGGTGCCTCGGCGTATCCAGAAGGGCGGCGGGACGCGCCGTGCAGGCCCTTCTCCAAAGCCGGGCGCTCGAGGACGACAGCCTTCTCGAGCTGGCGGATGGGCGCCGGGTTCGCGCCGGGGATCTGCTCGATGGCAAGGCAGGGCATCATCACATGTCGATGCCGGATCCTGTCGAGGGGATCGGCTACGGCCGAGACAAGGCCACGCTGTTTCTCGAGCCTCGCCCGGGGCATCCCGATGACGATCCATGCATCGTATCCCACGCGCACGGGGAGAAGGTGGTCTACCGTTTTGCACGCTTCGAGAACGCGGCCGTGGCGCCAGCCCATCCGATGCCGCCGACCGGTGACGAACGTGCGCCTGCCATTGCCGCCATGCGCGAGCGGATCGCCGAGTGGGGTCGCCTGAGCGACCAGTTCGCCCGAGCGCACTTCATCTCGCAAGTGGAGGCAGCGGAGACGATGCACTGCGGCGCACTCTGCCCAGGGCAGGATGCAACAGAGGCGGCCGCGGGCCGGGTCGAGGTGCTGCAGTGAAGGGGGGCGATATGAACATGAACGCCGCGCCGCAGATGGCCAGGGGTCCGCGGGCCCAACTGCTCACGGGTGCTCAGGGCATCGGCAAGACGGCGGCCCTCGTCGGGCGGGATGGCCAGCCCGGACTGCTGCATCGCGGTCACGGACAAGGCTATGTGTCCGCCTTCTTTTCCCCGGACAATGCCAAGAGCGCCGAGGCCTACGCGGACTACGATGTCAATCGGCCGAAAGACGCGCCCAGCCCGGAGCCCTATCTCGTGCTGGGGCGCAGCGCCTGCGACCCCGAGAGCGGGGAACGGATGTGCCAAGTTCACGAGCTGGCTGAAGCGGCCGCGCGCCAGGGGGTCAATGTGCGCAAAGTGCTCTGCAGCCGCTGCCCGTTCGCCGAGAGCTGTCGATACCTGAAGCAGGAAGGTGCACTCGAAAAGGCGGGAGAGAGCGAGAAGGGCGTCGTAATCTTCGCACCGCATGAGTACGCGTATATCGCCCTGCCGGGCCATCTGCGGCCGGCGCGGGCGATCATCGACGAGCGGCCGAGGGACTTCGGCTGCCACTCCCATGTCGTGCCGGTGAGCGTCTGGAATGATTTCCGATCTCCATTCATGCGCAGCGACCGGTCACATGGCGCGATCGCGGATGCCTTCGCCGAGTACGACAGCCTGGTTGCGCCGCTGCTCGAGGCCATTCGCCACGCGGTGATGAAGCAGCCTGCCAGGGGGCTGGAGCTGATCAGAGAGGCAGTGCGGCAGCTGGCAGCGCCCGTTGATGGCGCATCTGCGCCTTTCACGATCTATGAAGGAAAAGAGCCGGCAGAGCTCATGAGACGGGCCGCCCGGCTTCTGCGCCAGTGGCGGGACAGGTCCCTCGAGCGCCAGATGGAACTGACCCTGTCCCGGGAGGGGCAGGACAGCCCGGACGCCGGCACTTTTCGGGAGCGGCTGAAGGGCCTTCTGCAAGCCCCCATGCCATCTTACGGGCGCGCGATGATCGGCATCTTCGAAGCGGTCGCCAAGGAGCTCGAACAGGATCACGGTCCTGCCCTACGGGCCGTGCATCGGCTGGAGCTGACCGGCGAGGAGAGTATCGTCGCGGAAGCCGTCAAGCCGCTCGCGCTCCCTGCCGGCATTCCGCTGCTGCATCTCGACGGCACCGGGGAGCTAGACCTGGCGCGCGCTCTGTTCGGTGCTGACATGGTGCGGTCCCATCACCCCGTCGAGCGGCTCGGCACCGCACTCTTCGTGTCGGGTCACAGCTTCAGCACCGCCTCGCTGACCGGGTCCGGCTGGGCTCAGGGTCGTCCCTCGCGCCCTGAGCGCGCCGAGGCGGTCCGCGAAGACTGGAAGCGGGTATTCTCGCAGCATCCGAAGAGCTTCATCGCCCTGCCTAAGAAAGCTGTCGAGGCCTTCGGCCTGCTCAAGGGGCATGAAGTCCGCTGGTTCGGGGCGCTGCGCGGACGCAACATGGCGGAGCAATGTGATACGGCGATCGTGATCGGTCGGCAGCAGCCCCGGGCGCGCGACATCGAGCGCATCGCACGGGCGGTGGCCGTTGCCCTGGACCGGCCGTTCAGTCCACTCCCCGAGCCGCAAGACGGATCATACGAGGATTACCCGGTCCGGCGCGTCGGGTTGCGGATGCGAGATGGAACGGGACACGCAATCAAGGTGGCTTACCATCCCGATCCGATCGCCGACATGGTGCTGCGGCAGGTCAGGGATGCGGAAACGACCCAGGCCGCAGACCGGGTTCGGGCCCACTTTCGACCGAAGCAGTTGATCCTCGCGGGGGCTTCGGTCCCGGATGTCACCTTCGACCGGGTCGTGCCATGGCACGAATTCAAGAAGGGCGGGACGAGGATCGAGCGCACGCTGGAGAGCCAAGTGCTGCCTCTGGCACCGGTCGAACTCGTTCGCGCCTTCCCCGACATCTGGCCGAACCGCAGAGCGGTGGAGCGGGATGAAGCAATGAGAGCTGTGCAAGAGGCGGTCGAGGTCGGACGTGGCATACAGGAGCACCTGCCTTCGGGGGATAGCCTGCCGCTCCAACTGGTTTCCTACACGCGTCCTCCGAGCGGCACCGGACGTGGGCAGCGGGCTCGGACATTCAAGGCGTTGGTCCTGGCTACCCCAGACGAAACGCCCGCACTCATCAAGAAATGCCTGGGTTCCGTGATCAGGATCGAGGTCCAGCCGCTTCCATCGTCGTCCTGAGGTTGAAGCTGACCACTCGCCATGCTGTCCGGCAACAGCATGGCGAATGGGTTCTTCCGAGATGCGGTTCGATCAATCGCCGATACGGGCGTGCCCGCGCCGGGACAGCTACCCATGTCCCGGCGCAGATTTTCGAGTCTGCCGCGCGCCCACTTCGGCGATGGGACGATGCCGCGCGCGTCCGCTGCCGGAAGATCACTCGAGTGGCATCTCCTCGTACGCATCCGGGGGAGGGCCTGCGATTGATCTTCGGCTGTCTGGCCGCTCCTGACGGCCGCAGCTCAAGGCCGCAAGATAGACAGCAGCATCTCGAGATCGTCGCGGGTCGGCTCCTGGTCGGCATCGATCAAGCGCTCCAGTTGGATCGCAGCGGCACCAGCTTGCCACATCCCGCCACCTTCGACGATCTCCAGAACTTCCCCTCCGACATCCTCGAGCGGCAGCTCTTCCATGAGCTCCGGCTCGGCCTGCGCCATGGCCCTGCGCGTCTGCTCGACGGCATGGTCTTCATTTCGAGCCCACCCGATCCAGCCATAGAGGCCTGCTTCCCGGCAGTCAGTTTCCCACTCGATCAACACGGAATAATATTTCAGTCGCTCTTGCACATCGGCCCCGCAAATACATGACGCAATTCATGATAGCGAAGCCGGATTTCGCCTGGATTAAGAGGGGCCAGGTTCTGGGCATTGGAAAGGCTTTGCGGCGTGCATCCCCTGGGTGCGACAGGGCAGGGTGAAAGTGCCCCGCCATGGCTTTCTTGGGGAGAGCGGAGGGGGTCCTTTCCGTGGATGAAAACCGTGTCCAGGGCGCGCGCCGTTCAGGACATCGGTGCATGTGGAACCACGCGGGGCAGCCGGGCCAGCCCGATGGAGCTTGACCCTGTTGATCCGGTCGCCTGGGGGGCAGGGGGACGAACCGGGGTGCAAAGGTGCCGGCACTTCCGAGGGACCCTGCATTGTCAACATTATGGTTTTCTTGGAAAAAAACGCCGCGTGGGGCCAGATAACTCTTGTCGAGCGGTTTGGCATTCGCTAGAAAGAGGACAACGGAAACGAGCGGCTCGAATGAGAGCGGCGCATCGAACCGTTAGCCGCCTGGCGGCTTAGAATACACATGGGTCAAGCTGCGACAGCTCCTGATCCAGAGGACGAACTCCCTGGAGAAGTCCGACCCTTCCGCTTTGGCGGCTTAGCCCCGGAGATCGATCTCCGGGGTTGTTCCCTTAAATGAGCTGGAGCGCACTAGTTGGCCATCCGGCTGGGGCTGCCTAGTGTGGAGTAGGGCCTGGTGATTTTCGGCAGCCTGTCCGCTCTCTAGCAGAGTGCGAGTACAGGCGGCGCCACACTCCCGGTCCCCAAGCATCGATTGTCAGGTCGAGTGCGAGGTGAGGGCTTGGATCAGCGAACGCGTCACATGGGCCCTTCGGATCACGAGCGCAGGATTACCCCGTATTTCCTTCGTCAAGTCGGAGAGCCCGGAAAGGCTTGGCATAATGTGAGATCAATAGGGCGGACTGGTGTCTAATGCGGCATGAGCTCGGATTTGGAGGAGTGCTCTTGGGCGTGAAGTCGCGACCCGGCTCCAAGATCGGTGAGGACGACGCGGGCGGACAGATGATCATTCCAGCGATCAGGACAATGGTCAACCGCAACAATTAGTCCCGTCGGGTCATTTTCGCCTTTAATCCATCCGGACCATCTTCTACAGGATGTATCCAAAAGCAGTATGCGCCTAGATCGCGATTCAGGCGGCGCGCAAATCTTTGAGCCGATCCCGATGTCACCGGGCTCGAATCCTTTTGCGAAGGCATAGGAAGTATATTTCATGACCAGAATCGCCGTTGTTGATGACAATCTGAATCTATTGATCTCCGTGTCGGCAGCTCTGGAGGCAGAGGGCTTTGAAGTTTCCACGTATCGTGATGGAGCTTCCATTATCAAGGAGTTTCCGAGGTTCGAGCCTGAACTGGTGGTGCTGGACGTAAAAATGCCCGGCATGGATGGCCTCGAGGTTCTCGAGCAGCTGCGTCAGATAAGTCAGATCCCCGTAATTCTGTTGTCCGGCAAAGCTACCGAATTAGACGAGGCGGTGGGGCTGCGCATGGGGGCGGATGATTATGTGACCAAGCCCTTCTCCCAGCGAGTCCTCACGGAGCGCATATCTTCGCAATTGCGCAGGCGCGAGGTTCAGCTGGCGGAGCGGGGCACCCCTCACGTCCAGTCCCTCGGCGAAACTGATCCCGACGAATCCGATGCGCCGTGCATCGATCATTCGAAGCTTGCGATGGATCCACGCAGTTTTTCCGTACTATGGCGGAATGAGAATGTACCGCTTACGAAGTCGGAATTTGCCTTGGTGTACTTTCTGGCCAGCAACCCGGACGTTCTCATGTCCAGAGACCGGCTCCTTGATGTTCTATATGCAGAAGACGCAAACGTGACGGACCGGAGCATAGATGGTCATATCAAGAGGATCAGGGCGAAGTTCCGTCACGTGGATGAGGGGTTTTCTTCCATCGAAACGATGTATGGAATTGGTTACCGGTACACCGGGGGGTGATTATCGCGGGCGGCATAACGTTTTGCAGTCTCGATGACGTTGTCTTGGTGCCCGCAGATTCAGGCCCTCCCTCCTTCTCTGGAACGCAATACGGCATTTCTAATTCAAACTGCCTGGTTCGGTGGGGGCTGTATCATGATGCTCCACCGCTGATCGGCAATATGCGCCGTTACCCTTCATGTCGAGGAGCGCTCCCGGCCCGCCGGGCCCAGAAGACAACCGTCGCCGCCGATGGCGATCTGCCATGAGAGGCTTCTGGGTCAGCCAGCTTGGTACGTCGGAACTAACCGGTCGAGGCCGCGGGTTATTTCTGGAGCATCGGGGCAACCAAGATGATCCCCATCCCGGTAAGGCAAAAGATTCCGCCGATGATATCCCATCGGGTCGGGATCTGACCCTCCCCGGCCCACAGCCAAGCGATGGATGCAGCAATGTATATGCCGCCATAGGCCGCATATGCGCGGCCGGCGAACTCAACTTCGACCCTCGTCAACAAGTAGGCAAACAAGATGAGGGAGATGATGCCGGGGATGAGCCAAAGGGGCGAGCGGTCAAGGCGCAACCACACCCAGAATGCGAAGCATCCCGCGATCTCAGCGAGGGCGGCCAGCACATACATGCCGAGAGAGGAGAATACGTTGATTATGGACATACTGCGCTCCAGCTCCGCGGCGACAGTTAGTTGAGGCGATTGACCTTGTGATCGGTAATAAAGTCGAGGACATCGACGAGCCAGGCTTGCGAGTCCAGCCCACTCATCTCCACCGTCTCGATCAGGGTCATGGCCAGAGCCAGTGTCTCCCTACTGCTGTCGCAACCGGCGAAGAGCCGGTAGCGGTGGCCAATGCCTATCGGGCGCACCGCACGCTCGGCCGGATTGTTGTCGATCCCGAGGCGGCCGTCCCCCAGGAACAGTTCGAATGACGACCAGCAAGAGGGCCCATGGCAGGCGGCCTTCGCGAGCTTCCTCTCGCCCGGGATGCGCAGCAGCTGGCCCTCGGCGCATAACTTGAAGGGTCGGCCCTTGGCCCCGAGTGCTGTTGCCGCGCGGACTGGCCAACAATCATTCGTTCGACATCGTAGAGATTCCCGATCCGGTCGAGAGCCTCCCGTGCGACTTCGGACTTCGTGACCTCCCAGACATCGTGGAAGTCGCGCCAAACTGGCCACCTCGCGGAGCTGGCTGCTGTCATCCGCGCGGCGATCATACCGATCAGCTCACTCACGTCCTCGCCAGCGACACGGAGGTTACCGTCGCAATCAGGGCAGCCGGTGCCAGAGTCGAGTTTGCGGTGTTTCCGCGAGCCCCGTCGGACACCCGCGGCCCGCGGAGGGGCCTCACCTTGGCGGTGCCGGCATCGGCGGGGGGATGGGCGATGTCCTCATCGCCAGCCAGCTCGCCGCGCTGTTCGTCGGCCGCGATGAGCAGATCCTCCAGCGCCAGCTCGAGCTGGGCGATCTCGCGTTCGATCTTTTCAAAGGACTTGCCGAAGATCTGCTTCTGCAACCTCGCGATCCGCAGACACAGCGCCCGGGCCAGCTGCTCATGATCCTAAAGCGTGGCCGACATGCGCGCATTTTCCGCCGGAAGCGCCGCGATCATCGCCTTCAGAAGGGCGGGGTCATGGGTAAGAACATCGGCGTCTTCGGATATGCTGACAAATACCATGCGGCATCCGCAATCGCCATGAATAAGGAAGGAATTCAGAATGATATGTTATCCGGCTCTCGCCGACAACATCCCGGTCCGGGCGCCGCCAGTCGATTCCTTCCCACAGCCAGAACCTCACTCAGCCTGGCCGCGCCCCATAGGACACGTGCACCAAGACGTGGCTATGCACGGGTCTTAACTTGGAGAGTCAATGTCCGGCAGGCGGCGTCACTCGAGCGGTTACGGTACGCCCCGAATTATGCGGCTTACGGTGGGCGCGCAGGGGACGGTTTGCGGTGATCACGTGTCGCTGGTTTTGGCGCCGCGTAACTGGCTGGAGATATCGGCGTCGTCGGAAATGTGTCCGCGGGGCCGCAAGCCGCGGGCGGCATCCAGCACGGCGACGCTTTCGGTGCTGCAATGGCTAAGGTCGGTTGACCCGGACGACGGCCTCTGCTGCTAGCCTGGACGCTCGCTCTAGGCAGGTCGGCGTCTCTGGCAGCCGGGAACCGGTAGCCCGTTCGCGTGACTTTGGGCGCATCGATGCTCCTATGCCCGAACGGCCGCCGCTGATCATTCCAACTTCAGAGCCGTCCGGGCTCGAACGGCTCAGGAGCTTGTTTCGACTCTATTGCGAAGCGCCATCGGGCGCGGGTGGCTGGTGTCGATGTCGCTCGGTCCTTCGAGGCTGTTCGGCCCCGCTTCATTGCCTCGCCTGCATTTGTTACCTTCGTGTCTCCCACCGGACCTGGCTCATCCTGCTGGCACGCCAGGGCCAAGGCGGTTACTATGCCTCGCCCTGAAGGTCGGGCAAGGACATGATGCGCCGAGAACAGCAGAGCGGGACGGGCCGCAGGCCCTTGAGGGGCGGTTCAGATACGACGATCCGTATAAAGATACTTCCTATATAGCGGTGCGTCGCATCAGAAGCGCATTGCCCTTCCCGTTCGTCACCCCCAAGCCCGCGCCGCATGTGGCGGGTTGGAGCGTCGCCGGAATATCGGGAGTGACGCCCACGCCCTCAACCCGGACACCTCAGGGCGGAATGCCCGGCGATATCGCAGCCTGCGAGCGCGCTCTTTGTCCAGCGCATGCAAGCACCGTCCTCAGTCGCCCGGCCGTCAATCCCCTTTGTCCCATAGGGGCGATAAATGCCGGCCGTTCGCGCCTGATACGTATCGCGCCGGATCTGGCTTTGGTCTTCGCCTTTCCCCGGCATGGCAATTGCTTTTACGAGATGATCGAACCGAGCCAATACCCCTTATCTCCGTACTGGTACGGCTTGACGTCGCGGAGAATGACCCAGGCAAAGCATGTTGCTCCGGTTTGGCTTTTCTTGGGCGGCCGGACCACCTAGTTGGCGGAAGTCTTCGCTTGAGGCGCGAACCCGGTTTCGCCGCGTGGCCTCCGGTGAACGCAGAAATTACGACCTCAAGCTGAAAGGGTGACGATGAGCGACTTTGATCTGGACGACATGGATCTCGACGACCTCAAGAAACTGCGCAAAGCGGTAGATCGGGCAATCCAGGACTACCAGGAACGCAAGCGGACGCAGGCGCGGAATGCTGCCGAAGCGGCTGCGCGTGAGTTGGGCTTTTCCCTTGAAGAGTTGGTTGCCAGCAAGGGCGCCAAGAAAGGTCGACCGACGTCACCAGCGAAGTACCGCAATCCGGACGACCCCGCGCAGACCTGGTCCGGCCGTGGTCGACAGCCGCAATGGATGAAGGATGCGATCGAAAGCGGCGCCGACAGAGATGACTTCCTGATCGAACGCTTCGAAGGCGGCCATGCCGCCGGCTGACGGGCAGGAGCGTCACGAAATCTGCCAGCCCTTCTCCCCTCTGTTCTGCTGACAGATGGAAAGGACGACCGAAAATTTCATTCGGTCGTCCTGGTTCTCTCTTCGGCATGGACGCTGAGAAGAGAGGGCCTTACCCCGGCCAAGCCGTTGGGGGCAGCATCTCTTCCGGAACAATGTCACTCAGATGCCTGCCGGACGCCTGCCCGCCATCATCTGCCGGGTGCGCTCCCGCAATTCGTCGGACGAGAAGGCCGCGGCCAGCGCGGTCGGCTTGGAGGGTGGCCGTTTGGCGTTCGCTGGCATGGTCGATGAGACGAGCTTCGGTTGTGCCGCTCGGAGCGGGCGATAGTCGAACTGCCGGCTCCATGCCGGTAAACTTGCATGAACGACGGTGCCATCGAAATGCCTGCGCAAGGCGCTCGGTGACGCAAGCAGGAACGCATTCCTCTCCACTGGCCGCAGCCCCTCGAGATAGGCGAGGATCTGTTCATCCTTCAGCCGTGCGGCGATTTCCTGACGCTGATGCGGCGTGGCCGCTTGGAGATATGCCTTCATCGCCGGCACCAGGCGTGTGGGATCCGGAGCGTCCGATGACGCCTCGGGAGCAGGCGCACTCATTTCGAACTCCCGCGCGCGGTGCGCGGCCTCTGCTGCTGCATCGTGGGTACCTCCACGGCTCGATCCGAAGCCCAATGCGCGACCGACCTTCTGCGCGGCAATCAATGGTAAGCCGAAGAGCTTGAGAATGAAGTTCAGGATCTGGCGCGTCAGCTCCTTCAAGGCCTCCCAGGCAGCTTGGCTCAAGGTCTCAGGCTCGGGTGCGCCAGCGCGCTTCCGGCGACGAATGGGTAATGATGTCGGCATGTGTCTCTCCTTTCGCTGTGTACACGCGGGAGAGATCCGAGAGGCGGACGCATAGCACAAACTCGGGGTGCTGCGCTGCGCGACGGGCATCAGACGGTTCTGGTCCCCGTAGCCTCTCGCTCGGCTGACAGATGCGCAACGATGGACTCGAGGTCTGCAATCTCGCTCAGGAGATCGGACTGCGCCTCTTCCAGCGCATCACGCTCGGCCTCGGCTGCCAGTGCGCGCGCTTTCCAGCGCGCAAGGTAATCTCCGGTGACATTGGCGACCCGGTACCCCTCGGGATCGAGCTCCACGCGGCTGCGCGGGGCGGTCGCCTGCGACAGAAGAATTGCGGTATTGAGAAGGCCCAGCATGGAAATCCCTTTTTTGATCTCATGCCCGATCAGACAAAATCGAGCGCTTGAGATCAATGGGTGAATTTCCAGGAAATCTGGTTTTGGTTGAAGCCGTGGTACATGTACCGAGGGGCGAAATTCACACTTTATAAATGACCGATAATGCCTCCCCTGATACAGCGCAGATGGATCCGCAATTGGAAGAAGATCGTCCTGGAAAAGAACGCTTTCTCTCCAGCGAATGAACGCCGTGATGGTTCCCGCTTGACGCTGCCCGGACAGACCTCTACGGTCTCTACATGATCGCTCGCATCCTCATATCCCGTCTTTGAGTGCATCCCTCATGCCAATGGCATGGGGACGTTTTCTCATGACGGGAGATGAAAGAGATGACCGACGATCCCTCTCGGGATAATGACGCTATCGATCTGTTCGCGGATATCGGCGACATCCCAGACCTGTTTCCGGAAGAAGATGGCTTCAGCTTGGCGGGTCTTGCCTCGGTTCTGATGTCCGAATGCATTCCGGAGGCGCGGGCCGAGGCCAAACAAAAAGCCAACCGCGCAATTCGTCGCTGGTGGGAGCGACAAGGTGAAGCGGAACGGGCCGCCGCTGCGCAAGCTTGCCAGCTGGACTATCGGCCCGAAGTGGACCCAGCCGCAGGCAGGCGGACTCGCGACGATCTGTCGGACCTGCAGGAGGAGCTCTTCGAGATCCAGCTGCAGGATGCCGCCTTGCAGCTCGAGTTGGACGAGATGTCGCGCGAGGTCGAGCGGCGCGTCCAGTCGCGCCTGGCGGAAGAACGCGCCCGCAGGAAGCCGCCGCTTGCCGCCGAGGCCATCCCGCCGGAGTTCGATATGACCGGGGTGGCGACCGCACCGAACGAGGCCAATACCGAGGGCATGGGTCGCTACCTCTTCGATCCCGGCGCGCTGAAGAACCTGCCCGAGGGCGGCAAGCAGATCGAGCGGAATGCAGCTTTGCATGCGGCCTGCACCGGGCTGCTGCCGTACCGGGAAATCCGGGATCGTGATCTCTTCGCTCGGATCCGACACCAGCTTGGCGAGAAGTACCCCCACGCCACCTCGGTGATCGACGGGTTATTGCGACCGCTGGAGCGCAATTTCGACACGGGGGAGGCGCGGCTGAAGCTGCGACCAACGATCCTCGTCGGGGCGCCGGGCACCGGCAAGACCGCGCTCCTGCGCGACCTGGCGGCCGCTCTCGATCTCCCGATCAGAGCGCAATCGGTCGCAGGTCAGACGGACAGCAACCTGTTCGGGGTTTCGGCTGGCTGGTCGTCGGCGATGCCATCTCTCATGACAACGGTGATCGCATCAAGGCAGGTGCTCAACCCGCTGATCGTGATGGATGAGCTCGACAAAGCCCAGACATCCCAAAACGGCTCGATCCAGGAGAGCCTCCTTCCTCTTCTCGAGCCGCTCGAGGCCGGGCACTATCACGAGCGCTACCTCGCATCGGCCGTCGATGCCTCGCACCTCAACTGGATCTTCACGGCGAATACGCTGGAGCGCATCACGGTGCCGCTGCTGTCGCGCTGTGACGTGTTCGAGATGCCCCAGCCAGACGTTACTCACGTCCGGCCGCTGGCACGATCGATCCTGCGCACTCATGCCGATAGCCGCAGCCTGGAACCGGGCTTCTTCCACCTCAGCCAGGGCGACATGGAGTTCCTCGAGAGGACTTTCTCGCGACACCGGAGCATTCGCGTGCTCGCGGAACTCGTGCGGCGGCTCATCGACGACAACGAGCGGAGGATGGCGCATGCGTAAGCTGACATACGAAGAGGACCTCGCGCCTCTGGAGGCGCGCTACGAGACGCTGTTCACAACGACACTCGAAGATGGCACGCCATGGTCGCCCTTTTGGGGGTTCGAGATCGGCGCCGGATGGGCTGCGCTTGTCGGCGACATGCTGGCCGAGATCGAGGCACAGGACATCGACGTCACGATCTGCAACATCCGCGAAAAATGGGGGCGCCTGGATGTGCTTTACTGGACCCAAGACGCCGACATCGAGCCGATCATCGATCGGGCCGAAAAGCGCGCTGCGCAGACTTGCAAGCTCTGCGGCAACTCCCCGCGATTTGACCACCCGATCGATTGGGAATTGTGTCTCTGCAGGCCCTGCTGGAACAACTGGCCCACAAAGTCGAAGGTCTCGCTCCCAGGTACCGATTGAAAATGGGGACGGGGAAGGTCGAAGATGTCCTGCCCCCGCCCCCGGCAGATGCCCTCCGCTTTGGGATTTCTCTAATCGTTCCTGCCTAGGATAGATAGGGTGAACCAAGGAGGACACCATGTGAAGACCCTGCACCTGCAAGAGTTCGAGCGGCATCTCAAGAAAGCTCATTTGAAATCGCAGTACGTCTATATGCCGAATGGAGATCGCGTCCCTCCAGATTTCGCATGGGGCTGGATGACCAACGAACTCATCACGAGGGGTGCTTCCTTTCAGGCCATCGCAACTTTCTGTCACCCAAGGGGGCTTCCTGCTCTCGCCAATATCCGGCCTTTCTCTTCGAGAAAGGCTTGCCTGGATCATGTAGGATTTCACCTGCTCGATGAAACAGGGGCGGATGCAGATATGGACGAGGTCTGCGCGCGCGTCATTACTCTTAGGCCGTAGCTAATGGTATTCGACGCCGAAATTGTGGAAGCCGAGACCGATAAATGGGTCAGGATTGAGCGAAGGGACCGCCGAACATATTGCCTGCAGGCAGTGGGACGTCCCGATCTCGTGTTCGATGGCAGTATCCTGGAGTGGGATTATATCCTCGATGAAGAGGAAGAGAATCCGGTCTGGACGGAGCGGACGAAATACAGAACGGCCCGTGGAGGGTTCGTCGCCTTGAGGGAGCAAACAACGTTCCAAGGCCAAGAACGCCTTCTTTCCAATCACGAGTTTCAGACATTCCTCACGGAGGAAGAGGCAGATGACTTCCTATATCGAGAGGAACGGCCAGATGGCTCACCAGAGGAACGGAGCCGCACTCGAGCTCCTGACGCCGGCATGTCGCTTTTTTGAATGCGGATTGGACGCGTGAGTGCGTATCAGCAATGTCGGACGCCAAAGACACGCAATGATTATGATGGGTTGCGCTTTAAGATGCGATTAGACATCGCTCCACATCGGACCGGTCCGCGCTAACGAAAGACCGTCCCTGAACCTTTTTGAAAGGTCGCTCGAATACGTTCTTCGAGGGCTAACAAAGTTCAGGGGCGGGATGGATGCTGTCATCTTCCGATATCAATATCGTTGAGCAAAGTTTCCTGGGTGATCTGCGAAGGTACATAGCTGGCGAGGCATGGCTATGCACTGCATGTCACTGGATCATTGATGAGCGACTGCGTGCGCATGCTTTGCTGCTCTGCTGTCAGGGTCTTGAGCAGCGCGGATACGGGCGTTCGGGGCAGGGGACCCAGGGTACATCACGCAGGGAGCTGCAGGCCTTGGGGCGGGATCTGTTCGCCGAAGCCAGGCCATTGATATGGTTTGATCGCTCGGTCTTCCTGACGAAGTACGCAGCTTGTGAACGTGCGCTCCGTCACGCCATCGAACAAGAGCCGACGATCCAGCGGAATAAGCTGGATATCGACAGCGCATCCTGGATCGGGTTCAAGGGGCCCGCGGCTGATGGCGGTCTTGGTGAAGGCGGGCGAACAGTCTGAGATGTACGCCCGCGAGGCAGGGGGGGGCGCCAGCAGCCGACAAGCACGAGCCGATGCGCTTGATTGCAGAACATACTCGGACTGCACTCGGTATTCGCAGGCGGACAACGCGATCTTTGCCGGACTGCCTCCACAGACTGCCACTCCAAAGACATACCTATAGATCCCCGCCACCCCTCAGAATTGTCAACATATTAGGCTCATGCTCATCGGAGCGCGCCGACCCGGCGTAGGCAATATCTTGCTTGCCGGGTTATTGGAATTGCGCCGTGACTGCCTAGTAGATAAAAAAGGCATGCAGCAAAGACACGGGCCGGTCACCCCGCTATGGGACGACCGACCCGCAATAAAAATAATATTCGCGAGGGAGGAGCTGCGCCCCTCCGGAATGAGCATGAGGAAAGCAGGATGTACTACATCATCGAGAGTAAATATGTTGGGCCAAATCCGGAAGAGATGGTGGATGAGGACCAAATCTTCATCACGACGGCGCCGGCACTGATGAACAGCAATCATGAGCCGTGCATTTCGGGGTGGTGTGGGACAACAAATGACAAGTCCATCACTGGCCACGGTGAATACCGTACGTGGGAAGAGGCTGAAAAGGCCATGTCGGATATCTTCGGCGATGTCCGCCAGTCAGATATTGATTGGGGGCCTCGGCTTTCCATGAATCCTGCAAAAGATCCCGCAGGCCTTACCGTTGCCGTGTATCGTCCAGGCGCCTATCAACCGCTGTCGCGGTCAGCAACAGAGGATTGGGTATCGGCTGCGCTTGCCCCGATCCAGGCTGACACCACGGACGAGCAGCTCGAGGAAATCGAAGAAGAACTGGAAGCAGAGGCGAACGAACAGGGCATGACCCTATATAGGGAGAGCCTCGGGTCGCTTCTGGAAAGAAAACGCGACGAGCTACGAGAAGAGCTCGAGGAAACCGAATAGCGCCGCCTGCTTCCGGTCGGCAATGCTGCAGATCTATCGGAGTTCGATGCCCGGCTAATGGTTGTCCCTGGCATCGAAAACCAATCGATGATGCAATCAGTCTATAGGTGAGCAGCCGGCATCCGATAGCGACTGGACCGCCAAACTGGCTGAGGAGTCATTGATAGCTACTCAGAATCTCGTGGTCGTACATCGCGGCGGCGTCATGGTCGGCGATGCCGGCGCGGACTTGCTCGATTATCGCGAGGGCAACGCTTTGGTCCAATCCGAGCTTCGTCGCGGCATCGCATGCCCGTGCAATATTGGCGGGAGAAATGTCTCTATGGCGGACCCTCGAGGATGAGGTGGCCTTATGGCGCTCCTGCCGAAGTTCCGAAACTCCGGCGGGGGCGAGCTTCGCTGTCGCGCCACTCCAAAGGAAAGAAGGGCCACGTAACTTTGCGTCGGCATGATCGATGAAGATGTCGAACACGATCCGGCGGAACAACTCGCGCCACGCATCTGCTTGGTCATACATGGGTTCTTGGCGGGACAGGGCGCCTGCCAGATACGGCCATCCGACATTGCATTCCTGCTGACCGGAGAGACCAGTGAGGGTCCGCCCGGATATGACTCCCTGCCTGCTTGCCTTGTCGCTCGTGCGGTCGAAGCGGTCTACGAGCAAGACCTGCCGGTCACCGACCTTCCGCATCTCAGCCTGCGGCACATCGATGTGACATGACCTGGCCAGCTGAAGCATGCTGAGCTCGTCCAGCAGCACGTCATCTTGGTCATGCACACTCGCAAACCGCGCAATGCAACAGCGGCCGTCTATATCGATAATCGCCTTGGGCCGCGAACCGCCGATCGTCACGGCATGGGTCAGCGGCGCTGCCAGCTCAGGGGGAAGTGGCAGACCCAGCTCCACTCGGGCGACCGCCTCGGCCAAAGCCTCAAGTTCAGTCACGGGGGCCAACCGTGCTTCGAAGCTGGTTGCCGACGCTTGAAAGGACAAAGCGCCGATCCCGTCGGTGCCGGCAAGCAATCCGTAGGCGATGTCGCCGATTTCATCCGCGCCCGCATCAGCATCGTGCTGCCCGAGTTGCAAGGCACGCGTGACGCGCCGGCCCCATGCGCCGGGCAGGGTATCACGCAATGACCCAGTGAGACTAGGGCCTGAAAGGGACCGCATCCCCTGCGCCAAAGGCAGGTCAGGGCCGAGCGCGATGGCATTCGATCGCTCGAGGTAGTCCGACATGTAGCCGAAATCATGCCGACCGTCCGTGCCACGGTGCAGCCGTCCAGCAGGTACGGGCTGGGTCTCGCTTGGCAGCCAGACCCAGATGAAAGCCGAGGAGGCTTTGGACAACGCGTGGATGCGCGTGGTGGTCACCATCAATCTTTCAATGACAGGCGCAGGATGCGCGTCGTCTCGGCTATACCCCGGTTCGGGCCGGGCCGCGACACCCGCGGTTAAGGCAATTTAGGCGAACCCGTTGCCGCCAATTGAAGGCTGGCATATTATGCCAACATAGCTGCCGAGGAGAGAGGCGTATGGCCACCCGGAATGTCGTGCTGACGCCTCAGCAGGACGAGTATGTTCAGGCTCTCGTGTCCTCGGGCCGGTACCAGAATGCCAGCGAGGCCCTTCGCGCGGGACTGCGGCTGCTGGAGGCCGAGGAGTGTCAAAGTGCTGCGCTGCAGGCCCAGCTGAGCGCTGGCGTCGAAGAAGCCTTGGCTGGCAAACGCGCTCCAGGATCGGGAGAGCAGGCCGTTCGCCGCGCTTTTGCGAAGGCCCGCCAGCGGCACGCTGAAGGATGAAAGCCTGGCGGCTGACGCCGCGCGCCGAACGGAGCCTGGTCGACATAGCGCTTTGGACGCTGGAGACGTTCGGGCCGCGTCAAGCTGATATCTACGAGACCGAACTGCTCGACAGATGCGCCGCCCTGGCGGCCGGGCGGGCTGCCAGCCGCGATTGCTCGAACCTTCTCGATCGCGAAGACGAGATCGGCTTGCGATATGCGCGGGCGGGGGAGCATTTCCTGGTGTTCATCGACATGACCGATGAACTTGTCATCATCGACATTCTACATGCGCGCTGTGATCTGCCGGCGCGTATCGCGGCGATCCAAGCGCGGCAGTGAGTGGCGATCGAGGCATGTCCACACAGGGCTAAGTTTAGACACTGCGCATTTGCTGCGCGGCTTACGAGTGGCCGCAATGCGCAGGGAGCAGACCTTAGTATAGCTGGAAGCCACAGCTCCACGCACTTGCGTTAACAGCAGATAGTGCAGCTGAAACCCTCCTTGAGAAGTTGCTCCACATCCATGATTGAGTAATAGTGAGCGCAACCAAAAGTTAAGGACGCAAATTGTCAACTCAACCGAAAACAACCGACGAAGAAGATGTTGAGTTTCAACAGCGCTTCATTGAGCAGGCAGAATATTTAGATCCAGAGAACTTTCTGGAGCTGAACGCCGAGCATCCGGATCAAGAGGTAATATTAGGAAAGCTTAAAGCTGGCGGGGCGAAGCTACTAGTAGGGCCGCGCGGATGCGGTAAAACCACCTTGATGCTCCGCGCCTACCGGGAGCTTCTCAGCTCGGAAAGTAGCTCGCTACCTATTTACGTGAACTTCAAGTTGTCCCTGAAACTCGAGCCAATGTACATCAACTCGCCGAACGCGAGTTTTTGGTTTCGCACATGGCTGGGGCTGCGAGTGGTTGAGGGAATGTGGAATGCTATTCTGGAGAGCGAGTCCTTAAGGCCCACAGACGGCCTTCCCGCAAAAGGTCAAATTGCGGACGCCATCTCATCTATTGAAGGCCGAGGCGACCTCCCACAAGCCATGCTGGAAAAGTACTCTCTTTCCAGTGTCGTTCAGTATATTGAAGAATATTTATCCGAGACAAGTTTGAAGCGGTGTGTGCTTCTTCTCGACGATGCAGCTCATGCCTTCTCACCAAAGCAGCAAGAAGACTTCTTCGATTTCTTCAGAGAGATTAAGAGCCGTAGGATTGCGCCGAAGGCCGCGATCTATCCCGGCATCACTACCAGTTCAGCGACCTTTCATGTGGGGCATGACGCCGAGAAAATTAATGTTTGGGTGAAGCCCTCTGGCGATGTGTACGAGAAGTTTATGCTGGAGCTGGGTGAGAAAAGGTTTGGGGGGCAATTCCCGAACGTCATCAGGGAATCTCCAGGCGTCGCGGAATTTCTGGCATACTCATCTTTTGGAATACCTAGGTCCTACCTTAACATGTTGCGGGCGATCGTAGAAGAAAAGGATAGATATACATCTCGAGACGGTACCTTGGATCGAAGAAAGGTTTTCGAACTATCCCGAGCTTCTCGAGAGATGAGTCATAACGTCTATGATTCTCTATCCATGAAGCTCCCTTCATACGCGAACTACATTCAAAGTGGTGCTAATATCTACCAAAAGATAGTCGCTGAGATAAAGGAGTTTAACAGAGGAAAGGACAACAAAAGTCACGCAGTGGAAATCGGCCTCAAGAAACCATTGAGTTCTGAGATTGAGAGAATCGTTGGATTCTTGCAGTATTCCGGGTTGCTGATGCCGTCAGGAGAAAATTCTCGGGGCGTCAAGGGGACTTTCGAAATTTATTCCGTGCATTTTGGAGATTTGATTACCCAGAATGCAGTTGTCGGCGCACGAACGAAAACGATCCCCCCGTTCTTAGAGGCGTTTAGATCTAAGCCACATCAGGCATGGCCCAGGCTGAGTTCTGCGACCCTTATGCAGCTAGGAACTTTGGGTGAGCACGCCTTTGACCTGACTCTTCCCCACTGCCAAAACTGTGGCGCAGAACGGATCAGTGAACACGCTAGATTTTGCCACAACTGCGGCGCTCAACTTAAATCGTCGTCGCTCTTTGAGGAGCTCGTTAGTCAAGACATTTCTGCATTACCCATCTCTGCCACCCTCGTAAAGAGAATTAAAGAGGGCTCGAAAATAAAGAAAGTTCGGGATATTCTTACTGACGCTGACAAGACTAACTTGCGCAGTGTTAAGATGATCGGCCCAATTCGCGCTCAGAGAATAGCACACTGGGCGGAAGAACATGTGGCTTGATCTGTAATGAATATTGAAGATTTTGCAAACGAAGCCCCATCAAGCGTTCGACTCGGTGACATTACAAAATCGCTACAGCAAATCAAAAATGAAGCTCCGATAGATTGCTTTTTGCGGGAGTTGCGAGCGACCTTACAGTACGGAACTCCGGCGCAAACCGAATCTAATGACTTTATCGGCAGGCTACTCGTGCTATCAATCGTTTCCGCTGCTGAGGGATATTTTCGCTCCATCCTGTCAGATGTAATCGAGATTTGCCCGACCGCCCAGGGGTGCTCTGCAGAAAAGAATGTGCAGCTTGGTGGGGTTTTGTGGCACGGGACGTCCGGATATAGCAGAAGCGTCTTTGAGCATTTCTCCTTTGCATCTGCGAAGGAGCTCAGGAAGGCCTCCAAGGAGTTCATTGGCTTTGACCTGAAAGATGCAAAGTTCGCTACACCTTTGGAGGAGTTTGACCGGGTATGCCATATTAGACACGCAGTCGTACATAATGGGGGCGTCGTTCCGGGAAAGAACGCGCTGCAGCTTCAAATTGCCCGATCAGGCGGGCAGCAAAAGCTCGTAATTGGATATGCGCAGCTTCAGGATATAGCTTCGGTTGTTGCAACGTTAGTGACGACATTTAATCGAGAGCTCTTCTTCGAAATGTGTCGACGCTGGGCAGTAGTATGGCGAGCTCGCACCGACTGGGATCCTACAAGAGAAGACAGGCTATTCAGTATGGTTTGGGCGAACTTCCACAGCAGAGAAGAGTTAGTAAGCAGAAGCGGTCGAACAAATATCACAAGAAAAAAATGCCTTGAGGGCGTTCGAGATGAGTTTGGTCTATGATCTGACTTCAAATGCAGGCGGCACATTTATAATTATGAAGTCTTGAGTGCAGTCCGACTAGGCTTCGGTTTAGTCCAATGTCAGCTTAGGGCTGTGAGTCACCGCCGCTGCGTCTGTCACGAATGACCGGTTTGGGCGGTTCGTGGCAGTATGCCGCCGCGAGCAAATCCTCTTGGAAAGGTTTGCCATCCACCTATAGTAGCCATATTAGAGGACGGAAGCGATGTATGGAAGTTAAGCATCTAGATTCATTGCAATTTGAGATCACTCGTTTTCTAGCCGCCAAAGCAGCGCTTAAGCAGCGAACGACATATCAACAAGTCGGGGAAGCGGTCGGTTGGAACCATCCGAACGGCCGCGGCTTGGGTACCCATCTCGAAGTTATTCTTCACTATCTTGCTGAGAAAAAACTGCCGCCTCTGACGACAGTTCTTGTCAGGAAGGGAGAGCGGTATCCCCATGAAGACGCGATGGAGTACATCCGCAACGTCCTCGGTAACATTGACATCGAGTCTACCCAGCAAGAGGTTTTTGCCTTTGATTGGGCCAGCGTGCCAGAGCTTCAGCCGGACCCGACTAAGCTTCCCGATGGCCGCGAAGTCTGGCTAACTTCGTTTTGGGGGTTTGATCCTTCACAATGGGGGTGCATCGGCTTTGCAGATGAGGCCAAGCGGACCCGTTTCCTTACACAATCACGGCCAGGTTCGCTGGTTGCCATCTATGTAACCAAGGGCAAAGGTCCCGAGGAAATGCGTGGCAAAGTTGTTGGTGTGCTGGAACTTTCTCACGAGATAGGCCATGCCCAGAACTATATCTCGGGTGATCGCTGGCGGAAGAAAGAGCTTGACCCCGCTTCCAAGGGTAAATGGCTACATGCCGTCAAAGCCACTCGCGCTTGGAGTATCGTCCCCGAAGACTGGAAGCGCGTGGAGGATATCTTTCCCGAGGCTTACGGTAGCGCACATCCTGAATTTATCGGCGCGAGCGGCGTCAAAATCGGGGCCGACGAAGCTGAAAAGCTGCTGCAATTAGACGTTCATGAAGTGCATGTCTACGGTAGCACCGAAGTTGCCGATCTGACGATCCAAACCCTTGAGAGCGCGCTCTTACCTAGTCGTGCTGTTCCGCCACCTTCCGCGCCTTATACGGTTGGCGAGACTGATGGGCCGAAATTTCTCTACATTCTTGAGTTGCAGGGGGATATTGCAGCGTATTTGGGATGCCCTGCCTCCGACGTCGAGGAACATTCGATCATCAAAGTCGGCTTCTCGAAAAGTCCGCTTGCGCGCAGGAACCAGATCCAAAGCGCCTATCCCTTTGGCTCGTATGAATGGTCAGTTCTGTTTCCCTCAACGATACCGGATGAAGCGCCTTATACAAATGCTGCGGTCGCTATTGCAGGGGAAGACGCAATGAAGAAGCGTTTGGTAGATGAAAATGCAAGGGCGCTTGGTGGCGAATTCTTCCTAGCGGAAGACTGGCTCGTCCGCAAAGCCTGGGCGGCCGGTAATTATGCCGCTCAGCAGGAGCAAGGTAAGTCTGAAATCAAATCTTAGACCTTATAATTTGGGGCGGGGCTGATCTTTCAACAGCGCAAATTCAGAGATGATCAGTAGGGCAGCCCGCCTATTGTTCTGGCATGTTCGCGCTACGGACTACACGGCGACTGCCACTTGCGGCAGCTTTGGGCTTGCTACGCTGCAGCGGTAGGGGACGAGACCAACGACGGCTTTGGGCTGCATTCGGCCAGTTAAGTTCGACAGCGTACGCTTCCCTCTAGGAAAACCTAAATTATTACATAATGATCATTACACGCATAGGTTGTGTGTAGCGGGGCACTTTTTAAGAATTGGGTTGCGACAAACGCTCTATCCTGTCGCAAACACAGGAGTTTGGAAGATGGCCCACCGCGAGCTGGATCTACGAGAACGGCGTCTGCTCGAAGACCTTCTACAGGCGAAGATGTCCGTCGCAAACATTGCGGCGAGATTGTCCCGCCATCGCTCGACGATCTACCGCGAGATCCAGCGCAATCGGTTCGAAGACAGCGAGCTGCCCCAGCTCAGCGGCTACTACGGCATGCTGGCCCAGAAACGGGCTGCCGAGCGTCGCCACAGGCGTCGCAAACTGATCCGGATGACGGCCCTGCGCGAGGCCGTCATCGATCGCTTGAAAGCCGGTTGGTCGCCAGAACAGATCGCCGGGCGGCTCCGCTTCGAAGAGCATCGCAGCACCATCTGCCATGAAACGATCTACGCCTTCGTCTACTCGCAGGATGGTCGGAGCCAGGGCCTGGCGCGTCACCTGCCCGAGCGTCGCCGCCAGCGCAAACCCCGTTATGCCCGTCGACCCCGAAGTCTCGTCTTCCCATTGGAACGCGCGATCCAGAACCGGCCGGATCACGTCAACGACCGCAGTGGGTTCGGCGACTGGGAAGGCGATTTGATGATCTTTCGCAAGGAGTTGGGCAAGGCCAACGTCGCCTCGCTGGTGGAGCGCAAGACCCGCTATGCCGTCCTGTTCCGCAACAACGACCGCAGCTCCAAGCACTTGATGAACCGCCTGATCGCCCTGCTGTCGCCCCTGTCCGCACGGCGCTCGATCACTTTCGACCGTGGGCTTGAGTTCAACCGCTGGCGTGATCTGAGAACGGGAATGGGCACCGAGGCGTGGTTTTGCGACCCGCAGGCGCCATGGCAGAAAGGCTCGGTCGAGAACCTGAACAAGCGCGCCCGGCGCTATCTGCCGCGCGATACGGCCATCGCCGCACTGTCGGACCACGCGATGGTCGAGATCAGCGCGCAACTGAACGCCACCCCGAGACGCTGCCTCGGGTACTGGACACCCGCCGAGGCCTTCGCAGAGGAACTCCGCCAACTCGACCGGTCCTGAACCCGTGTCGCAACCAGCATTGAATTCACAAACCCTCAACCGGTCAATATCTTAGGGCCACCCTGTCCAGCCTCAGGGGCGCATTCCAGTGGGCCAGTGAAAATTGCGCTTCAGCGTGAGCCCACACCGGTCCGTCAGACCCCCTCGAGCGCCACGGCGATGCCCTGACCCACACCGATACACATGGTCGAGAGCGACTTCTCGCCCGAATTCAGATCGAGCGCGGCGGTGCCGGTGATCCGTGCACCCGACATGCCCAGCGGATGGCCGAGCGCGATGGCGCCGCCATTGCGGTTCACCCGCGCGTCGTCATCGGCGATGCTGAGATCACGCAGCGTGGCGAGCCCTTGGCTCGCGAAGGCCTCGTTCAGCTCGATCACCGCGAAGTCGCCCGGCGTCAGCCCGAGCCGCGCCATCAGCTTCTTCGAAGCGGGCGCGGGTCCGAAGCCCATGATGCGCGGCGCGACGCCCGCCGTCGCACCGCCGAGGATGCGCGCGATCGGGGTCAGCCCGTGCTTCTTCGCCGCCTCGGCGGAAGCGATAATGAGCGCCGCCGCTCCGTCATTGACGCCCGAGGCGTTGCCCGCCGTCACCGAGCCGCCCTCGCGGAACGGAGCGCGCAGCTTGGCCAGCGCCTCGAGCGAGGTGGCGCGGGGATGCTCGTCGGTGTCGACGATCTTCGGATCGCCCTTGCGCTGCGGGATCTCCACCGGGGTGATCTCCCGCGCCAGCCGCCCCGAGGCGATGGCCTCGGCGGCCTTGACCTGGCTGCGCAGCGCGAAGGCGTCCTGATCCTCGCGCGAAATGGCGAAATCCTCGGCCACGTTCTCGGCGGTCTCGGGCATAGAGTCGACGCCGTATTGCGCCTTCATCAGCGGGTTCACGAAGCGCCAGCCGATGGTCGTGTCGAATATCTCGGCCGAACGCGAGAAGGCGGTTTCGGCCTTGCCCATCACGAAGGGCGCGCGGGACATGCTCTCGACCCCGCCGGCGACGATCAGCTCTGCCTCGCCAGCACGGATAGCGCGCGCGGCGGTGATCACCGCGTCCATGCCCGAGCCGCAGAGCCGGTTCATCGTGGTGCCCGGCACCGTCACCGGCAGACCGGCGAGCAGGGCCGACATGCGCGCGACGTTGCGGTTGTCCTCGCCCGCCTGGTTGGCACAGCCATAGATCACCTCGTCGACGGCTTCCCAATCGACACCCGCATTGCGCGCCATCAGCGCGCGCAGCGGGATCGCCCCCAGATCGTCGGCACGGACCCCGGCCAGAGCGCCGCCATAGCGGCCGATGGGGGTGCGAATGTAGTCACAGATGTAGGCGTCGGTCATGTCAGAGCTCCGGAACGATAAGGTCGGCCACCGGGCCGTCGAGATTGAGCGTCGCGCCGGTCACGGCCTGTAGATCGCCCAGCGAGATCGCGGCGAGCTTCTCGCGCAGCACGAAGCGGCCCCCCTCGATATCCACCACCGCCAGCGAGGTGTAGACCCGCGTGACACAGCCCACGCCGGTCAGCGGCAGCGAACAGCGCTCGACCAGCTTGGGCGCGCCGGTCTTGGTGACGTGGTCGGTGATCACCGCGACGCGCTTGGCGCCATGCACGAGATCCATCGCGCCGCCGACCGCGGGCACGCCGCCCTTGCCGACGCTCCAATTCGCGAGATCGCCGTTCTCGGCCACCTCGAAGGCACCGAGGATGGCCACGTCGAGATGGCCGCCGCGCACCATGGCAAAGCTGTCGGCATGGTGGAAGAACGCCGCGCCGGGATTGAGCGTGACCGCCTTCTTGCCGGCGTTGATCAGGTCCCAGTCCTCCTGCCCCGGCGCCGGCGCGGGGCCGAAATCGAGGATGCCGTTCTCGGTGGTAGATCGCCTTGCGCCCCGCGACCTGGTAGCGCGCCACCATCTCGGGGAAGCCGATGCCGAGATTGACATAAGCGCCGTCCTCGATGTCCTGCGCCCCGCGCCAGGCGATCTGCGCGTTGGACAGCTTGATGTTCGCGATGTCGCTCATGCGTAGACCGCCCCCTCGATGTTGAGATCCTCTTCCTGGCGCGCATCCGGCACCGCGATCACCCGGTTGACGAAGAGCCCCGGGGTCACGACATGCTCGGGATCGATCGCGCCGGGCTCCACGATGCGGGTCGCCTGCACGATCGTGGTGGCGGCAGCCATGCACATCAGCGGGCCGAAATTGCGGCCAGCCTTGCGATAGACGAGGTTGCCGTGCCGATCGGCGGTCTCGGCCTTGACCAGCGCGTAGTCGGCCTTGAGCCAGCGCTCCTGCACGTAGCCGCGCCCCTCGAACTCCGCGGTGGGTTTGCCCGCCGCCAGCTCCGTGCCGAAGGAGGTCGGCGTGTAGAAGGCGGGAATGCCCGCACCGCCCGCGCGGATCCGTTCGGCCAGGGTGCCCTGCGGCACCAGCTCCAGTTCGATCCGGCCAGCGAGATAGGCCTCGGTGAAGGCGCGGGGATCCTTGGACTTCGGAAAGGAGCAGATGATCTTGCGCACCATGCCGGCGTCGATCATCGCGGCGATGCCGATCCGGCCGTTGCCGGCATTGTTGTTGATCACCGTCAGATCGCGCGGGCCGCGATCGATCAGCGCGTGGATCAGTTCGATCGGCGCGCCCGAGCCGCCGAAGCCACCGATCATCACGCTCGCCCCGTCGGGGATGTCGGCCACCGCGGCGGCGGGGCAGTCCCATGTCTTATCCATTCCTCGACCCCCTTGAGACGCCGCACCCGCGCGGCCCTGTGGTCTTCCTCCTACGAGGCTGTTGATCCGAGGGATAAGAGAAGTCGTTCGCATCTCGACATTTGTTCGGACTAAGGCCAATCCTGTGCGCATGCCGAACAAGACCCCCGATATCATCGCCTCATTCGCCAAGGGCCTCAGGGTGATCGAGGCATTCGACGCGGCGCATCCGCGGCTCTCGGTGGCCGAGGCGGCGGCGCGCACCGGCCTCGACCGTGCCACTGCACGGCGTTGTCTGCTGACGCTTGTCGCCGGGGGCTACGCCACCCATGACGGCAAGTATTTCACCCTGATGCCACGGGTGCTGCGGCTCGGCATGTCGGCGCTGGCGACGCTGCCCTTGGCGCAATTGGTGCAGCCTTGGCTCGACCAGCTGTCGGAGCGGGTCGGACAGTCGGCCTCGGTGGCGATCAGCGACGACACTGAGATCGTCTATCTCGCCCGCGCGGCGCAGCGGCGGGTGATGTCGATCGGGCTGATGCCCGGCTCAAGGCTGCCGGCGCATTGCACTTCGCTCGGTCGGGTGCTGCTGGCGGCCCTCCCCGAGGCCGAGGCCCGCGCCCTGATCGAGCGCAGCGACCTCGCGCCGCGAACACCGCTCAGCCTGACCGATCCGGAGGCAATCATGGCGCGGGTGTCGGCAGCACGCGCCGACGGCTACGCGATCATCGACCAGGAGGTCGAGCTGGGCCTGCGCTCGATTGCGGTGCCGCTGATCAATGCGCGCGGGCAGACCCTCGCCGCGCTCAATCTCGGCATGGCCGCGACCCAGGAGCGCGCCGAGACGCTGGCCGAGACCTACCTGCCCGAGATGCGTCGGGTCCAGGCGGGTCTAAAGCGCGTTCTCGCTTGAAGGGCCGATTTGCTCGACCGCGTCGCACAGCGCGGCGGCGGCGGCGAGCGCGCGACCTGTCGCCTGCGCCATCTGCGGCAGCACCATCCATTCGAGCTGCCAGGCAGCGCCCGAGCGTTCCTGTTCGTGGACCAGTGCCTGATGCATCGCCGACAGCTGGGTGGCGTTGTAGCGCGCCAGCGTGACCAGCAGCTCGGCCGCGACCGGGTTCTGCTTGTGCGCCATCGCCGAGGAGCCCCCCGCGCCTGACAGTGTCACCTCGCGAGGGGTCTGCTGGGCCATCAGGCACAGATCCTGCCCCATCTTGCCCAAGCCCCCCGAGATCAGCGACATCAGCCCCGCGAATTCGGCCACGCCGTCGCGTCGGGCGTGCCATTGCGGCGCGGGCGCCAGCCCTAGCGCCGCCGCCACGCGCTCCGCCACGGCCGCGCCCTGCCCGCTCAGATCGGCACGTGTGCCGACCGGCCCACCGAGTTGCAGCCGCGTCACCAGCGGCATGATCCGCTCCAGCCGGTCGAGATGGTCATCGAGCGGCCGCGCCCAGGTCTCGATCCGGTCGGCCACCGAGATTGGCAGCGCCGCCTGCATCCGCGTCCGCCCCATCAGTGCGCGGTCGCCGAAGCGGACGCGCAATGCCTCGAGCGCGGTGCGCAAGATGCCGATCCGGTCGCGGAGCAGCTCGCCGGTGTCGCGCAGCGCGCAGGCCAGCGCGCTGTCGATCACGTCCTGCGAAGTGGCGCCGCGATGCACCGCGCCCGCATCCTCGCCCGCCGCCCGCTTGAGCTGCGCGACCAGCGCCGGGACCGGCAGCCCGTCGCGCGCGGTGCCGTCGCGCATGGCATCCATGTCGATCCGCGCCGCCTCGATCGCCCGCGCCGCGCGCTCGGCCATCGCCGCATCGGCCAGCCCGGCGGCACCCAGGGCGCGAGAATAGGCCGCCTCGAAGGCGATCATCCGCGTCAGATCGGCCTCGGCGCTCCAGATCCGTGCCGCCTGCGGATCGCCGAACAGCCCCGACAGCCAGGGATGGTCGAAGACACCGCTCACCCGACCCGGTCCAGCATCTCGCGGATCATCGCCGCGACCTCGTCGGGCCGCTCGATGCAGGGCAGATGCCCCGCCCCGTCGAGGCAGCGATACTCGGCCCCCGGCACCAGCGCGGCGAGGGCCTCGACCAGTTCGGGCGGGGTCGCGCCGTCGTCGCTGCCCGCGAGGCAGAGCGTCGGCACGTTGATACTACGCGCCGCCTCGGTGAGGTCGGCGTCACGGATCGCCCGGCAGACCGCCGCATAGCCCGAGGCCGGGGTTCGGGTCAGCATCATCCGCCAGCCTGCCAGCATCTCGGGCTGCGCGGCGCGGTAGCCCGGCGAGAGCCAGCGTTCAAGAATGGCCTCGGACATCGCGGCGATGCCCTCGCGCTCGACCGTGTCGATCCGCGCGTTCCAGCTGGCGTTGTCGCCGATCCGATGGCCGGTGTTCGACAGGATCAGCCGCGCCACCAGATCGGGGCGGTCCGCCGCTAGGGCCTGCGCGATCATGCCGCCCACCGACACGCCGCAAACCAGCGCACCCGAGAGCCCGTGCAAATCCATCAGCCCGGCGAGATCGGCAGCATGCCCTGCCATGTCGGTCTCGCCCTCCTCGGACAGCCCGTGGCCGCGCTTGTCCCACAGGAGGATCGGGGTGTCAGGGTCGAGCCCGGCCACCACCGCCTGCCAAATCCGCAGGTCGGTGCCGAGCGAGTTGGCGAACACCACCGGCCGTCCCTGGCCCTCGCGGATCACGTGGTGCAGAACAGTGCCGTTCGGCGCGGCAAAACGCAGCCCACTCATGCCACGCCCTCCGGCATCCGCAGTCCCAGCATCTCGCGCGCCTGCCGCCATGTCGCGACGGGCCGCTCGTATTTTTCGCAGAGATCGACGGCGCGCTTCACCAGCGCCGCGTTCGAGGGCGCGAGCGTGTCACGGTCGAGCCGGACGTTGTCCTCGAGGCCGGTGCGGGTATGCCCGCCCTTGGAGATGGCCCATTCGTTGATCGTGAGCTGCGCCGCGCCGATCCCGGCGGCGCACCACTGCGCGTCGGGCGCGAGCCGCTTCAATGTCTCGATGTAGAAGTCGAAGATCGGCTCGTCGACCGGCATGGCGTTCTTCACCCCCATTACGAACTGCACGTAGAGCGGACCCGCGATCCGCCCATCTTGCGCCATGCGGGTGGCCTGCACGATGTGGCTGAGGTCACAGGCTTCGATCTCGGGCTTGATGCGATGCTTCACCATCTCCGACGCCAGCCAGTCGACCAGATCCGGCGGGTTCTCGTAGACCCGCGTCGGGAAGTTGTTCGAGCCCACCGAGAGCGAGGCCATGTCGGGTGCCAGCGACAGCATGCCGCCGCGCGCCTGCCCGGCGCCCGAGCGGCCGCCGGTCGAGAGCTGCACGATCATGCCGGGGCAATGCCTCTCGATCCCCTCCTTGAGCCGTGCGAAACGCTCGGGGTCCGAAGTCGGTCTGCCCTCGTCGTCGCGCACGTGGCAATGCGCGATGGTCGCACCCGCCTCGAAAGCCCCCTGCGTGCTCTCGACCTGTTCGTCGATGCTGATCGGCACCGCCGGATTGTTCTCCTTGGTCGGCAGGGAGCCGGTGATCGCGACGCAGATGATGCAAGGATCGGACATGCAAGGTTCCTCAGATGTCGAAGAAGATCGTCTCTTCCTCGCCCTGAAGACGGATGTCGAAGCGATAGGTGCCGTCGCCTTCGGGCTGGGCCATCAGCGTGCCGATCCGGTCGCGGTGCTCAATCCGCGACAGGATCGGGTCGGCGGCGTTGGCCTCCTGCTCATCGGCGAAGTAGATCCGGGTCTGCAGCCCGAGATTGATGCCGCGCGCCACGATCCAGACCGAGATGTGCGGCGCCATGAGCCGCCCGTCGCGGAACGGCACCGGGCCGGGCTTCAGAGTCTCGAAGGCGAACTCGCCGCTCTCCATGTCGCCCGCCTGCCGGCCCCAGCCGGTAAAGGCGGGATCGGTGCCGTCCTGCCCGGCATATTTGCCGGAGGTGTCGGCCTGCCAGATCTCGACCATCGCGTCCTTCAATGCCGCGCCGGTGCCGTCATAGACCGTGCCGCGCAGGGTGATCCGTTCGCCCCGAGCGTCGCCCAGGATCATCCGATGGCCGAGGTCTTGCGCGTAAACCCCCTCGATGTCTGCGAAATTCGGCAGCGCGCCGATATGCACATAGGGCCCCGCCGTCTGGCTCGGGCTTTCCTTCAGCCGCTCGATCCGCTGCATTACAGCCCCTCCATGCGGTTCTCGAACAGGGTCTGCCGCCGCCCCCTGAGCACGATGTCGAAGCGATAGACCCGCGCGTCCATCGGGATCGTCGCGGCCATATCTAGGCGGGCAACGAGGCTCTCGATCCCCTCGCGCGAGGGAATGGTGCCGACGATCGGGCAGTGCCAGATCATCGGATCGCCCTCGAAATACATCTGGGTGATCAGCCGTTGGCCCCAGCTCTGCCCGAAGACCGAGAAATGTATATGCGCCGGGCGCCAGTCGTTCGGCCCGTTGGGCCACGGGTATGGGCCGGGCTGGATGGTGCGGAACTCGTAGTTGCCGAATTCGTCGGTGATGCAGCGCCCGCAGCCGCCGAAATCTGGGTCCAGCGGGGCGAGATAGCCCTCCTTCTTGTGGCGGTAGCGCCCGCCGGCATTAGCCTGCCAGACCTCGACCAGCGAATGCGGCACGCCGCGTCCGTCCTCGTCGAGAACGCGCCCCTGCACCACGATCCGCGGCCCGATCGCGCCCTCGGGCGACTTGGCATAGTTGTGGATCAGGTCGGCATCGAGCGACCCGAGCAGGTCGCGGGTGAATACCGGACCGGTCTCCTCGCTCACCGTCGTCGGGAATGAGATCGGCGCGCGCGAAGGCGAGCGCGCCACCGAGGTCTTGTAGGCCGGGGTCAGCGCCGCCGGGTGCCAGGCGCGGTCGCGGGCATAGAGACCGCCGCCGGGGGCGACATGGCCGCCCGGCGTCTGGGTCACGGCCTGTTTCTGCTGGAACGCGCTCATGCCGCCTCCATCTCATCGAAGGTCTTCTTTGCGATGGCGATCGCGTGGTTGGCGCGCGGCACGCCCGCATAGATCGCGACATGCAAGAGCGCCTCGAGCACGTCCTCGCGGCTCGCGCCGGTATTGGCGGTGGCGCGGACATGCATCGCCAGCTCGTGGTCATTGCCCAAGCCCGCCAGCAGCGCGATGGTCAACATCGAGCGCTCGCGGTCGCTGATCGTGTCGCGGCTCCAGACATGGCCCCACGCCGCGTCGGTGATCATCGCCTGGAACGGCGCGTCGAACTCGGTCTTGGCCGCCTCAGCGCGGTCAACATGTGCATCGCCCAGCACCCGGCGGCGCGTTGCCATGCCCTTCTCTCTCATCTCGGTCATCGCGTTCCTCCCTATCTAGTATGGCAGGTCGATATACTTCTCGACCTGTGTGATGAGGGCGATCCAGTAGGCATAACAGCGCCGCGACGGCGACGATCCTTCTATGAAAAGTCTATATTGAAGCGCTTATGCCTGCTCCCCACTTACTTACTTCGGTATCTAAGTTAGACATGGATGAAAAGTTAATTTTTCATGGTCTTCCTAAATAGAAAGCATGGCGACGGCGATGTTGCGCAAATCAGCCTCGAGCATGACTGTTCCCTTTACCGCATTTCTTCAGCGGACGCCCTCGATCTCGGCCCTGCCGAGGGCCGAGCAGCGGTTCATGATGGCGATGCGGATCTGGATTTCGGCGGTTTGGTGGTCCGGGTCTCGTGACATGATCCTCTCGCCGCAAAGCTTCAGGCAGTTCATCACAGCCTCGACCCGACTTCGGACGTGATAGCCGGTCCACTTCTTCCAGAGAGTTCGCTCTAGATGCCGGGTCGCCCGCAGGATCGCGTTTCGCGCGGTAGCAGCGGGACAGTCATCTTTTCAGGCACGGCCATTACGGCAGATCGGTATGCCCGCGTCGGCGCCTCGGTCGATGATCGAGCCATGGCATCGTCGTGTATCGTAAGCGCCGTCTGCGGTGACCGTACCGATCGTCTCCTCCGGCGGGATCTGCGTCAGCAGGTCCGGCAGCAGAGGGCTATCGCCTTGACGGATCGAGGTTAAACTCGAACGCGCGCACATCCCCGGTGCCCGCGTTCATGGCAATGTGGACCTTACGCCATTGCCTCCGACGTGACGGGCCATGCTTGCGGGGCTGCCATTCGCCATCCCCACGAAACTTGATGCCGGTGCCGTCTGCAAGCAGGTTCAAGGGCTGTCTCATCTGGGCTGGGGCACGGTTTCTTGAGACAGTTCGTAGCGCTATTTCTCTGGATCAGGGGAGTACGATATGGACGACAAGAAGACGGCAACATCAGGCGCAACGGGGGCCACAGCCTCGTCGGCGCGCGCCCCCGACGCTGGCGACGAGGGGGCCGTGGCCGGCGGTACGAGGCGCTTCTCTGCGAAGCGCAAGCTGATGGCAGTTCAACGGCTGATGCGTGGCGAGAGCCTTGAGGCGGTGTCGCGTGATCTGAACGTTCCGGTCCACCGGCTGTCGGAATGGCGCGATCGGGTTCTCATGGCGTCGGAGAGCGCCCTGAAGGAGCGCGAGAGGGATGACCGCGACGAGGAGATCGCGCGGCTCCATGCCAAGGTGGGCGAGATCACCATGGCCAACGAGTTGTTGTCCGCGAAGATCGGCAAGCTGGAGAGCGGACGCCCTTTGGTCCGGCGGAGGTCGAAGAGATGAGCCGGGCGCATTCGATCTCCACACGGCGGCGCTACGGAATGGCGCGGGTCAGTGACGTCTGGAAGGTTCCTCAGGCCACCGTGTACCGGCATCGCGTCTCGAGCAGCGCCGCCAACGCAACGCAGCCACCCTGTCGCCGTGGACCCACAGGGGCGGCGCCCGATTGCGTGCTTCTGGAGAAGATCCGCGCCGTCATCGCCTCATCCCCCTTCTCCGGGGAGGGCTACCGGAAGATCTGGGCGCGGCTGCGGATACTGGGCATCCGCACCGCTGCGCGCCGTGTACGACGGATCATGAGGGAGAACGACCTTCTGGCCCCGCACCGTCCGGTCCAGCGGGACGCCCGCGCTCATGACGGGGCGATCGTGACCGAGAGGGTCGACCAGGTGTGGGGCACGGACATGATGTCAACGGCGGAGCAAAAACCGGCCACGTGGCGGCGCAATACCAGGCCAGTGACAGGGCGGGAGGCGCCATGACGCGCCCGCTTGCCCCGTAGCTGGGGCGTGGCAAGACAGACGCTGCTGATGCCGAGGCGATTTGCGAGGCAGTGACGCGGCCGACCATGCGCTTCGTTGCTGTGAAGAGCCGAGAGCAGCAGGGCGTGCTGATGCTTCACAAGACGCGCGACCTGCTGGTCCGGCAGAGAACGGCACTGATCAACGCGCTGCGTGCGCATCTGGCTGAGTTCGGGATCGTCACCGCCACCGGGCCTGGTGGCGTGAAGGCGCTGACCAAGCTTCTCCACGACGCGCGGGATGAGCTACCGGCTCACGCGCGCACCGCCCTGTCTTCGCTGGTTGCGCAGCTCGACAAGCTTGCCGCTGAGATCGAACGACTGGAAGCCGAGATCATGATCTGGCATCGGTCAGACGACACCAGTCGGCGCCTCGCGACCATTCCCGGCATCGGTCCCATCACGGCCTCCGCCATCGCCGCGTCTGTCCCCCACCCGACCCAGTTCAGGTCTGGCAGGTAATTCGCGGCCTGGGTCGGCCTGACACCAAGGTCGAACAGTTCGGGCGGCAAGGAGCGCCTGGGCGGTATCACCAAGCAAGGCGCCGGATATCTCCGACGTCTTCTCGTCGTTGGCGCAACCGCTGTCGTGCGCATGGTGCGGCGAGATCCACGCCACCAGCCATGGCTTGCCAGCCTGCTCGAGCGAAAGACCGTGCGTGTCGCGACAGTGGGCCTCGCGAACAAGACGGCACGGATTGCGTGGGCGGTCATGACACGGAAGGAGACCTACGCGGCCTGAACGGCATTCCCAGCGCCGGTCCACGAGGCGCCGGGATGGTGGAAGGGGCTGAGTGGTGAGGACGAACCGGTCAGACCGGGGATCGGCCAAACCCGGGGGAGCAGAGCGCTGTTAGCGCGTTGACCTGGTTAGGGACCCGATCTGCGGACTTCATCAGGGCCAGCAGGCATGTCGACCTGCGCGAACAGGCCGAACCCATGGATGCACCCGGCTGGCGCGCATCGCTTTTGAAGTCCCTTGCACCGCAGTGGCCGTCCACACATGTCCGGTGAAACGGGGCAAGACCAGGGGGCGGTTACAGCATCAAGGTCCATGGCGACCCATGTCTCATTGTCAATCAGCAGGTTCGACGGCCCCTTCGACCCAAGCTGGGGGATGTTCGACCAGGGTTCTTCCGGCGCCGGTTAAGCGCGTTAAAATCCGGCGCTGTTCGGTGGGTACCCACCGGCACAGTAGGCTTTCGATACAGTCTGTCGCCTGCCGGAGCGCCAAGCCGAACGAAAGCTTCTTGGTAAGGCGGCCGTAGTTTACGGCTTTGTCGAATTGAGGGAGGCGGCGGCATCCAGATCATGTTCGGATCGAACCAGATCTTCAGAAGGCCCTGCTGCTTGAGGGCTTCGTTGCAGGTCGGCCAAGTCCTAGTCTTGTAGCTCGGTGGAACGGGGCTGTTCATGCGCCCGGACTGCCACGCTGGATACACAAGCTGAATCCCATCTCGGCCTTCGCAAGACAAAGCCGTCCGCCGTCGCTCTTGCAGCCACTGTCATCTCCCTGCTCTCGAACTCAACGAGTTTCGAACCTGAAGTCTTTGTTTGACATATATTAGAGGTCTAACTTATAGTCTCAGTGCGGCGACAGCGTCTGACGAATATCCACGGAACCGGAAGAAATTTCACTGTCCTGTGCAATCTGGACACAGGAACTCATAAACATCTTTCGCATGCCAGCGGGTTTCCTTGCAGGGTTCGTCTTTTTCGGGGCTAGACAACCTATGCACAAACTTGAGGGTGTAGCTACGCGACATCCATATACCACTTTGTCCAGATGCGGCCGCGAGGATCGAACCCTGCATTAACCGATTCCTCCATTCGTTTAGAAGTACAAGCCCCATCACAATACAGAGATCCGGCAAAATGATCAAAACCGCATATGTGCCAAACGTTATTCTAGAGCCTGTAGTTCGAAACGCCATCATGGAAGACTTGGGAGCTGGCGGTGACTTGACAACT
>NZ_CP139694.1:0-212909 GCF_034371605.1 Limimaricola variabilis | reverse complement strand
TAGATGCCGATCACCTTCTCGGAGTTGCAGTACATCTCGCCGACCTCGGCGATGTCCTCGCGGCGCAGCCCCGTGACCTTCTCGATCTCGTCCCACGACACGGCGCGGATCGCCGCTTCGAATTCCGGCCAGCCGCTGGTGTGCTGGGCGACGAAGGTGCGGTCGATCACGCCGCCGCCCTGCTCGTCGTCGATCTCGAAGACCCGCTTGCAGAGACCCGCCAGAACCGCGACGTCCGAGCCGGGCTTGAGCTGGAGGTAGCGGTCCGAGATCACCGTCTCCTTGCCGGCCAGCATCTCGACCGGGTTCTGCGGGTCGCGGAAGGTGACGAGACCGGCCTCGCGCACCGGGTTGAATGTGACAATTTGACATCCACGCTTCTTCGCGGCCCGCAGAGGGTGGAGAAAGCGCGGCGAGTTGGTGCCGGTGTTCTGCCCCATGAAGATGATCATGTCGCAGTGATCGAAATCCGACAGCACGCAGGTGCCGACTGGGCTGCCGGTCACCTTCTTGAGCCCGACGCTGGTGGTCTCGTGGCACATGTTGGAGCTGTCGGGCAGGTTGTTGTTGCCATAGAGCCGGGCCAGCAGCGCATAGAGATACGACGTCTCGAGGCTGGCGCGCCCCGAGGCGTAGAAGACCACCGATTTCGGATCGCGGGCGCGGATCTCGCGCAGCTTGGCGCCGATCCCGTCGAACGCCTCCTGCCAGCTCGTCTCGACATATTTGTCGGTCGCCGGGTCGTAGCGCATCGGGTGGGTCAGCCGGCCCTGCATCTCGAGGTCGTAATCCGACCAGCCGCGCAGCTCGCTGACGGTGTGACGGGCAAAGAACTCCGGCGTGCAGCGGTCGCGGGTCAGGTCCCACAGCGTCGCCTTGGCGCCGTTCTCGCAGAACTCGGCGATGTGCGGGTTGGGCGGCTTGGTCCAGGCGCAGGAGGTGCACATGTGGCCGCCGGGCTTGTTCTGCCGCATCAGGGTTTCGAGCACACCGGCGTCGGGCCGCTCCTGCCCGATATGCTTGGCGACGCTTTGCAGCGAGCCCCAGCCGCCCGCGGGGTGGTCGTAATGCGGCAGTTCCTCGCGCTGGTGGGTTTCCTTGCGGTCGGTCATCTGCGGTCCTTCCCCGTGCTGCGGCGCTGCGTCTCCGGCCAAACCGACACCTGCGCGCGAGGGTTCCACGCGGCGCGTGGACGGAACTCCCATGACGGCGCCCCGGTTGAAGGACGACGCAGATCAAGGAGCCACCACATGGCCGAGACACCGCATACCGCCGACCGGCTGCGCAGCGACATCGACGCGGGCGAGGCCGGCGACAAGAAGGGCTTTCCCGACACCGCCGCCTCGCCCCTCGGCACCGATGACGAGGCCTCGGGATTTCCCAACAGCGAGGAGCAGGTCAAACGCGCACAGGCGGCCGAGACAGAGAACCCCGCACGCGGCGACGCGCCCAAAGGCGCGCAGGCGCCCCGCCCGACCAGCTACGCCTCAAAGACCACCACGCGCGAAAGCCGCAACCGCATGATCCTGATCGGGGTCACGGTCGGCACCGCGCTGGTGCTGACGCTGATCGCGCTGATCGTCTGAGCCTTAGCCGACGGTCAGCACGATCTCGGTGACGCCATCATCGACGGCGCGGCAGGCCGCGAGCAGCCGCGCCGTCAGATGGGTCTCGACATAGGCGGCGTGAAACCGTGACGGCGCCGCGAGCGTCAGCCGCCCCCCTGCCCTGCCGGTCCGGGTCAGCGCCCGTATCCACGACGCATAGAGCCCCGGCTCCTCGGCATGCAGCACTGTGCGGGCCAGCGACCATTCGCTGCCATCCGAGGGGTCTGGCGGCGGCACCTCGCCCCTCAGCGGGAGCGGCACGACCTTATCGTCGGCGGGCGTCTCCTCGAGCCGGTGCGCGAAATCCGGGCCGACCCGCTCCCAGCCAGGCCGGGTGTCCTGCATCAGCCGCTCGATCCCAAGCCGGTATTCCGCCACCCTGCCCCGCGCCCCGGCGCGCAACAGCTCGAGCCAGCCGCGCCCCCTGAGCTTGGCCATCTCGCGCTTGACCGTGCGCTCGTCGACCGACCACAGCCGCGCGATCTCGCGCTGACCGACGGTGAGCTCGTCACGGCCCCAGTTGTAACGTGCGGTGATCAGGGTGATGAGACGGAGCGCGAGGATCTGCTCCGAGCGACCGGTCGCCAGCGCATGCGCGCCGAGCGCGGTGAGGATGTCGTACTTGCGGGCCGCGGCCCTGCGGCCCACGGGCCTGGTCGTCAACATGGCGCGCCTCGTCCTGCCACCTCGGATGGGTGGATACTCACTGCCTCGGATGAACGTCGGCCTGCGCCACCGTTCGCAGGGTGGCCCGTCTTCGCAACGCCTTTCCCTGCCTTGGCCTGATTTGCGTCCGGTTTTTCGATTCTGTCAAGCCGAGTCCCCGGATCGGGGTCTGCCCCCAATCCATTTCCGGATGGAAATCGGTATGTATTGGTATTGGGGGACAGCCAGCATGTCCCCTATTGCGCCAGTTTTGTCCCCCATTCCGGCGCCGGAGCGATAAAACCGTCCCCCCAATTCCGGCTCCGTTCCGGCGCGGCCCGTGCCCTCTCGCCCAGGCCTGCGCGAATCGACCGAAGCCCTTGTGGCAAAGGCTCCGCGTCGAAAACGCAAAATCGCCGTTTCCGAGCATAAACGGCTTTTCATCTTCGGCAAACTCCGCGTAAATCGCCACATCAGAAGAATTAGCGTTCCCAAGGGTGGCCGAGAGCGGTTCCCCGCGGGGAACCGGAGGGCAGAGACCGCATGTTCACCCATACCGACCTGGCCCGGCTGCAGGCGCAGTCGCTCAAGATGCAGGGCTATATCCGGCAACAGACCTTCTCCCCCGAGAACGAGAAGAAGCTGCGCCGGTTCTCGAGCTGGGAGGTGGCCGAGCTGATCCTAGGGCTCAACCCCTCCACCTTCCGCGGCCGGCTCGCCGCCGATCCGTCGCTGCCGCAGGGGCTGGTCGAGGAGGATGGCCGCCAGCGCTGGTACGCGCTCGAGGAGATCGGCGAGTTGCGCCGCCGGCTGCGGCACAAGGGCAAGCCGCTGCTCCCGCCGCGCCCGGCCGGCAAGCGGGCGATCCGCGCTGCCATCGCCAACTTCAAGGGCGGCGCCGGCAAGTCGACCGTGGCGCTGCACTTCGCCCATGCCGCGGCGCTCGACGGCTACCGGGTGCTCTGCGTCGACTTCGACCCGCAGGCGACGCTGTCGCATTCGATGGGCCTGTCGGACGTGGCCGAGGAATACACCGTCTGGGGGATCATGGCGCGCGACCTGATCCGCGAGACCGAGCGGATGAACGCCGCCGGGCGCGGCGCCGAGAGCGGCACCGCCCTGCCCGAGCGCAAGCTGCCGCCCTCGGTCACCGGCATGGGTCTCAACGATCTGCGGGTCACCGACTTCATCAAGCCGACCTCATGGCCGACCATCGACCTGGTGCCCTCCTGCGCCAACGCCGCCTTCGTCGAGTTCGCCTCGGCCCAGTACCGGCACCTGAACCCGGAATGGTCCTTCTTCGCCGCGGTCGACCGCTACCTCGATCACCTGCCCGACGACGCCTATGACATCGTCATCTTCGACTGCCCGCCGGCGATCGGCTACCAGTCGATGAACGCGGTCTTCGCCGCCGACGTGCTCTACATCCCCTCGGGCCCCGGCTACTGGGAATACGACTCGACCACCTCCTTCATAGGCCAGCTCGCCGAGGCGCTCGAGGATCTCGGCCGGTTCCGCGGCGCGGTGCCGCCGGGCACCGAGCCCGACAAGCACTTCGCCGACATCCGGTTCCTGCTCACCCGGTTCGAGCCGAACAATGATCTGCACCGTGCGATGCAGCAGGCCTTTCACAAGGTCTTCGGTCCACAAGTGGCCGAGCACCCGATCGAGATGACCCGCGCGGTCGAGCAGTCGGGCCGCTTCCTGAGTTCGGTCTACGAGATCGACTACCGCAACATGACCCGCGAGACATGGCGGCGCGCCCGCGCCTCCTTCGATCGCGCCTATGACGAGTTCCGCGCCTCGCTGGTCGCGGCCTGGGACAAGCTGGAGGACTGATATGGCCAAGAAGCGCAGCGTGTTCGATATCGACTTCACGCCCGACGCGGAGGATGCCCCCACGCCGGAGCGGTTCCCCGCGGGGAACCCGACGCCGGAGCCGACCCCGCCCGCCGGGCGCCGCGGTCCGATGGCCTCGGCGATCACCGAAACCGCCGAAGCGGCGCGCGGCCGGGCCGCTGCCGAAGCCGCGATCCGGGCCGAAAATGACGAGCTGGCGCATGAGCATGTACGGCTCAAGAAGCTCGGGCTGATCACCGATCTTGTGCCGGTCGCTTCGGTCCGGACCGACAAGCTGGTGCGCGACCGCGCGCCGGGTCGCGATCCCGAACTCGAGGAGCTGAAATCCTCGATCCAGGAGATCGGGCTGTCGAACCCGATCCGGGTCGAGCAGAACGGGCAGGGTGGCTACGAGCTGATCCAGGGCTACCGCCGTCTCACCGCCTTCCGCGAGCTGCTCGAGCAGACCGGCGACCAGCGCTATGCGAGGATCCCGGCGGCGATGGTTCCCCGCGGGGAACCGGTGCGCGATCTCTACCGCAAGATGGTCGACGAAAACTTGGTGCGGAAGGACATCTCCTTCGGCGAGATGGCGCAGCTCGCGTTGAACTACGCCAAGTCCACCGGCACCAAGCCGCATGATGCGGTGACCGAGCTCTACGCATCGGCGCTCAAGCAGAAGCGCAGCTACATCCGCAGCTTCACCCGAGTGCTGGAGCGGGCCAAGGGGACGATCCGCTTCCCGGAGGCGATCCCGCGGGCGCTGGGTCTGGAGCTGTTCAAGATCATCGATGCCGATCCGATCCTCGGCGACGATATGATCAGCATGCTCAAGCGCGCGCCCGAGCGCGACGCCGAGATGGAGCTCGCGGTGCTGCGCGACTTCGTCCAGCGCGCCCCGAAGATCGTCAAGCCGCGCCCGAAATCGGTGTCCAAGACGATGCTGCGGCTGCCGCGCCCTGAGGGTGAGGCGCGGATCGCCGCGTCCGACGGCCGGGTCGAGCTGCGGCTGGCGCGCGACTTTTCGGCGCTCGACCGGGCTCGGCTGCAGCGCGCCTTCGAGGCGTTCTTCGACGCGCTCGACGGATCGTGATGCAAAGCGGTTCCCCGCGGGGAACCGCGACCACCGTGTGACGCCGCCCCGGAGGGTTCCCCACGGGGAACGCCGCGAGACAGGGATGAAAAGAAAAGGGCCGGTTCCCCGTGGGGAACCGGCCCTTTCAATGTCGCGGTCAGGTCGGCGTCAGCCGGCGTCGCCCGGCGGCGCGTCCTTCTTGGCGCGCGGCTTGCGCGGGGTGCTACTGCGGGCCGAGGCCTTGGTCGATTTGGCCGCCGCCTTGCGGGCCGGCTTCGCGGCCCCGTCCGCGCCGGTGGCGGCGCTCTTGCGGGCGCGCGGCGCCTTCGGCTTGCCGGCGCCGCTCACCGCGGCGCCGCCGAGACCGGCACCGCCCTCATCCCCCTGATGCGGCGCGGGCGACGCGGCGCCCTTGGCGCGGCTCTCGTCCTGCATCTGCGCATCGACCTCGCGCGCGGCCTGGTGCCAATGCGCGTCGTGCTGGCCCTCGGGCGATCCGTCGCGCTGCCACATCTCGTAGGCCAGCTTGCGGATCCGCTCCTCGCGATCGTCAGCCATCATCGTGCTCCCTTCCAGAGTACTTCCATCATGCCCGGAGCATGGCGGCCGGGGAGAGCCGGGCCATGGCGGGCGTCAAACCTTGCGCCGGAACGGACCGTGAACGGCCTCGGTACGGGCGCGACCTAAGCGTCGCGCGCCGTTCGAATAATTGCCAGCCCCTCGTGACGCAAGGTCAACTGTGTGCGGAAGCGTACGGGAGGTCAACCGCGTCCGCGATACCCCGCCACGCCCGGCTCGGGAATCCAGACGCCGCGGGGCGGCTCGCCGGTCTGGTAGAAGACGTCGATCGGGATGCCGCCGCGCGGATACCAGTATCCACCGAGCCGCAGCCATTTCGGCTCCAGCGTGTCGACCAGCCGGCGGGCGATCGAGACGCTGCAATCCTCGTGGAAGGCGCCGTGGTTGCGGAACGAGGTGAGGAACAGCTTGAGCGACTTGCTCTCGACGAGCCAGTTGCCGGGCACGTAGTCGATCACCAGGTGGGCGAAGTCGGGCTGGCCTGTCAGCGGGCAGAGCGAGGTGAATTCCGGCGCGGTGAACCGCACCGCGTAATCGACATCCGCCTGCGGGTTCGGCACGCGCTCGAGCACCGCCTCCTCGGGGGATTGCGGCTGCACGGTCTGGCCGCCGAGCATGGTCAGGCCGTCATAGATGGATTTGTCGGACATGGCGGGTCTCCTGTCGGTCTGCCCCGGCATATGGGGGCAGGGGGGCGATCCGCCTAATGCCGCGCGCGGCGCAGGGCGACAAGCCCCCCGCCGCGCCGCCGGTTCAACCAGCGAGCCGCTGGCCCAACCGGTCGAGATGCGCCGCGAGCAGCGCCTGCGCCCGTTCGGCGCTGTCGGCCTCGGCATAGAGCCGGCATTCCGGCGCGTTGCCCGAGGGCCGCAGATGCACGATCTCGCCATTGCCGAAGCGGACGCGCAGCCCGTCGGTCTCGTCGATCGCGGACTCGCCGGCGCCGGTGTCGAAGAACTCGGCCCGCGCCGCGGCGCTCTCGCGCAGGCTCTCGATCAGCGCCATCGACCGCTCGGACGGCACCTCTTGCAACCTGTCGGCGGCGGTGAAGCGCGGCGGCAGATCGGCCGCAAGCTCGGCCAGACCGCGCCCGGCTGCGCGCGCGGCGGCGAGCGGGGCGACGATCGGCAGCACCGCGTCGCGGGTCATCAGCGGCGCGACCGCGCCCGCCGGGCCCTGCGCGGCAAAGCCCAGCAAAAAGCCGCCATTGGCCTCGTAGCCGATCACCCGTGCCGACGGATCGGCCTCGAGCGCGGCTTCCATCCCGGCGATCACGAAGGGCGATCCGATCCGGGTGCGGCGCAGCGCAAAGCCCGGCATCGCCTCGACCAGCGTGTTGGACGACACCGGCGTCACCACGATCCGCGCGTCGAGAAGCCGGGCGGTCAGCGGGCCGAGCACATCGCCGGGGATCATCGCCCCCGCCGCGTCGGTCACCATCGGTCGGTCGGCGTCGCCATCGGTGGAGATGATCGCGTCGAGCCGATGCTCCTCGGCCCAACCGGCCAGTGCGGCACGGGTCTCGGGATCGACCGCTTCGGTGTCGACCGGGATGAAGCGGTCGGAGCGGGCGATCGGCACGGCCGTGGCACCGAGGCCTTCGACGATATCGACCAGCACGTCGCGCGCGACGCTGCTGTGCTGGTAGACGCCGATCCGCAGCCCGGCCAGCGCCTGCGGCCCGAAGCCGTCGACATAGCGCGCGACATAGCGCGCGGCGCAGTCGGGATCGGACTCGAGCGGGCCTTCCGCGGCATCCGGCGCGCCGCCGCTGCGCAGCGCCTCGAGGATCGCCGCCTCGTCGCTCTTCGCGATCTCGCCGGTGGGCAGGTAGAACTTGAGCCCGTTGCGATCGGCGGGAATGTGGCTGCCGGTGACCATCACCGCCGCCGCGCCGCGCGCCATTGCCGCCATCGCCAGCGCCGGCGTCGGCACCGCGCCGCAATCCACCGCGCGCAGCCCGGCGCCACGCACCGCGGCGATCACGGTCTCGGCGATGCGGGGCGAGCTGTCGCGCAGGTCGCGGCCGACATGCACCGCACCGCCGACGGGGCAGGCGGCGAGGAAGGCCCGGATGTGGTCATGGACGAGCGTATCGGTCAGCTCGGTGACGAGGCCGCGCAGGCCGCTGGTTCCGAATTTGGGGGGCATGGGTATCTTTCACGGGTTAACGCTTGGCCGCGACTATGCCAGCGCCGCCCGGGCGGGGCAACGCGTCGGCGGAACGCGGCGCGGCTCTTGCGCCTTGTGCCCGTGATCAATGCTACCGGCGCAGGAATATGGACATGACCCGATCATTCGCAGCCCCGGCCATCGCCCTCGCGGCCCTGATGGCGCCCGTGACGGCCCCCGCCCAGCCCTCCTTCGACTGCGGTGCGGCGCGAACCGCGACCGAACGCGCGATCTGCGCCTCGCCCGACCTCGCCTCGCTCGAAATGCGGATGGTCGGGGTTTATGACGACCTCGCCGACCGGATCGGCGAGGCCGAGGCGCGGCGCATCGCCGACATCCAACTCGAACGGCGGCGGGCCTGCAACGGCGACGCCGCCTGCATCGAGCGCCAGTTGCTGACCACGATCGGCATCTTCCGCGCCGAGGCCGCCGCTGCCACCCGTGTCGCGGAGTCCGAGGCGGACGCGGCCGATGAGGATCTGGCCGAGCTCCGCGCGGCGCTTGGGCAGGGGCAGGGGCAGGCGCAGTTCCAGGGACAGGCGCCGGTCGTGGCCTCGGCGGAAGACGAGGATGCGACGCGGAACGCGGCGCGCCGGCACGCCACGTTCGAGGCGGCGTTCAAGGCGTTGCCCGACTACCAGCGGCGGCACGTTCAAGGACGGCTGCGCGACGCCGGGCTTCTGGAGGGGCCGGTCGACGGGATATGGGGCGATGCGAGCGCCCAGGCGCTCGACCGGTTCCTGCGCGCGGCGCGCGGCCGGGGCATCGCCTTCATGGCGCTCCGGCCCGAGGGCGCGGCAGCCGCGCTGCGCTATATCGGCAGCGACCTGTTCTTCTACGACTATATCCCCGAAGCCGCGCGTTGAGCCGTCGCCGCGTCGGGGGTGGTCATCGACGGGCGATCCGCCTAAGCGGCCCTTCCGGCGGAACGAAAGGCGAATCGACGGCGATGATGGGACGCACGCATCTGGCGCTCGGGGCGGTGGCCGGGGTGCATCTCGCCGCGCTGTCGCCGCGGCTGGGGCTGCCGATCATGGCGGCGGCGCTGATCGGTGCGATCCTGCCCGATGTGGACACCCCCTACAGCAAGCTCGGCCGCAGGCTCTGGCCGCTCTCGACACTGGTGCTGTGGATCTTCGGCCATCGCGGCGGCACCCATTCGGCGGTGTTCCTGGTGATCGTCACGGCGCTGATGTGGATGGTCTCGGCGCCGGTGGCGCTGGCGCTGGGGGCGGGAATCGCCACCCATCTGGCCGCCGACGCGATCAGCTTCGGCCATGGCACCCGCTTCACCGCCCGCGGCGCAGGCGTGCCGCTGTGGTGGCCCCTGGCGGAGCGCAAGTCCGGGCTGCGGCTGGTCAAGGTCAACGGGCCGCTCGAAAATCTGGTGATCCTGCCTTGGGCTACCCTTTATGCCGCACAGCTCGGCTGGCGGCTGCTCTAGGCGCGGGCGCTGTTTCCTTGGGCGCCGGGCTGGGGTAGGTTGCTCCAAAACAAAGACAGGCAGCGGACAACCCCCATGGCATCACTGCGTCTCCCCGCCCTCGTCGGGCTCGTCCTGCTGGCCGCGGGCTGCGAAAGCCTGCCGCGCGGCGCGGCGCTGCGCAGCGAGATCCTCGAGACCCAGCGGCTGGGAGAGGCGGCGCCGCGCGATTTCGTGGTCGCGCCGGTGACCCGGGCGCTGCTGCCGGTCTATGCGGCTTGGCCGGGGCAGGGCGGCACGGGCCACGCCTGGATCGGCCGCGTCGACCAGCCCGAGACGCGGATCATCGCGCCGGGCGACACGCTCGAGATCACGATCTGGAGCACCGAGGAGAACGGCCTGCTGACCGTGCCGGGACAGCGCTTCGTGTCGCTGCCCAATCAGCGCGTCGGCGCCTCGGGCACGGTCTTCCTGCCCTATGTCGGCAATGTGAAGGTGTCGGGCATGAGCCCGGAGACCGCCCGCGACCGGATCGAGGCGCAATATGCCGAGGTGACGCCCTCGGCGCAGGTGCAACTCGGCTTCACCGAGGGCCGGCGCAACACGGTGAGCTTGGTGTCGGGCGTCGCCAGCCCCGGCAGCTACCCGCTGCCCGACAGCGACTTCACGGTGATGGGGCTGATCGCCGAGGGCGGCGGCGTCGACAAGAGCCTGCGCAACCCGCAGATCCGGCTGGTCCGCGACGGGCGGATCTACGGCACCTCGGTCGAGCGGCTGCTCGACAACCCGCGGCTCGACACCACGCTCGAGGGCGGCGACAAGATCCATGTCGAGGCCGATGACCGCAAGTTCCTGTCGCTCGGCGCGGCCGGCAGCGAGAGCGTGCATTACTTCACCGAGGACCGTCTCGACGCGCTCGAGGCGATGGCGATCATCGGCGGCGTTGCCGACAATCGTGCCGATCCGGGCGGCATCCTGGTGCTGCGCCGCTATCCCGACAGCGCGGTGACGCCCGGCCCCGCCGGCCCGGACCAGTCGCGGGTGGTGTTCACCATCGACCTGACCTCCGCCGACGGGCTGTTCAGCGCCGGCGAGTTCGAGATCCTGCCCGGTGATCTGGTCTATGCCACCGAAAGCCCGGTGAACTCGGCGCAGACGATCTTCTCGATCCTCGGCACCAGCCTCGGTCTGGCGAGCCGGGTCGGCGTCAACTTCTAGGCCGCCCACCGTCCCAGAGCGGTGAGACCGACATTGGCGACCCGCGCCGCGGCGGCGAAACCCGCGGCGCCGGCGGCGCGCGGCAGCCGCAGCGCCGCCGAGGCCGCGCCCGCCTCCTGCATCAGACCGCCCAGATCGCCCGGGTCGAGCGCGGTGAAATCGCCCTCGGCGCCGGGCAGGGTGGCGCTGACCCGCGGCGTGTCGGCGAAGGGCACCGGGAAGGTCCAGACATGTTCGAGCCGGTGCTCGGAGATACGGGCGAACTCGGCCGCGCCGGTCCAGGCGATCTGGGTGCCGTCGGCAAAGCGCAGATGGCGGCCCTCGGCGCTCTCGCCGCTGTCGAACACCGCGCCGCCGGGCAGCCCGTCGGCGAGCGAGACCGGCCCGAGCAGGTCGGCCTGTCCGATCTCGCGCCGCCAGCCCTGCCAGACGCCGCCCGCCATCGCCCGCCGCCAGACCCGGCCGGTCGCGGTTTCGCATAGCCGCTGCGCCGCCGCCTGTGGCCCGGCCGCCGCGACCCAGAGCAGCCCCGGCCCGGAGGTTTCACCCGGGGTGCCGGTCGCCGGCAGGGCGATGGCGAAGACGCCGCCCGAACGCGCCGCGTCGGCATCGGTGAGGGCGGGTGCCACTGTGCCCAGCCCGAAGGCCCCGACCGTCATCAGCCGCCCCGGCGTCGCGTCGTCCGGGGCCGACTGCACCGCCGCGCCGCTGGCGAGACCTTGGGCCGAGAGGCCGAGCGCGGTGGTCCAGTCGGCGCCGTCGGCGCTGGTCCGGATCGCGAAGCCGGCGCTGCCCGTAAGGCCGATCTCGGCGCCGCCGGCAAAGTCGGTCTGGAACAGCAGCGAAGCGGTGTCGCCCGCCCCGGCACGGTTGATCTTGAGCCGGTGATCGCCGCCCGCGTGGTTCAGCAGCGTCGAGGGCGCCGCGAGGCTGAGCCGGTCGGTGTCGTCGGGGCCCGTATTGATCCCGAGCGATGCAGCGCGAAGCGGCCGCTCCTCCTCGGCGGTCCAGCCAGTCCCGTCGAAGCGCAGATCGGCCCCTTCGGCGAGACAGTGCAGCCGCCAGCCGGGCAGGGGGGCCTCGAAGCCCCATGCGGTGCCGTCCCAGATCGCGATCCGGCCGGTCTGCCCGGCCCAGTCGCCGCTCGACCCGGCCGCGACAAGGTGGCGGGCGCCCGGCGCGGGGTCGTCCGGCGGGGCGGCGCGGTCGCGATCGGCCACCACCGGCTGCACCAGTGCGTCGAGCCGCTTGATCGCCTCGTTATGGGTGACGTGCTTTTGCGCCTGTCCGGGCTGGATATAGGGCAGCGACAGGATGGCCGAGATCTCGGGCATGGCGTCCTCATGGGCGTTGCATCGGGGCGATCTTAGCCACCGCGCCCGAAGCGGAGGTGAGCGCGGCGCGCGTTGCGCCCCCGGCGGCGGCGCGGTAACTGCCCCTGTCCCGCACCGGAGCCTCGCCATGACCGACCAGCCCCAGCGCGCCTCGCGCGTCCTCGTCACCGGATCGGCGGGGTTCATCGGCCACCATCTCTGCGCCCGGCTGCTGGAAGCGGGGGCCGAGGTCACCGGGATCGACGCGCTGACCGACTACTACGACCCCGCGCTCAAGCGGGCGCGCAACGCCCGGCTCGCCGGCCCGCGCTTCGAGGCGGTGGAGGGCCGGATCGAGACGCCGGGGCTGCTCGACGATCTGGTGGCACGGGTACGGCCCGAGATCGTGGTGCATCTGGCCGGGCAGGCCGGGGTGCGGCATTCGATCGAGGCGCCCGAGAGCTATGTCGAGGCCAACCTGATCGGCAGCTTCCGCCTGATCGAGGCGCTGCGCCGCCACCCCTGCCGGCACCTGATGATGGCCTCGACCTCCTCGGCCTATGGCGCCGAGACCGAGATGCCCTATCGCGAGACGATGGCCGCCAACCTGCCGATGTCCTTCTACGCCGCGACCAAGAAGGCGAACGAGGCGATGGCGCATAGCTACGCCCATCTCTACGGCCTGCCGACGACGATGTTCCGCTTTTTCACGGTCTACGGGCCGTGGGGGCGGCCCGACATGGCGCTGTTCAAGTTCACCCGCGCGATCCTCGCGGGCGAGGCGATCGACGTCTACAATCACGGCGAGATGCGGCGCGACTTCACCTATGTCGACGATCTGGTCGAGGGGCTGATGCGGCTGGCCGAACGGCCGCCCGAGGCGCCCGACGCGCGGGGCCCCGCGATCGCGGGCGACAGCCTGAGCCCGGTCGCGCCGTGGCGGGTGGTCAATCTCGGCCATGGCGCGCCGCAGAAGCTCGAGGACTTCATCACCGCGATCGAGGCGGCGACGGGGCGCGAAGCCCGGCGCAACCCGATGCCGATGCAGCCCGGCGACGTGCCCGCGACCTGGGCCGATACCTTGCTTCAGGAGGCGCTGATCGGGCCGCTGCCCAAGACGCCGCTGGCCGAGGGCGTGGCGCGCTTCGTCGAGTGGTACCGCGCCTATCACGGCGCCTGATCCGCGCCCGCCACGGCGGCAGCGGGCGATTGTCCGGTTTCGTTTGAAACAGCTCTGACGCGGCTCCGCTTGGCCGCGCCCGGCCCGCCCGGCTAGGCTGCGGCGGATGTAACAGGGGAACGCAATGCAGGATTTTGCGATATTGTGGGACTGGGCCGGCTTCGCCGTGCGCTGGCTCCATGTCATCACCGCCATCGCCTGGATCGGGTCGTCCTTCTATTTCGTGGCGCTCGATCTCGGCCTGAGGAAGGCTGCGGACCTGCCGCCCGGCGCGCATGGCGAGGAGTGGCAGGTGCACGGCGGCGGATTCTATCACATCCGCAAGTACCTCGTGGCGCCCGAGGCGATGCCCGAACACCTGACCTGGTTCAAATGGGAGAGCTACGCCACCTGGCTGTCGGGGGCGGCGCTCTTGATGATCGTCTATTGGGTCGGGGCCGAGCTCTACCTGATCGACCCGTCGCGCGCCGATCTCGCCGTCTGGCAGGCGATCGCGCTCTCGGCCGGCTCGCTCACCATCGGCTGGATCGTCTATGACGCGCTGTGCAAATCGCCCCTGGGCGAGCGGCCGACGGTGCTGATGCTGTTGCTGTTCGTGCTGCTGGTGGCGATGAGCTGGGGCTACCACCAGATCTTTTCCGGCCGCGCGGCGCTGCTGCATCTGGGCGCCTTCACCGCGACGATCATGACCGCCAACGTGTTCCTGATCATCATGCCGAACCAGCGGATCGTGGTGGCCGACCTGAAGGCGGGCCGCAAGCCCGACCCGAAATACGGCAAGATCGCCAAGCTGCGGAGCACCCACAACAACTACCTGACCCTGCCGGTCGTGTTCCTGATGCTGTCGAACCACTACCCGCTGGCCTTCGCCACGGACTACTCGTGGATCATCGCGGCGCTGGTGTTCCTGATGGGGGTGACGATCCGGCACTACTTCAACACCATGCACGCCACCGGCAAGGGGCCGCACTGGACCTGGGGCGTGACCGTCATCCTGTTCCTGATCCTCGCCTGGCTGTCGACCGCGCCGATGTGGGGCAGCTACGAGGAGGCCGAGGCGCGGCCGATGACCGCCTATGAGCAGCGCTTCGCGGAGGCGGAGGGCTTCCACGAGGCGGAGCAGATCGTGGTCGGGCGCTGCTCGATGTGCCACGCGCGCGAGCCGGTCTGGGACGGCATCCGCTGGGCCCCGAAGGGGGTGGTGCTGGAGACGCCGCAGGACATCGCGCAGAACGCCCGCGCAATCTACCTGCAGGCGGGGGTCAGCCACGCCATGCCGCCCGCCAACGTCACCGAGATCTCGGAGGCCGACCGCGCCAAGCTGGTGCGCTGGTTCCGGGCGGGGCAGGGGGCTTGATCGCGACGTCCGGGCGTCCTATCTAGACAGGTAGCTAGACAGGAGTTCGGACATGTGGAGCCTGCAGGACGCCAAGAACCGTTTCAGCGCCGTGGTCGACGCGGCGCTCGCCGGGGCGCCGCAGGAGGTGTCGCGGCGCGGCAAGCCGGCGGTGGTCGTGCTTTCGGCCGCCGAATATGCGCGGCTCGTCGCGGCGGCGGGAGCGGAGCGGGGCAGCTTCGCCGAGCATCTGCTCGACTTTCCCGGCATGGCGGAGAGCCCGGACCGGGCGCAGGCGCTGCCTCGCGACGTGGCGTTTTGATCTATCTTCTCGATACCAACGTGATCTCGGCGGTGCGGCGCGACGGCCGCGCGCCCGCCGTCGCCGCCTGGCTGCGCGCCCAGCCCGAGGACTCGCTGTTCCTCAGCGCCGTCACGCTGGGCGAGATCGAGCGCGGCATCGCCCGGCAGGAGGGCCGCGACCCCGGCTTCGCCGCCGATCTGCGCGACTGGCTCGACCGGACGGCGCGGCTCTTTTCCGACCGCATCCTGCCCTTCGGGCCGCAGGAGGCCCGGATCTGGGGGCGGCTCTCGGCCGAGATCGGCCATGGCGGCGCCGATCTGATGATCGCCGCCACGGCGCTTGCCCATGGCGCCACGGTGGTCACCGGCAACGTCTCGGATTTCGAGCCGACCGGGGTGGCGCTGCTCGATCCGTTCTAGCCCTTGGCCCGCATCACCATGCCGTAGAGGTCGCGGGTGTCGTCCGGGTCGGCCAGCAAATCGAGCATCTCGTAATGGCCGGTGCGGTCGAGCTGGTCGCGCACGTAGCGCAGCGCCGAAAAATCCTCGGTCGCGAAGCCGACGCTGTCGAACAGGGTGATCTGGTCGGGGCCGCGCCGGCCCTCGGACTGGCCGGTGATGACCCGCCACAGCTCGGTCACCGGGTGGTCGGGGTCGAGCTGCTGGATCTCGCCTTCGATCCGGGTCTGGGGCGGGTATTCGACGAAGATCTCCGAGCGCAGCAGGATGTCGCGATGCAGCTCGGTCTTGCCCGGGCAGTCGCCGCCGATCGCGTTGATGTGCACGCCCGCGCCGACCATGTTGTCGGTCAGGATCGTCGCGTATTGCTTGTCGGCAGTGCAGGTGGTGATGATCTGCGCCCCGGCCACCGCCTCCTCGCCGCTCTGGCAGGTGGTGATGTCGAGGCCGCTCTCGGCGAGATTGGCCGCGGCCTTGCGCGTCGCCGCCGGGTCGATGTCGTAGATCCGGATCTTCTCGATGCCGAGCATCTCCTGGAAGGCCAGCGCCTGGAACTCGCATTGCGCGCCGGCGCCGATCAGCGCCAGGGTCTTGGCCCCTTTCGGCGCGAGATGGCGCGCCGCCACAGCCGAGGTGGCGGCGGTCCTGAGCGCGGTCAGCACCGTCATCTCGGAGAGCAGCACCGGGTAGCCGTTGTCGACCCGCGCCAGCACGCCGAAGGCGGTGACGGTCTGGAAGCCGCGCTTGAGGTTCGAGGGATGGCCGTTGACGTATTTGAAGCCGTAGGTCTCCCCGTCCGAGGTCGGCATCAGCTCGATCACGCCCTCGGGCGAATGCGAGGCGACGCGCGGCGTCTTGTCGAACCGCTCCCAGCGACGGAAATCCTCTTCGATGTACTCGGCCAGCTCGGCCATCATCCGGCGCGGGCCGATCGCGTTCACCATTTCCATCATCCGCGCCACCGAGACGAAGGGCACCATGGCGAGACGGGAGGGGGCGGGGGCGTCGGTCATCTGTCACTCCTTCGGGGCTTTTGCGCCGATCCTGAGACATTTCCGCCGTTTCGGGGAGGGGGCGGATTGCGCAGGACGCGCGGTTCTTTCTACAAACTGCGACATGAACCGACGATTTGCCAAATGACGCCGCCCGATCCCACCGATCGCCGCCTGCTGAGCCTGCTGCAGCAGGATGCCCGCATGCCGGTGGTCGCCCTCGCCGCCGAGCTGGGCATCTCGCGCGCCACGGTCAGCGCCCGGATCGAGCGGCTGCGCGCCTCGGGCGCGATCCGCCGATTCACGGTCGAGCTGGGCGCGCCGGATGCCGACGACATGGTGCGCGCGGTGATGCTGATCGAGCTGCAGGGCCCGCAGGCGCGCGGCGTCGCGGCCCGGCTGCGGCGGATGCGGCAGGTCTCCGAGCTGCATTCGACCAACGGCGCCTGGGATCTCGTGGCGCGGATCGAGGTCGCCTCGCTGGCCGAGTTCGACCAGGTGCTGAACGACATCCGCGAGATTCCCGGCGTGCTGAACTCGGAGACCTGCCTGCTGCTCGGGCGCGCCGGCGGCTGACGGCGGGGCGGGCTTGCCAGCGCCGCCCGGCTGGCAGAGCATGGCGGCGCCGCGGGGAGGCGGCAGCAACGGGAGGAACGAGGATGACCGAAGCACGGATCGTGGGCTGGGCGCACAGCGTCTTCGGCAAGAGCGCGGCGCCGGACACGGCGGCGCTGATGGCCGAGGTGACCGGCCCGGCGCTGGAGCATGCCGGGATCGGCGCCGAGGAGGTCGACGGCGTCTTCGTCGGCGTGTTCAACAACGGCTTTTCGCGGCAGGATTTCCAGGCGTCGCTGGTGGCGATGGGCCATGACGGGCTGCGCCACGCGCCGGCGACGCGCTACGAGAACGCCTGCGCCACCGGCTCGGCCGCGCTCAACGGCGCGATGGATTTCATCGCCGCCGGGCGGGGCCGGATCGCGCTGGTGGTCGGCGCCGAGAAGATGACCGCGACGCCGGGAACGGAGGTGGGCGACATCCTGCTCGGCTGTTCTTGGCGCGAGGAGGAAGGCGACACGCCGGGTGGCTTTGCCGGGATCTTCGGCCGGATCGCGCAGGGCTACTTCCAGAAATACGGCGACCGCTCCGAGGCGCTGGCGCGGATCGCGGCCAAGAACCACGCCAATGGCGTCCACAACCCCTATGCGCATCTGCGCAAGGATCTCGGCTTCGAGGCCTGCAGCGCGGTGTCGGATCGCAACCCCTATGTCGCGGCGCCCTTGCGGCGGACCGACTGCTCGCTGGTCTCGGACGGGGCGGCGGCGCTGGTGCTAGCCGATGCCGAGACCGCCAAGACCATGCAGCGCGCCATCGCCATCCGCGCCCGGTCGCATGTCAACGACATCCTCGCCATGAGCCGGCGCGACCCGCTGGCCTTCGAGGGGCCGCGGCGGGCCTGGGCGCAGGCGCTGGAGCGCGGCGGGCTGACGCTCGACGATCTCGACCTGGTCGAGACCCATGACTGCTTCACCATCGCCGAGCTGATCGAATACGAGGCAATGGGCCTCGCGGCGCCGGGGCAGGGACACCGGGTGATCGAGGAGGGGGTGACGCATCGCGACGGGCGGCTGCCGGTCAACCTCTCCGGCGGGCTGAAGTCCAAGGGCCACCCGATCGGCGCCACCGGCGTGTCGATGCATGTCATGGCGGCGATGCAACTCGCCGGCGAGGCCGGCGACATGCAGAAACCAGACGCCCGGCTGGCGGGGGTGTTCAACATGGGCGGCGCGGCGGTGACCAGCTATGTCTCCCTGCTCGAAAGGGTAGGTTAGATCTAGACCGACCTTCGGGGGCCGGGCGCGGCAGCCGCGATGCTATGATCGGCCATCCATTCAGGAGGTACGACATGGCCGGTTTCAGGATGATGACCGCCGCGATCTGTCTTTGGGCGGGGGGTGCGGCGCTGGCGCAGGATGCGGAGATGAGCTTCTTCGTGACCAGCACCAACCCCGGGCAGGGGGCCGATCTCGGCGGTCTCGAAGGCGCGGATGCGCATTGCGCCGCGCTGGCCGATGCCGTCGGGGCGCCGGGCGACTGGCGCGCCTATCTCTCGACCGAGGAGGAGAACGCGCGCGACCGGATCGGCACCGGCCCGTGGCACAACGCCCAAGGCGTCGAGATCGCCGCCGATCTCGACGCGCTGCATGGCGAGGGCAACATGATCTCCAAGGAGACCGGGCTCGACGAGACCGGGGCGATGGTGAACGGCCGCGGCGACACCCCGAACCGGCACGACATCCTCACCGGCACGATGGCCGACGGGATGGCGGCGGCCGAGACCTGCGAGGGATGGACCAGCAGCGGCGAGGGCTCGGCCATGGTCGGGCATCACGACCGGATGGGGCTCGACGACTCGGAGGCGGCGCGGTCCTGGAACGCCTCGCATCCCTCGCGCGGCTGCGGGCTCGAGGCGCTGCAGGGCACGGGCGGGGACGGGTTGTTCTACTGCTTTGCCGCCGACTGAACCGGTGCGGTGAAGGCGCTCCGGCGGCGGTGTCCGGCATGGACGCCGCTGCCGCGACGTGCTGTTTCGCCACGCTCGGGAGGTGACCTAGGAGGATCTATCCTAAAGGTTGTGTTGGGTACGCTATCCGACAGTATAGCCCATGCTTTAGTATAGTCCCATTGCTGTGCGGTTTGCGCCGCAATTGGCGCGCTACTTGGCCTCATCGTCACTCCCAAGAGGCCGCAACGCCCATGAAGATTGATACCAAAGCATTCGACGGCCTCTGGAAGGCCGCACAGCAGGCGATGAAAGAGGCCCGCGCCGCGCAGAAGGAGGCCGCGAAGCAGGCCGACGCGCCGGCCCCGGCGCCGAAGGCCGACACCGCCAGCAGCCCGGCGATCCAGATCGAGATCTCCGAGGCCGCCGCCGCTGCCCCTGTCGCCGTCTCCACCGAAGCCGCCGTCGCGACGCCTGCCGCAGCGACGACCGCCGTGGCCGCGCCGGCCGCCGAGACCGCCGAGGCCGCAACCGCACCCGTGACCGCCAGCGTCGCACAGGTCGCCGACGAGGCCCAGGTCGTGACCGACCGCGTCGCCGCCGCGGTGTCGAACCTCACGGGATCGAAAGCCGGAGCCACCGTGGCACCGGCTGCGGGTGAGAGCGCCGCCATCGAGACGGAAGAGGCCGGGGATGCGGACATTGCCGCCGCGCGCGCGGCGGCGATCCAGGCGCAGAACAATGCCCGAATGGAGAACGTCGTGGCCTCAATCGGGGCGCCGGCAAAGAGCGATATCGGCGTCGCACCGATCAGTGCGCAGAGCAGCGCGCGGGCCGGTGCGGCCTATGGCGCGGCCGCCACTGCGGGTGCCTCGACCGGCGAACGGGCCGACATCGCCGCCTGACACGCGATCGGGCCGGGGCGCTTGGCCCCGGCCCGATCCTTCGTCCGCCGGTCAGGCCCGACCGGCGGAAGCTCTCATTCGGCGGCGAACTGGTTCATCGTGTTGGCATGGCCGCCCGCCTTGAGCGCCCGGTCGCCACCGACCATCTCCTTGAAGGTATCGCCCAGATCCGAGCCGACCTCGTGCTGGTGCTTGACCGCCGAGATGCCGCGCCGGATTTCCTCGCGCTGCACGGTGGCGACATAGGCCAGCATCCGGTCCTCGCCGAAATAGCCGCGCGACAGCTCGTCCACCGACTTGGCGGTCAGGTGGAAGGTCGGCAGGGTGATCAGGTTGTGGAACACGCCCGCCTTGGTCGAGATGTCGTACTGGAACCGCTTGAGCCGCGCATCGGCCTCGCGCCCAAGATCGGTGTCGTCGTAATCGGCCTTCATCAGTTGGGTGCCGTCCGGGTAGTCGGTCTCGGCGATCCGGCCCTCGTCGATCCAGTCCTCGCGCACCTGCTTGCGCAGGTTCAGGGTCCAGTTGAAGGAGGGCGAGTTGTTGTAGACCAGCTTGGCGTGGGGCGCCTTCTCGCGGATCTCGGCGACCATGCCCGCGATCTCGGCGACGTTGGGGGTGTCGGTCTCGATCCAGATCAGGTCCGCACCGCCATCATTGAGCGAGGCCACGCAATCCTCGATGACCCGGGCCCGGCCGGTGCCCTCCTTGAAGCGCACGAGGCCGTTGGGCAGGCGCGCGGGCTTGGCCCAGCCACCGTCGCGCCACAGCGCGATCTCGCCCTCGGAAGGCTGGCCGTCGAAGCTCTCGGTCTCGATCCACTTGAGGTATTCGGAGGCGTGGTCGCCCGGTGCCTGGCTCACCGGAAGCTTCTGGGTCAGCCCCGCCCCGAGGCTGTCGGTGCGGGCGACGATCACGCCCTCAGTAACGCCCAGCTCCTCGAAGGCCATGCGGCAGGCGCGCAGCTTCTCGATGAAATCCTCGCGCGGGACCGTGACCTTGCCGTCCTGATGGCCGCATTGCTTGGCGTCGGAGACCTGGTTCTCGATCTGCAGGCAGCAGGCGCCGGCCTTGATCAGCTCCTTGGCGAGCAGGTAGGTCGCGTGCTCGTTGCCGAAGCCCGCGTCGATATCGGCGACGATCGGCACGACGTGGCTCTCGAAATTGTCGATCGCGGTGACGGCGTCACGCTCGGCCTGGGCGTCGCCGCTCTCGCGCGCCTTGTCGAGGGCACGGAACAGGTCGTTGAGCTCGACCTCGTCGGCCTGGCGCAGCGAGACGTAGATCTCCTCGATCAGGTCGGCCACGGCGGTCTTTTCATGCATCGACTGGTCGGGCAGGTGGCCCCAGCGGTTGCGCAGGCCCGCGACCATCCAGCCGGAGAGATAGACGTAGGCACCCTTGGTGGTGCCGCGCAGCCGCTTGACCGAACGGATCATCTGCTGGGCGTGGAAGCCCGACCAGCAGCCGAGGCTCTGGGTGAAATGCTCGGGGTCGGCGTCATAGGCGGCCATGTCGGCGCGCATCACCTTCGCCATCTCGCGGGCGATCTCGAGATGGGTGTTGTAGGTGTTCTGCATCTGCAGTTGCAGGATGTCGTCGATGGCGACGCCGCCGGGGGCGCTCCCCTTCGGGAAGCGGGCCTGCAGCGCGGCGCGGCGCTCGGCATAGCTCTTGCGGCGGGTCGGGGTCATGTCGGTCATGGTCGGTCGGTCCTTCGGATGGAAAGGGGGGAGGTGCCGGGGGCCGGGCCCCCGGCGGGATGTCAGTCGAGCGTGTCGAGCAGCGGCGCGGCGAGGCGCGCGACGTGGTCCGGCTGCGGGCTGGCGCAGGCCGATTCCTGGACGATCCGGGCGGCCGAGGCGTAGCGTCCGCGATGGAAGCTGTGCGGTCCCAGCCACTCGACCAGGCTCACGATCTCCTCGTGGATCAGCGCGGCGAGCCAGTCGGCGGTCATGCGGCGCGAGTCGCCGCCCTCCATCTCGACCATGGCGCCATGCGCCAGCCACTGGCCGAGCCGGGCGCGGGCGAGATCGGCGGAGGCGAGACCGTGCAGGCTGTCGCCGATCCGGACCGGGCCGCGCCCGGCAATCCAGGCGGCCAGCGCCGCGATGGCGACATGCACCGTCGCGCGCAGGCCCTGCTCGGTGACCGGCCCGGCATGCGGCTTGAGCAGCATCTCGGGGCTGATCCGGAAATACTGGCGCGGGCGTCCGATCTGGTGAGCACCGGGCAGGGCGCGGGCGATCGCCTCGCGCGCCACCGCGATCCGGTCGGGGCCGTCGATTCGCAGCCCGTCGCAGCCCTCGTCGAGCGGCCGGCGCAGGGTGGCGGGGTCGCTGCCTTCGGGCGCCTCGGCGATGGCATGGGTGCCGCGGCGGTGGGCGACCTTGACCATCCGCGCCGCGCAGGTGCCCAGGAACGCCGCCTCGGGGTCGAGCAGCGCGGGCAGCACGGCGTCGGGATGGGACCGCATCAACCGCAGATAGGAGGCGGTGAGCGGCGCGCGGCGCATGGTCAGGCCGATCGCGCGGTCGCGCAGCTCCCACAGGATCTCGTCCATCTCGAAGCCGGCGGTGACGGTCTCGAGCGAGACCTCGACCCGGATCGTGTTCGGCGCCAGCCCGGCCCGCTCCTCGGCGAGGGCGAGGATTTCGCTCCACAGCCGCGCCTCGCGGTGGCCGTCGATGCCGCCGAGCTGCAGGTTCGGCCCCATGTCGCGGGCCGCGAGCGGCGTCGCCAGATGGGCGATGATCAGCGCCAGGTCGAACAGCCCGGCCGAGACCGGGTGGCCGCCGATCAGCAGCGCCGGTTCGTCGCGCTCCAGCGGCCGGGTGCGGATCAGCATCGGCGTGTGGTCGTCGGGCGCCTCGGCCAGCGCGGCGATGCCGGCGACGAGGTTGGCAAAGCCCGGCGCGGTCGCCTCGTCGAGATCGATGAGCAGCGCCGAGGCCCCGGCGGCACGGGCCTGGGCCAGCGCGCCCGCCTCGGCGGCGGCGGCGAGGCAGAGCCTGCGGTCGCGCAGGCTCTCGGGCGCGGCGGCGCAGGACCAGACGCCCTTGCGGATGCCGGTGGTCTCCTCGAGATAATCGGGCAGCCGGCCTTCGTCGGCGCGTTCCTGACGGCGGTCGCGGGCGACCGAGAGCGCCTGCATCTTGGGGTTGAAGCGGGTCTGCAGTTCGGCGGCGAGGGCCAGCGCGTCGTCGGTCAGGACGCGGTCGGCGCCCGGCACGTCGCGCAGCAGGACCGGCTTGGGCGCTGCGGGGGCGGGGACGAGATCGAGAGGCATCTGCGTGACCTTTCCAGTTGTGGCGCCGAAGGGAGGATCGGTGCCTTGCTGTCTGTAAGGTTAGTGTGGTCATGACGCGGGTGCAGCATAATTTTGTTGCGAACGGGTAATCTTGTAAGTTATGTCAGCGGGATTGGTGAAACATTGTTAGTCATGAAATGAGCGATCGCGGCGAAAAACTCCTGATCGGCCCCCGGCTCAAGGCGCTGCGCGTCTCGCTCGGGCTGACACAGGCCGAAATGGCCGGCCGGCTCGGCGTCTCGGCCAGCTATGTCACGCTGATGGAGGGCAACCAGCGCCCGGCATCGGCCAAGCTGCTGATGCGGCTGGCCGAAGCCTTCGACATCAATGTCAGCGAACTGGCCCCCGAGACCGACGCGCAGCTCGCCGCCGACCTGACCGCGGCGCTCAAGGATCCGGCGCTGGAGGCGGATGTCGGCCGGGTCGAGATCGAGCAGGCGCTGTCGGCGGCGCCGAACGTCGCCGCCGCGCTCGTCCGGCTGCACGACCGCTACCGGCAGCTGGTGCTGGCGCGCCAGACCGACGCCAACCCGCTCGCCGACCGCGACAAGGTCGAGGTGCTCGAGGAGGGCTCGCGCGCGGTGCAGGCGGTGCGGGCCTGGCTGTTCGAGCGGCGCAACCATGTCGACGCGCTCGACCGCGCCGCCGAGGCCACCGCCGAAGAGATGCAGCTGCACCGCTCGGAGCCGCATGTCGCGCTGACCGAGCGGCTGCGCGCGCATGGCATCCGGGTGCGGATCCTGCCCTCGGAGGTGATGGCCGGGCGGCTGCGCCAGCACGTCGCGCATCGCAGCGAGCTGCGGCTGTCCGAGCTTCTCGCCCAGCCGAGTCGCCGCTTCCAGATGGCGGTGCTGCTGGCCCGGCTGGAGCGGGGGCAGGAGATCGCCGACGAGATCGCGGCCTCCGGGCTGAGCGACCCCTCGGCGCTGGCGCTGGCGCGGGTGACGCTCGCCAACTACTTCGCCGCAGCCCTTCTGATGCCTTACGGACGGTTCCTCGCGGCCTGCGAGGCGGCGCGCTACGACGTCGAGCTCCTCGGTCACCGCTTCGGCACCAGCTACGAGCAGGTGGCGCACCGGCTGACCACGCTGCAGCGCGAGGGCGCGCGCGGCATCCCGTTCTTCTTCGTGCGGGTCGACCAGGCGGGCAACATCTCCAAGCGGTTCAGCGCCGGGCGATTCCCCTTCTCCTCCTTCGGCGGGACCTGTCCTCTGTGGAACATCCACGCCGCCTTCGAGGCGCCCGACCGGGTGCAGACGCAGCTGATTTCGATGCCCGACGGGGCGCGCTACTTCTCGATCGCGCGCACCGTCACCCGGCATGGCGGCACGCTCGGCGCGCCGGCCACGCGACTGGCTATCGGTCTGGGATGCGACGTCGCCTACGCGCCGCGCCTCGCCCATGCCGAGGGGCTCGATCTCGACCGGATCACGCCCACCGGGATCGGCATCAACTGCTACCTGTGCGAGCGGCCGAACTGCGCCAGCCGCGCCCACGCGCCGGTGAACCGCAGGCTCGAGATCGACGAAAGCGAGCGCGGCCTCGCGATCTACCGCTTCGAAGGGGAGCGCTGATCCCCTTCACCATTCCCCAAATACGCCGGGGGAGGGCCGCGAGGCCCGGGGGCGGAGCCCCCTCCCTTGCGTCAACCGGGACGCCCGGCTAACGTCGCGCTCGAATCCGTTGGGGTGCCCGTGAGGGCTGAGAGGCGAAAGCCGACCCATCGAACCTGATCCGGTTAGCACCGGCGGAGGGAACGGAGACGCGACCCGGGACAGATGCGCCCGGAGTCCGTCCGCACCCCCGCCGGAAAGGGGGAGCGAGATGCGCGTCAAGACGGCCCTGACCATCGCGGGATCCGACAGCGGCGGCGGGGCGGGCATCCAGGCCGACCTCAAGACCTTCGCCGCCTTCGGCGTCTATGGCACTTCGGCAATCACCGCGATCACCGCGCAGAACACCCGCGGCGTGACCGGCGTGGCGCATGTCGCGCCCGAGATGGTCGCGGCGCAGATCGCCGCGGTGCTGGAGGACATACCGCCCGACGCCATCAAGATCGGCATGCTGGGCCGCGCCGAGACCGTCGAGGCGGTGGCCGACGCGCTTGGCGATCCTGCCGGGCCGGTGGTGCTCGACCCGGTCATGGTGGCGACCTCAGGCGACGCGCTGATCGACGACGCGGCGGTGGCGGCGCTGAGTGCAAGGCTGATCCCGCGCGCGACGCTGCTGACGCCGAACCTGCCCGAGGCGGCGCGGCTCACCGGCCGGGCGCAGGCCGCGAGCGCCGAGGAGATCGCGGCGCAGGGGCGGATGCTGCTCGACCTCGGTGCGGGCGCGGTGTTGATGAAGGGCGGCCATGCGCAGGGCGGCTGCTGCGTCGACCGGTTGGTGACGCGTCACGGGGTGATCGAGGCCGCCGGGCCGCGGATCGACACCCGCGCCACCCATGGCACCGGCTGCAGCCTCGCCGCGGCGCTGGCGGCGCTGATGGCGCTGGGGCGCCCGCCCGAGGCGGCGCTGGAGCGCGCCCGGCGCTGGCTCGAGGGGGCGATCCGCGGCGGCGCGGCGCTCGGCATCGGGTCGGGCCACGGCCCGGTCGATCATTTCCACGAGGGCCGGAGATGATCCGGGTGATCGGCGGCGGGGTGATGGGCCTCGCGGTCGCGGCCGAGCTGTCGGGCCGCGGCCGCGCGGTCACGGTGATCGACCGCGCGGGGCAGGCCGGGCCGCATCACTGTTCGTGGTGGGCCGGCGGCATGCTGGCGCCCGATTGCGAGGGCGAGACGGCCGAGGAGCCGGTGGTGCGTCTGGGCCGCGCCGCCGCCGATTGGTGGGCGGGGCAGGGCGCGCGGGTGATCCGGCGTGGCACGCTGGTGCTGGCGCTCGACCGCGATCGGGCCGAGCTCGCGCGTTTTGCCCGGCGGGTGCCGGGCGCGCCGCTCGAGGCCGAGGGCATCGCGGCGCTGGAGCCGGATCTCGCCGGGCAGGCGCGGCGCGGGCTGCATGTCGCGGGGGAGGCGCATCTCGATCCGCGCGCGACGCTGGCGAGGCTGCGCGCCCGGCTCGCGGCGCAGGGCGTGGTCTTCGAGACCGGCGAGGCCCGGCCCGGCCCCGGCGACATCGACTGTCGCGGGCTGGCGGCGCGCGACGCGCTGCCGGATCTGCGCGGGGTGCGCGGCGAGATGGTCGTGCTGCGGCTGCGCGACCTCGACATCACCCGGCCGGTGCGGCTGCTGCATCCGCGCCACCCGCTCTACATCGTGCCGCGCGGGCAGGGGCTCTACATGCTCGGCGCCACCCAGATCGAGAGCGAGGGGCGCGGCCCGGCGACGGCGCGGGCGGTGCTCGAACTGCTGAGCGCGGCCTATGCGCTGCACCCGGCTTTCGGCGCGGCGGAGGTGCTGGAGATCGGCGCCGACGCCCGCCCGGCCTTTGCCGACAACCTGCCGCGGATTCGGCGGCGGGGCGGCGTCATCCATGTCAACGGCCTGTTCCGGCACGGTTTCCTTCTGGCGCCCGCGATGGCCCGGATGGTGGCGGACTGGCTCTGCGACGGCATCACACCGGAGGTATGCGATGAGGATCATGGTTAACGGCAGCGCCCGCGAGGTCGAGGCCGACACGCTGGCCGCGGCGCTGGAGGCGCTCGGCCATGGCGGCGCGGCGGTGGCGACGGCGCATAACGAGGTCTTCGTGCCCGCCGCCGCGCGGGCCGAGACCCGGCTCGCCCCCGGCGACCGGATCGAGATCCTCGCGCCGATGCAGGGAGGCTGAGATGGTCACGTTCTACGACACCGAGGTCGCGTCGCGGCTGATGCTCGGCACCGCGCAATACCCTTCGCCCGCGATCCTCGCCGAGGCCTTCCGCCGTTCGGGCGCGGGCATCGCCACGGTGTCGCTGCGCCGCGAGGCGGCGGGCGGCGATGGCGGCGCCTTCTGGGAACTAGTGCGCCGGCTCGGCGTCCGGCTCCTGCCCAACACCGCTGGCTGCCATTCCGCGCGCGAGGCGGTGACGACGGCGCGGATGGCGCGGGAGGTGTTCGGGACCAGCTGGATCAAGCTCGAGGTGATCGGCCATGCCGACACGCTGCAGCCCGACCCTTGGGGTCTCGTCGAGGCGGCGCGCGAGCTTTGCGCTGACGGCTTCGAGGTGTTTCCCTACACCACCGAGGACCTGGTGCTGGCCGAGAAGCTGCTCGATGCCGGCTGCCGGGTGCTGATGCCATGGGGCGCGCCGATCGGCACCGGGCTCGGGCTCGCCAATCGCTACGGGCTGCGCAGCCTGCGGGCGCAGTTTCCGGAGGTGCCGATGGTGGTCGATGCCGGTCTCGGGCGGCCCAGCCAGGCGGCCGAGGCGATGGAGATGGGCTTCGACGCGGTGCTGCTGAACACCGCCGTCGCCAAGGCCTGCGACCCGGCCATGATGGCCGAGGGCTTTGCCCGCGCGATCGAGGCCGGGCGGCTGGGATACGAAGCCGGGATGATGGAGCCGCGCGACATGGCCGCGCCTTCCACCCCGCTGATCGGAAAGGCGTTCCTGTGAAGCTCGACCGGTTCTACCCGATCTTCGACGACGTCTCGTGGCTGGAGCGGATGCTGCCGCTCGGCCTGCGGCTGGTGCAGCTTCGGCTCAAGGATCGCGACCCGCGGGAGGTCGCGGCGCAGATCGCCCGCGCCCGCGCGCTCTGTGACGCGCATGGCGCGGTGCTGGTGGTCAACGACCACTGGCAGGCGGCGATTGAGGCGGGCTGCGCCTGGCTGCATCTGGGGCAGGAGGATCTCGACACCGCCGACATGCCCGCGATCCGCCGCGCCGGGCTGCGGCTCGGCATCAGCACGCATGACCGGGCGGAGCTCGACCGGGCGCTGTCGCTTGGGCCCGATTACGTCGCTCTGGGGCCGGTCTGGCCGACCATCCTCAAGAAGATGAAATGGGAGCGGCAGGGCGTCGAGAAGCTCACCGAGTGGAAGGCGCTCTGCGGCGCCGTCCCCCTGGTCGCGATCGGCGGGCTGTCGGTCGCGCGCGCCCCGGCCGCCTTTGCCGCAGGGGCCGACATCGTCTCGGTCGTGACCGACATCACCCTGAACGCCGATCCCGAGGCGCGGACCCGCGAATGGCTGGCGGCCACCCGCCCGCTCGAGGCGGCGCGATGAGCCGCTATGACCGCCAGATCGCGGTGCCGGGCATGGGGGCCGCCGGGCAGGCGCGGCTGGCGCGCGCCCATCTGCTGGTGATCGGCGCCGGCGGGCTCGGCGCGGCGGTGCTGCCCTATCTCGCCGGGGCGGGGGTCGGGCGGATCCGGCTGGTCGATCCCGACACCGTCGAGGAGAGCAACCTGCATCGGCAGGTGATCTTCCGCGCAGCCGATCTCGGCCGTCCCAAGGCCGAAGCCGCGGCGGCGCATCTGCGGGCGCTCAACCCGGACACGGTGGTGGAGCCGCTTTGCGCCCGTTTCGACCCGGCCAGCGCGGCGGCGCTCTGCGCGGGCATCGACCTCGTCCTCGACTGCGCCGACAGCTTTGCCGCGAGCTACGTGGCCTCCGACCACTGCATGGCGGCGGGGCTGCCGCTGGTCTCGGCCTCGGCGACGGGGCGGGCGGGATATGCGGGCGGTTTCTGCGGCGGCGCGCCGTCGCTCAGGGCGGTGTTTCCGGACCTGCCCGCGCGGCTCGGCTCCTGCGCTTCCGAGGGCGTGCTGGGGCCGGTGGTCTGCACGATCGGCGGGGTGCAGGCGCAGATGGCGCTGGCGATCGCCGCCGGGCTCGACCCCGCGCCGCTGGGTCGGCTGGTGAGCTTCGACGCCGCGAGCTGGCGGATGGGCGGCTTCGGCTTTGCCGGCGCGCCCGAACCCGCCCGCGCGCCGCGCTTCGTCGCCGCCTCGCAGATCGGTCCCGGGGATTACTTCGTCGACCTGCGCGCCCCTGACGAGCCGGGGCCGCCGCTGCCGGGGGCGGCGCGGCTGACGGTCGAGGATTTCGGGCCGGGCGGCCTGCTGCCGCCGCACGGCGCGCGCGCCGTTCTTGCCTGCCGCTCGGGTCTCAGGGCCTGGCGGGCGGCGGCGCGGCTCGGCGCGGTCTGGGAGGGCGAGATCGCGCTGCTGGCGCTCGGTCCCTGACGCGCGGGCAGAGCTTGCGCGGGCGCAGGGCGGGTCTAGAGTCGGGGCCCAAAGGGAAGGAACCGCAATGACCCGCTTTCTCGACGACATCGACTCTCGCCTCGCGGAGATCCGCGAAGAGGGGCTGTGGAAGACCGAGCGCGAGATCACCTCCCCGCAGGGCGGGCGCGTCGATCTCGGTGGGCGCGAGGTGATCAACCTCTGCGCCAACAACTATCTCGGCCTCGCCGATCACCCCGACCTCGCCCGCGCCGCCAAGGCGGGCATCGACAGCCACGGCTTCGGCATGGCCTCGGTGCGCTTCATCTGCGGCACGCAGGATCTGCACCGGCAGCTGGAGCGGCGGCTGGCCACCTATCTCGGCCATGACGACACGATCCTCTTCGCCGCCTGCTTCGACGCCAATGGCGCGCTGTTCGAGCCGCTCCTCGGCCCCGAGGACGCGGTGATCTCGGACGCGCTCAACCACGCCTCGATCATCGACGGCATCCGGCTGTGCAAGGCCAAGCGCTACCGTTTCGCCAATTCCGACATGGCGGATCTGGAGACCAAGCTCCAGGAGGCCCGCGAGGCCGGGGCGCGCCACGTAATGATCGCCACCGACGGCGTGTTCTCGATGGATGGCTACCTCGCCAAGCTCGACGAGATCCGGGCGCTGGCCGACCGCTACGATGCGCTGCTGATGGTCGATGACTGCCACGCCACCGGCTTCATGGGGCCGAAGGGCGCGGGCACCCCGGCGCATTTCGGCGTGCAGGCGGACCTGCTGACCGGCACGCTGGGCAAGGCATTGGGCGGCGCGATCGGCGGCTACATCGCGGGGCCGCAACCGGTGATCGACCTGCTGCGCCAGCGGGCGCGGCCCTACCTGTTTTCCAACGCGCTGCCGCCGATGGTCTGCGCCGCCGGGATCGAGGCGATCCGCCTCGTCGAGGAGGGCGACGAGCTGCGCGCCCGGCTGTTCGAGAACGCTGAATACTGGCGCCGTGGCCTCACCGATCTGGGCTTCGAGATCCTGCCGGGCGAGCATCCGATCATCCCGGTGATGCTGCACGACGCCAAGCTGGCGCAGAAGATGGCAGCAAGGCTCGACGAGCTGGGCGTCTATGTCTCGGCCTTCTTCTTCCCGGTGGTGCCCAAGGGCGCGGCGCGGATCCGCACCCAGATGAACGCCGCCCTGACCCGGGCGGATCTCGACGCGGCGCTGGCGGCCTTCGCGCAAGCCGGCCGCGAACTGGGCGTGATCTCGTGAGCCGCCCCAACGGCATGAGCGCCCTCGTCAAGGCGCGGCCCGAGCCGGGGCTGTGGCGCGAGACGGTGCCGGTGCCCGAGATCGGCCCCGACGACGTGCTGATCCGGGTCAACAAGACCGGGATCTGCGGCACCGACGTGCATATCTGGAACTGGGACGAGTGGGCGCAGCACACCGTGCCGGTGCCGCTCGTCACGGGCCACGAGTTCGCCGGCGAGATCGTCGAGCTTGGCCGCAACGTGACCGATCTCGAGATCGGCCAGCGCTGCTCGGGCGAGGGGCACCTGATCGGCAAGCATTCGCGCCAGAGCCGGTCGGGCAAGTTCCACCTCGACCCCGAGACGCGTGGCATCGGCGTCAACGAGCAGGGCGCCTTCGCCGAATACCTGCGGCTGCCAGCCTTCAACGTGGTGCCGCTGCCCGATGCGATCGACGACGAGATCGGCGCGATCCTCGATCCGCTGGGCAACGCGGTCCACACCGCGCTCTCCTTCGATCTGGTGGGCGAGGACGTGCTGGTGACCGGCGCCGGGCCGATCGGCATCATGGCGGCGGCCGTCGCCCGTCATGTCGGCGCGCGCCACGTGGTGATCACCGACATCAACCCCGACCGCCTCGCCCTCGCGGCCCGCGTGGCCGACGTGGTGCCGGTCAACGTCGCCGAGGAGGACCTCGCCGAGATCGTGCCGCGTCTCGGGATGAAGCAGGGCTTCGACATCGGGCTGGAGATGTCGGGCAACCAGCGCGCGCTCGACCAGATGGTCGAACGGCTGGTGATGGGCGGGCGGATCGCGATGCTGGGCATCCCGCCGGGCCGCTCGCCGGTCGACTGGTCGCGGATCGTGTTCAAGGCGATCACCATCAAGGGCGTCTATGGCCGGGAGATTTTCGAGACCTGGTACAAGATGATCGCGATGCTGGAGAACGGGCTCGACATCCGCGGGGTCATCACCCACCGCATGAAGGTCGATGATTACGTCGCGGGCTTCGACGCGATGCGCTCCGGCGCCTCTGGAAAGGTGGTGCTGGACTGGCGCTGAGGGGGCGGCGCGGCCCATGCAGAAACTGCATGGCGGGGCTGTCACCTTGTCGGTTTTCTTTGGTCGTTAACGCTACCAATTAGGGTGCAACGGAGCGGCGATGGGCGCCGCCTCGATCAGGCCCGCGACAAGGGCCGCACGGACCCGACGATCAAGGATACTGACATGAGCTACGCCACCATCGACCAGCGCACCACCAACAACAGCGAAGCCTGGGGCCTCACCGCGATCACCGCGCGGATCAAGACGGCGTTCGCGCGCAACCGCGCCTACCGCCAGACCCAGCGCGAGCTCGGCATGCTGACCGACCGCGATCTCGCCGATCTGGGCATCGGTCGCGGCGACATCCAGCGCATCGCGCTCGAGGCTGCCCGCGCCATCTGAGCGCGGCGCTCCCTCGGCCGCGCAGGCGGCCCGAAAATGGCGGCGTCCCCGGCCGGGGCGCCGCCATTTCACGTTTCCGCTACGTCAGCTCGGGCGCCCATGATAGATTGGGGGGGTCGGCCCGCCATCCGGGCCGCCGAGTGGGAGGTTACGAGATGTCCAACCGTTACACGATCGCGGCCATCGCGGCGGCGATGACGCTACCGGCCGGCATGGGCTTGGCCGAGACCTATGACGCTACCGGGACCGGCTACGGCACCGCCAGTTCCGAGGTGATGGAAGCGGGCGACAGCATGATGGTCGTCCATGCCAACACCCAGTACGAACGCCTCGACATGGGCGACGAGACGCATCCGATGGCGAGTCTGACGGGCCCCTGCTTCGGCGCGGTGTCGATGATCGACGGCGCAGCCGAGGGCAGCGGAAATTGCCTCTACACCGACGCCGACGGCGATATGGCCGTCATGCGCTGGACCGTCACCGGCATGAGCGAGGAGGGCCGGACCATGGGCGATTGGGAGATCGCCGGCGGCACCGGCAAGTGGCAGCAGGCCAGCGGCTCGGGCAGTTTCGATGCCGGCGGCGAAGGGGCGGACTACACCAACAACTTCACCGGAGAGATCATGCTGCAATGAGCTGTCGCGCCGTCCAGCCGTCCGTCGCAGGACAAGACAACCCCCGTGGACGGGATCGGGTTTCGGCCGGGGGCATCAGCATCTGTTGATGCCCCCGCGTTTTGACGCGACGGCTCCCGGCCCCACATATGGGGGGAGGGGGCTATGGTCTCCGCAGCATCTCCTCCTCGATCCGTCCTCCTGCGGAGGAGGAGATGAAAATGTTCAAGAGACTGCTGACCACGGGACTTCTGTTCGGCATGGCGGCGACCGCGCCGCCGGCGCTGGCGCAGGGCTGCGCGCCCCGCGACCATATCGTCGAGCGGCTGAAAGAAGGCTATGCCGAGAGCCTCGCCGGGGCCGGCCTGCAGGCCAGCGCCATGGCGATGCTCGAGGTCTGGTCGAACCCCGAAAGCGGCAGCTTCACGGTGCTGTTGACCAATCCAGACGGGGTGAGCTGCATCCTGTCGCACGGCTCGGATTACTACACCATCGAGCAGCTGGCCGAGGCCGAGGGCGAGCTGGGCTAGCCCGTCGGCATGATGAACATCTCGCGCAGGTCGGCGGTCTCCGACTGGTCGAGCGCGAAGACCACCGCGCGGGCGATATCCTCGGGACGGATCTTGCCGGGCTTGGGCTCCCAAAAGAACGGCGTGTCGACCATGCCCGGCGCGATCACCGTGCAGCGCCCGCCCCATTCGCGCATCTCCTCGCTCATATTGCCGGCATAGCCGTGCACGAACCATTTGGTCGCGCCGTAGATCGAGCCGGCGATGTGCCGCTTGCCGGCCGCCGATCCGGTCAGCACCAGATGCCCCCGCCGCTTTTTCAGCTCCGGCAGCGCGACGCGCGCGGTGTAGAGCAGCGCCATGATGTTGAGATCGATCATCGCCCGCCATTCCTCGGGATCGCCGGCCTCGGTGCCCGGCGTGTCGAGCCCTGTCCCGGCATTGGCGAAGGCGGCGTCGAGCCCGCCCTTCTCGGCCACCAGCCGCGCCACCGCGTCCTGCTGCTGCGCGAGATCGGTCGCGTCGCCGGGCAGCGCCAGCGCCGCCGCGCCCAGCTCTTCGGCCAGCGCGTCGAGCTTTTCCCTGCTGCGGGCCATCAGCCCGACATGCCAGCCCGCCGCGACCGCGGCGCGGGCGGTGGCCGCGCCGATGCCGGAGGAGGCCCCAGTGATGAAGAGGGTGCGTTGCGTCATGACGGTCTCCCGATGCGTTGGCGTCGTTGCGCTGCAAGCTGGGGCGCGGCAGGAAGGCGGCAAGGTTGCCGTCCCGGGAAGGGGGGCGCCGGGGCCGAGTGCGCGTGCGGTTCGGGCGCTCCCGAACGGACGCCGTGATTCTACCCTAGGTTGTATCGATGCGATCTGGACCCCGGAGATCCCCGCAAAACCGGTTAAAATGCCCGATAATTGCGCGCGGGTGTAGCCGAAGGCACACGTATGGAGAGAGTTGACCAAAGAAACCGGTCAAGCGGGCGCGGCATCTTGAATCCGGCGCGCGGACTCCCTCTCTATCGGGATGACTCCGGATCGTGTTGCCCCGGTGTCGTGTGCTGTTTGCCCGTTCGAGGATGTTTCTCCCATGACCCTGCATCTGCATGGATATGCCCCCCATGATTTCCACGACCTGATCCGGGTCTCGCCGCTCGGCTTCAACGCCGTGCTGCGGGTCAACCGGGGTCGCGCGGTCCATGTCGAGAATTGCTTTCCGCCCGCCTGGCGCGACGCCTATGAGCGGCAGTCCTATTTCCTGCGCGACCCCACGGTCGGCTGGGCGCTCGGCCATGACGGCGTGATCGACTGGGCGACGCTGGAGCCGAACGACCCTGCCGGGGTGCTGGCCGATGCGCGGGCGCACGGGCTGCTGCATGGCATCACCGTGGCGACCGGCAGCGGCGACATACGCTCGTTCTGCGGGTTGGCGCGGGTCGACCGGCCCTTCACCGCCACCGAGGCGCAGCGCGCCCTGGCGGTGATCGAGCGGCTGCACAAGGGCCCGCCTGGCGCGCCGGCGCTCACCGCCGCGCAGCGCGAGGCGCTGCGGCTGATGGCGGAAGGCGAGCGGCACATGCGCGCCGCCGCGATCATCGGTATCTCGGAGAGCGCGCTCAAGGCGCGGCTGAAATCGGCGCGGCTGGCGCTCGGCGCGCGCACCACGGTCGAGGCGGTGCACGCCGCCCAGATGCGCGGCGAGATCTGAGCCGCCGGGCCCCGGAGAAACATGCGCCCCGGGGCCCGCGCGGCGAGGGTGTCAGCGGCGCAGCGCGGCGGAGGCGAGCAGGCCGAAGGGGGTCGGGCGCAGCTGCGGCGCGGCCGCCGGACCCGCGGGCAGCGGCTTGGCGATCCGGGCGACCCGGCGAATCGTCCGCACCTGGCGCAGCTGGCCGCCGGTGATCCCCAGATGCGCCAGATCCGCGTCCTCGAGCAGGGCGAGGTCGCACAGCATCTGCCGGTCGGCGACGAGGCGGCCGAGAGCGGCGCGCAGCCGCGAAAGCGGGCGGAAGGCGGTTACGGGGGCGGCGGGGGCGAGGACGGACACGGGCAGGTTCCTTTGCGAGTCGGGTGGGCGTCGGGAGACGCGCACATAGTCCGGCACAGCCGCGCTGTCACCCGTGCCGCCAATGCCGGATCCGAAGGGCCGCCATGCACGCCGCGCATGGCGCCATGCGGCGCTCAGAAGGTGTTGATCGCGACCCCGACGAACAGCTCGCGCGCCTGCAGCCGGTAGCCCATCCGGAGCCGCAGATCGCCGTCCAGCCCGATGGACCGGCTGAGCACGAGGCTCTGCTCCTCGTAGCCGGTGTCGTCGCCGGTCAGCACCAGCGCGAGGCCGGTGCCGCTGGCGGCATGGCCGGCCTCGAGCATGGCGAAATAGGCGGTGTCGATACTGTTGATCTCGCCGATCGCGAAGACCCCGCCCCAATCGGTCGCGACATAGCTTTCGGCCACCGCCTTGAGGCCCAGCTCCAGCCCGTCACCGGCCGAGAGCGTTGGGCCGAAGCGCAGCGTCACCGGCTGGCTGCCGAGGCTGATGTCGCGCCCGCCGGTGATCGAGAAGCCGATCCCCTCGCCACCCTCGTAGGTCGAGAACACCGCCCCCGCCGAGACCGCGCCGCGGGTGAAGCTCGCCACGGCGGTGAGGTCGTCCGCGCCGAAATCGAGCTGCGCGAATTCGCCGTCGGCGCGGGCGGCGGCCGGGGCGAGGCAGAGCGCGATGGCGAGGGCACGGAGCGGGCGGAAGCAGGGGCGCATGGGGGCAGTCCTTTCGTAAGGGGGTCAGTCGGGGGCGGTGAAGCTCAGCCGGCGGGCCATGTCGCCGATCAGCCGGCTCAGCCGGACGTCGACCACGCCGGGCGCCGCGCCCTCGGTGTAGAAGCGGCGCAGTAGCGCCTTGTGGGCCTCGGCCTCGGGCCACAGATGCAGCCGCGCGCCCTCGGCCGTCATCGCGATCACCGTGGCGCGCATGTCGCCGACGCCGAGGATGCGCAGCACGCCACGGGTGCCGGGCTTGTAGACCGCGCCCCGCAGCCGCGCGGTGTCGCGGGTCAGCGAGGCGAGCCACAGCCGCTGCGCCCGGCCGCCATCGGCGAGGAAGATCACCCGTTCGGGCCGGTCGGCGACGTGCCGTTCGTGGCGCGGCAGCTCGATGCAGGCGAGGATGGTGAGCGCCAGCACGAAGCAGTTGTAGATCGACCAGAACAGCACCACCTGCATGCCGTCGCCGGCCTCGGCCCGGGCAAAGCCGTCCAGCGCGCTGCCCAGCAGCAGCCCCACCAGCGTCAGCACCAGCAGCACCAGGAACGGCATCATCAGCCGCCACTGCACGACGATGCGGCTGCGGTCGCCACCCTTGGCGGTGACCTTGAACTTGTGCCCCTTGGGGCGCAGCAGCCCGTGAAAGGCGGCGCGGCTGATCGGGATCGCGCCGACGATCTGGCTGACATCGTGCAGGATCGGCACCACCGTGCCGCGCGACAGCAGGTTCAGCACGCCGACCGACCAGACGAAGTAGACGCCGAAATAGGACAGCACCTCGGCGACATGGGCCTCGACCACGATGATCCCGAAATACCAGTAGAGCAGCGGAAAGCTGAGGCCTGCGAGCCGGAAGGGAAAGCTCGCCAGCCAGTAGAGCATGGTGTCGATCACGCTCCAGCGGTCGCGCAGCCGCAGCCCGTTGCGCGAGAACGGCCCCAGCCGGCCGCGCGCGATCTGCATCAGCCCGAGGCACCAGCGCGCGCGCTGGGTGATGTATTCGCCGATTCCCTCGGGGGCGAGACCCTCGGTCAGCGGCTCGTTGAGATAGACGGTCTGCAGCCCGCGCTCCTGCAGCGCCAGGCTGAGCAGGAAGTCCTCGGTGACGCTGTCGGTGGGAAAGCCGCCGATCTCGCGCAGCGCGCTCCAGCGCATCACCGAGGAGGTGCCGCAGCAGATCGCGATGCCCCAGGCGTCGCGCGAGGACTGCACGTGGTCGAAGAAGAAGCGCTGCTCGTCGGGATAGGAGCGCGACAGGCCGAGATTGTGCTGGATCGGGTCGGCGTTGAAGAAGTGCTGCGGCGTCTGGACGAGCGCCACCGAGGGGTCGTGGAACAGCGCCACGGCGCGGCGCAGGAAGTTGCGATGCGGCACGAAATCGGCGTCGAGCACGGCCACGAAATCCGGTGCGCGCCCCTCGGCCGCCAGCATGTCGAGCGCGTGGTTGATGTTGCCGGCCTTGGCATGGGCGTTGTCGGGTCGGATCACGTGGCGCACGCCATGCAGGGCGCAGAACTCGGCCAGCCAGTCGCGGCGACCGTCATCGAGCACCAGCACCTCGGCATCGGGCCAGTCGACCGAGACCGCGCCGACGATGGTGCGCTCGAGGATCTCACGATCCTCGTTGTAGGTCGCGATCATCACCGCCACCCGCGGCGGGCGGCCCGGCAGCCACCAATTGGCGTGGACCGTCGCCTCGCGGAGCCGGTCGCGGCGTCGCATCAGCATCACCGCGGCGTTCATCGTGCCGAGCATCGCGCCCAACTCAAGCACGAACAGCGTCAGGCTGGCGATGAAGTCGGCGTCGAGCCCGGGCGGCGGCAGCGTCTCGGTGCCGCGCCACCAGATGTAGCGCAGGGTCAGCAGCAGCGACGCGCCGAGGATCAGCGACCGGTGCAGCGTGCGGCGGATGTCGATCACCAGCGGCAGCAGAACCACCACCCCCAGCGCCAGCGCCATCTGCGCAAGGCTGAACTGCGCCTCGCTCAGCCAGACATGCGGCGCGATCACAGCAGGTCGCGCAGCCAGTCGAGCGGCCGGCTTTCGAAGAACAGGCGGCCGGTGCGGCCGACGGGGCAGTGGTCGTCGGTCAGACCGGCGAGGCCGGGCACGCTGACCGCGACGTCGTAGCGCTCGAGATGTTCGCCCGATGGCGCGATGGCGAGCGTGTCGTAGAGCGAGGCGGCGCCGCTGCCCGCGAGGCGCTCCACCGTGCCCTCGATCAGCTCGCCGGAGCCGGTCAGGCGGAACTGCGCGGAATCGCCCGGACGCAGCCGGTTGTAGACCCCCTCGCTGACCGAGCCGGTGACGATCAGGCTCTCGCAGTCGAGCAGCCGCATCACCGCGTCGCCGCGCTGCAGGTTCTCGCCGTCATGCGCCAGCGCTTCCCACATCCGCCCGTCGAAAGTGGTGGCGAGCGGCGCCTCGGCCAGCCGGTTGACGCTGACCCGCTCCTCGGTGATGCGCGCGGCGAGGGCGCGGACCTGCCGGACCTGCGACGCGTGATCGGCCTCGAGCGCGTCGTGGCGGGCGCGCAGCTCGGCCAGCCGCTGGCTGGCAAAGGGCGCGTCATTGAAGCCGTCGACCAGATGCACCCCGTCGCGCGCCGCCGCGAGCGCTGTCTGCAGCACGCCGACCTCCTCGCGGGCGTGCTCGATCGCCAGCGCCAGCTCGGTCGGGATCTCCTCGGGGATGAGGGGAACGGCGGCGGCGTCGCTAGTCGCGCCGTCGCGGCCGCGCGGATCGGCGGGCAGCTGCGGCACCACCGCCGCGAGCTGCGCCGCGTGCTCCGGCGCCTCGCGCTGCAAGAGCGCCAGCCGGCTGCGGGCATGCATCAGCCGGATCTCGACCTCGCGGGTCTTGCCCCGCTCGAAGGTGGCGGCGCGCACCGCGAGCCGCTCCATCACCTGCTTGGTCTCGGTCATCAGATCGCGCAGCCGGTCGCGCTCGGACTGGACGTTCTGCCATTGCAGCACGAGGTCGTTGAGCCGGATCCGGTCGACCTGAGGATCGGCGACCGAGGCCAGCTCGTCGCCGCGCCGCACCGTCGCGCCGAGCGCCATGTCGGGGATGGTGACGATGCCGGCGATCGGGCTGCGCAGCGTCGCCAGCCGGGCGTTGACCATGGCGTTGGCGCTGGTGCCGCCGAGCCGCTCGCCGACGATCACCCAGATCGCCGCCACGATGAGCAGGCCGCCGATGAGGATGCGGGTAAGACGCATGGGGGATGTCCTTCAAGGGGGCACGCGGCAGGTCGGGTCGCTGTCGCGCGTGGGGGGGCGGCGGGCAATGGCGACGGTACGTCGCGGCTCGCCGCGGGGTACGGCTGTTGCCGTAGTGCCGCTCAGCCGTTCAGCCGTTCAGCCGCGCTGCAGCCTGACGATGGCGGCGGAGAGGGTCTGCGCCTCGCGGCTGCTGCGCTGTTCGGCCGGGTAAGTGTCGCGGCCCTCGGCGATCGCCTCGGCGTCGCGCGACAGCGTCCGCAGCGGCGCCAGGAAGTAGCGGGCGAAGAGCGCGGTCCCCAGGGCCAGCGCCGCGCCGAAGCCGAGCACCACCCAGAAGATGTCGCGCGAGAACACGACGCTGCCCAGCCCGAAACCCGCGACCTGCGCCGGCACCCGCGCTACCAGCCGCCAGTCGAGCGAAGCCATGTCGCCGGTGACGATCTTGGGCAGCAGCGCCAGGAAGGCCTCGCCGTGCTGTTCCAGCGGGACCTGGAAGACGCCCTGCTGGCCCGAGGTCACAACCTGGCGGGCGCGGGGCGAGAGGCTCTGGCCGATCTGCTCGTAATGCTCGAACAGCACGTCGCCGCGGCCGTTGACGAGGAACAGGTCGAGCTCGAGCACGCCGGCGCTCTCGATCAGGTACTCCTGGATCCAGGTGACGTTGAGCCGGTACAGCAGCACGCCCTCGGCGCGGCCCTCGGGGTCGCGGATCGCCACCGACATGTCGACGAAGCGCACCGGGCCGTCGCCCGCGCCGGGCACCAGGCGGGCCAGCCGGTCGTCGGTCTCGGCCGAGCCGATATACTTGCCGTTCAGCCCGCGCCGGAACCACAGCGAGCCGGAGACGTCCTGCCCTTCGAGCAGCGGGCGCGAGGAGGCGAGCAGCCGGCCCGAGCTGTCGGCGATGCCGGTCCAGGCGATCGCGTTGGAAATGCGCGAGATCGCGGCCAGTCGCGGCCGGGTGGCCTCGATCGCGCCCATGTCGATGGTCCCGGCGACCGCGTTGACCGAGTTCCATTCCCGGCCGAGCGCCTTGCCGAAGTTCATCCGCAGCGCTTCGCCGCGCAGCTGCACCGCCTCGGCCTGGACGCGGTTGCCGACCTCCTCGAGGCGGCGTTCGGCCAGCAACGCGAGCGCGCCGAGGCCGAGAAAGGCGAAGATGGCGACGAAGCCGAACAGGGCCGTGGCGAGGCTGGGCAGGCGGTGGATCGCGCGGGTCTGCATTCTGCATCCCTCCAAATTTAAAGTTGGATCAACACCTAAGGAGGAATCTAGGCGGGCTTCGGACCCTTCCGCGGCGGGGCGGTGACCGTCGGCATGGTGTCGGCAAAAAGCCGCTCCGGGCCGGGCCGGTCCTGTCGGCACAGGGGGATTGTCAACGGATCGGCACCCCGGCCCGCGGCCGGGCCGGGCGCGCCGCCTCGGAAGCGTCACATTTCGGGCGGCACCGAGGGTGCGGGGTCCGCCGGGTCGCGCAGCAGCAATTCGGCCATCCGGCGGGCCGCCACCGGCAGCAGCGCGCCGGCCCGGGTGATCAGCCCGTAGGGCGCCACCGAGAGGCCGAGATCGACCGGCACCACTGCGCAGCCGGCGCCCGCGACATGCGCCGCCACCGCCCGCGCCAGCGGCGCCACCGCGTCGCCATCCTGCACCAGCGCCAGCGTCAGTAGCACCGAGGAGGTCGTCACCGGCACATGCGGCGGCGGCAGGCCGAGCCGCGCCAGACGCCGCTGCACCGCGTCGTGCAGCAGGGTGCCGCGCGCCGGCAGCACCCAGTCATGGGCGAGGATCGCCTCGGGGGTGGGCGCGGGATCGGCCAGCAGCGGATGGCCGCGCCGCACCACCAGCGCCACCGGCTCGGGGCCGATCGGGCGGATGTCGAAGCGTTCGGCCGGATGGGCATGCGGCAGCCGCGCCAGCGCCAGGTCGATGCGCCCCTCGAGCAGCGCCTCGCCCAGCACCTCCGAGTCGCCGTTCTCGACATGCACGCGCAGCTTCGGCATCTCGGTCCGGGCGCGGCGCAGCGCCGGCAGCACCCGGTCCATCGCCGGGCCGGTCACCGCGCCGATCCGCACCTCGCCCGACAGGCCGGAGGCGATCTCGTCCAGCTCGCGCCCGGCATCGCCGATCTCGCCCAGCACCCGCCCGGCCCGCCGCGCCAGCGCCGCGCCCTCCGGCGTCAGCCGGATGCCGCGCCCGTCGCGCCGCCGCAGCGCGCAGCCGGCGATCCGCTCCGCCTCCGACAAAAGCCGCGAGGCCGCGGGCTGCGCGATGCCGAGCGCCTCCGCCGCCGCGCCGAGTTGGCCGCTCTGCTCGAGCTGCGCCAGCAATTCGAGGTGGCCGAGCTTGAGCCCGCGTCGCAGCAGCCGGTCATTCATGACGATTCCATCATGGGTTCATTCGGAAACATTATTTGAACCATATTCCAGAGATCGCCAATATCTCTTCGCGCGATGGTCGGCGCCGGGGCGGTTCCCGCCCTTTCCGGCCGGTCGCGACAAACCCGATCTCCCCCGCGACGCGGTCCGGCCCGTCGCGCCGCCCGCTTTCGAAAGGCCCTCCATGAGCTTCACCCCCGCCCCCTGGCCCCGCAAGCTGCGTTCGCAGGAATGGTTCGGCGGCACGTCGAAGGACGCGATCTATCACCGCAGCTGGATGAAGAACCAAGGCTTACCCGCCGACCTGTTCGACGGCCGCCCGGTGATCGGCATCTGCAACACCTGGTCGGAGCTGACGCCCTGCAACGCGCATCTGCGCGACCTCGCGGAGCGGGTGAAGTTCGGCATCTACGAGGCGGGGGGCCTGCCGGTCGAATTCCCGGTGTTCTCCCCGTCGGAATCGACGCTGCGCCCGACTGCGATGATGTATCGCAACCTCTGCGCCATGGATGTCGAGGAAGCGGTGCGCGGCAAGTGCATCGACGGTGTGGTGCTGCTCGCCGGCTGCGACAAGACCACGCCGGCGCTGCTGATGGGCGCGGCCTCGGTCGACCTGCCGGCGATCGTGGTCTCGGGCGGGCCGATGCTCAACGGTCATTTCCGCGGCGAGCGGGTGGGCTCGGGCACGCATCTATGGCGCTTCTCCGAGGCCGTGCGCGCGGGCGAAATGACCGAAGCCGAGTTCGTCGAGGCCGAGGCCTCGATGAGCCGCTCGCCCGGCTCGTGCAACACCATGGGCACGGCCTCGACCATGGCCTCGATGGCCGAGGCGCTCGGCATGGCGCTGTCGGGCAACGCCGCGATCCCGGCGGTCGACAGCCGCCGCCGGGTCATGGCGCATCTGACCGGCCGGCGCATCGTCGACATGGTCAAGGACGACCTGAAGCCCTCAGACATCATGACCCGCGAGGCCTTCGAGAACGCGATCCGCACCAACGCGGCGATCGGCGGCTCCACCAACGCGGTGATCCACCTGCTCGCCATCGCCGGGCGGGTCGGGATCGACCTGACGCTCGAGGATTGGGACCGCTGCGGCCGCGACGTGCCGACCATCGTCAACCTGATGCCCTCCGGCCAGCACCTGATGGAAGAGTTCTTCTATGCCGGCGGCCTGCCGGTCGTCATCAAGCGACTCGGCGAGGCGGGGCTGCTGCACCGCGACGCGCTGACCGTGTCGGGCGGCGCGATCTGGGACGAGGTCAAGGAGGTGCAGAACTGGAACGAGGACGTGATCCTTCCGGTCGAGCGCGCTCTGGCCAAGTCGGGCGGCATCGCCGTGCTCAAGGGCAACCTCGCGCCCCTGGGTGCCGTGCTCAAACCCTCGGCCGCGACGCCCGCGCTGATGCAGCACCGGGGCCGGGCCGTCGTGTTCGAGGACATCGACGACTACAAGGCGCGGATCAATGACGAGGATCTCGACATCGACGAGAGCTGCGTGATGGTGCTCCGCAATTGCGGGCCGCGCGGCTATCCGGGCATGGCCGAGGTCGGCAATATGGGCCTGCCGCCCAAGGTTCTGCGCAAGGGCATCACCGACATGGTGCGGATCTCGGACGCGCGGATGTCCGGCACCGCCTATGGCACCGTGGTGCTGCACACCTCGCCCGAGGCGGCGCGCGGCGGGCCGCTGGCGGTGGTGCGCTCGGGCGACATGATCGAGCTCGACGTCGCCGCGCGGCGGCTGCATCTCGACATCTCGAACGAGGAACTGGCGGCGCGTCTCGCCGCATGGACGCCGCAGGTGAAGGCCCCCGCATCGGGCTATGCCAGCCTCTACCACGAGCGGGTGATGGGGCCGGAAACCGGTGCCGATTTCGACTTCCTGGTCGGCTGTCGCGGCAACGCGGTCGGCAAGGAGAGCCATTGATGGCCCACGGCACCAGCCTCCGCAAGATCGCCCTCGTCGGCATTGGCAAGATCGCCCGCGACCAGCACGTGCCGGCCCTGCGGGCGAGCCCCGACTGGGAGCTCGCCGCGACGGTGAGCCGCTCCGGCACGGTCGAAGGGGTCGAGGCGCATCGCGACTTCGACGCCTTCCTCGCGGCGCGTCCCGACATCGAGGTGATCTCGCTCTGCCTGCCGCCGCAGCCGCGCTTCGACTATGCCCGCAAGGCGCTGATGGCGCGGCGGCACGTGATGCTGGAAAAGCCGCCCGGCCAGACGCTGGCCGAGGTGCAGGCGCTGCAGCGGCTCGCCGCGACACAGGGCGTCACGCTCTATACCAGCTGGCACAGCCGCATGGCGGCGGGCGTCGCGGCGGCGAAGTCGCGGCTGGTGGAGCGGGTGGTGCAGGGCGTGCGCATCACCTGGAAGGAGGATGTGCGCAAATGGCATCCCGGCCAGGACTGGGTCTTCGAGCCCGGCGGCATGGGGGTGATGGACCCGGGCATCAACGCGCTGTCGATCCTGACCGAGATCCTGCCCGAGCCGGTGCACCTCGTCTCCGCCGAGCTGGAGTTTCCCGAGAACCGCGACACCCCGATCGCGGCCCGTCTCGACTTCACCGGCAATGTCGGCGCGGTGTTCGACTGGCGGCAGGAGGGCCCGCAGAGCTGGGACATCGAGATCGAGACCAACAAGGGCGCGATCGCCCTGCGCGACGGCGGGGCGCGGCTCGAGCTCGACGGGACTCCGGCGCCGCTGCCGGAGCATCCCGGCGAATACCCCGCGCTCTATGCCCGGATGGCCGAGCTGGTGGCGAAGGGCGAAAGCGATGTCGACCTCGCGCCGATGATCCATGTCGCCGACGCCATGACGCTCGGGCGGCGCCTGCGCGTGGCCCCGTTCGAGTTCTGAACGGACCCCATCGCGCGAGATGACGGGCGCGCGGCCGCAGGGCCGGGCGCCCGTTTGCCGTTGCGCAGGCGTTGCGCAAAGGCCCGGCCGCGCCCCGCGGCGTTAAGCATTTGACAAGCCTTCGACGCGATACTGCACCGCATCCGCGACTGGAGCGGTTCAGGGTCCGCACCGCTATCTGGGCGGTAACAATCTGATATTTAATTAATTTCTATGGTGAAGTGCCAAGCTCGCCATGCCCAAAACTTTGCCTCGTCCAAGCCTCGCATCAGACCCTCAACCCGGTCCAGCCCGATGACGGCCGTTCGACCACGACATGATTGAGGGACACGCAATGCCGATTTCAGACACCATTTCCGGGACCTCCGTCTCGGGCGCCGCCGCCGTCTTCGACGATCCGGTGATGTATCGCAGCTGGTATTTCGCACAGAACCGCTCGGCCGTGAACATCGACATCGAATCCGTCTGGGCGGAGTATCGCGGCGCGGGGGTGAAGATCGGCGTGGTCGATTCCCAGATCGACTTCAATCACGCCGAGCTCGACGGCAATTACGACCTCTCCCGCGACTACAATTTCGACCAGGACACCGGCGACGTGACCTTCACGCTCAGGGGGGCGGACCAGCACGGCACGATGGTCGCGGGCGTCATCGCCGCCGAGGGCGGCAACGGCATCGGCAGCGTCGGCATCGCCAGCGAGGCGACGCTGGTCGGGCTCGCGGTGAACTATGCCAGCCCCAACGCGCTCGACCAGGCGATCGCGGCGCTGCACGCCGCCAGCGCGGTCGACGTGGTCAACAACAGCTGGAGCTTCAACCGCCCCTTCGCCGATAATTTCGGCCGCGCCACCGCGCTGCGCGAGGCGCTAGAGGATCCGGTGACGACCGGGCGCGACGGGCTCGGCACGGTGGCGGTGTTCTCGGCCGGCAATGGCGGCGGCGACGATTCCTCGAACTTCCACAATCTTCAGAACTCGCCTCTCGCCATCGCGGTGGGAGCGGTGGATCGCGACGGCGAGGCCTCCTCCTTCACCAGCCTCGGTGCCAACGTGCTGCTCTCGGCCGCCGGGCGCGAGGTCTTCACCACAGAGCCGGGCGAGCGCTTCGAGACCCGCGCCACCGGCACCTCCTTCTCTGCGCCGGCGGTCTCGGCGGTGGCGGGGCTGATCCTCGAGGCCAATGCCGATCTCGGCTATCGCGACGTGCAGCAGATCCTCGGCCTCTCGGCCCGGCGCGAGGGGCTGGGCGACGGCATCGCCTGGGGCGACGGCTGGGTGATGAACGGCAACGGCCATTTCAACGGCGGTGGAAAGTTGTTCAGCGATTCCTTCGGTTTCGGCTTTCTCAACGCGCATGACGCGGTGCGGCTGGCCGAGACGTGGACGCTGCAGCAGACCGTGCAGAACCGCACCACCGTCAAGGTCGAGACGGAGACCCCGGGCGCCAAGCTGGTCGGCGGCAGCGTCGATCACCTGCAGTTCGAGATCGAGGTCGGCCGCGACATCGCGATCGAACACGTGCAGCTGCAACTCGACTTCTTCTGGCGCAACACCGCCGATCTCGACGTCTGGCTGACCAGCCCGGAGGGGACAAGGATCCGGCTGGTGCACGACATCCCGCTCGAGGGCGGGATCGGCGATCTGCGCAACTTCAAGTTCGGCTCGGTCGCCACCATGGGCGAGATGAGCGCCGGCACCTGGACTGTCGACATCCACGACCGCGCGCCCGACGCGCTCGACCGCCACGGCAACGTCCATGTCGGCGAGGTCAGGGACATCACCCTGACCCTGCATGGCCGGGGCGAGAAACTGGCCGACGACGTGTTCTTCTTCTCCGACGAATATGCCGACACGGCCGCCGCCGAGGCCGGGCGGCGGCGCATCATCGATCGCGACGGCGGCACCGACGCGATCAACGCCGCGATGGTGACCAGCGGCAGCCTGATCGACCTGAGCGGCGGGCAGGACAGCCGCATCGACGGCGTAGGCTTTCGGATCGGCGGCGGGATCGAGAACGCCTTTGCCGGCGATGGCGACGACCTGCTGATCGGCAGCGGCGCCGACAACTGGCTGCGCGGCGGGCGGGGCGACGACACGCTGCGCGCCAGCGACGGCCGCGACCGGCTCGAAGGCGGCGCCGGGCAGGACCGCTTCGTGGTGGGCGCGAATTTCGCCGATGTGCAGGGCTCGGTGCTGTCCACGGGCGAGCTGCTGTTCGATCTGGCCGGCGATGCGCTGACCCGGATCTCGGGCATCGAGCTGGTCGAGTTCGCCGACCTGCTCTACCGCACCGCCGAGCTGACGCGGCTCTGGACCGATGGGGGCGAGCCGCAGCCGGAACCGGTGCCCGCGCCCGAGCCTTCGCCCGCGCCCGCGCCCGCGCCTTCGCCCGAGCCCGTCCCGGCGCCGGAGCCTGCGCCCGAACCTGTTCCCGAACCCGAGCCCGAGCCGATCTGGACCTATACTGGCACGGAGGGCGACGACCGCCGCGATGGCGGCAATGGCGCGGACCTGATGCGCGGGCTCGGCGGGGCCGACCGGCTGGGGGGGCGCGCCGGGGATGACGAGATCCATGGCGATGGCGGCGACGACCGGCTGATCGGCGGCGGCGGCGCGGACATGCTGTCGGGCGGCACCGGCCGCGACGTGCTGTGGGGCGAGGCCGGGCATGATGCGCTGGCGGGCGGGGCGGGGGACGACCGGCTCTATGGCGGGGGCGGCGACGACGCGCTCGATGGCGGGCGCGGCCGCGACGTGCTGATCGGCGGGGCCGGGGCCGACAGCTTCGTCTTCGATCGCGCGCAGATCGACGCGGTCGATTTCGTCCGCGATTTCGATCACCGCGAAAGCGACCGGATCCTGCTGCAGAATGCCGAGGGCATGGAGGAGGGATCGTTCCGGATCGTCGTCGAGGCGGGCCGCACCAATGTCGCCTATCTGGGCGAGAACGGGGCCGAGATCCTGTTCGAGGTGGCGATGACCGGTGGCGGTACGCTGTCGCTGCACGGCGTGCTCGACGGGGCGGAGAGCGCGACGCTGGTCTTTGCCTGAGAGGGACGTCCGGGCCGCCCGACGGGCGGGCGGCCCGGTGGGTTCACTTGCCGGTGCGGTTCACCACCGCGCCGGCGGTGCGCAGGATGACGGCGAGGTCGAGCATCAGCGAGCGCCGCGCCTGGTACTGCATGTCGAGCTGCACCCGCTCCTCGTAGCTGACATCGTTGCGGCCCGAGACCTGCCACAGGCCGGTGATGCCCGGCACCGCGGTGAGATAGCACCACTGGTAGCCCTCGTAGCGCGCCAGCTCGTCGCTGACGATCGGGCGCGGCCCGACGAAGCTCATCTCGCCGCGCAGCACGTTCCAGACCTGCGGCAGCTCGTCGAGGCTGGTCCGCCGCAGGAAATTGCCGATCCGCGTGACCCGCGGATCGTTGGTGAGCTTGTAGTCCCGCGCCCATTCGGCCGCGGCTTCGGGATCGTTGGCGAGGTGCCGGGCGAGGATCTCGTCGCCATCGGGGCGCATCGTCCGGATTTTCCAGCAGCGGAACATGCGCCCGTTCTGGCCGACCCGGCGATGGCCGTAAAAGCCGCTGCCGCCACCATCCGTGCGTACCAGCACCCAGAGAACGGCGATGACCAGGGCCAGTGTCGGCAGCATCACCAGGGCGAGGAAGAGGTCCAGAAGGCGTTTGCCACGACGGGCGTAGAAACCTTCGATTGCGGACGAGCGAAGACGGTCGCTGCGCGACTTGGAGGTAACACTCATAATCATCAACTCTTCAACAAAGGGCCGCCGGGGCGACCGAACTGGTAACAAGCGACGCCGCATCGCAGAAAAAACAAAACAGGCTGCGGACGCCATCACTTCGACACAAGCCTGACAGCGTCATGACAACATGGTCAATCCGAGGGCCGAAGCCGCTGGCAGAGCCACCGGGGCGTTTGACCATAAACGCGTCATCTGCCTCGGATGAATGTGATTTCTTCCGCATTGGGAGAATATGCAAGCAGAATTTTCGCCTTAAACGTGTATCGCGCTGCCCGTTTCGCGCGCAGCGAATGCGGCAATTTCGAGGCGAATGTCAGGTTTCGCAGGCCGCGCGCGGGCTGGAATCGTCTCGCCTCGCGAAACAAATCGTTCGCTGTCAGCCGCCTGCCAGACGTGCGTTTCGGTCTCCTGCTGCCTGTCCGAAGGGACATTCCGCGCCCCGACCGCTCGTCGCTGCCGCTATGGCTTGCAATCGGGCCGCGGCGCGCAGATCAATCACAGGTAGAGTGGCACCACGCGGGAGCGGCGCATGAAGGCGATTCGGACAGGGGCGACTGGCGGCCTCAGGGTGGTCGTGATCAACGATGCCAGCCTCGCCCGCGGCGGCGCGACCGGCCTGGCGCTGCTGCAGGCGCGGCTCCTGCGCGAGCGGGGCATCGAGGTAGTGTTCGCGGCCGGCGACAGCGGCGACAACGCCGAGCTGCGCGCGATCGGCGTCGACCTGCGCGCCCTGGGCGGCCAGCAGCTGATCAAGGCGCCGCGCGCGCAGGCCGCAACGCGCGGCATCTATAACCCAGCGGCGCGCCGCTTCATCGCCGAGATCGTCGAGGAGATGTCCGACGCGCGCACCGTCTTCCACGTGCATGGCTTCTCCAAGACGCTGTCGCCCAGTATCTTCGCCGCGCTGGCCCCGGTGCGGGCGCGCAGCTTCCTGCACGCGCATGACTTCTTTCTCGCCTGCCCGAACGGCGCCTTCATGGATTACCGCGCGGCGGCGCCCTGCAGCCGCAAGCCGCTCTCGGCCGACTGCCTGTCGACCCATTGCGACAAGCGCTCCTACGCGCAGAAGCTCTGGCGGGTGACCCGGCAGGCGACGCTGTGGCGGACGCTGGAGCGCGGCGCCGACTGGGCCGGGCTTCTGATGATCCACCCGGCGATGCGGCCCTTCCTCGAGATGTCGGGCTACCCGCCGGGGCTGCTGACGGCGCTGCGCAACCCGGCGATCGGCTTTCGCGAGGAGCGGGTCGCGGCAGAGGCAAATCGCGGCGTGGTCTTCGTCGGCCGGGTCGAGGCCGAGAAGGGGATCGAGGATCTGGTCGCCGCAGCCGCCCGGGCGGGCGTGTCGCTTACCGTGATTGGCGACGGCCCGCTGCGCGAGAGCCTCGAAGCGGCGCATCCGGAGGTGCGATTCCTCGGTTGGATGTCGCGGGAGCAGATCGGCGCCGCGATCGGCGATGCCCGCGCGCTGGTGATGCCAAGCCGCTACCCCGAGCCTTTCGGCCTCGTGGCGGCCGAGGCGTCGCTGTCGGGCCTGCCGGTGATCCTCGGCCGGCACGCGCTGCTCGGCACCGAGATCGAGCGGCTCGGCCTCGGGTTGGCCTGCGACACGCGCGATCCAGTGGCCTTCGCCGCGACGCTGGCCCGGATCGACGCGATGCCGGCGGCCGAGATCGAGGCGATCAGCCGCCGGGGCCATTCCGGCGCGGCGGGGCTCTGCACCACGCCCGCCGAATGGATCGAGGCGCAGATCGGGCGCTACCGCGCCGCGCTCGAAGCCCCGGCCAGGGCGGCGTAGAGCCGGCCCACATCCTCGGCCGCCTCGCGCAGCAGCGCCTGCCGCGCCGCCTTGTCACGCGGCTGCCGGGCCAGCGCGACCATCCGCTCCGCCGCCGCGCCGGGCGCGATGCGGGTCACGTCGAGCAGCCGGTCGCCGGCGCCGATCGAGTCGAGGAACGAGGCCAGCTTGCGATCCCAGGCCAGCCCGATCGCCGGCACCCCGTAGGAGGTGGCGGCGATCACCGCGTGCAGCCGGTAGGCCACCAGCACGTCGAGATCGGCGATATGGCCGCACAGCTCGGCCGGGGTGCGCTGGGTCGGGAAGGCGATCCGCTCGGGCCCGGCCAGCGCCGCGAGCCGGGGCCGCAGCCGGGCCGCGTAGCTGACATCCTCGGGGCTGCCATTAGTGAAGACGCGCAGGTCGAAGCCCGCGTCGAGCAGCGCCCGGCCGAGCCCGACGAACCAGTCGTCGAGTTGGTCCGCCTCCGGCGCCGCCTCGGCGTGGTAGCGGATCGCCAGATGGCTCATCAGCCCGATCCCGGCGACCGGGCGGGGGCGCGGGTCGGGCCTGGCCGCCGGAAAGACCCGCGCCGCCAGCAGGCCCGGATCGCGCACCACCTCGGCCGCGATCCCGGTATGGGGCTGCATCAGCTCGGCCCAGAGATCGCGCGAGGCCGTGTCGCGCAGGAACACCGCCTTGAGCGCGCCGTTGGCGAAGGCGCGGCGCGCCATCCGCAGCCCGGTCGCGCTCCAGCCGCCGGACATGCCGCAGGCATAGATCGCCGCCGGCAGACCGCGCTTGCGCGCCTCGCCGAGCGCCAGCGACAGCTTGGTCGGGAAGTTCAGGTCGAGATCGGCGAGCAGGTTGCCGCCGCCGATCGCCACCGCCTCGGCGCCGCGCAGGCCGGCCCGGTAATGCGGCTGCCAGCGGCGCCGCGCCTGCAGCGCCAGCGGCAGCCGCACCGCCGCCCGGCGGGCCGGGCCGGGCAGCGCGTCGAGCACCGCCATGATCGTGCCGCGCCCGGCCATGACGTCGCCATAGGCGCCACGGGCGGCGAGGTCGATCGAGGCGGTGTCGGGGGCGGCGCCGAGCGCGATCAGCTGATGCTCGAGACATTCCGAAAGCAGGCCGTCGCCAAGATTGGGGCTGTAGCGGGCGTTGAAGCAGCGGATGCGGGGGGACAAGGACATGATTGTTAAAAACCTTTCGGCGGAACACGCCTTGGTGTGGGCCTCGGCGCGGCAAGGGTCAAGCCGTGCCGCGCCCGCGGCGGGGGGTGTTGCGCGCCGCTGCCGCGCTGCGGGCGCAGGGCTCAGGAAATCATCGCGATCGGGGCGGTATTGTCGCGTTCCGGGGCTGCTCGTGGCGGCCCGAGCCCCGCAGCGGGCGGCGATGGAGGAACGAGATGAGCGATCAGTTTGCGAACCGGCAATCCGGGCTGGACAGCCCGGCCAGCGACCTGCACCCGATCACGCCCGATGACGGCGCCGACCTCGCGGTCTGGACGCGGGCGATCACCGCGACGAACCCCGGCACGATCCGCGTCACCGCGATCGGCGGCACGGTGGCGACGCTCTATCTGGCGGCGGGCGCGGTGTTGCCGGTCCGGGTCCGCCGCGTCTGGGCGACCGGCACCACCGCCACCGGGATCGTGGGGCTGACGTGATGCGGCTGGGGACCGGGCTCGGGCTCTGCGCCGCCGCGGCGTCGGAGGCCGGGCCGCCCGTCATCGTGCCGGTGACGGCGCCGCTGCTGCTGATCGTCGCGGGGCAGTCCAACGCCGACAAGCAGGGCACCTCGGGCGCGACACCGGCCGCGAAATACACCGGCATGCAGGATGTCGAGATCTGGAACCCCGCCAGCGGCGGCTTCGAGCCCTATGCGCCCGGAAGCAATGCGGGCGATGACAGCGCCAATGCCTGGGGCTCGGAGGCCGAGTTCGCCCACCAGCTGCGGCAGGCGGGCGTCGATCGGCCGATCCGCATCGTCAAGCGCGCGCAGGGCGGCACCGGCCTGCCGGCCGAGGCCGGGCGCGACGACTGGCACCCGACGATCCGGACCTCGGGGCGGATGCTGTTCGAACAGCTCGAATCCCGCGTCGCGGCGGCGCGGGCGGCGCTCTCCGATACGCCCGAGGAGGTGACGATCTGGACGCAGGGCGAATACGACATGGCGAACGGCCACGGCGCCAATTACGCGGGCAACTTCGCGCATCTGCTGGCCGAGTTCCGGACCCGGATCTCGGCCGGGCTGTTCATCGTCGAGCGCACCCGCCCGCGGCTCGACAGCGCCACCGCCACCGCGAACACCTGGGCGGTGCGCAAGGCGCAGCTCGACGTGGCGCTGGCCGATGGCAACGCCGTGGTGATCGACACCGACGCGGCGACCGGCGGCGCGCCGTTCTCGGAGCTGCATCCGCGCGCGGCCTGGGCCGAGGATTGCGGGCGGCGCGCCTATCGCGCCTGGACCGGCAGCTATGCCGGCCATCATGGCGAGATCACCGACGCGGCGCCCGATGCCTTTGCCTTCGCCGCGCGCAGCGGCGCGGCGCCGTCTTCCCCCGTCACCTCCGAGCTGGTGACGCCCGTGGGATACGAGCGGGACGCGCCGATCACGGTTACCGGCGGCGCCTACCGGATCGCCAATCCGGACGACACGGTGGCGGTGGACTGGACCTCCGCGCCGGGGCGCATCCACAAGCATCAGAAGGTGCAGCTGCGCGTCACCTCCAGCGCCGAGGCGGAAGCCGCTACACAGGCGACGCTGACCATCGGGGGGGTCACGGGCGTCTGGTCGGTGACCACCGCCGCCGCCGCGCCGCCACCCTCGGGCGTGGCCTTCGTCGGGGCCGGGCCGCCCGACACCGCCAGGGGCGCGCATGTCGTCGCGATGCCCGCCGGGCTGCAGGCGGGCGACATGCTGCTGCTGCATGTCGGCACGCATTCGGCCAACCATGTCGCCACCACGCCGCCCGGCTGGACCGCGCTGCCCGAGGTCAGGAGCGGCAATGCCAGCTCCGACTAGGTGCGCGGCATCCTCTATTGGAAGATCGCCGCTGACCGGGAGCCGGGCGTCGAGCTGACGCAGGGTGCGAGCTATTACAGCACCGGCATCGTCTCGGTCTGGCGCGGCGTCGATCCGGCCGACCCGCTTGCGGTGGTGCAGCCCGGCACGACCGCGACCGGCAACTCGCTGGTGGCCGGGCTTGTCGCCGCAGACGTGCCGGCGGGCACGCATGTCGTCTACGCGGTGGTCTATGCCAATCTGCACAGCGCGAGCTGGGGCGGCGATCCCGACCTGTCGGATTTCGCGGAGCGCTACGACGTGACCCGGCAGGGCAGTTCGGGCGTGCAGCTGTCGATGACGATGGGCTCGGGCGGCGCGGCCAGCGCGCAGAGCGTGGGCGACGCGGTCACGGCCACGATCGACGGCGGCGCGTCGCGCAACTCCAACCCGCATCTCCTTTGCCTGCGCGCGGCGGCGGGCTGAGGTCAGGGCGCGCGCAGGGTGATGCGATATTCGGTCACGTCGCCCGCCGCGCTGCCGCCGGGGCCCACCGCGATTTCGAGCACGTCGCCCGCCGCCAGCGACATCGGCGGCGGCGCGATCTCGATCAGCCCGCCGCTCTCCTCGGCGGCGATCTCCTCGCCGTTGCGCGTGAGGGCGACCGTGATGCCGTCCTCGCTCCGGTCGGCGACGTCGAAGCGGGCGGTGAGGGCGACGCGCATCGGCTCGGGCGCGGTCCAGCGATGCACGATCTCGACCGGCTGCGCGGCCGATCCGCCGGGCAGCAGCTGATCGGCGGTGAGCCGCAGCGGACGCTGCCCCGGATCGCCGAGATAGGGCGTCCAGAGCGTGCCGCCCGCCTCCTGACCCGGCATGGTCGCAAGCGGCGCCTCGCGGCCGTCGATCCGCAGGAACCGCTCGAACGGGTCGCCCTCGGGGGGGGTGCCGTCGGCGGCAGGGTAGCCGAACTGGTCGAAGCTGTCGGCGATCAGCCGCTGCGGGCCGAGCTCGACCCCCTCGCCGATATCGATCCTGCCAGTGGTGCCGCGCAGGATCAGCGGTGTCTCGCGCGACAGCGCGTGGGGCGGCGCCAGCACCTGGCCCTCAGGGTCGCGCAGTTCGATCCCATCGGCCACGCGCAGCTCGCGCGGTGCGCCCCACAGGAGCAGCGTGTCCTCGCCGAAGCGGCAGCCATAGGTGAAGGGATCGGGCGCGGCGTCGCGCACCTCGCGCCCGGCGAATTCCTCGGTGATGATGCGAAAGGCCCGGCCGGCGCCGGTGATCCGGCCATCGGCGGTGAGCAGCGGCACCAGCCCGTCGCCGCGCGGGTTGAGCGGGTACCACACCGCCCGGGTCACGCCCGACAGCGCCATCTGGCAATAGTCGCGCAGCATGTAGCCCGCCGCCGCCGCCGGATCGGCGCTGCCGAACTCGGTGATCTCGATCGGCAGCGATGCCGCCTGCGGATGGCGGCGCAGCACCGCCACCTGCCGGGCGAGCTGCTCGGGCGGGGTGGTGTAGGGATGCATCGCCAGCGCGTCCATATGCGCGGCCCCGCCCGCGTCGAGCACCGCCCAGAGATAGCCCAGCGGGATCGAGTGGCTGGCCCCGCCGAGGAGCCGGATCGCGGGATCTTCGACGCGCAGCGCCGTCGCGGCGGCGGCCAGCAGCGCGGCATGCGCCTCGGCCCGCGCGGTGGCGGAGGCGGTTTCGAGCGGGCCGCGCAGGAAATCGGCGCTGTTGAACTCGTTGCCGATCTCGACCGCGTCGAGGCCGGGATATTGCCGCGCCAGCGCACCCGCGAAGCGGCCGAAGGCGGCGATGCCCTCGGGTGTGACCGGCGTGTCACCGCCCTCCCAGAGCGGGTTGCCCCAGTTCAGCGTCAGGCTGAGGCTCAGCCCCGCGTCGAGCACGTCGCGCGGATAGGCGGCACGCGGATCGGAGAAGTCGTAGGCATCCGCGCGGGTCTGGGCGAGGCCCCAGTTCATGCCGTCGCGCAGGTCGGTCACGCCGAGCGCGACGGCGTTGCGCAGCATGCCGGGCTGGACGCCCTGACCGAAATTGGACGCCGCCCCGAGCAGGGGCGCGGTCATGGGCAGGGGCGTGGGGGAAGCGTCGTCCTGCGCGGCGGCGAGGGCAGGCCAGGCGGCGAGGCACAGGGCCGCGAGACGGGGGAGGGGTCGCAACATGGATGAAAACCGGTACCAGGAACAATGACATGCGCGAGCCTAGCGGAGCGCGCGGGCGGCGGCGAGGGCGGTCGGGGCCGAAACCGCCCGCGTCGGCGGATCGCACGGGGAAGCGGCGGGAATCGAATCGCGGCGCGCCGCAGCAGGCAGTTCCGGCACCACGGCGCGTGCGCCCGGGCCGGCCGGTGGCGCGGCGGGATCGGCGCGAGCGGGGCGCTGGTTCGATATCGTACGCGGCGGGCGTTCCGGCGGGCCAAAGCAGGGATTTTCCGGGTGGCGCGATCAGATCACAGCACCGGATCCTACTAAACCCATGGTTGAATGATCTTTTAAACGATCAACTATGTCGATATGGTGTTGAAAGGAGGAACAGCGATGTGTCACGGATAAGGCCGGACAGACGACGTCCGTGACGGCCTCCGCCTCTCCGCCTTTTTTTCCGGCGGCGGCCAGAAATGTTTGCGTGGTGGAACGGCTCCGGCCGTGCCCATCGGTTTTACCAGTGTGAGGACCTGAGAGATGGCAATCTCCTATACCCTGTTGAACGCGTCCAACATCGGCGAGGACAACTTCGTCATCGGCACGGCGGGTGACGACCAGTTCACCGCCGGCTACGGCGCCGACACGATCGAGGCCGGCAACGGCAACGACCGCGTCTATGGCGGCATCGGCGCCGACATCGTCAACGGGCAGAACGGCAACGACTACATCAACGGCGACAACGGCAACGACCGGGTGCGCGGCGGCGAAGGCGACGACGCCGTGTTCGGCGGCGGCGGCAACGACAACGTCTATGGCGGCTGGGGCAACGACATCCTGGCCGGCAACTCCGGCGACGACACGCTGTATGGTGGTCGTCCGAACGCGATCCGTCCGGCGGGGGAGACCGACAGCGACGTCTTCATCTTCGACCGGCGCGACGGCAACGACCGGGTGATGGATTTCACCAAGGGCGAGGACAAGGTCGTCCTGCTCGACGGCGGCGACCACACGCTGTTCTACAACGCGGTCAGCAACAACACCAAGCTGACCTATGGCGACACCACGGTGATCTTCTACAACGTGGAGCTTTCCGAGGCCGACATCGCGACGCTCGACTTCAGCGTCGGCCAGGATTCGCCCGGCGCCTCGGATTCGCTGAGCGCCGCGCAGATCAACCAGATCTTCGACATCGACCCGATGCTGTTCTGATCCCGCCACGGATCGCGGACCGACTGACAGGAGCCCTTCGGGGCTCCTGTCGCCGTTTCGGGCCTCAGGCAACCTGCAGGATCAGTTCGCGCAGCCGCTCGCCGGCCCGTGCCCAGGTCAGCTGGGCGGCGCGGGCCCGGCCACGGGCGCACATTTCGCGGCGCAGTGCGGCGTCGCCGCACAGCCGCCGGATCGTCTCGCGCCAGGCCGCCGGCTCTGAGGCCGGGGCGTAGAGCGCGGCCGCCGCGCAGACCTCGGGCATCGCCCCGGCGCGGGCCGCCACCACCGGCGTGTCGCACCACATCGCCTCGACCGGCGGCAGGCCGAAGCCTTCGGTCAGGGACGGAAAGGCGAAGCAGACCGCGCCCTCGTAGAGCGCCCGCAACTCGCCATCCGAGACGAACCCGGTGAACAGCGTGCCCGCCGGGGGCTGCCAGCCGCGCGCTGCGTAGGCGTCGGCGCCGGGCCCGCCCGCGATCACCAGCCGCGGCAGCGTCGCCCCGGCGTCGCGCCAGGCATCGAACAGCACCCGCATGTTCTTGTACCCCTTGGCCGATCCCAGCGCGAGGACGTAGCCGCCCGGCGCGAGGCCGTGGCGCCGCAGCACGCCGCGATCGGCGGGCACCCGCATCAGGTGATCGGTGCCGTTGTAGATGACGTCGATCTTGTCCGGGTGGCCGATGCCATGCGCGGCGAGCGACTGGCGCGAGAACTCGGACACGGTGAGGATGCGCCGCGCTCGGCGCGCGATCCAGGGCAAGAGCGCCCGGTAGGCCGCCGCCTGCCGGCCGGAGTAATCCTCCGGGTGCAGGAAGGTCTGCGCGTCGTGGATCATCACCACCGAATTGCCGTGCAGGAGCGGTGCGAGATTGCAGAAATTGATCAGCGTATCGCCCCGCGCGACGCGCGGCAGGGTGAGCATCTCCCAGCCCTGGCCGCTGCCGCAATGGCCGGGCACCACCTCGGGACGGAGCGCGGGAAACTCCGGGTCGGGCTCGTGCTCGCGCGGCGCGACGATCCTGACCCGGTCGAGCCGGGTCAGTTCGCTGGCGTAATGGGCCGCCGTGCGGTGCACGCCGTTCAGCCCCGCATCGAGGAACTTGCCGTTCACGGTGATCCGTCTCTTCATGCGTCGATCCCTGCCATGGCGGGCGCCAGCGCGGCGCTCCAATTGTCGCGGAAGGCCGCCGGGGTGAAGCGCGCGATCGAGCGGGCCAGCGCCGCCTGCCGCGCGGCGCGCGGTTCGGGCTCCAGCTCGACCAGCTGCCGCATCATCCGGGCGATCTCGGCCTGGTCGAGCGGGTCGGCGGTGAAGGCGCCGTCGCCGGCCACCTCCTCGAGCACGCTGTCGCGGGCGACCAGCGGCACCAGCCCGGCGGCGATCGCCTCGGCGACCGGGACACCGAAGCCCTCGAGCAGGCTGACCAGTACGAAGCCCGCCGCGTTGCGGTAGAGCCAGGAGAGCTGCGCGTCGCTGACATAGGAGAGCAGCACCACCCCCTCGGTCGTGGCAGCGAGGCGGGCCACCTCGTCGGCGCCCGGCTCGCGCGCGCCGCACAGCACGTAGCAGTAGCCGCGCTGCGCCAGCCCGCTCGCGGCGAAGGCGCGGATCGCGGCGGCCTGGTTCTTGCGTCGGCCGATCGAGCCGACGGTGAGCAGGAAGGGCGCGCGAACTTCCTCGACCGGGGTCGGGGGGGCGGCGGCGAGTTCCGGTCGCAGCGGTGGGTAGATCACCTCCATCCGGGGCAGCGGGCCGAACAGATCGACATAGGCGTCACGCGAGGCGCGGCTGACGAAGACCATGCCGGGCTTGGTCTCGGCGATCTGGCGGTAGGCCTCGTCATAGAGGCGGCAGACCCGGTCATCGAACAGCTCGCGATGCGTGAGCGGCCCCATGTCGTGGCACAGCACCAGATCGCGCGGCCCGGTGCGGTAGAGTCGCACCGTGTAGGGGTCGAGATGCAGCACGGGGCGGCGCGCCCGCAGCCCGGCCAGCCCGGAGGGCAAGCGCTGCCGCAGCGCGATCTCGGCATCCGAGCCGCGCTCGATCAGCGAACGGCGCAGACCGTCCGGGGCCCGCAGCTCTGATCCGGGGGCGCGCCGGAACCGGCCATAGCGGACGCTGGCGATCCGGTCGGCATTGTCGCGAATGATGTCGCGGCCGATGAAGTACTTGCCGGTGCGGTTGCGCAGGGCGAGCGAGAAATCGACATCCCACATGGCGATCACGCCGCGCTCGAGAGAGGGTGGCGCCGCGCCGCGGCGTGCAGCCGGGCATCCTGCGCATAGCGCTCGGCGATGAAGGCCTCGGTCTCGGCGTCGAAGGCGAGGCGGTCGTAGCCTTGGGACGCGGTCTCGTAGAGCCCGCTCCGGAGCCAGAGCGGTCGCAGCGCGGCGCGCAGCGGCTGTGGCAGGACGTTGCGCGACAGGGCGCGGACCACCGGCTGGGCGTGGCGGAACCAGCGCTTGGGCTGCCGGCTCTGGTTGGTCGGGGCCGCCAGGAAGCGCGGCGCTCCGTAGCTGTCATGCAGCCAGGCCTCGAGCCGGGGCAGGTCCTCGATCGCGAACAGCCGGTCGACGACCTGTCGCCCGTCGAGCATCACGTAGTCGCTCTGCCGGGTGAAGTGGATGTAGCGCAGATCGGCAAAGACCTCGCGATGGGCGAGCCAGTCGCGCACCCGGATCGCGGCGGCGCGCAGCATGTCGTCGGTGATGCTGAGCGCGCCGATGCCGTCGAATTCGCGCAGGTGCTGGCGCAGCGCCGAGACGAAGCGGCTGCGCGGGTCGCGCAGCACCGCGAAGGAGGTGCTCCGCGCGAGCAGGGCGAAGCAGCGCGGGAAGTCCCGGGCGAGGATCGGCAGGGGAATATGCGCCTGATGGATCTCGCCCAGACGATCATGCGGGTAACCGAAGGGCGTGACCCGCGCGCGCATCTCGGCTTCCGAAAGGCCGTTGTCGCGGGCGAAGGCCGCCCATGGGAAATCCGCGATCGGGTCGAGGCCGCGATAGATCGACAGGCCGGCGCATTTCGGGACGTGGACGAAGAACAGGTTCTTGTCGGCTGAGTACTTCACGTGTCGTCTCCAACTGGTAAAACACATCACTGTAAAAGAAGGAAAAAACGCCGGTCCTATCCGGAGAAGGCGGCGAGCTGGAACACCCGCAGCCGGGCCGCCACGGCGATCGCGGCGAAGCCCGCCAGCACCCCCAGCGCGAGGCCCGCGAGAAGCGCCGTCACCGGATCGGCGATCACCTCGACGGTGGCGCGTCGGATCAGGTGCAGCACCGCGCCGTAGCCCAGCGTCAGCAGCAGCGCGAGGCCGAAGCGCTGCAGCGCCGGGCCGGTGCGCAGCCCGCCCGACCGGCCGATCACCGCGATCGCGCCGAGCGTCAGCAGCCCGCCGGTCACCGCCTGCGACCAGGCCAGCACCGCGAGACCGAAGGGCGCCGCCGCGAAGACCGCCGCGAGCGAGACCGCCGCGCCGAACATGTTGTAGCGCATCACCATGCCGGTCCGCCCCAGCCCCGCCGCCACCGGCTCGAGCAGGAACGGCCCGACCGCCAGCACCGCGCGCACCGCGAGCGCCTGCGTCACCACCATCGCGGCGAGATAGGCGGGCTGGAACACCAGCTCGACGATGTCGGCGGCGAAGGTGACGATCACCATGGCGATGCCGCCCGCGAGCACCGTCACCGTGCCGGCGAAGCGGGCGAGCTGCTCGTCCATCGGCAGCCCCTTGCGCCCGGCCGCGCCGAACTGGGTCTGGGCGAAGCTGCGCATCGGCTGCACCACCACGTCGGTGGCGCCCGAGGCGACGCGGTTGCCGAAGCGGTAGAGACCGGCCTCGGCGGTGGTGAACATCACCCCGAGCACCAGATCCGCGCCGTAGCGCGACAGGAAGCCCATCGCCTGCGCGCCGTAGAGCCCGCCCGAGAACATCGTGGCCCGGCGCGCCAGCGCGGCGCTGAAGGACAGGCCCGGCCAGGCGCGCGAGGCCAGCGCGTAGAGCGAAATGCTGACCAAGAGCTTGGCATAGCGGAACACCACCAGCGCGTAGACCGACTGCCAGATCCACAGCAGCGTCACCCCGACCACGAGGCCGACGGCGTTCTGGGCGAACATCACCATGAAGTGCCGGTTCACCGCCTGCCGGCGCAGCATCATCGCCGCGAACCACGCCTCGAGCGAGGCGAGCGGCTGCGCCAGCGCCAGCAGGGTCAGCACCAGGGCGAGCTGCGGCGCCTCGAAGAGCTGCGCCAGCGGCATGGCCAGCGCCGACAGCAGCGCCGCCCCGCCCGCGCCGAGCGCGAACAGCATCCAGAAGCCGGTGTCGAGCACCGGCCGGTCATCGGCGGGCGAGGTGATGATGAAATGGTAGAAGCCGGTATAGGTCAGCGTCTGGATCAGCGTCACGAAGATGACGGCGATGCTGTAGACGCCGTATTCCGCCGGCAGCATGAAGCGCGCGGCGAGCAGCATCACGACCAGCAGGGAGACCTGTTCGAGTCCCCTGGCCGTCATGGCGAATCCGGCGAATGCGATACGGCGACCACGCGGCCCGAAGGGGCGCGTCATTGAAAAAACACTCAAAACAAACACTCGTCACTAAGTCGTCGCCCCCGACTATGACGCATCGGATCAAGCTGTTACAGAGGAGCTTGCCGGGAAATCGCGAATCCGTGTCCCGATGCCGGCTGGATGCCCACAGGACAGCCATGCAGTTTGTTTCGAGTACTATTGTCGCATTTGCGATATTGGCGCTGATCGCCGCCAGGGGCCCCTATCGCGGGCTGATTCTGTTTTTCGCGGTGACGCCGATGGGCGCCATGGCCGCGATCAACCTCCCGGCGCTCGGCGGCACCTCCATCACCGTCATCGACGTCGCCGTCGCGGCGCTGTTCGGCCTCGTGCTGCTGGGGCGCGACGCCCATCCCGCCCGGCTGGCCGCTGCCTTCATGCCCCGCACGCCCGGCGTGTTCCTGCTGCTGTTCCTGCTCTATGCCGCCGTCGCCAGCGCGTTTCTGCCGCGGCTCTTCGCCGGCGATGTCGAGGTGTTCGGCATCGGCCGCAGCGCCAATGCCGACGGCATCGTGCTGACCCTCCTGCGGCCCGGCAACGGCAACATCTCGCAGATGTACCGGCTGATGCTCGGCCTGATGATCTTCGCGACCTGCGCGGCGCTGGTCTCGCGGCGGCCCGACACCGGCCACGTGCTGCGGCTGATGGTGGTGGCGACCGCCATCAACGTCGCGCTGGGGCTGGCCGATATCCTCAGCTACGCCGCCGGGCTCGAGGCGCTGATGGAGCCGTTCCGCACCGCCAACTACGCGATGGCGATCGGCCACCGCATGGCCGGGATGAAGCGGATGGTCGGCGGTTTCCCGGAGGCCTCGGCCTTCGGCTATTACTCGGTCGGGCTGATGGGGTTCTGGATCAGCTACTGGATCAGCGGCACCCGGCGCGGCCGGCTGGTGCCGGTGATGCTGCTTCTGAGCGTGTTCGTGGTGCTGCGCAGCACCTCCTCCTCGACCTATGTGGCGACGCTGGCCTTCTGCGGGCTGTTCGTGCTGGTCTCGCTGATGAGCAATGTCGGCGGGCTGCTGTCGCGGCGCGGCGCGGCGCTTTTGGTAGGGTTCCTCGCGCTGCTGCCGGTGGTGGTCTACGCGCTCTACCTCACCTACGAGATGGTGCCGGGCTTCCAGGCCTTCGTCGACCGGTCGCTCTTCGACAAGCTGGAGACCGATTCCGGGGTCGAGCGGATGAGCTGGAACACCCAGGCGCTGCGCAACCTGATCGACACCAACCTGCTCGGCACCGGGCTCGGCTCGATGCGCGCGTCGAGCTGGATCTTCGCGGCGCTCGGCAGCACCGGGATCATCGGCACGGCGCTGCTGCTGGCCTTTCTCGCCCGGCTCTTCCTGCTGCGCGCGGGCGGCGTCGATGCCGGGCGGGACGATCGCGACGCGCTGATCCGCGGCTTCAAATATGGCTGCGTGGCACAGTTGCTTTCGGCACTGCTGAGCCAGCCGACGCCCAATCTCGACTCCTTCTTCTACGCCATGGCCGGGCTTGCCTTCGGATTGAGCAGGGCCGTGATGCCGATGCCCCGCACGGCACGCGCCGCGCCGCGATCCGCAAGTTCGATGTTGCAGCGCAGCATATGACGCGGCATGCTGGTTTCGTTAGCGATTGAACAGGTCGTCCCTGCTCGGGGATGGCCGTCCGGATTTACAAGTGGAACAGAGATTGACCAGTGCGCGCCCCTTGGCCCGCCCGGTGGACAACACGCAATTCGACGATGACGGGATCGACCTCGGGGCGCTGTTCGCGGCCCTGTGGCGAAAGAAATGGATCGTCCTCGCCTGCATGTTGCTGGGTGCCCTTCTAGCCAATGTCATGGTGTCGCGGCAGACGCCGCTCTACACCGCCCAAAGCAGCCTGATGCTCGACCCGCGCACGGTGCGGGTCATGGCCCAGGAGTCGGTGGTCTCGGACCCCGATCTCAATGACGGGCTGATGGAATCGGCGGTCGCGGTGCTGATGTCGAACCTGTTGCTCGAGGAGGTGATTGACAGCCTCGAGCCCGAATTGCTGGCGCCGCTCGACCCCGCCAACGCGCCCGAGGCCGCGCCCGGGCCGATCGACGCACTGCGCGGCGTGATCGGCGGTCTGCTGGACCGGGTCCGGCCGCAGCCCGAAACCGACGCCGAGACCGAGGCGGCCGCCGCGCCGCCGGCCAATGCCCTGTCGCCCGAGGAGCAGCGCCGCCGCCATCTGGTGGGCGAGATCCGGCGCAGCACCCGGATCTGGCGGTCGGGCGATTCCTACGTGATCAAGATTTCGGTCGAAACCATCTCGCCGGAGATCGCGGCCCGGCTCGCCAACCAGATCGCCGCCCAGTACATCGCCCGCTCGCTGCGCGACCGGGGCGAGACGATGCGCGCGGCGACCACCTGGCTCGGCCAGCGGGCCGAGGATCTGCGCCGCCAGCTCGAACAGGCCGAGACCCGGGTCGAGGAGGCGCGCGCCGCGCAGCTGAGCGGCGACGGCATCTCGCTCGAGGCGATCACCCAGCAGCAGATGCAGCTCAACACCCAGCTCGCCATGGCGCAGGCCGACACCGCCACGGCGCTCGGCCGTCACAACGAGATCGCGAGGGTGATCGAGCGCGACGGCATCGACGCGGCGGCCGAGCTGGTCAGCTCGCCCTTCGTGTTGACCCTGCGCCAGGACCTGTCGCAGCTGCGCCGCCAGGATTCCGACCTCTCTTCGCTCTACGGGCCCGAGCATCCCGAGCGGCAGCGCATCGCCGCCCAGATCGAGCTGATCGACCGCGACATGCGCCGCGAGATCGGCGCCATCGTCGCCGGGCTGAACAACGACCTCGCCGTCGCCCGCGCCCGCGAGAGCGCGCTGCGCGACAGCCTCGCCGCGCTCGAAGACCGGCAGGCCTCGGTCTCGCAGGCCTCGATCGAGCTGCGCCAGCTCGAACGCGAGGCGGATTCGGCGCGCCGCACCTACGAGGACGCGCTGGCCCGTTTCAACGAGACCCGCACCGTGGAGCAGTTCCAGAGCCCGGATGCCCGGCTGGTCGAGCGGGCGGTGGTGCCCGGCGGCCCCTCGGCGCCACGGCCGAAGCTGATGACCGTCTTTGGCGGGGTGGTCGGCTTCTCGATCGGGCTGGTGCTCGCCTTCCTCGCGGTGTTCATGCGGCGCGGCTTCGGCCTGCCGCGCGAGGTCGAGCGGGCGACCGGCGTGCGGGTGCTGGCGGCGCTGCCGCGCGGCCGCTGGCGCGGCTGCGACCGGATGCTCGAAGCGCTGGCGCGCTCGCCGCACCAGGTCTTCGCCGACCGCATCCGCCAGCTGCGCGCGGTGCTCAACGGGCCGCGCGGCGAACGGCCGCCGCGCAGCGTGCTCTTCACCTCGCCGCTGGCCGGTGACGGCAAGACCTGCACCGCGCTCGCCTTCGCCTTTCTCGAGGCCAAGGCCGGGCGGCGGGTGCTTCTGCTCGATCTCGACATGCGCCGCTCGCCGCTGCGGCGGGCGCTGGAGCTGGCGGGCGGCGACGATCTGCCGGCCTATCTGCAGGGGCGCTGCAGCCTCGACGCGGCGATCCGGTCGCTGCCCGATCAGGGCTTCGACCTGCTGACCACGCTGACCCCGGCGCCGCTGCCGGGCGGCGAGCTGACGCCCGGCGCGGTGCGGGCGCTGCTCGAGGAGCTGGGCCGCCGCTACGACCGGGTGGTGATCGACGCGCCGCCGCTGCTCTCGGGCTCGGAATCGCTGATCTGCTGCGGCGAGGCCGAGGCGGTGCTGCTGGCGCTGCGCCACCGGGCGACCACGGCGGGCCAGCTGCGCGACGCGCTGCAACGGCTGCGCGACATGCAGATCGAGCCGGCCGGGCTGGTGATGACGATGACCGATCTGCGCGAGGAGGGGGTCCGGCATGCGGCGGAGTATTCCTATGTCCATGGCGCTTGAGCGCACGGCCCTCGCGCTGGCGGTGCTGCTGGCCGGCAGCGTCGCGAGCGCCGAGCCCTACCGGCTCACCGCCGGTGACCGGGTGCAGCTGGCGCTGTCGCCGAGCGACGCGCCGGTGGTGATGCAGGTCGGCGCCGATGGCAGCGTCCGGATCCGCAGCGTCGGCGGCGTGCCGGTGGCGGGGCTGACGCTGGACGACGCCGAGGCGGCGATCGAGACCGCGGTCGCCGAGGCCGGGATCTTCGTCGCGCCGGACGTGGACATCGCGATCGACAGCTACGCGCCGGTGATGGTCACCGGCGACGTCGCCACGCCCGGGCGGCTCGACTACCTGCCGCAGCTGACCGTCGAGGTCGCGGTCGGGCTGTCGGGCGGCATTTCGGAGACCCGCGGCACCAACCGGCTGGAGCTGATGCGCGCCCGCGCCGAGATCGAGGGCGGGCTGCTCGGGCTGCGCCGCGAAATGGCCTCGACCGCCGCGCGGATCGCCCGGCTCGAGGCCGAGCTGGACGACGCCGAGCAGCAGGTCGTGGCGGGCCCGGAACTGCGCCGGGCGGTCCCGGCGCTCGACACCGCCGGGCTCGAGGCGGCGCTGGCCGACCAGCAGGCGATCCTCGAGAACGCCCGCGCCCGCAGCGCCGAGCTGGTCGCGGGTTGGGACGAGGAGATCGCGGCGCTGACCCGCCAGAAGACGCTGCTGGAGGAGCGGATGGCGCTGCAGGACCGGATCGCCGAGGCGCAGCGCGCCGAGCTGGAGGCCGCCCGGTCGCTGGCCGAACGCGGGCTGGCCACGACCAGCGCGCTCAACACCGCCGAGCGGACCGTCAGCGACGCGCAGTCCCGCACCTTCGAGCTGCAGGCGGCGCTGGCCGGGATAGAGCGCGGCATCTCCGAGGCGCGGCGCGGCCGCGACGGCTTCCTGCGCAACCGGCGCGAGGAACTTCTGGTCGAGCTGCGCGCCGCGCGCGACCAGCTCGCGGCGCTGCGGATTCGATATGGCACCGCCGAGACCCAGTCCGCGCTTCTGTCGGACGGCAATCTCTCGGCTCTGATCGATGACGGCCTGTTCGAGGTCGACTACGCGGTGATCGACGGGCGCAGCGGCGAGATCCGCGCGAATGCCGATGCCGCGACCCCGCTGCGCCCGGGCGATGCCGTCCGGGTCGAGGTAACCCGCCTGGCGAGCGAAGGCTGACCCCATGCATGACATCTATCCCCGCTCCGAAACCGCTGCGCCGATCCGCCCCGCGCCCCGTCACCGGCCCCGGCCGGAGCCCCGCGTCGCCATCATCCACTACTGGCTGGTCGGCATGCGCGGCGGCGAGAGGGTGCTCGAGTCGCTGTGCCGGATGTTCCCGCAGGCCGACATCGTCACCCATGTCGCGGTTCCCGAACGTCTCTCCGAGACGCTGCGCCGGCACCGTATCGTCACCACGCGCATCGCCGGGCTGCCCTTCGCGGCGCGGGCCTACCAGAAATACCTGCCGCTGATGCCGCGCGCGCTCGAGGAGGTGGACCTGACGGGCTACGACATCGTCATCTCGAGCGAAGCAGGCCCGGCCAAGGGGGTGATCGCGCCGCCCGACGCGCCGCATCTGTGCTATTGCCATTCGCCGATGCGGTATTTGTGGGACCAGTACCACGTCTATCGCGACGGCGCCGGACTGGTGACCCGCGCGACGATGCCGATGCTGGCGCACCGGCTGCGGCAATGGGACGTGAGCAGCGCCGCGCGGGTCGACGGCTTCGCCGCCAATTCGCACCACGTGGCCGACCGTATCTCGAAATACTGGCGCCGCGAGGCGCGGGTCGTGCACCCGCCTGTCGCGGTCGAGGATTTCGCCCCGGTCGCGCGCGAGGAGGTCGGCGATTTCTACCTCTGGGCCGGCGAGCTCGCGCCCTACAAGCGGCCCGACCTTGCGGTCGAGGCGATGCGCCGGCTCGACCGGCCCTTCGTGGTGATCGGCGGCCCCGACGCCACGATGCAGAAGCTGCGCCGCCAGGCGGGACCGAAGACCCGGTTTCTCGGCAAGGTGCCGTTCGAGACGCTGAAATCGCACATGGCCCGCTGCAAGGCGCTGATCTTCCCCGGCGAGGAGGATTTCGGGATCATCCCGGTCGAGGCGATGGCCTCGGGGCGGCCGGTGATCGCCTATGGCCGGGGCGGGGCCTGCGACACGGTGATCGACGGCGAGACGGGGCTGCTGTTCCGCGACCAGTCGGTCGAGGGGCTGATGGCGGCGGTCGAGGCCTTCGAGGCGGCCGGGCTCGGCCGGGCCGACCCCGCGGCGCTGGTCCGCCACGCCGCCGGGTTCAACGAGGCCCGGTTCCAGGAGGGCATTCGCGCCTCGCTGGCCGAACTCGGCGCGATCTGACCTCCAGCCGGCGTCGCCGGCTCCTTGAATTGCAAGCGATGGTTGCGGCGTCTCCTCGGAGGCGCCGTTTCCGCATGGCCGATCGCGATCCGCCGCAAAGCGCGGCGGGCTGCCGATTGCCGCGGCAGATCGCGGCAGAAGGCGATCGCGGGCGTGGGAAAACCGCACCGCGCGGGTTTCAACCTGAGGTGGATACACGTATTGGTTGCCACGTAGACCAGTGACTCCCGTTTTCAAGGTATTCCCATGTCTGAGCTTGCAGTGCAGACCGGACCGGCGCAGGCCGGTCCGGCCCCCCTGATCGCGCCCTCTCCGGCGAAGGCCCGCCCGGCGCTCGCCTACAGGCCCGAGATCGACGGGCTGCGCGCCCTCGCCGTGCTGCCGGTGCTGTTCACCCATGCCGGCTTCGCGGGCCTCGGCGGCGGGCATCTCGGGGTCGACGTGTTCTTCGTCATCAGCGGCTATCTGATCACCGCGATCCTGCTGCGCGAGCTCGACCGCGAGGGGCGGGTCTCGATCATCGACTTCTACGAGCGCCGCGCCCGGCGGATCCTGCCGGTGCTGTTCGTGGTCGTCGCCGCCAGCTTCGTCGCCGCCTGGATCGTCATGCTCCCCAAGGAGTTCCGCGATTTCGGCCAGAGCATGGTCGCCACCGGATCGTTCCTGTCGAACATCTTTTTTGCGTCCGAGAACGGCTATTTTCTGCGCGCCAGCGATTTCAAGCCGCTGCTGCATACCTGGTCGCTCAGCGTCGAGGAACAGTTCTATCTGGTGTTCCCGCTGCTGCTGGCGGGGCTGGCCTGGCTGGCGCCGGGGCGGGTCGCGATGATCCTCGCGGCGCTCGCGCTCGCGAGCTTCGGCTGGGCGCTGCACGGCACCAGGGTCGCGCCCGACAGCAACTTCTTCATGCCGCTGGGCCGGGGCTGGGAGCTGCTCGCAGGGGCGATGCTGGCCTGCTGGGGCGGGGCGGCGGAATGGCGGTCGCGGCGCCCGGCATGGCTGCTCGACGCGCTGTCGATGGCCGGACTGGTGGCGATCCTCGCGGCCTATCTCCTGTGGGACGACACCACGCCGAACCCGGGGCTGCCGACGCTGCTGCCGGTGCTCGGCGCTTGCGCGATCATCGCCTTCGCGGCGCCCGGCACGCTGGCCTACCGCCTGCTGACGCTGCGCGCGATGGTCGGGATCGGGCTGGTCAGCTACAGCGCCTATCTGTGGCACCAGCCGCTCTTCGTCTTCACCCGGCTGCTGGTCGGCGACCTGCCCGGCTGGGGCTGGGGCGCGATGATCGCCGCGACGCTGCTGATCGCATGGGCGAGTTGGGCGGTGATCGAGGCGCCGTTCCGCGACCGGGCCCGGATCGGGCGCGGCGCGGTGTTCGGTTTCGGCGGCGCCGGCCTCGCGGCGATGATCGCCGCCGGGATGGCGGTGCATCTGCAAGGCGGCCTGCCGGGCCGGCTCGACGAGACGCGGTTGCTGCTGGCGAGCGCCCAGACCGATGTCAGCCCCTATCGCGACAGCTGCGGCAACAGCCTGCCGGAGAGCTTCGACGGCTACTGCGTCTTTGGCGAGACGGCCGGGCCGACCGTCGCCTTCATCGGCGACAGCCATGGCAAGGAGCTGTTCTGGCGCGCCAGCGAGCGGGCCGGTGAGGAGGGCTTCGCGGTGCAGGCCTTCTTGTGGAACGCCTGCCTGCCGGTCGCGCTGCCCGAGGATGCGCGCGGCTGCGCCGAGTTCGTGGTGCAGGCGCGCGAGCACATCATCGCCTCGCCCGAGATCGAGATCGTGGTCATCTCCGCCAACTGGTCCCGCTACTTGGGCTGCGGCGACCTCTGCTACGGCGAGGATTACGGGCCGATGCCGGCGGCGCGGGTCGCGGCGATCGGGGCCGCCCTGCGGCGCGAGATCGCGGCCTATGCAGAGGCGGGCAAGTCTGTGCTGCTGGTGTCGCAGATCCCGACGATGCCGTGGGACATCCCGCGCCATCTCAACGCGCGGGCGCTGCGCGATGGCGGGATCGCCGAGATCGGCGTCGCGATCGACAGCCACCTCGAGCGGGCGGCGGTGGCGATCGACACGGTCGAGCCGCTCGAGGCGCTGCCCGGGGTCGAAGTTCTGCGCCCGCGCCGCGTGTTCTGCGCCGATGGCCGCTGCCCGGCGCTGCGCGGCGACCGGCCGCTCTATTTCGACGACAACCACCTCAACGGCCATGGCGCCGAGGCGCTGCTGAGCATGCTGATGCCGCGCCTCGACGCGATGATCGAAGGGTAGGGACCGATGCGGATGGCTCGCTCATCGACCGATCTGCCACGTCCGAAAACCGGCAACGCGGCGCGGCGCGGACGAGCCATACAGCCAATTGACAGGGCGGAAATGGCCCGGCCATAGTCGCCTTGTTTCCGCCACATTTTTTCGTGTCGCGGGACGTGTTTAACGAGTGTTCTGCCCCCTCCTTCGTCCGGTCCGTTGTTTGGAGATCCCCCGGAGAGAAGGCCGCGCCGAGCGAGGCGCAACCCGGGGCAGGTGGGGTGTGAGTTTGCGAGGGAGACGACCGGTATCATAGCGCCATCCGACGGCCCGCCCCGTGGCGGACCCGGTCGCGAGGGCACGCGCCAATCCTGAAACCCGGCGGCCGATCCCTTCGGCCGCCCCGGCCATGCGCGGCGGGTCGCCCTCGGCCCGCGGCCCGGCCCTGTCATTTTACCAGTTCTGGAGCCGCCAATGGGACGTTCACTTGTTTTCACCATCCCCGGTGATGTCGGCACGATCATCCGGGTCGAGGAGATCACCGATCCGCTGACCGGGATCGTATCGCTGCGCTTCGACGTCACGCTCGACGAGAGCGGCGCGCAGGCCGATCTGCGCGGGCTGTTCTTCGACGTCGCCGACAGCGCCCTGCTCGGCGGCCTCTCGGTCAGCGGCGCCGACGTCACCACCAGCCGCTTCGCCCGCGACGCCGTCACCGATCTCGGCAACGGCGCCAACATGAACGGCGCCCTGACCAAGAAGGGCAACGGCTTCGACGCCGGCATCGCCTTCGGCACGCCGGGCATCGGCAAGGATGACATCGACCAGACCGGCTTCACCCTGTCTTCCTCGGCCGGGGACCTGTCGCTCGAACTGATCGCCCAGATGCGGTTCGGCGTCCGGCTCACTTCGGTCGGGCCGGAGGGCTGCCGCGAGGATTCGCTCAAACTCGCAGGCATGGCCGGCGGGATCGTGGACGCGCAGGACGATGCGGGCGCGCTCTGCGCCACCGAGACCGTGACGCTCGACGTGCTGGCCAACGACATCGGCGCGGCTGGCGTGGTGCGGGTCGCGGGCGTCGCGCTGGCCACGGGCGACAGCGTCACGCTCGACAGCGGCGCGGTGGTGACCCTCACCCAAGACGGCACGCTGCGCTATGACAGCGCCACCGGCACCTATGATGTCGACGGCGCCAGCGTCGCGGCGGGCGACCTGCTGCTCGGCAGCACTGCGGTCGACAGCTTCCTCTACGAGATCTCGAACGGCGCCGGCGGCTTCGACACCGCGCGGGTCGACGTCACCCTGCACGGCGCGCTCAACACGCTCGATACCATCGAGGCGAGCCTGCCGCAGGGCGGGTTGTTCAAGGTGACGCTCGATACCGCCGGGTCGGCCTTCTACGACCTGACGATCACCGGCACCGGCGATGCGCGCCTCGACGGGTTGACCATCGACGCGGCCTATTGCGCGGCGGCCCACGAGCCGTTCGACATCGGCCAGACCATCGCCTTCGAGATGTATCTCGCCGATGCCGACAGCATCCCGGCCGGAACGGTGCAGCGTCCCGAGCATCTCGACGAGGTGAACTGGATCCTCAACCAGGACTTCACCACGATGTCCAACGGCAGCGGCGGCACCTTTACCCAGGCCGAGATCCAGGGCGCGATCTGGGGGCTGCTCGACGATTTCGTCTTCGTCAACGAGGCCTATCCCGCCTTCGGCAAGACCGCCAACGCCCGCAAGATCTACGACATGGCGCTGGCCCAGGGCGACGGTTTCGAGGCGGGGGCGGATGATCTGGTCGGCCTGATCCTGCAGCCGACGGCCGCCGCCGAGAGCGACGGCAACCACCAGCCCTTCGTCGTCGGCCTGGCTTTCGAAATGCTCGAGCAGGACTGCCTGATCCTGTGACGGCACCGGCCGGCGGCGCCCGCGCCGCAGGCCACGGGCGGGGGCATCGGGGACCCCGCCCGCGCGCGCGGATGCGCCCCGCATCCGCCGGACCAAGGCGGCCCCCGACCGCTGCATGCAAGGAGCGATCACATGCGCAAACACCTCCTCACCACCCTGTCGACACTGGGGGCCGCGGCGGCCCTGCCGGGCCAGGCTCTCGCCTCGGTCTGCGCCACCAACCCGACCCTGCCGAGCTGCGATATCACCCGGGTGCCCGAGATCGACGCGCTGCAGGGCGGCGCCGCGCTCGCGGCGCTGGCGGCGATCGTGCTGATCGTCTGGGAACGGCGCCGCCGCGCCGCCTGAGCGCAACCGGCCGCGCCCCGCCCCGAGCGGGCCGGGCGCGGCCCCCTCCCTCCCCGATGACGACAGGAGAGACCCATGCTCATCCGGGCGACCAGGCCGCTGCGCCACGGGCCGATCGGCCGCGTGCCGCTGCTGTGCGGCCTCGTGCTGGCGGATCTCGTCCTCGCCAGCCTGCTCTACAAGCACGGCTTCGCCTTCACCTGCCGCGACAGCGCGCCCGCGGCGCTGTGCGAGGGGCTGTCGCGGATCGTGCCGCGCGCCAGCGGCATGGCGCTGGTGATCGGCCTGCTCGCGCTGGCGCTGCGGCTCCCGGTGCGATCCGGGCAGGGCTGGCGGCGCCTGCTGGCGTTGCATGTGGCCGGTGTGCTGGTGGCGCTGCTGCCGTGGGGGTTCCTGTCCGAGGGCGCCGGCCCGGTCACCTTCGGGGCGGCGCTGCTGTCATGGACCGGCGGGGCCGGACTGGCGGCGGCGGGGCTGCTGGGCCTCATCGCCCCGGCGGGTGTTTGGCGCCGGGCGCTGCACGGCCGGTGGGCGGCGATCCTGCCCGCCTTGGCCTTGGGCGCTCTGCTGCCAGAGCTGTCGGACCTGCTGCAGCCGCTTTGGCGGCTCGAACTGCTGTCGGGCCTGACCTTCGACGCGGTGACGGCGCTGCTCGGCGGGCTCGGCTACGACGTGCTGCTGTTCCCGCATGAGCGCATCATCGGCATCGACGGCTTCGTGGTCGAGGTCGGCAAGCGCTGCTCGGGCATCGAGGGCTTTGCGCTGATCTCGGTCTTTCTGGCGATCTACATGGTGATCTTTCGCCGCGAGCTGCGCTTTCCGCGCGTCTTCTGGCTGTTCCCGCTCGGCCTCGCGGTCAGCTTCGGCTTCAACATCCTGCGGATCGCGCTGCTGATGGTGCTCGGCGCCGAAGCGTCGCCCGATCTCGCCGTGGGGGCGTTCCATTCGAATGCCGGCTGGCTGAGCTTCGTGCTGCTGGCCTGCGCGATGATGCTGGCCGCGCATGCGCTGCCCGGGCTGCGTCGCCAGACGGTCCCGCTGGCCGCGCCGCGCCGGGGCGCGCCGCTGCCGTTCCGGCAGGACCCGGAAGTGGCGCAGCTGCTGCCCTTCGCCGCCTTCATGGCCAGCGGGTTGCTGGCTTCGGCCTTCTTCGCCGAGCCGGCGGTGGCCTACCCGCTCCGGGCGCTGGCGATGGCCGTGGCGCTGGCCTTCGTCTGGCCCGGGCTGCGCGGACACCGGATCGGGTTGGACCCGGTCGCGCTCGCCGCCGGGCTTGCGGTTGGGGCGGCCTGGGTTGTCACCGCCGCGCCGCCGCCCGAAGGCGCGGCCCCACCGGTGGCCGATACGGCTTGGCTCGTCTTCCGGCTGGTCGGCACGGCGGTGCTCGTGCCGGTGGTCGAGGAGCTGTTCTTTCGCGGCTACCTTCTGGGCCGGATCGCGCCGCCGGGCGCGGCCCCAGTACGGCTGTGGTTCGGCCTCGCGGTCAGCACCGCGTGTTTCGCGGCGCTGCACGACCGCTGGATTGCCGCCACGCTTGCCGGGCTGGTCTTCGCGGCGCTGGCCCGGCGGCGCGGCGCGCTGGGGGATGCGATCCTCGCCCATATGGCGGCGAACGCATTGATCGCGCTCGCGGCTTTGCTGCTGCGGCGGCCCGAACTGCTCTGAAGGCGATTCAAACCCCCGGCGGGCACCCGCCGAGGGGCCCTGATCCATCTCATTCTTGCCACAATCCGCCCGGACAACCGCCACTGTTCATGAATTGGCGGAGCAGGCATGACCTTTCAGAGCGGATCTCATTTCACCCTCGGCGTGGCCACACGGTACGGGCAGGGCGGACGCTACGACGACGCGCCGGGCTCGGATCTCGCCATGATCGAGGCCGATTTCATCCGCGACGGGCTCAACTGGCACCGGGTCGAGGCGACGCCCGGCAGCTATGATTTCAGCGATCCGCGCAGCCGCTACCTCGACGAGGTGCTGGCCTCCGGCGGGGACCCGATCCTGACGCTGCTGCCGCAGGGCAACCCGAACTACCAGGGCGGCAAGTGGGCCTCCGACGCGGCGGCGATCGATGGCTTCGCGGATTTCGTGGTCGCGGTGCTGGACCGGTTCCCGGGGCTGGGCCGGATCGAGATCGGCAACGAGTTCAACAGCCTGTCGACGCAGTTCGTCTCGGGCGAGGCCGCGTCCAGCAGCCTCGCCGACAAGGCGGCACTGCTGACACGGCTGCTGCAGGCGGTGTCCGACAAGGTCGGGGAGAGCCATCCCGAGGTTCAGATCATCGGCGCCGGGCTGCATTCCGTGCCGACCGGCTTCGTGCAGCACCTCGCCGATGCCGGTGCCTTTGCGCATATGGACGCGTTGAGCTTTCACCCCTACGGGCTGAGCGCCGAGGCCGCGAGCGAGGCCCTCGACGCGCTCGACGTCGTGCTCGACCGGCTGCCGGCGGAGCAGCGCCCGGCGCTGCTGGTGACCGAGTTCGGCCAGTCGGCCCTCGCCGGCGGCGCGGCGGCCAAGGCGGCGCATCTGGTAAAGATGACCGCCGCGCTAGCCAGCCACGGCGTCGACTCGGCGGCCTGGTATTCGCTCTATGACGAGGATCGCTCGGCCCATCCCGAGATGGGGCTGTTCGATCGGGTGCAGGCCCCCAACGACACCGCCGCGACCTTTGCGCATTTGCAGACGATGCTCGAAACCGGGTCGGCCCGGCGCGTCGAGGCCGATGGCACGCTGCGCGTCTACGAGCTCGACCCCGGCAAGTTCGTGATCTGGGGTGCGCCGCAGGCGCTGCGCCTCTCGGGCGAGGATATCGTGGTGCATGACCTCTTTGGCCGGGAGATCGCGCCCCCCGACCGGATCGGGGTGGAGCCGATCTTCGTCGAGGCGCGCGGCCTCGCGGTGCAGGGCGGCGGCGTGATCGCCGACAGCCATCTAGAGTTCGATTTGCAGCAATCCGGCGATGGCGGCTGGTCGCAGCATATCGAGAAGGTCACGGCCCGCGGCAGCAGCATCGAGCAGGTCGAGATCATGGGCGGGCAGGAGCGCGCCGACGAAAGCTGGAACCCCTATCTCGGCTCGCGCTGGACCCGGCCGCTGCGGATCGACGCGGCCGAGCTGCGCGGCGCCGATTTCAGCCGCGGCAGCCGCGGCAGCCGCGACGACCGCAACCCCGTCGACCGGTACGTCGCCGAGGCCGACGGCCCGGTCGATATCGCGGCGAGCTATGCGGTGGGGGCCAAGAGCGCCGACGGCATCGCGGTTTCGGTCCGGCTCAACGGGGTCGAGCTGCAGCGCGTGGTGATCGAGGGCGCGGGCGACGTTACCCTGCGGGGGCTGATGCTGCGCGAGGGCGACCGGCTCGACTTCGTGGTCGAGGATAACGGCAACGCCGATGGCGACGTGGCCCGCCGTCACATCCGGCTCTTCGAGGCCGAGGCGGATCGCAGCGAGGCCGAGCTGCGGGCGCTGCACCGCAACAGCGACATCATCGACGGCAACGAGATGGCCGCGCCATCTGCGTCGCCGTCGCCGTCGCCGTCGCCGTCGCCGGTTACCGGCTTTGGCGAGACACCGGTCGGTGCCGAGCTGCGTGGCACGGACGCCGAAGACCGGCTCTCCGGCAGTCAGGCCGCCGACATCATCCGCGCCTTGGCCGGGGATGACGTCATCTCGGCCGGGCGGGGCGACGATTTCGTCTTCGGCGGGGCGGGGCACGACGTTCTCAAGGGGCGCGGCGGCGACGACCGGCTCGATGGCGGTGATGGCGACGACCGCCTCTATGGCGATATCGGCGCGGATGTGCTGCTCTTGGGCCTCGGTGACGACTGGCTGCGCGGCGACATGGGCCGCAGCGGTCCGCGCCACGCCGATATCTTCGTCCTCGACGTGATCGAGAACGGGCGCGACGTGATCCACGACTTTTCGGCCGAGGATCGGCTCGACCTGCGGGGCGCCAGCTACGAGGTCGGCTTCCTCGGCTCGAGCGGGCGCAGCACCCTGATCGACATCGAGGGTGGTGGGCAGATCGTTCTGCAGGCCTTTTCCCGGGCAGAGTACGACGCGCTGGACGGCGACATCTTCCTCTGAGCGGGGTCAGCCCGCCTGCGGGGGCGCGACTTGGTTCAGCACACGCTCGGGCGCGGAGCGGCCGCGTAGGATGTCGGTGATCGCGGCCCAGTTGCCGCGCATCCGTCCGCGCCGGTCGATCCAGTCCTCGGGTCGGGCGGCGCGCAGATGGTTGGCGACGGTGTTGCGCAGCCCGAGCCGGAGCGCGAAGCCCAAGGGCACCGACCCCTTGCGGAACAGGTAGTAGGGATTGGCAATCTGGCTGTAGCCGAGCAACCTCCCGTTGCGCTCGCGCCCGGCTTTGACGCCGCAATGCACGCCGACCAGAGCGTCGCTGCGGACCTTCTCGCCGGGGACGCGGCTGGCGAAATCGACATCTTCAAGCCAGCTGTAGAGCGGCAGCCTTTCGTCGAAGCGCAGCCCCCCGATCGCCTTGGTCCGGAAGGCCATGTTGCAGCCGTAGAGCCCGACCAGCCCCGAGGCGAGGATCTTCGGATCGACGCCCGGATCGGTCTGGTCCGCATCCCAGTCCGCGACTATCCGTGCCGCCGCCTCTGCCTCGATGCCACCGCTGCAGACGCCGTCGGCCAGCACCCGCCCGGTGAGGCCGGAGACCTTTGGAAACAGGGCGAAGGCCCGGGCGATGCGTTCGAGCGCGTAGCGGCTCGGCACGAAATCGTCATCGAAGAACACGATGATGTCGTTCTCGTCCACGGCCGCGTCGAGGCCGCGATTGCGCTGAACGCAGAGCCCCTTGGGCGAGGTGATGACGCGCACCGGCACCGGAAAGCCGGCCCAGTCGATATCGGCGGGCAGGTCCGCCGGGCCGGTCACGGCAAATACGATCTCCCGGGGCGGCGAGGTCTGCGCCAGCAGATGCGGCAGCAGGCTGCGGACGATCTCGGGGCGCCCGAGGGAACAGATGACGACGGCGATTCGTGGCTGGTCTGTAAGCACTGTCTGAACCTGACTTTGACACTCGTAATACGGGAGTTAATGTCGATCCCTGCAGCCTTCAGCACAAGCGAAAATCGTCGCTGATCCACGCGGAGCCCTTAAAATGCGCAGCGCCGCGTGACGCCTGATCAGCCCTTGCGGAAAAGTCCCAATCGGCAGGCATCTCCATTATCGACCCTTGGATAGCTGGCCCCTCCCGGCCCGATGCGGTAGGATTGACCGAAGCCTTTGAATAGATTGGACTTGATCATGCGGTACCGCGCGCCTCGCTATCCGGCCAACAGCGAGCTCGGGGTCGAGCATGAGGGAACGCAGCACCGGGCCCGGCTTGTCGACATCAGCCCCACCGGCGCGCGGCTGCGTGGAATCGCGGCACTGACGAACGACACCCATGTGACGCTGTGCCATCTTTATCGCCGTATCAAGGCGCGGGTCGTCTGGTCGAACGAGCATTATGTCGGGGTCGAGTTCCTGCAACCCTTGGGTGCAGAGGATCTCGCCGCGCTGCGCGGCGTGATGGCAAGCCAGATGCGTGGCGGCGCAGCTGGGCATCATGGCTTCCGCGAACTGCGCTGATTGAGGCGCGAGTCGGGGCGCGGCGGTGGTGCCGCCGCGGCATCTCCCGGAAAAATACCCATGATCACGCCGCTTTGGCCATGTTTCGGTCTTAGTCGGCGGGCAGCGTCGGCCCAATTGATCTGGGGGCCTACGGCATGTTTTCGACGATTCTTCAGGGTCTTGTGCAGACCCACCCGCTCTTTGTCGCGATGGCGGCGGTGGTCTGCGGGGGGATGGCCTTGACCCTGGTACTGTTGATGCGCCAGATGAGCTTGAATCAGGGGCGTCGACGCCTCGTGCCGCTGCTCTGGATCGCGCTGGTCGCCGGGGGCGGGGTCTGGACCACCCATTTCATCGCGATGATCGGTTACCGCCCCGCCGCGGCGGTGGGCTATGATCCGACCATCACGGCGCTGTCGGCGCTGGTCGGGGTGATCGGGGTCGGCGTCCCGCTGGCGCTGGCCTCGCTGCAGCGCGCGCGTTGGGCCCGCGCAGGCCTGGGCGCGGTGGCCGGTGCCGGGGTGGGGGCGATGCACTTCACCGGCATGGCGGCGATGCACAACCCGATGCACCACGAGATCGGCAGCACGGTGCTGGCGCTGCTGTTCGGCATGGCCTTCTTCGCGCCCGCGATGGCGGTCAGCGGCATGGGCCTCGCCGCCCGCTGGGCGCGCGGCACCGGCCTCGTGCTCGGGGTCTGCACGCTGCATTTCACCGCGATATCGGGCATGGGGCTGCAGATCATCGGCGGCGCGGCGGGCGAGGGGATCGACCGGCAGTTGCTGTCGAGCTTCACCGCGTTGACCACGCTGGCGCTGTGCTACGCCGCGATCACCGCGATGGTGCATCGCCGTCGGCTCAGCAGTGCCCGCCAGGAGGTCGCCCGCAAGGAAGCCTCCTTCGTCGCGGCGCTGCAGAACATGTCGAACGCGCTGGTGATGGTCGACGAGAACCGTTCGATCACCGCGATCAACCACCGTTGCTACGAGCTGTTCGGCATTGCCGAAGGCTCGGTCGTCGCAGGCGATCGGATCGAGCGGCTGGTCGAGGTGATCGAGGCGGGCCGGGCTTGGGAGCAGGCCCGCTTCTCTGCGATCGTCGACACCCATCTGGAGCGGATGCGCGGCACCGAGATGCTGCGCAGCGAGGAGGAGTTCGCCAATGGCCGGGTGCTGTGCATCTCCAGCCGCGGTGTGCCCACCGGCGAGGTGGTGCTGACCTTCGACGATTTCACCGAGCACCGCGCCGCCCAGGCCAAGATCGCGCATATGGCCTTTCACGACGCGCTGACCGGCCTGCCCAACCGCCGCAGCTTCCGCGACCACATGGCCGCGATCATGGAGGACACCACGCCGCGCGCGCTGCTGATGCTCGATCTCGATCACTTCAAGGTGGTCAACGACACGCTGGGCCACCCGGTCGGCGACGGGCTCCTGGTGCAGGTCGCGCGGCGGCTGCTCGACGCGGCCGGCAAGGGCGCCACGGTGTTCCGCCTCGGCGGCGACGAGATGGTGGTGGTGCTCGACGGTGCCGGCGAGGTCGAGGCGACCGAGATCGGCCGCGCCATCATCGAGAGCCTGAGCCGGCCCTTTGACGTCGACGGCCACAAGATCAGCATCGGCTGCAGCATCGGCGCCAGCCTAATCGACGGCGCCACCAACACCTCCGAGGCGCTGCAGCGCGCCGATCTCGGCCTCTACCGGGCCAAGAGCCTCGGCCGCAACCGGATCCAGTTCTACGAGGACGGGATGATGGAGAAGGCGCTGGCCCGGCGGCAGATGGAGAGCGACCTCACCCAGGCGTTGAAATGCGGCGAGTTCCGGCTCGACTACCAGCCGATCTGCCGGCTCTCCGACCGCGCGATCCTCGGCTTCGAGGCGCTGATCCGCTGGGACCACCCGCTGCGCGGGCTGGTCTCCCCGGCCGAGTTCATCCCGCTGAGCGAGGAGAACGGCATGATCGTGCAGATCGGCGAATGGGTGATCGAGGAGGCCTGCCGCCAACTCGCCGAATGGCCCGAGGAGGTGCATGTCGCGGTCAACGTCTCGCCGATGCAGATGCGGCTGCCCTCGATCGTCGAGGTGGTGCGCCGAGCGCTGGCCGCGCATGATCTCGCGCCGCAGCGCCTGACGCTCGAGCTGACCGAGACCGCACTGGTGCGCGACGGCGCGCATCTCGCGCGCAACCTGATCGCGCTGCGGGCAATGGGGGTGAAGATCGCGATGGACGATTTCGGCACCGGCTACTCCTCCTTTACCCATCTGCGCGATTTCGAGCTCGACCAGATCAAGATCGACCGCAGCTTCGTCAACGTGGCGCAGGAGGATCACAAGGCCTGGGCGGTGGCGCAGGCGGTGACCAACATGGCGCGCGAGCTGTCGGTCGGCGCGGTCGGCGAAGGGGTCGAAAGCTCCGAGCAGATCACCCGGCTGATGGAGCTGGGCTGCGACGTGGCGCAGGGCTTCTTCCTGGGCCGCCCGATGGATGGCACCCGCGCCACCGCGCTGCTCGCCGATGCCGCCGCCGCCGACCACATCGCGGCGGAGTGAGCCGGGTCCCCGCCGCTGCCGGGCGGCGGGTCACCCTTTCGGCGCGACGCCCCCGATCGCCGTCGTCAGCTGCCGCGCCGCATCGCGCACCGCCTCGGTGAGCCGCGGCAGGTCGGTATCGGCGAGCCGCGCCACGGGGCCGGACACCGACACCCCAGCCACCGCCTCGCCCTGGGCGTCGTGCACCGCGGCGGCGAGGCAGCGCATGCCCTCGTTGCGTTCCTGATCGTCGACGGCGTAGCCGCGCGCGGCGCATCGTTCGAGATCCTCGAGCAGCGCGGCGCGCTCGGTGAGGCTGCGCGGAGTGAACCGCTCGAGCGGGTAGGCGTCGAGGATGCGGTCGCGCCGCGCGGCGTCGAAGGCGGCGAGCAACGCCTTGCCGATGCCGGAGGCGTGCATCGCCGAGACCGTTCCCGGCGGGAAGAAGGCGCGGATATGGGCGTGGGTCTCGACCTGGTTGAGGAACAGCACCCGACCGTCGCGCTCGACCCCGAGATTGGCGGTCTCGCCGGTGGTCTCCATCAGGCGGCGCAGGATCGGCCTGGCGCGGTCGACGAGGTTGGTGCGGCGCAGGAAGGTCGAGCCGAGGCGAAACGCGCCGGGGCCGACATGCCAGATCTGCCCATCCTCCTCGAACTCCACGAGCTGGCGGGCCTCCAGCGTCAGCAGGACCCGGTAGAGCGTCGCGGGGGATTCATCGAGATCGGCGGCGAGCTGCGACAGCGACGTGCCCCCGGCCCCGACCCGCTCCAGGACGTCGATGGCCCGATCGAGGGATTTGACCGGTGCGGGCTTGGTATCCCTGATGCTCCCGCGCGGTCGTCCCCGGCGGCGCGGCGTCAAGGGTTCGGTCTCCATTCTTGCGGCCTCCCTGCGGTCGTGGCCCTGACCTTAATGCGGTATGGGCGCCCATATCAAAGCGCCAAAGTGAACAGATTGCCGTGTTGCGACGTCCTACTGGTGCGGGTCGTGGGCAAGGTGGAAAACAAACGTGAGAAAACAGGCGCTTCAGCGGTAATCTTCGGATCAGCCGCTGAGGCGGGCAAGATGAGCCGTTGTAGTTGAGCGACTGCGTCAGGTTCGACCCTCTAAGAGCTGTAATCCTTCAAGCTTCATCCGCATCGCGCATCGCGAGGGCCCACTCGCGAAACACGTCTCGCGCCGGACCCATGTCCGGGTCGGCGGCCTCGGCGACGTGGAGGTAATAGGCGTAGCCGTCGCGGGCGGTCTGCTCCGACAGCTGGACCAGGCGATAGTGTTTAAGGTCGTCGCGGATCATGGCGGCGGGGCAGAGCGCGATGCCCTGCCCGGACAGGGCCGCCACGCGCAGGAGGTTGAAATCCTCGAAGACCGGGCCGTGGAGCGGCGTCCCCGTTTCCAGACCGCCACGGGCGAGCCAGCCGGCCCAGCCGGAAGTGTCGGTGTCGTGCAGGAGACCGGCCTGCAGCATGGCCTCGGTCGGGCCGACGTCCCGCGACAACCCGGCCGCGACCGCCGGATTGCAGACCGGGACGCTGATCCCCGGCAGGAATGGCTCGGTGCGGGCGCCGGACAGGACCGGCGGGGTGGGCGCATAGGTGAAGGCGAGGTCGACCTCCCGGAAATCGATCCCCTGGCCATGGATCGCGTAGATGATCCGCACCGGGATTTCGGGATACGCGTCGCGGAATGACGAAAGCCGCGGAATGAGCCAGCAGAGCGCCACGGAGGGGATCGCCGCGATCACCAGGGCGCGGCGCTCGTCCCCGGCGCGGGCCCGGGCGCAAGCGGCCTCGATGCCGCCGAGCGCCAGCCCGAGATCGCGCGCCAGCGCCTCGCCCCGCGGCAGCAGCGTCGGCCGCGCCCCGGAGCGGTCGAAGAGCGGTCGGCCGAGCCAGCTTTCGAGATGCCTGACCTGATGGCTGACGGCCGATTGCGTGACGAAGAGCGCCTCGGCAGCGGCGTTGAAGCTGCCGAGGCGGGCCACCGCCTCGAAGGCGCGCAGAGCGGTCAGCGGGGGAAGCGACACCGGAAGCTCCACATGAGAATAACTCATACGAGGATGAATTATCGTCTTTTGACAAGGGGCGCCATCCGCCGGACCCTCGGGCCAGTTTCAATAGCGGCGGACGGGGGTGCGATCATGCAGCGCGAACGGCTTCAGAACTATGTTGGCAACGGCGAGAAGGCGAAGCCGAGCTTTTCCGCCGCCGAGATGCAGCGCCGGCAGGACGCGATCCGGGCCTACATGGCCGAAGCGGGCGTGGATGCGGCGCTGTTCACCTCCTATCACAACATCAACTACTACGCCGATTTCCTCTACTGCCAGTTCGGCCGCCGCTATGGCCTCGTGATCGATCAGGACAGCGCCACGACAATCAGCGCTGGCATCGATGGCGGCCAGCCATGGCGGCGGACATTCGGTGGCAACGTCACCTATACCGATTGGCAGAAGGACAATTTCTTTCATGCGGTGCGGCAGCTGATCGGCAAGGCAAAGCGGATCGGCATCGAGTACGACCAGGTCAGCATCGAGTTTCTCGGCCAGCTCGAATCCGAGTTCCCGGGCGTCGCCTTCGTCGACATCGCGGGGGCTGCGATGCGGCTGCGGATGATCAAGTCAGCCGAGGAGATCGCGCATATCACCGAAATGGCCCGCATCGCCGATATCGGTGGCGCGGCCTGCGTCGAGGCAACCGCCGTGGGCGTGCCCGAACACGAGGTGGCGCTGCATTCGACCGCCACGATGGTCCGCGAGATCGCAAGGAGCTGGCCCGAGGCGGAGCTGCTCGACACGTGGACCTGGTTCCAGTCGGGCATCAACACCGACGGGGCGCACAACCCGGTCACCAGCCGCAGGATCGAACGCGGCGACATCCTGTCGCTCAACTGCTTTCCGATGGTCGCGGGCTACTACGTCGCGCTCGAGCGCACGCTCTTCGCCGAGGAGGCCAGCGACGCGCATCTCCGCCTGTGGGAGATCAACTGCAAGGTCCATGATCGCGGCAAGGCGCTGCTGGTGCCGGGCAAGAAGTGCTCGGAGATCGCCCGCGAGCTCAACGAGATCTATGCCGAGGAGGACCTGCTGCAGTATCGCAGCTTCGGTTACGGCCATAGCTTCGGCGTGCTGTGCCATTACTACGGCCGCGAGGCGGGGCTGGAGCTGCGCGAGGATTGCGAGACGGTGCTTGAGCCGGGGATGGTCGTGTCGATGGAGCCGATGATCACCATTCCCGAAGGCATGCCCGGCGCCGGCGGCTACCGCGAGCACGACATCCTCGTGATCGAGGAGGGTGGCAACCGCAACATCACCGGCTTCCCCTACGGGCCCGAGCATCTGATCGTGAAGGGCAAGGCCAGGGCCGCCTGACCCGGACCCGCCGTCAAACCTGCAGGCGCTGCACGGCGTTGGCCTGCCGCCAGGCCTCTGGCGTCATGCCCTCCTGCTGCCGGAACACCCGGATCAGGTGCGACACGTCGCAGAACCCGGCCTCGGCGGCGATGCGGGTGACGCTGTGATCGGGGCGGGCGAGCAGAAAACGCGCATGGGCGAGGCGGACCTTGAGGAAGGCCGCCGCCGGGCTCAGCCCGAGCGCCTCGCGCATGTGCCGCTCCAACTTGCGACGGCTGACGCCGAGCCGCGCGGCGATGTCGCCCACGCCGGGGGCGGCGTCGAGGTTCTGCTGCATGTGCAGGAGCGCGCGCCGCACCAGCGGGTCGCGCGTCTTGAGGTCGAGCGGCAGGCCCGGCTGCGGATCGTCGGCGGCCATCGCCTCGTCGATGATCATGATGTGCAGGCTTTTGCGCGCCGCCGCCCGGCCGATGTGCCGGTCGACGAGATGTGCGGCCAGATGCGCCGAGCTGGCGCCGCCCGAGCAGGTCAGCCGGTCGCGATCCTCGACGAAGACCCGGTCCGAGACCGGGACCAGCCCGTCGAACTGTTCGAGGAAGTCGTCGTGGTGGAACCAGCTCACGCAGCAGCGGTAGCCCTGCATCAGCCCCGCGCGGTGCAGGATGAAAGCGCCAGTGCAGACGCCAATCAGTGGCACCTTGCTCGCGGCGGCGCGGCGCAGGAAGTCGATTTCCGCCGGGGGCAGCCCGCCTTCCTCGATCAGACCGCCGATCACCACGATGTAGTCGAAGCGGCCCGGATCGCCGAGCCTTTCCTCCGGCCCCACGGTGACACCGCAGCTCGACCGGACCGGGGCCGGGTCCTCGGCGATCACCCGCCAGCTGCACAGGATCGGCCGCGACCGGTCGCCCTCATCGGCGGCGAGGCGCAGCACGTCGACGAAATTGGCGAAGGCCGAAAGCGTGAAACGCCGCGCGAGGAGAAAGCCGACGCGCAGCCTGGGGCGGGAAAGCGGGAGGGAGGCGTCGTTCATGTCGCAAACATAACGTCGAAATGCCGCATCCATCCAGTCCCGCCCGCGCGTTTCGTGCCAAGGAGGTAGATAGCCCCCATTGCCCCGCCCCATGCCGAGGACCGCGCCATGCCCCGCTATTCCGCCTTCGCCGTCGTGAAGAACGCGCTCACCGGCCACACCGGCTGGCGCGAGCAATGGCCCGATGCGCAGCCCAAGAAGGAATACGACGTGATCATCGTCGGTGCGGGCGGGCACGGGCTCGGCGCGGCCTACTACCTCGCCAAGGAGCACGGCATCACCAATGTCGCGGTGATCGACAAGGGCTGGCTCGGCGGCGGCAACACCGGGCGCAACACCACGATCATCCGCTCGAACTACCTCTATGACGAGAGCGCGAAGCTCTATGACCACGCGCTCGATCTCTGGGACGGGCTGAGCCGGGAGCTGAACTACAACGTCATGTTCTCGCGGCGCGGCGTGATGATGCTGGCCCATAACGTGCACGACGTGCAGTCCTTCCAGCGCCACGTGCATTCGAACCGGCTGAACGGCGTCGACAACCGCTGGCTCTCGGCCAAGGAGGCCAAGGCGTACTGCCCGCCGCTCAACATCTCGCCCGATGCCCGATACCCAGTGATGGGCGCAGCGCTGCAGATGCGCGCGGGGACCGCGCGGCACGACGCGGTGGCCTGGGGCTATGCGCGGGCGGCGGCGGCGCGCGGCGTCGACATCATCCAGAACTGCCCCGTGATCGCGATCCGGCGCGGCCCGGACGGCGCCGTGACCGGCGTCGACACCGCCAAGGGCTTCATCGGCACCAAGAAGGTCGCGGTCTCGGCGGCCGGGCACACATCGGTCGTTATGGAGAGCGCCGGGGTGCGGATGCCGCTGGAAAGCTTCCCGCTGCAGGCGCTGGTCTCCGAGCCGGTGAAGCCGGTCTTCCCCTGCGTGGTGATGTCGAACACGGTGCACGCCTATATCAGCCAGTCGGACAAGGGCGAGCTGGTGATCGGCTCCGGCACCGACCAGTACACCAGCTATTCGCAGCGCGGCGGACTGCCGCTGATCGAGCACACGGTGGCGGCGATCTGCGAGATCTTCCCGATCTTCAACCGGATGCGGATGCTGCGGAAATGGGGCGGCATCGTCGACGTGACGCCGGACCGCTCGGCGATCATCGGCAAGACGCCGGTCAAGAACCTCTTCGTCAATTGCGGCTGGGGCACCGGTGGCTTCAAGGCGACGCCGGGGGCGGCGCACACGCTGGCCCATACCGTCGCCACCGGCGAGCCGCACCCGATCAACGCCCCCTTCACGCTGGACCGCTTCCGCACGGGGCGGCTGATCGACGAGGCGGCCGCCGCCGCCGTCGCGCACTGAGGTAGACCCATGCTGCTGATCCATTGCCCCTATTGCGACGAGACCCTGCCGGAGCTGGAATTCGCCTATGCCGGCGAGGCGCATATCGCCCGGCCCGAGGATCCCTCGACCATGTCCGACGAGGAATGGCGCGACTTCCTGTTCATCCGCTCCAACCCCAAGGGGCCGCATTTCGAGCGCTGGCGCCACGTGCATGGCTGCGCGCGCTTCTTCAACGCGGTGCGCGACACGGTGAGCGACCGGTTCCTTCTGACCTACAAGGCGGGCGAGCCGCGCCCCGATCTCGCATCGCTGGAGGCCGCGCAGTGAGCCAGTTCCGCATTCCCGGCAAGGGCCGGGTCGATCACGCCAAAACCGTGCGCTTCGCCTTCGACAATCGCGAATATACCGGCCTGCGCGGCGACACCGTCGCCTCGGCGCTGCTCGCCCATGGCATCCACCTGATGGGCCGCTCGTTCAAGTATCACCGGCCGCGCGGCCCGGTGACGGCGGACTCGGCCGAGCCCAACGCGCTGATCGGCACCTCGCGCGGGCCGGGGCGGTTCGAACCGAACACCCGCGCCACCGTGCAGGAGCTGCGCGAGGGGCTGATCTGCGAGAGCCAGAACCGGCTCGGCGCGCTGTCCTTCGATTTCGGCGCGGTGAACGATGCGCTGTATCCGCTGTTTCCGGCGGGGTTCTACTACAAGACATTCATGTGGCCGCGCAGCTTCTGGGACAAACTTTACGAGCCGGTGATCCGCCGCGCCGCGGGCCTTGGCCGCGCGCCCTCGGAGGTCGATCCCGACACCTACGCCTCGCGCTACCTGCATACCGACCTGCTGGTGGTGGGGGCGGGGCCCTCGGGGCTGATGGCGGCGCTCGAGGCGGCGCGCGCCGGGGTGCGGGTGACGCTGGTCGACGAGAACTCGGAGATGGGCGGGGCGCTCCTCTCCGATCCGGGCGTCGAGATCGACGGCCGGCCGGCCTGGGACTGGCTCGACGCGACGCTGGCCGAACTCGCATCCCTCGGCGTGCGGCTGATGACCCGGACCACGGCGATCGGCTACTACCACCAGAACATGATCGGCCTGTGCCAGAAGCTCACCGATCATCTCGACGAGATCGCCGACAACGCCCCGCGCGAGCGGATGTGGCGGGTGCGGGCGACGCGGGTGGTTCTGGCGCAGGGCGCGCTGGAGAAGCCGCTGGTCTTCCACGGCAACGACCGGCCCGGCGTGATGCTGGCGGGCGCGGCGCAGACCTATCTGCACCGCTACGGCGTGAAGGTGGGCACGCGGGCGGTGATCGTCACCTCGCATGACAGCGCCTATCACGCGGCCTTCGATCTCGCCGCCGCCGGGACCCGGATCGTCGCCATCGTCGACACCCGCGCGGCCCCGCCCGAGACGCTGCGCGCCGAGGCGCGGGTGCGCGGGATCGAGCTGCTCGCCGGGCACACCGTCACCGGCACGCGCGGACGGCTGCGGGTGGCCTCGGTCACGGTGAACCCGGTGCAGGGCGGACGCGTCGGCGAGCCGCGGATGATCCATTGCGACTGCCTGCTGATGTCGGGCGGCTGGACCCCATCGCTGCACCTGTTCTCGCACACCAAGGGCAGCCTGCAATGGGACGCGCAGAGCAACACCTTCCTGCCCGGCCGGATGACCGAGGATTGCCACATCGCCGGCGCCGGGCGCGGGCTCTGGGGCTTCGAGGCCGTGCTGGCCGACGGGGCCAGGGCCGGCGCCGACGCGGCGCGGGCGCTCGGGAAAGAGGCGGAGGCCGCGCCCCTCGCCGTGGCGCATGACCGTCCCGGCACCGGAGAGAGCCACAAGGAGCTGCCGACCGATCGCAGATCGTCGCGCGTGCGCGCCTTCATCGACTTCCAGAACGACGTGACCGCCAAGGACATCCGCCTCGCCGTGCGCGAGGGGATGCGCTCGATCGAGCACGTCAAGCGCTACACCACCAACGGCATGGCGACCGATCAGGGCAAGATGTCGAACATCAACGGGCTGATGATCGCCGCCGACGCGGTGGGCAAGGCGCCGCCCGAGGTCGGTCTGACCACCTTCCGCCCGCCCTATTCGCCGACGACCTTCGGCGCCTTCGCGGGCTACCACCGGGGCGCCACCTTCGAGGTGACGCGGCGCACGCCGATCGATCCTTGGGCCGAAGCGAATGGCGCGGTGTTCGAGCCGGTCTCGCTGTGGCGCCGGGCATGGTACTTCCCCAACGGCGGCGAGGACATGGAGGCGGCGGTGGCGCGCGAGTGCCGCGCAACGCGCGCCTCGGTCGGCATCTTCGACGCCTCGACGCTGGGCAAGATCGAGGTGGCGGGGCCGGATGCGGTCGAGTTCATGAACCGCATGTACACCAACCCCTGGACCAAGCTCGCGCCGGGCCGCTGCCGTTACGGCGTACTGCTGGGCGAGGACGGCTACATCCGCGACGACGGCGTGATCGGGCGTCTCTCGGACGAGCTCTTTCATGTCACCACCACGACGGGCGGTGCGCCACGCGTGCTGAACATGATGGAGGATTATCTCCAGACCGAATGGCCCGATCTCGATGTCTGGCTGACCTCGACCACCGAGCAATGGGCGACCGTGGCGCTGAACGGGCCGAACGCCCGAAAGGTGCTCGAGGGGCTGGTCGAGGGCGTCGACGTCTCGGCCGAGGCGATGCCGCACATGTCGGTGGCCGAGTGTCGGGTCGCGGGCTTCCCCGCGCGGCTGTTCCGGCTGAGCTTCACCGGCGAGCTGGGCTTCGAGATCAACGTGCCGGCGCGGCATGGTCTGGCGCTGTGGGAGGCGCTGATGGAGGCGGGCAAGCCGCATGACATCACCCCCTACGGCACCGAGACGATGCATGTGCTGCGCGCCGAGAAGGGTTTCATCATCGTCGGGCAGGACACCGACGGCACGGTGACGCCCGAGGATGCGGGGCTCGGATGGGCGATCGGGAAGAACAAGCCCGATTTCGTCGGCAAGCGGTCGCTGGCGCGGCCCGATCTGGTGGCCAAGGGACGCAAGCAGCTGGTGGGCCTGATGACCGAGGATGGCGGGGTGAAGCTTGAGGAGGGCGCGCAGATCGTGCTCGACCCCGATCAGCCCCTGCCCATGAAGATGGTCGGTCATGTCACCTCGTCCTATCATAGCGCGACGCTCGGTCGGTCCATCGCCATGGCGCTGATCGAGGGTGGGCATGATATGGAGGGGCGCGACGTCTATCTGCCGATGCCGGACGGCACGCACCGGGCGCGCATCACCTCGACCGCCTTCTACGACCCCGATGGCAGCCGGCTGAAGCTCTGAGGAGGGGCGCATGATGACAGATCAGACTCATGATTTTCCCGTGACCTCGGAGGCCGGGGCGCGCCTGCGGATCGAGGAGCTGGCCCCGGTGGCGCGGTTTTCCCTGCGGGTCCGGCCCGCGAACGCACCCGTTCTGGGACAGGCGCTCGGGCTCGACCTGCCCGGACGGATCGGCCAGATCGCCGAAGCGCAGGGTCGCAAAGCGCTCTGCCTCGGGCCGGACGAATGGCTGATCTGCGCGCCCGAGGCGGCCCGCGATGCGATCGTCGAAGCGGCACGGGAGGCATATGGCACCGCGCCGCACAGCCTCACCGAGATCTCCGACCGGGAGATCAGCTACGCGATCTCGGGCCCGGCGGCGCAGGAACTGCTGTCCATCGCCTGCCCGCGCGACCTCGACCAGCTGGCGCCGGGGCAGGCGGTCCGCACGGTGTTCGACAGCGCGCAGGTGGTGCTGTGGCGGGACGGGCCGGAGGCCTTTCGGCTTGACGTCTGGCGCAGCTTCGCGCCGCATGTGCGCGCGCTGCTGGACACCGGCCGCGCGGAGATCGACGCTGGGCTCTAGGGCCGCGCCGGTCGCACCCGAAGACGCCCGACCCCGGCGGTAACTACCGGCGCGGCCGGGCCCGCAGCCAAGGGAGGCCCGCCATGCGCGACGCCTGCAGCACCGACCGGATTTCACACAACGCGGAGGCCCTAACGCGCGGACGCGCCAGCCTCCCGAACCGCGGCTGATCCGATGTCCGTTCCGGTCTTCGAGATCTTCAAGCACGGCATCGGTCCCTCGTCGTCGCATACGATGGGGCCGATGGTCGCCGCCGCACGGTTCCTGGGCGATCTGCGCGGCGGCGCGGAGCGGATCCCCGGCGCGGGCGAGGTGGCCTCGGTCCGGGTGTCGCTGCATGGCAGCCTCGCCTTCACCGGCAAGGGCCACGCCAGCGACCGCGCGGTGATCCTCGGGCTGCTGGGCCAGCGGCCCGAAACGCTCGACCCGGACGCGGCCGAGGGGCTGATCGCCGGGCTGCGCGAGAGCGGCAAGCTCGTCCTCGACGGGCTGCCGCCGCTCGCCTTCGATCCGGACACCGACCTCTTGTTCGATTACGGCCCGGCGCTGCCGCTGCACGCCAACGGGATGATCTTCCGCGCCTTCGACCGGGCCGGGAACCCGTTCCTGACCACGACCTACTACTCGGTCGGCGGCGGTTTCGTGCAGACCGAGGCCGAGCTGCTGGCATCGCGCGAGGGCTCGACGCAGCCAAGCGGCGAGGCGCTGCCGCATCCCTTCCGCTCGGCGCGCGAGATGCTGGCGATGGGCGATGCGGCAGGGCTCAGCATCGCGGCGATGACGCGGGCCAACGAGGTGGCGCGCGGGGTCCGCGACCTGGATGCCCGGCTCGACGCGCTGTCGGAGACGATGAACGCCTGCATCGACCGGGGGCTGTCGCAGGAGGGGATCCTGCCCGGCGGGCTGAAGGTGAAGCGGCGGGCGCATGCGATCCACGCGGCGCTGCTCGCCGAGCGGCAGAACAACCGCCCCGCGCCGCATGTCGCCAATGAATGGATGAGCGTCTACGCCATGGCGGTGAACGAGGAGAACGCCGCCGGCGGGCGTATCGTCACAGCCCCCACCAATGGTGCGGCGGGCACGGTGCCGGCGGTGCTGCGCTACTGGCTCGACCATTGCGACGGCGTGAGCGATGCGCGCCGCCGCGACTTCCTGCTCACCGCCGCTGCGATCGGCGGGATCATCAAGACCAACGCCTCGATCTCCGGCGCCGAGGTCGGCTGCCAGGGCGAGGTCGGCTCGGCGGCCGCGATGGCCGCCGCCGGGCTTTGCGCCGCGATGGGCGGCAGCAACGCGCAGATCGAGAACGCCGCCGAAATCGCGCTCGAACATCACCTGGGCATGACCTGCGATCCGGCGGGCGGGCTCGTGCAGGTGCCCTGCATCGAACGCAACGCGCTCGGCGCGATCAAGGCGGTCTCGGCGGCGGCGCTGGCGCTGCGCGGCGACGGCACGCATTTCATGCCGCTCGACAACTGCATCAAGGTGATGCTCGAAACCGGGCGGGACATGAGCACGAAGTACAAGGAAACCTCGACCGGCGGCATCGCCGTGAACCTGCCGGAGTGCTGAGGCCGCGACGCGGCGGGTGGCGACGGGGGCTCGTACGCCCCCGCCGCCGACGATGCGGCCCCCTTACCCGTGAATTCCGTGGCTCCGCATCGGCACATTGGGCTCCGACACGCGCTGCCGCGCGCCGGAGGTGATCCGCAGCGGTGTCGCGAGCACCAGCGTCTCGACCGGCGCGGCCGAGGCCTCGATGATCGTCGCGCCCGCGGCGGTGCCGAGCGGGGTGAAGGCCCCGAACCAGACATCCTCGCGCAGGTTCAGCGCGAGGTGCCCGCCGAACTCGAAGGCCCGGATGTCCCGCGGCCCGAAGCGACCCGCCCGCGCCACTACGATCAGCTGTCGGCTCCCCGGGTCGGGCAGGCACAGGCAGCGCGTGGTCCTGTACCGCTGCAGGCAGTGCAGCGCGAAGGGCAGTTGCGGCGGCCGGGCCGTCTGGCGGCGCAGGCGCGGCTGGCAGGGCGAGCCGCCCTGTCGCAACCGCGCGTAGATCCGCGCATCCATCAGGTGTTCCTCGACCGAACCGGCGGGGACGATCTCGCCATAGGGCGCGAAGGTTTCGATGCGGATGGCGGTGATTTCCAGATCCATGCTCAGCTCCTCCCAAAGCCTCGACCGGCCCCTAGGTTAACCGCGAATGGCGCGGGGGATTATCTATGGCTGGTTGATAAACCCTCAGCCGCAGCGACCCGGTGGTCCGTCGCGGAGGAGTTGCGTGTTCCTTTTCGAGGGAAAGCCCTCCGTTACAGGCGGCGTCAGGCCGAGAGCGCTTCGCGGCAGCGGGGGGTGATGAAGTCGAGGAACAACCGCAGCTTGGGGTCCTGCAGCCGCCGATGCGGATAGAGGCAGCCCGCGATCGCGGCGATGGGCGGCGTGTCTGACAGGATCTCGACCAGATCGCCCCGCGCGAGATGGGCCGCCACTTCGAAGCGCGGCTTGTTGACGATGCCGCGGTGATCGAGCGCCCAGGCGGTCAGCACGTCGCCGTCGTCGCTGTCATATTTGCCCGACAGCTCGCATTTGCGCGGCCCCTCCGGGGTTTCCAGCGTCCAGAAATACTCGGGCGAGCGGGGATAGCGCAGCAGCAGGCAGTTGTGCCCGCCGGTGACGAGATCGGCTGCCGTGCGCGGCGTGCCGTATCGCGCCAGATAGTCTGGAGAGGCGCAGAGCACGCGCGGACAGTCGGCGATCTTGCGCAGCTTGAGCGTGGACTCGGGCGGCTGGCCGACGACGAAGGCGATGTCGAGCCCGTCCTCGAGCATGTCGACCTTGCGGTCGGACAGGCGCAGCCGGACCGAGACGTCGGGATAGGCGTCCACGAAGCGCGGGATCAGCGGTGCGACGTAGCGCTTGCCGAAGCCAAGCGGCGCGGTGACCTGGATCGTGCCGCGTGGATGGCCCGAGAACCCCGCGATCGCCGCCTCGGCGTCCTGCAGGCTTTCGATCACCCGGCGGGCGTGGTGGTAGAAGCTCTGCCCGGCCTCGGTCGGCGAAAGGCTGCGCGTGGTGCGGTTGAACAGTCGCACGCCGAGCCGCCGCTCCAGCTCCTTGACGCGGTTGCTGGCGACCGCCGGGGTCAGCCGCAGGTCGCGCCCGCCCGCCGTGATCGAGCCCAGCTCGACCACGCGCACGAAGACATGCAGGCTTTCGATATAGGGCATGGGACCGATCCTCGGATGCGACCGGGCCAGAATGCACCAACAGCGCCCGGCTCTTTTTCAACGAAACGTTGATAAAGCTTAACCTCCACAGGCGTATTTTCGAAGCCGGATTTGCGGCAGGGTCCAGCCGCCACAGCGCGGGGAGGTGACGCCATGCAGCCGAGATCCGAGATCCGGTTCCTGTTGAACGACACGGAGGTCACCACCGGGGCCGTCGGCGCGGGCGACACGCTGCTTGACATGCTGCGGCTGGAGCGGCGCCTCACCGGCACCAAGGAGGGCTGCGCCGAGGGCGATTGCGGGGCCTGCACGGTCCTGGTGGGCCGACTGAGCGCGACCGGGCTGCGCTACGAGCCGGTGAATGCCTGCATCCGCCTCGCCGCCTCGCTCGACGCCTGCCACGTGGTGACGATCGAGCACCTGTCGGGTCCCGATGGCCGGCTGCACCCCGTGCAGCAGGCGATGGTCGAGCATCACGGCAGCCAGTGTGGCTTCTGCACGCCGGGGATCGTCATGTCGCTCTACGCTCTGTGGATGCAGAACGCCGATCCCGACGAGACCGAGATCGAGACCGCGCTGCAGGGCAATCTCTGCCGCTGCACCGGGTACGCGCCGATCATCCGCGCCGCCCGCGCGGTGACCCGCTATGGCAGCCCCGCCGAGGACGCGTTGAGCCGCGAACGGGCGGCCGTGACCGCCCGGCTGACGGCGCTGCGCGATGGCCGCAGGGTCGAGCTGCGCAAAGGCGACAGCCGCGCCATCCTGCCCGCCGATATCGGCGATCTGGCGCGCGTGCTGAGCGCCCACCCCCAGGCGACGCTGGTGGCCGGGGCCACCGATGTCGGGCTGTGGGTGACCAAGTTTCTGAAGGACATCTCGCCGGTCGTCCTGCTCGGCCATCTCGACGCGCTGCGCCGGGTCGAGCGCGGGCCGGAGGGGCTGCGCATCGGGGCAGGGGCGAGCTATTCCGACAGCGAGGCGGCGCTGTGCGACGCCTATCCGCATCTGCGCGAGTTCTGGTCACGTATCGCCGGTTGGCAGGTGCGCAACATGGGCACGATCGGCGGCAACATCGCCAACGGATCGCCGATCGGGGACATGCCGCCGGTGCTGATCGCGCTCGGCGCCGAGATCGTCCTGCGCCACGGCGAGAGCCGCCGCCGCCTTCCGATCGAGGACTTCTTCATCGAGTACGGGCGGCAGGACATCGGGCCGGGTGAGTTTCTCGAGGAGATCCGCCTGCCGGTGCCGCAGCCGGACCGGATCCACGCGGCCTACAAGATCTCCAAGCGCCGGGACGAGGACATCTCCTCGGTCTGCGCCGCCTTCAACCTGCATGTCGAGGCGGGCCGTATCGTGACGGCACGTATCGCGATGGGTGGCATGGCCGGCACGCCCAAACGCGCCGTGGCCGCCGAGGCGGCGCTGCGCGGCCAGCCCTGGAGCGAGGCGGCGCTCGTCGCCGCGGCGGAGCGGCTGGCCGAGGATTTCACGCCCCTGACCGACTGGCGGGCCAGCGCCGAATACCGCCTGAGCGTGGCGCGCAACCTGTTTCGCCGGGTCTTCCTCGAACATGCGGGGCTGGCCGAGCCGGTGCGCCTGGCCCGAGCCTGAAGGATCATTGCCATGAAGGACTTCACCGAAGAGACGGCGCTGACGCAGACCGATCCGCGCCATGACAGCGCGGTCAAGCATGTCACCGGCCGGGCCGAATATGCCGACGACATCCCCGAACCCGTCGGCACGCTGCACGCCTATCTGGGTCTGTCGACCCGGGCCCATGCCCGGATCCGCGCCATCGACCTGACGCGGGTGCGCGGGGCGGCCGGGGTGGTCGGCGTGCTGAACGCCGCCGACATTCCCGGCATCAACGATGTGAGCCCGACCGGGCGGGACGACGAGCCGATCTTTGCCACCGACAAGGTTGAGTTCTGGGGACAGCCGATCTTTGCCGTGGTGGCCGAGAGCCGCGACGCGGCGCGCCGCGCTGCGCGCTTGGCCGAGATCGACTACGAGGACCTGCCGCCGCTGCTCGACATCGACGCGGCGCGGGCGGCGGGCGACGGCTACGTCACCCCGCCGCTCACGCTCACGCGCGGCGAGCCCGGTCCCGCGCTGGTGGCCGCGCCGCACCGGATCCGGGGGCGGATGCGGGTCGGCGGGCAGGATCACATGTATCTCGAAGGGCATATCGCCTTCGCCTTGCCGGGCGAGGATGACGACGTGCTGGTCCACTCTTCGACCCAGCACCCGAGCGAGGCGCAGCACATGGTGGCGCGGGTGCTCGGGATCCGGTCCAACGACGTAACGGTGAACGTGCGGCGCATGGGCGGCGGCTTCGGCGGCAAGGAGACGCAGATGAACCTGTTCTGTGCCGTCGCGGCCCTAGCCGCGAAGCGCTGGAACCGGCCGGTCAAGCTGCGCCCCGACCGCGACGACGACATGCAGGCCACCGGCAAGCGGCACGACTTCGTCATCGATTACGATGTCGGCTTCGACGAGACCGGCCGGATCACCGCGCTGGATGGCGAGTTCGCGGCGCGCTGCGGCTTCTCCTCGGATCTCTCGGGGCCGGTGACGGACCGGGCGCTGTTTCATGCCGACAACGCCTATTTCTATCCCAATGTGCGCCTGCGCTCGCACCCGCTGAAGACCAACACCGTCTCGAACACGGCGTTTCGCGGCTTTGGCGGCCCGCAGGGCGTGATCGCGGCGGAGCGGATCATCGAGGAGATCGCCTACAGCCTCGGTAAGGACACGCTGGAGGTGCGGCGCGCCAATTTCTACGGCCAGCCCGGCGATGGCCGCGACCTGACGCCCTATCACCAGAGCGTCGAGGACAACGTGATCGGCCGGATCGTCGACGAGCTGGAGGCGTCGAGCGACTACCAGGCGCGGCGCGCCGCCGTGCTCGCGCATAACGCCAAGGGCGGCGTGATCCGGCGCGGCATCGCGCTGACGCCGGTCAAGTTCGGGATTTCCTTCACCGCCACCTGGTACAACCAGGCCGGCGCTCTGGTGCATGTCTACAATGACGGCTCGATCCATCTGAACCACGGCGGCACCGAGATGGGGCAGGGGCTCAACACCAAGATCGCGCAGATCGTGGCCGAGGCCTTCGGCGTGGCGTTCGGCCGGGTGAAGATCACCCGCACCACCACCGAGAAAGTGCCCAACACCTCGGCCACGGCGGCCTCCTCCGGCTCGGATCTCAACGGCATGGCGGCGCTCGACGCCTGCCGGCAGATCAAGGCGCGGCTTGTCGATTTCGCGACCGAGCGCTGGGGCGTCGCGCCCGAGGCGATCCGCTTCGAAGGGGGCCACGTGCATGTCGGCGACACCGCCATGCGCTTCGAGGAGTTGATCGGCGCGGCCTACATGGCACGGGTCCAGCTTTCGGCGGCGGGCTTCTACAAGACGCCCAAGATCCATTGGGACCGCGCCGCCGGCAAGGGCCGGCCCTTCTACTACTTCGCCTATGGCGCCTCGGTCTCGGAGGTGTCGATCGACACGCTGACCGGCGAATACCGGGTCGAGCGCACCGACATCCTGCACGATGTGGGCCGGTCGCTGAACGCGGAGCTCGACATCGGGCAGGTCGAGGGCGCCTTCGTGCAGGGAATGGGCTGGCTCACGACCGAGGAGCTGTGGTGGGACAAGGCCGGGCAGCTGCGCACCCATGCGCCCTCGACCTACAAGATCCCGCTCGCCTCCGACCGGCCGCGCGTCTTCAACGTGGCCCTCGCCGATTGGAGCGAGAACCGCGAGCCGACCATCAAGCGGTCCAAGGCCGTGGGCGAGCCGCCCTTCATGCTCGGCATCTCGGTGTTCGAGGCGCTGTCGATGGCGGTGGCGAGCGTGGCGGATTACCGGGTCTGCCCGCGGCTTGACGCGCCCGCCACGCCGGAACGGATGCTGATGGCGGTCGAACGTCTCAGGGGTGCGCGGGCATGACCTTGGCGCGGGCCCTGTCGCAGATGCCGGACGCGGTGCGGCTGCGCCTCGTGCGGGTGCGCGGCTCGTGCCCGCGCGAGGAGGGCGCCGAGATGGTGGTCGGCGCGGCTGCCCTGCATGGCACGATCGGCGGCGGTCAGCTCGAATACATGGCGATCGACCGCGCCCGCGCGATGCTGCGCGATGGCGAGAAGCGCGCGCGCATGGACGTGCCGCTCGGCCCCGAGATCGGCCAATGCTGCGGCGGGCGGGTCGAGATCGCGCTGGAACGGCTCGATGACGCCGCGCGCGCGGCGATGCTGGCCGACGCCGAGGCCGAGGCGCGCGCCCGGCCGCATCTCTACATCTTTGGCGCGGGCCATGTCGGCCGGGCGCTGGCGCAGATCGCCCAGACCCTGCCGCTGCGCGTTGTCCTCGTCGACAGCCGGGCCGGGGAACTCGCACAATGCACGGCACAGGTCGAGACCCGGCTCAGCGTGCTGCCAGAGGCGCTGGTCCGCGCCGCGCCGCCGGGCTCGGCCTTCGTGGTGCTGACGCATGATCACGCGCTCGATTTCCTGCTCGCCGCCGAGGCGCTGGCGCGCGACGACGCGGCCTATGCGGGCATGATCGGATCGGCGACGAAGCGGGCCAAGTTCGCCCGCTATTTGCGCACGCAATGGCCCGATCGTTCGGTCGACCGGCTGGTCTGCCCGATGGGTGCACATGCCGATGACAAGCGGCCCGAGGTGATCGCGGCCTTCGTCGCGGCCGAGGCGCTGGCCGCGGTGCTGGGCCATGCCGCCGCAGCGAGGAGCGGCGCAAAGGCGCGTGTTGAGGAGCACGCGAAAAACCACGTCATGACGTGAATTTTCTGCTCGGGCCGCGCGGGGGAGGATCTGCGGCGGTGCGGGCGGGTGGGGACAAGGGGAGGAGCCCGAAGATGACCCGACAAGGCTACAGCTACAAGATATTCGCCCGGAGCGATTACAGCGCGTTCTGGGCGCTGTTCACCGACAACCTCGTGAACCTGATGGTGCTTTCGGGTGTCTGCCAGTTCCTGTTCCGCATGCCGCCCGAGATCGTCTACGGGCGGATCGTGCCGGGGGCGGCCATCGCCATCCTGGCCGGGGTCGCGGTCTATGTCTGGCTGGCGCGGCGGATCGCGCAGCGGACCGGGCGCGACGTGACGGCGCTGCCCTACGGCATCTCCACGCCGGTGATGTTCGTCTATCTCTTCGGGGTGATCGGGCCGATCTACTGGGCGACGCAGGATGCGCTGCTGGCTTGGCAGGTCGGCATCGGCGCGGGTTTCCTGGGCGGCATCGTCGCCGCTTGCGGCGCGCTGGTCGGCCCGCTGCTCAAGCGGATCACGCCGCGCGCGGGCATGCTCGGCACGCTGTGCGGCATCGCGCTGGTGTTCATCGGATCGGTGCCGCTGGCCACGATCTTCGAAAACCCGGTGATCGGCTTCTCGTCGCTGGTGATCATCCTGTGGGGGCTGGTCGGGCGGTTCCGGCTGCCCTTCGACATCCCGGCGGGCCTGCTGGCGATCGGCGTCGGCACCATCGCCGCGATCGTGCTGGGACAGTCGTCCTGGCAGGTCGAGCAGATCGGCTTCTACCCGCCGCTGCCCTGGATCGGCGACCTGATGGCGGGGGTGAGCTACCTCATCGCCAACCCCGAGCTTCTGCTCGTGCTGGTGCCGGTGCAGATCTACAACTTCATCGAGACGATGAACAACGTCGAGAGCGCCGAGGCCGCCGGTGACGTCTACCCGGTCGGGCTGTGCCAACTGACCGACGGGGCCGGCACGATGATCGGCGCAGTGTTCGGCTCGCCCTTTCCCACCACCGTCTATATCGGCCATCCCGCCTACAAGCGGATGGAGGCGCATGCGGGCTACATCATCGGCGTGGCGGGCGTGATCGGCCTGTCGGCGGTGTTCGGGCTGCTGGCGCTTCTCAACGGGCTGATCCCGATCGCCGCGGCGGCGCCGGTTCTGGTCTTCGTGGCGATCAGCCTGATCACCAACACCGCCCATTCGGTTCGCCCCGAGCACATGGCCGCGGTCACCATCGCGATCCTGCCGCATATCTCGAGCTTCCTGGTCACCAAGTGGGGCTCGCTCGCCAATGCGATGAACGCGGTCGGGGTCGAGGGCGCACCGGCGTTGGGAGACGCGGCGCTCACCGCGGCGCTGATGCAGGAGGGCGCGCATTACGAGGGCCACCTCGCCCTGGCGCAGGGCGCGATCATCACCGGTCTCGTCTGGGGCGCGATCGTGGCCTCGGTGATCGACGCGCGCTTCCGCAACGCCGCGGGCTTCGCGCTGGCCGCGGCCGTGATGTCCTCGGTCGGCATCCTGCACGCCGCTTCGCTGCAGTGGCCGCAACTCGACGGGATCACGGTGGGCTACCTGATCACCGCCGCCTTCCTGTTCGTCTACCCGCTGATCGCGCGGCAGGCCGAACCGGAGACGGCGGGCGACGCCACCCTTCCTCCCACCACGGCCGCCGCGCCGGCCGAATGATGCAACCTGCCCGGCCCGCGACGCATGCGGGCCGGGCGCTCTCCAAGGATCCGACCCATGACCGACACACTGCTTCGCGGCCGACTGCTCAGCTTTTCGGCGCAGCCGCAGGACCCCGACGACACCGGCGCCTATCGCTACGAGGAAGACGGCGCGCTGCTTTTGCGCGACGGCATCATCCTCGCCTCCGGCACGCATGACGAGGTGGCCCCGCAGGCGGGCGGTGCGACGGTGATCGACCATCGCCCGCATCTGATGATGGCGGGCTTCATCGATCCGCATATCCATTTTCCGCAGCTCCAGGTCGTGGCATCCTGGGGCCGGCAGCTTCTCGACTGGCTGAACGGCTACGTCTTTCCGGAGGAGGCCCGCTTCGTCGACCCGGAGCATGCGCAGGCCATGGCGACGCGTTTCCTCGACCTGCTCTGCGCGCATGGCACCACCACCGCCGTGGCCTATTGCTCGGTCCATCCGGCTTCGGCCGACGCCTATTTCGAGGCGGCGGCGGCGCGCGACATGCGGATGATCGGCGGCAAGGTGATGATGGACCGCAACGCCCCGGACAATCTGCGCGACACGGCGCAGCAGGGCTATGACGAGACCGAGGCGCTGATCGCGAAATGGCACGGGCGCGGGCGGGCGGGCTACGCCATCTCGCCGCGCTTCGCCATCACCTCGACGCCCGAACAGATGGAGATGGCGGGCGCGCTGGTCGCCGCGCATCCCGGTTGCCACGTGCAGACCCACCTGTCTGAGAACCGCGACGAGATCGCCTTCGCCACCTCGCTCTACCCGCGGGCGCGCGACTATCTCGACATCTATGAACATTACGGCCTGCTGAACGACCGGATGCTGCTGGGTCACGCGATCCATCTGAGCGACCGCGAGGTGGCGCGGATCGCCGAGACCGGCGCGCGGCCAGTCTTCTGCCCGACCTCGAACCTGTTTCTGGGCAGCGGCCTGTTCGACGAGGCGCGGATGCGCGACGCAGGCGCCTGCAACGCCATCGCCACCGATATCGGCGCGGGCACCAGCTACTCGATGCTGCAGACCCTGAACGAGGGCTACAAGATCCTGCAGCTGCAGAACCAGAGCCTGCACGCGCTGCGAGCCTTCGACTGGATCACCCGGGGCAATGCCGCCGCGCTGGGTCTGGCGGATCGCATCGGCACGCTCGACGCGGGCACCGAGGCCGACATCGTCATCCTCGACGCCCGCGCGACCCCGGCCATGGCGCTGCGCATGGAGCGGGTGGAGCGCCTCGAGGACGAGCTGTTCGTGCTGCAGATGCTGGGCGATGACCGGGCGGTGGCGCAGACCTATGTGGCGGGCCGTCCGCAGAAATGACCGCCTCGCCCCGGCGCGGCAGCAGGGCCGCGCCGGGGATCGCCATACGCCGACAAGCGGTGCGCCGCCACGGGCGGAGTTCCTGCTTCACTCGCGGCGACCGGCCTGACAAAAGGGCGCGAGACGGAAACCAAGAAGGTGAGCTTATGCGCCGCCCCGCCATCGCCGCGACCCTGATGCTGATGCTCCTTTCCGGCTGCGCCGGGTCAGGGACCCGAACCGTGGTCAAGGGCGCCGGCCCCGACGAGCTGCTCAACCTGCGCGCAGGGCCCGGGCTCGATTACAGCGTGATCCTGGGCATTCCCGACGGCACGCCGCTGATCCGGCGCAACTGCGTGACCGAGGTGGGACAGCTGTGGTGCCGCGTCTCGCTCGCCGACACGCCCGAGATCACCGGCTACGTCTCCGAGGACTACCTCTCGGACGCCTGACCCGACCCCTTCCTCCTCGGCGCACGCGCGGCGGCGAAGTTCTGCCCAGCGGGCCCGCCTGCGCGGGGGTAGCAGCGGCCACCCTTTTGTCCGTCTGCCCGCGCGCGTATGCAGGCGGTCGCAGGGGATGAAAGGACTACCATGGATCGCGCCACCCGTATCAACCGGACCATCGGCCAGGACATCGGCGCGAACGCCGCCCAGGTCGCCGCCGCGATCAAGCTGCTCGACGAGGGCGCGACCGTCCCCTTCATCGCGCGCTACCGGAAGGAGGCCACGGGCGGGCTCGACGACGCGCAGCTGCGCCTGCTGGCCGACCGCCTGGGCTATCTGCGCGAACTCGACGACCGGCGCGACGCGATCCTCAAATCGATCCGCGAGCAAGACAAGCTCACCGACGCGCTGGCCCGCGCCATCGATGCCGCCGAGACCAAGACGCAGCTCGAGGATATCTACCTGCCCTTCAAGCCCAAGCGCCGGACCAAGGCGATGATCGCGCGCGAGAACGGGCTCGAGCCGCTGCGCGACGCGATCATGGCAGACCGGTCCAAGGATCCGGAGGCGCTCGCGAAAGCCTATCTGAGCGAGGCGGTGCCCGAGGTGCGCGAAGCGCTGAACGGCGCCCGCGACATCCTCACCGAGGAGCTGTCGGAGACTGCCGAGCTGCTGGGCGAGCTGCGGGACTACCTGCGCAAGGAGGCCATCGTCACCGCCAAGGTGGTCGCCGGCCAGGAGCAGGCGGGGGCCAAGTTCTCGGACTATTTCGACCATTCCGAGAAGTGGTCGACCATGCCCTCGCACCGGGCCCTGGCGCTGCTGCGCGCCATGAAGGAAGGCGTCATCCGCTTCGATATCGGCCCCGACAAGGAGGTCGGCGAACCCCGCTGCGAGTCCATGGTCGCGGCCCGGCTGCGCCCCTCGGGCGACGGGCCGGGCGACCGCTGGCTGCGCGAGGTCGGGAGCTGGGCCTGGCGGGTGAAGCTCTCGACCACGATGATGACCGAGCTCGTCGCCGAGCTGCGGGCCCGCGCCCATGAGGAGGCGACCGCCGTCTTCGCGCGCAATCTCAAGGATCTCCTGCTCGCCGCACCTGCGGGCGCGCGGCCGACGCTCGGCCTCGATCCGGGCATCCGCACCGGGGTGAAGGCGGCGGTGATCGACGCGACCGGCAAGGTCCTGGCCACCGACACGCTCTATCCCTTCCAGCCGAAAAAGGACGTTCAAGGCGCGCAGGCCGCGATCCTGCGGCTGATCAAGGCGCATGGCATCGAACTCATCGCGATCGGCAACGGCACCGCCTCGCGCGAAACCGAGAAGCTGGTCACCGACACGCTCGCGCTGCTGCCCGGCGATGTGAAGAAACCCACCAAGGTCATCGTCAGCGAGGCGGGCGCCTCGGTCTATTCGGCCTCCGAGCTGGCCTCGAAGGAGTTCCCCGATCTCGACGTGTCGCTGCGTGGGGCGGTCTCCATCGCCCGGCGCCTGCAGGACCCGCTGGCCGAACTGGTGAAGATAGAACCCAAGAGCATCGGCGTCGGCCAGTACCAGCACGACGTCGACCAGCGCCGCCTGTCGAAGTCGCTCGAAGCGGTGGTCGAGGACGCGGTGAACGCCGTCGGTGTCGATCTCAACACCGCCTCCGCGCCGCTGCTGTCGCATGTCTCCGGCCTGACCCCCGGGCTGGCGGAGTCGATCGTCGCGCATCGTGACGAGACCGGCCCCTTCACCACCCGCAAGGAGCTTCTGAAGGTCGCGCGCCTCGGGCCGCGCGCTTTCGAGCAATGCGCCGGCTTCCTGCGCATCCGCGATGGCAAGGAGCCGCTCGACGCCTCTGCCGTCCACCCCGAGGCCTATGACGTGGCGCGCCGGATCGTCGCCGATTGCGGCCGCGACCTGCGCAGCCTCCAGTCCAACCCCGAGGCGCTGCGCGGCGTGCGGGCCGAGGCCTATGTCGACGCGCATTTCGGCCTTCCGACGGTGCGCGACATCCTCGCCGAGCTGGAAAAGCCGGGCCGCGACCCGCGCCCGAGCTTCAAGACGGCGACATTCGCCGAGGGCGTGGAGGAGATCACCGACCTGCGCGAGGGCATGCGCCTCGAAGGCACCGTGACCAACGTCGCGGCCTTCGGCGCCTTCGTGGATATCGGCGTGCACCAGGACGGTCTCGTCCATGTCAGCCAGCTGGCGGACCGTTTCGTGAAGGACCCGCACGAGGTGGTGAAGGCCGGCGACGTGGTGCAGGTGCGCGTCACCGAGGTCGACGTGGCCCGCAAGCGCATCGGCCTGACGATGCGCAAGGATGGCGGCGCCTCGGCCAAGGAGGATCGCAACGCAAGGGGCGATAACCGGCAGGAGCGGCGCAAGGACGCGCCGCGCAAGCCCGGAAAGCCGCCCCAGGGCGATGGCCGGAAGGGCGGCGCGCCCAAGGGCGCGGATCAGCCCGGCGCCCTCGGCTCGGCCCTGCTCGAGGCGATGAAGAAGCGCTGACGGCGCATGACGTGTCACGCGGGCCCGGCGGCATCCCTGCCGGGTTTGCGGTGCTTAAGGGCCAAAGTTCCGAGACGCCCGCATCCATGCTTGGCGTCATCGGTCGACCCGGAGGGATGACCTCGGTGTCCAAGGACGCCGCGCGGCAATCCCGAGGGCGCGCCGTCCCGCCGGGGCGCAGCTCGGGACAGTACCTCGCAAGGACCTAACCGAGGATGTTCCAGCCGTGCTGGTTCCAGTCCTGCAGGGTGAGGTTCTCGAGCGTCAGGCTCCAATCGGTGCGGCCGTAGGAAAGGGTCAGCTCGCCATCCACCTCGCCGATATCGAGCTTGCGCAGCGGGACGCCGGTGATCTTGACGCCGTCGATGCCGATCTCGAGATCCTTGATGGTGTCGTGGCCGCCCTGCCGGACGTTGAAGTCGAAGCGATCCCGGCCCGCGCCGCCCTCATGCATGTCGTCGCCCCTGCCGCCGACGAGCATGTCGTTGCCGGCGCCGCCATCGAGATAGTCGTCGCCGTTTCCGCCCATGAGCTTGTCCCGGCCCCTGCCGCCCTGCAGGTCGTCGCCGCCGTCGCGGCCATAGAGCTTGTCGTTGCCGTTGTCGCCGAAGATGAAGTCGCGCTCCCCGCCGCCCATGATCTTGTCATGGCCGTCGGTACCGACCATGCGGTTCATGGCGATGAAGACGTCCTTCTGCAGCGCCTCGACATCGGTGTTGCGCAGGATGACGTCCGATAGCGTGGTGTCCCACAGGGCCGCCTTCTCGGCGTCGGAGAGATCCGCGCGGCCCTCGCTCCAATAGGGGTCGCCATCGCGCAGCCGGGTGAACTGGTCGATCATGACGCGCGAGAATGTCTCGCCGAGAAGTCCACCATTGACCGGGTCCTCGGCGAGGCCGCCGACCCAGGCATCGACATCGTCGGGATTGGCGTAGACCGACGCCAGCTTTGCGGCGAGGGCGGCATCCGAGGTGATCTCGGAGAAACTCGTCACCCGCGCGAGCCCGACGGCCTCGCGCAGGTCGTTGTAGCTCCCGATGCCGAGATCGCGGCCGCGCTGGATGTTGAGCGCGGCGAGATCGAAGCCACCGGCGCCCGGCGCGCCGAAGAGGAAGGAACGGACATCCTCGACGACCGCGTTGTCGAGCGCCTGGGCGGTCTGGGTGGCGGCGCCCCGCATGAGGTTCTCGATGACGTCCGGCTGGCTCATCATCTCGGGCTTGAAGAAGGCATCGCGTAGCGCGAGCGGCTGGTAGGCCGTGCCGTCCTCGCTCATCCGCTGCAGGTTGGCCGAAAGCAGCGTGTGGCCGAGCCGGAACACGGCGGTGGAGAACTCGATCGAGATGCCGGGATTCACGATCTCGTCGTAGCCCTCATAGCCCCCGATTGCGTCCTTGCCGAGCAGCATGGGCAGAAAGGCGTTGTAGGTGATGGCCTGGATCGTCGCCTCGACCCGCGCGCGGGCCATGGCGAAGAGTTGGTCACTGGTCAGCGAGGGGTCCGCCTCAGAGAGTTCGTCGACCACGCGGTTGTGCTCGCGGGCGAAAATGGTGTGCATCGACGACAGTGCCACGTTCTCGGCGGCGCGCACGTCGCCGGTCATGAAGCCATGACCGTCGCGCACCATGTTGCCCTCTTCGGTCAGGAGCAGCTTGCCGTCATCGGTGCGCAACTCGGCGAGCCGGATCTCGTCCGAGCCGTAGATCATCGAGCCGTCGATATAGGCGGTGATCTCGTTGGTGTAGTGCCCGTCATGCGCTTCGACACGGGTGAAGGGGATCTCCACGGTCCCATGGCCGGCGGGGTCGAAATGGGGGTCCCATTGCGGCACCGCGATATGGGCGGTCTCGCTGTGGCCCGGGCTGGTGAGAGACATGTCGTGATCGATGAACTGGCCCCAGATCCATAGGAAGTCGGAGGCGCCCGCCGCGTTCGGGGTGTCGCCTTCCTGAACCGCGATGGCGTTCGAAATGGCCCGGGGGTTGGGGCGGCCGTAACTCGACATCGCGCCATAGGCGGCCGGGTCATAATACGGCATCCGCAGCAGGGCGGTGCCGGTGGCGCCCCAGTCGGGGTGGTCGGGATGGGTGTAGCGGCCATCGGCGGGACGCAGGAAGGGGCTCGGGGAAACGGGCATTTCAACCTCCAAAATCATTACAGGCTCGCCCGAAGCCGCAGGAGGGGGGGGACCCACGAAGTTAAGGGTCTGGAGGCACAAAGCCGCCATCGGCCCTCTGGGGGCCGGGTTCATGCGATGGGACGAGTCTCGGGGACAGGTCCATATTAACACAATTTTTCGTGAGAAATCGGGCCGCGCTTGTAATGAATTCTCCTAGGAAGGAGAGCCCGAATCAGGGAGGGACGCTGTTTGTTCCTGAAACCCGGCTGCGGCCGATTTCATGAGGTTTCGGAGGGGGTTCGGCGAAAGCGCGATGCGCGTTTGTCCTATAGTTTGTTGTACTTGGCCTAGATCGATGTATTGGTCATATTCACGGTTCGTGATGTTCGGACGCAGTCCTCGACACCCCTGACCAGCCGCTCCGAATAGGTTGCAGCGGTGCTGAGAAGATCGCCTGCAACGCTCTACCACTGCATGGATTTCCTCGTTTTCGGTGCATTGCCTGCGGTTGAAACAACGGCTGGGGATCTCCGATTGAATTCCATGGCCCGGTGCGCTTGCCTCGTAGGGGAAGTGACAGGGAAGGGCGCAGAATGGTCGAAATTCGGAGCAGTTCCGGCAAGCGCCCCGAAGGGGATCTGGTGATCCGCACCATCGCCATGCCGGCGGACACCAACCCGGCGGGCGACATCTTCGGCGGCTGGCTGATGGCGCAGATGGACCTCGCGGCCGGCAATCTCGCTGCCGCCCGTTCGCGCGGACGCAACGCCACCGTGGCGGTCGACGGCATGCAGTTCCTGCGCCCGGTCAAAGTCGGCGACGAGGTGACGCTCTATGCGCGGCTGCAATCAACCGGCCGCAGCTCGATGAAGATCCGGGTCGAGGCCTGGGCGCGCAATCGCTTCTCCATGGAGAGCTTTCCCGTGACCGAAGCCGAGTTCGTCTTCGTCGCGCTCGACGCCGAAGGCCGCTCGCGCGCCCTGCCGGAGGATTGAGGCGGGCTATGCGGCCCTCTGCTCCTGTCGGGCGCACCAGATCCTAACCGTGCTGCCGGCAGGAGCGCTCGCCGCGCGGCGCTTCACTTATTCAACTTCAGGGCAAGGGAGATCGGCGCGGGCTCGGACACCTCATGACCGACCAGACCTGGGCATCTCCGCGATAAAGAAGTCGGGATGGGCCTGCGCGATCTTCGGGAGGTCCTCAAGCACCCCGCGGAGATGGGCCCGCAGCGCCGTCTCGGCGGAATCGGGGTCATGCGCAGCGATCGCATCGACGATGGCGCAGTGCTGGCTGACCAGCCGGTCGACCGGAAACTCCGCCGCCGTGAGATGCCGCACCCGGTCCATGTGCATCTTGATCGGCTGGAGATAGCTCCAGGCGTCGGCCCGGTCGGCGATCCGCGCGAGGGTGGCGTGGAACAGCTCGTCGAGTTCGACGAAGCTGCTGCCGGCATGCGATGCGATCTCTGTCTGCCGCGCCATCTGGCGCTTCAACTCGGCCACGGCCTCTGCATCGGCGCGCTCCGCCGCCAGTCGTGCGATATCGGCTTCGATCGCCTCGCGAATGAAGCGCGAGGTCTCGACCTCCGCCAGGTCGATCTTGCGCACGAAGGTGCCGCGCTGGGGCCGGACCTCGACGAGCTTTTCCCCGGCGAGCCGGATGAACGCCTCGCGCACCGGCTGGCGCGACAGCCCGTAGGCGGTGGCGATGTCCTGCTCGGAGAGCCGCGTTCCCGGCGCCAGTTCACCGACGACTATGCGCTCACGCAGGCTCGTGATGAGTTGGAGGCCGACCGGCATCATGGCGTCGAGGGCAAAACGGTGGGGCTGGGTTTCTGTCATAGGCTCTCTTTTGTTATGCCTCACAGCTAATGCATACTACCATACTTGTAAACTTCCAGACTGCAGACTACGGTCCGTCGCATACCGAGGAGCAGAGCATCATGCGGCAAACCTGGCGCTGGTTCGGACCGAAGGACGGGGTCGGCATCGACGACATGATGCAGGCAGGGGTCGAAGGCGTCGTCTCGGCGCTGCACCACGTGCCCACCGGTGATATCTGGACGCCGAAGCAAATCGCGCAGCGGCAACGCGAGATCGCGACGCGCGCCGATGGCAGCCCCTCCGGCCTCGCCTGGGAGGTGGTCGAGAGCCTATCGGTATCCGAGGATATCAAGAAGCAGACCGGCGACTGGCGCGCGCATCTCGCGGCCTACAAGCAGAGCATGGGGAACCTCGCCGCCGCCGGGCTCGAGGTGATCTGCTACAACTTCATGCCGGTGCTGGACTGGACCCGCACCGATCTGGCCTACCGCGTCGCCCATGGCGGCACGGCGATGCGCTTCGACCTGCACGACTTCGCGGCCTTCGACATCCATATCCTGAAGCGGCCCGGCGCGGCTGAGAGCTTTCCCGACGGCGTGGCCGAGATCGCGGCGGAGCGTTTCGCGCGGATGGACGACGCGGCGCGGCGGGCGCTCACGACCAATGTCGTGTTCGGATTGCCGGGCGCGGCGGAGCATTTCACGCTCGAGGATGTGCGGGGCCATCTGGCCGATTATGCCGACATGTCGGCCGACAGGCTGCGCGGCCACCTCATCGATTTCCTGTCGGAAGTCGCGCCCGTGGCCGAGCGGCTGGGGCTCAGGCTCTGCTGCCACCCCGACGATCCGCCGTTTCCGCTCTTGGGCCTGCCGCGCGTGATGTCGACCGAGGCCGATTACCGCGCCTTAATGGAGGCGGTGGATCTGCGCGCCAATGGCATCACGCTGTGCTCCGGCTCGCTCGGCGCGCGGGCCGACAACGACATTCCCGGCATGATGGCGCGGCTCGGCGACCGGGTGCATTTCCTGCACATGCGCAACGTGACCCGCGAAAGCGAAGGCACCCCTTGCTCGTTCCACGAGGCCGAGCATCTGGGCGGCGACACCGACATGGTGGCGTTCATCGCGGCGGTGCTGCGCGAGGAAGCGCGGCGCCGGGCCGAGGGCCGCGCCGACGTCTCCATCCCGTTCCGGCCCGATCACGGGCAGGACATCCTCGACGACCTGAAGCGCCGCACCCAGCCCGGCTACCCGGCGATCGGACGGCTGAAGGGGCTGGCCGAACTTCGCGGCGTCATGACCGCGCTCGACCATCCCGTGCATGGGCTGACGCCATGACCGGGTTGTCCCGGTCCGGCGACCCGGCTCTACATTGGCACCGGACGGGTTGGATTTTCGCCCAATGATCTGCAAGCGTGGCGGCACGGCGTCATTCGACGCCCGAGCCCGCCGCGCGACAGGAGGACCGGCCCGCATGAAATGCTTCCACGCCCCCGAGACCATGGATCACGACCCGGAGTTCCGCCTCACCCATGGGCGTGTCGCGCGCAATGCCGAACGGGCGGAGCGCGGGCGGCTCCTGCTCGCCGGTCTCGACCGGCTGGGGCTTGCGACGCAGGCGCCGCCTGCCTGCGCGGCGAGCGATCTGACGGCGGTGCACACGCCGGAGTTCGTGGCCTTTCTCGAAACCGCCTGGACGGAATGGCAGGAACTGCCGAATGCCGGGCCCGAGGTTGTGCCCAACACCCATCCGCAAAAGCACCGCGCCAGCTATCCGCGCCATATCCTGGGGCGCGCGGGCTGGCACCTCGCCGACCCCTCCGCGCCGATAGGCGAACACAGCTGGATCGCCACGCGCCGCGCGGCCGATTGCGCCGTCGCCGCCGCGCAGGCGGTGCTGGACGGCGAACCCATGGCCTATGCGCTGTGCCGTCCCCCGGGGCATCATTCGGATGCCGACAGCGCTTCGGGGCATTGTCTCCTGAACAACGCGGCCATCGCCGCCGCCTATCTGCGCCGAAAGCACGACCGGGTCGCCATCCTCGACATCGACGTGCATCACGGCAATGGCACGCAGGCGATCTTCTACGACCGCGCCGACGTGCTGACGGTTTCGATCCACGCCGACCCGATGGATTACTACCCGTTCTTCAACGGCCATGCCCATGAGACGGGGCAGGGGGAAGGCGAGGGTTTCAACCTCAACATCGTCCTTGCGCGCGACAGCGGCGATGCGCCGTGGCACGAGGCCATCCGCCGCGGGCTCGACCGGATCGCCGAATTCGCCCCCGGCGCGATGGTGCTCTCGCTCGGCCTCGACGCGCACGAGAACGACCCGCTGCGCGGGCTGGCGGTGACGACCGAGGGCTTCCGCGTCGCGGGTCGGATGATTGCCGAGGCGGGCCTGCCCTTCGCGATGGTCCAAGAGGGCGGTTATCTCTCGGACGACCTCACCGACAACCTCGCTGCCTTCCTCGGTGGCGCGATGGAAGCGGCGGCTCCGGTTCGCACGACCTGACGAGGTGGAGCAGCGCAGCCTGAAAGGCGGCCTCTCCGCCCGCGATATATCCCCCTTCTCGGCGGATGGCATCGTCCCGCAAGGATTGCGGGGCGGGCCGTTTGGCGCGCCGTTTAAACTCCCCGGCCAGGTCACGCGATTTCAGCGGAGGAATACCGGAGTTCGATCTAGAGCGACATGAGCCGCTGGAGCCCGGCTCCCGCCTTAAAACCATGCACGCCAATCCTGCCCGGATGGGTGCCTCTCTCATGCGAATACCGCTCGCATAGTCGTGACGTCACAGCCGACACGCAGTGGTTGCCAATTGCATTAATCCCTCCATATACCATCCATGTGGATGGCGCAGGGAAGTTGGAATGGCCAAGAGGGACAAGACCGCCGAGACCGAGAAGATCACCATAAACCTCGGCCCGGTGGATCTGGGTCGGATCGATCTTCTGGTGCAGGAGGGCTTCTTCACCAATCGGACCGACTTCATCCGGACCGCGATCCGCACGCAGCTGGCGGCGCAGTCCAACGAAATCGACCGCTCCGTGGCCCGGCACCAGCTGGAGATGGGTCTCTACGACTTCCTGCGTGCCGATCTCGAAGCACTGCGTGACCGCGGCGAGATGCTCCATATCCGTGTCGTCGGGCTGGCCCGCTTCGCCCCCGACATCGATCCCGATCTGGCGCGGCAGACCATCGCCTCGCTGACCGTTCTGGGCGCGCTTCAGGCGAGCCCTGCTCTCAAGACCGCTCTGGCGGACAGGATGACGTGATGCCCCGCAGGGGGCCGTGAAAGGACGAGCAGATGAGTTTCGACATGAGCGCCGCGATGAAGCGGGCGTTGGCGGCCGTGCGCGCGCAGGATCCGATGGGCGCCACCCGCGAGATACAGGCCGCGCTGAACGGGACCGCAGGGTCCGAGCGACCGGAGCCGGCGACTGCAGCACAGCCCCGCCTGCCGCGTGCCGCGAAATGGCGGCGCGATCCGCAGGTCGAGGATGCGGAGATCGTCGGTGACGAGGACGCGAGCGAAGGCGGCAAGGGCGAAACCTCCCCGGCCAACTCGCTGTTCGCGCGGTTGAAAGCGCAGATGTCCGGCTGTGCCGATTGCGGCCCGCTTGGCGGCGCGCGGTCCGGATTGCCTACGGGTGCCTTCGCTGGATTGCCGGGGCAGGGCCTGCCGAATGGCGGAGGCGCCTCGCCCGGCTCCACGGCGGTGCCGGAGATGCCCGAAGGGGCGCAGTTCCTGTCGCGCAGCCATAGCTGCGCCCAAGGTACACGCAACTACCGGCTCTACATTCCCTCCTGTGGCGCCGCACAGGTGCAGGGCCTCGTGGTGATGCTGCATGGCTGCACCCAGACGCCGGAGGATTTCGCGCGGGGGACGGGCATGAACGCCGCCGCCGAGGCGGCCGGCTTCGCGGTCGCCTGGCCCGAGCAGACCCGCGAGTACAACATGATGGCGTGCTGGAACTGGTTCGAGGCAGGGCATCAGCGGGCCGCGCAGGGGGAGCCCGCGATCCTGGCCGGGCTGACGGAGGCGCTGCGCGCCGAATTCGGCCTCGGGCCGAAGCGCTGCTTCGTGGCCGGGCTGTCGGCGGGTGGTGCGATGGCGGCGATCCTGGCCGAGACGCATCCCGACCTCTTCGGGGCGATCGGGGTGCATTCCGGACTGCCGGCGGGTGCCGCGCAGGACATGGTGTCGGCATTTTCCGCGATGCGGGGGCAGGGCTCGGCGGGCCGCGCCGCCGCCGCCACGGGGCCGCGACTGATCGTCATCCACGGCGATTCCGACCGCACGGTCGACATCTCCAACGCGCAGCGGATCCTCGGATCGCAGGGCGAGGACGCCGCGCCAGTCGAAGACGCGTCTGCGCGCCCCTATCGCCGCAGGCTCCACAAGGACGCGGAGGGCAGGGTCCGGGCCGAGAGCTGGATCGTGTCCGGCGGGGGCCATGCCTGGTCCGGCGGAAGCTCTGCCGGCACCTATACCGACCCGCAGGGGCCCGACGCGTCGAAGGCCATGATCCGGTTCTTCCTGCAAGACGACTGACCGAGAACCGGCGCAGGTCGGAGGGCGCGGCGATGCAACGGCATCCCGCGTCCTTCGACTGCCGCGCCGAGATGGCCCTCGCCCCGAAAGACCGGCATTTCATGGCAGCCCGGTGTCGGAACAGCCGCGACGCGCAGCCTATCCCCGACCGGTTCGGCGTGGCGCGATTCCGGCAAATTCAATGCGTGGCCGATCGGGCCGCGGGCGAGGGGCAGTGCCGCGCGCACTTCCGCATCTCGGACGGGAATTGCCTTCTCATTCCTGGGCGCGGTGCGGAACACATGGTCTTTCCGGCAAGGCGCGCGAAGACGGCCTTCCCTTTTCTCGGGCCCCTCCTCCCGCCGGTCGCTTGGCCGGGCTAAGTCACTGCCACACCAGCGCGAGGCCCCGAGATGAAGACCGCAATCACCACCCTTTTCGCCGCCAGCCTGGCAGCAGCCCCCGTGCTGGCGCAGGACACCGAGATCGAGATCGGCTACATGCCGATCCTGCCGGTGTCGCAGCTCTTCGTGGCGCTGGAGAACGGCGCTCTCGACGAGGCCGGGCTCTCCACCGAACTGGTCGAGTTCCAGAACGGCCCGGCCATGGTGCAGGCGCTGCTCGCCGGTCAGCTCGACGTCGCCTATCTCGGCATCGGTCCCGCCATGGTGGCGCGCGGCCGCGGTGCCGACATCAAGGTCGTCGCCTCCAACATCGTCGAGCAGATCTCGCTCGTCGCCCTGCCGCCGCTGGCGATGGATTTCGAGGGCAACGACGCCGCGGCGGCCTTCGAAGCCTTCGCCGCGCGGGAAGGCCGCAAGCCGGTGATCTCGACCTTCCCGACCGGCTCGGTACCCGAGACCGTGCTGCAGTACTGGCTGCGCGAAGAGGCCGGGATCGATCCCGACCTGATCGAGATCATCCATCAGGGCACGGCGCAGGTGCAGCAGGCGCTGCTGACCGGCGCCGTGGATGGCGCCGCGATCCTCGAGCCGGTCGTCTCGACGACGCTGGCCCGCGTCGAGGGCGCGGTGGTGGTGGCGGCCGGGGCGGAGATGTTCCCCGACCAGCCGGGCGCGGTGCTTGCGGTGCGCGAGGGGCTTCTCGAGCAGTCGCCCGAGGCGGTCGAGGCCCTCGTCGCCGCCCATATCGCCGCGACCGAGCAGCTCGCCAACGATCCGGCGGCGACCGCGCCGATGGTGGCCAAGCATGTCGGCGGCGGCCGTCTCGACCCGGCCGTGGTCGAGGCCGCGATCACCCGCTCCTCGGACCAGTTCGTCGCTGATCCGAACCGCATCGTCGAGGGCACCCGCGCGATGCACGACTTCCAGATCGAGCTCGGCACGCTGGCGCAGCCGGTCGATCTCGACGCGCTGTTCGACCTCGACGTCTTCGAGCGCGCAGCCGCACGATGAGCACCGCCGCGCCGCGCGGGATGCGGCGGGCCGTGTATGGCGCCGCCGGTCTCGTCGCCTTCATCGCGCTGTGGAAGGCGGCGGGCAGCTTCGGCTGGACCTCGCCCGGCACCATGCCCGACCCATTCCTCGTGCCGGCCGCGATCCGGGACGAGATCGCCTCCGGGCGGCTGATGCCCGCGATCGGCTCCTCGCTGATCCACTATGTCTGGGGGCTGACCCTCGGGTCGGTGCTGGGCGTGGCTGTCGGCCTCGCCACCGCCACCATGCCGAGACTCGACGCCGCGCATGCCTGGCTGGCGCGGATCCTGCGGCCGATCCCGCCGCTGGCCTGGGTGGTCTTTGCCATCGCCTGGTTCAAGGTGAGCCATGCGGGCGCGGCCTTCGTGATCTCGATCGGCGTGTTCTGGGTGAACTACTTCGCCACCTATGCCGCCGTGCGCAACGTCGATCCGCGCTACCACGAGCTGGCCCGCGCCTTCGGCCAGGGCGCCTATTTCAAGCGGCACCGCTCGGTGACCCTGCCCGCCGCCTCGCCGGGCATCCTGTCGGGGCTGCGCACCGGCGTCGGCCAGGCCTGGATGACGCTGATCGCGGCCGAGCTTCTGGGCGTGCCCGGCATGGGCCAGGAAATGAACGCCGCCGCCGGTGTCGGCGCCTACGAGGCGGTGGTGGTCTACATGCTGGCGATCTCGGTGGTCTACACGCTCTCCGACGCGCTGTTTTCGCTGATCGAGGGGAGGCTGCTCGCATGGCGCCCGTCCTGACCGCCCGCGGGCTCACCCTGCGTTTCCCCGGCGCCGAGAGACCGACGCTCGAAAGCTTCGATCTCGACATCGAGAAGGGCGGCTTCGTCTCGCTTGTCGGCGGCTCTGGCGTCGGCAAGTCGACGCTGCTGCGCGCCATCGCCGGGCTGCTGCCCCCCGATGCCGGGGCCATCGATCTCACCAGCCCCGAGCGGCCTGGCCAGCGCCGGCGCGCCATCGTGTTTCAGGATGGCCGGCTGCTGCCGTGGCGGACGCTCCGGCGCAACGTCGAATACGGGCTCGAAGGGCTCTCGCTCACCGCGAAGGAACGCCGCGAGCGGGTCGACGAGGTGCTGCAACTGACCCGGATGGAGCATCTGGCCGATCGCTACCCGCACCAACTTTCCGGCGGGCAGGTGCAGCGCGGCGGCATCGCGCGGGCCTTGGTGGTGCGCCCCGACGTGCTGCTGATGGACGAGCCCTTCTCGGCCGTGGACGCGCTGACGCGCGGCGCGCTGCAGGACGAATTGCTGCGGATCTGGTCGGCCTCCGGTGCTGCGATCCTGTTCGTGACGCATGACATCGCCGAGGCGGCGCTGCTCAGCGAGCGCGTCATCGTCCTTTCCGGCCAGCCTGCCCGCATCGCTCTCGACCGCAGCGTCGCGCTGCCGCTGCAGGATCGCCGCGAAGATCCGGGCTTCGTGCCGCTCGTCACCGACATCCAGGAGGCCCTGTGACATGGTCCTGCGACTACTGATCCACGCCCCCACCCCGGCCGCGCTCGCGCGGGCCCGATCCAACGCCCGCAACCTGCTGCGCGCCGATCCCACCGCCGAGGTCGAGATCGTGGCCAATGCCGGTGCCGTGCCCGCCGCGCTCGAATCCGGCGAGCTGGAGCCGCCGCTCCTGCTTTGCGGCAACACGCTGGCCGCGCAGGATCTCACCGCTCCGCAATCGGCGCGCATCGTTCCCGCCGCCGTACTTCACATCGCGACGCGGCAGCACGAAGGCTGGGCATATATGCGGGCCTGAGGCTTCGGCATCGCACGGCCCCGCGCATCGAAGCGGGGGACCCGTGCGACGAAACGGCGCCGCCTGCCTGACCCTATCCGGCCGGTTTGGGCGGCTGCGCGAATGGGCTGCCGGTCAGCGGATGCAGCGGGATGATGCAGGCCTGCAGCGCGTGGTAGAGATCCGGCTTCCCGAAGAACGGGTCCGAGGACGGCCGACCATCGGCGTCGATCTGCGGGTGCCAGCCGCCATGTTCGCGGTCGATCAGGTGCAACGCGGCGAAGTCCCAGAAACGGCGGTACCACTCCTCGTAGACGGGATCGCCGTCGAGTTCGGAGAGCGCATGGGCCGCGCCGATGCCCTCGCAGACCGGCCACCAGTAGCGCTCGGAAATGGCGGGGCGGTCGTCCCAGCCCAGCGTGTAGTAGAGCCCGCCCTTTTCCCGGTCCCAGCCATCCGTCACCGCGCGATCGAACAGGGCGCGGGCCGCCTCGGGCGCCCAGTCGAGCCTGCGGTCACCGGTTTCGTAGAGTTGGACCAGGAGCCGCGCCCATTCGAGCGAATGGCCCGGCGTCAGCCCGGCGGGGCGGAACATCGGATCGCCGTCATAGCCGTGATCGACGCTCCAATCGGCGTGGAAGTGCTCGGCCAGCCGCCAACCGTTCTCGCGCGCGCGGCGGTTGACGATCAGCTCGGCGATCCGATCGGCCATGCGCAGATGCTCCGCGTCGCCGGTGGCCTCGAAGGCGGCCATCAGTGCCTCGGTCAGGTGCATGTTGCAGTTCTGGCCGCGATAGGGCTCGATCTCGCGCCACTCGGCGTCGAAGCCCTCGCGGATCGCGCCGGCATCCTCCTCCCAGAACCTGTCCCGGATCACCCCGGTCACGTCATCCAGCAGCCCCTGCGCATCCGGGTGCCCGGCCTTCTTCGCGCTGGCGGCGGCGAGCAGGACGAAGGCGTGGCCATACCCCGTCAGGCGCGGATCCGGCACGTCCCGAGAGGTGACGCCCCAGGCATATCCACCATTTGGCTGGCGGTGCCGTTCGCGCAGGAAACGCAAGCCGTGATCGACGATCGTCATCGCCCCGGGGCGGCCCATCTGCGCGGCGAGGGCATAGCAATGCACCATGCGCGTGGTGACGTGGATCTCGCGCAGGCTTTCCTCGCGGATGGCGCGGCCTTGCGCGTCGAGCGGAAAGAAGCCGCCCTCGGGGTCGATGCTCTCGGTCTCGAACAGGCGCAGCAGGTCGTCCGCCTCGCGGGCAAGCCATTGGCGGTGGTCGGGCCGGTCGGTCCAGCGGGGGGCGAGTGTCATGACGGCGTCTCCGGAAAGGTCATCGGGGCAGGGGCGGCGCGGTGGTGGCGCGCAGGACCAACGAGGCATCGAGGTCCTGATGAACAGGGGCGGCGGCGGGGTCGGCCAGCCGCGCGAGAAGCCGCTCGGCCAGATGCTGACCGAGCTCGTAAGGCGCGATCGAAAGGGTGGTGAGCGCCGGGGTGGCCAGCGCCGCGTCGGCGACGTCGTCGAAGCCGATCACCGAAACCTCCCGCCCCGGCGTTTCGCCGCGCCGGTGCAGTCCGAGGCAGGCGCCGAGCGCGACCATGTCGCCATTGCACACGATCGCCGTCACCTCCGGATGCGCATCGCGCAGCTCAAGCATGGCGGCGAGGCCGCCGGCCTTGCTGTCCTCGCAAGCAAGCACCAGCGGCGCGCCGAGGCCATGCGCCGCGAGGGCCGCGGCATAGCCCGCGATCCGCTCGGCGCGCGGGGCGCGCGGCGAGGTGCCGCCGAGATAGGCGATGCGGCGATGGCCAAGCTCGACCAGGTGGTCGACGGCGCGACCGAGCGCCGCCGCGTTGCGCAGCCCGACATGGTCGAAGCGCTCCGCGACCCGGTGCAGGAAGGTGACCACCGGCAGGCGCTGCGCCACGAGGAGGTCGAGAGTGGCGGCGTCGGTGCCGCTGGCCGGGACCCAGATCAGACCGCCGCGCATACTGGCGATCAGGGCGCGCAGGTTGCGGCCCTCCCGCTCCGCATCGTCGCGGGAATCGAGCACCGAGACGAGGTGGTCGGCCCGCTCCAGCCGGTCGCTCACGCCGCTGACGACCTCGGCGTTGAACGGGTTGGCGAGGTGGTGCAGCACCAGCCCGATCTCGCGGTTCTCGCCGGAGCGCAGCGCGGCGGCGCGACCGTCGGGGAGGTAGTTCATTTCCTCTACCGCCGCGAGCACCTTGTCCCGCGTCTGCGGCGATATCCGTCCCGTGCCGCGCAGCACTTGGCTGACCGTCGCGGTCGAGACGCCGGCCGCGGCGGCGACCGTGCTGAGCTTGGGTCTGTGCGCCATGTTCCGTGTTCCGCCCGCGCAGCTAGTGCTTTCCAGTCGCGTGATACAACGTTATACCTCGGCCGCGCAACGTCTGTCTGCCGAAACGGCGTCGCAATCGATCCCGTCGGCGAGGAGGACACCGCATGACATCCGTTCCGCAGCCCGCCAGCGTTCCGCGCGGCTTTCTCGAAGCGCTGTTCGGCGCTGCCGTCGCGCGGGCCGATCCGATGGAGGTGATGGCCGATCACCTGCCACCGCGACCTGAAGGGCGGCTGCTGGTGATCGGGGCGGGCAAGGCCAGCGCCCGCATGGCCGAGGCGGTGGAGGCGGTTTATGGCCCCTGCGAGGGGCTGGTCCTGACGCGCTATGGCTATGCGCGGCCCTGCAAGGGCATCGAGATCGTCGAGGCGGCGCATCCGGTGCCGGACCGGGCCGGGCTCGAAGCGACGGCGCGGCTCCTCGACATGCTGGCGGGTCTGGGACCGGAGGATCATGTGCTGGCGCTGATCTCGGGCGGTGGCTCTGCCCTGCTTTGCGCGCCGCCCGAGGGAATGACGCTGCAGGACAAGCAGGCGGTGAACGAGGCGCTGCTGTCATCGGGTGCGCCGATCTCGGCGATGAACGTGGTGCGCAAGCAGCTGAGCCGCGTGAAGGGCGGACGGCTCGGCGCAGCCTGCGCTCCGGCGCGGCTCATGACGCTGGTGATTTCGGACGTCCCCGGCGACGATCCCTCGGAGATCGCCTCCGGGCCCACCGTGGCCGACACCAGCAAGCCCGAGCAGGCGCTCCACATCATCGAGCGCTGGAACATCGCCGTCCCGGATTCGGCGCGCGCGGCGCTGGCGGCCGGAACCGACCCGGTGCGGCCCGGCGACCCCCGGCTGGCCCGCTCCGAGACCCGGATCGTTGCCGCACCGTCGCAATCGCTCGAGGCGGCGGCGGCTTTGGCGCGTCAGGCGGGCTGCGAGGTACGACTGTTGGGCGACGCGCTTGAAGGGGAAGCGCGCGACCTCGCGCGGGAACAGGTACGCATGGCGCGCGAAATCGAAGATACGATGACGCCGGACAGCGCGCCGGTTCTGCTCCTGTCGGGCGGCGAATGCACGGTGACCCGCCGCGGCAAGGGGCGGGGCGGCCCGAATGCCGAGTTCGCGCTGGCCGCGGCGATCGCGCTGGAGGGCGATCCGCGGATCCATGTTCTGGCCTGCGACACGGATGGGGTCGACGGCGCGGACGAAGTCGCCGGGGCCTGCGTCGGGCCGGATACCCTGGCCAAGGCAGGACGGGAGGCGGCGGAAGCCGCGCTCACGGACAACGACGCGCATGGCTTCTTTGCCCGCGTGAACGCGCAGGTCGTGACCGGGCCGACCCTGACCAATGTCAATGATTTCAGGGCCTTGCTCATCCTTCCTCAAGGCTGAGGAACGGAGCCTCAAAGATAGCACAAGGACCGGCGGTTCACGACTGCCGGTCTTTCCATGCGGCGCTGCAGCGTCGAAATTTCCCTGCTTTAACGAAATACCAATTGCCGAAACCGGTTTCGGAACCGAGCTTCGAATCAAGGGAGATTCGAAGTGACCAAGGCAATCCATGATCGTGGGGAGGGCGAGGCGCAGCCGGGGCGGGTGACGATCACCGCGCTCTCGGCGGCTCTGGGGCTCAGCAAGAGCACCGTGAGCCGTGCGCTGAACGGCTATCCCGACATTTCAGAGCGGACCCGTCTCAGGGTGCGCCGGGGCGCCGAAACCATGGGCTACCGCCCGCTCAGCCACGCGCAGGCGATCCGGACCGGCCGGGTGCGGGCGCTCGGGCTGGTGGTGCAGATCGGCGATCACGACGCGCAGCGCCCGTTTCTCGCGGATTTCCTCGCAGGCATCTCCGTGGCCGCCAGCGCCGAGGGCTGGACCCTCACCGTGGCCACGGCCGACAGCGAAGCCGACGCGGTCCGCACCATGGAGCAGCTGGTCGAGGACCGGAAGGCCGACGGCTTCATCCTGCCGCGCACCCTGTCGCATGACGCCCGCGTGGCGCTGCTGCGCGCACGGGGCGTGCCATTCGTGATGTTCGGCCGCACCGCCGATCCCGAGGGCTGCGCCTGGTTCGACATCCTCGGCGAGGCGGCGATGCGCGACGCGGTGCTGCATCTCGCCGGTCTCGGCCACCGGCGGATCGCCTTCGTCAATGGCGGCACGGCCTACAACTACAGCCGCCTGCGCCTTCAGGGCTACCGCGACGGCCTCGACGCGGCCGGCCTGCCGGAGGATCCGGAGCTGATCCGCGGCGGCGCGCTCAACACCGATGACGGCGCGCGGGAAACGCGCGCGCTTCTGGCGCTGCCGCAGCCGCCCACGGCGGTGGTGTTCGCGGTCGATCACGCGGCTCTCGGCCTCTACCGGGCCTGCGCCGAACGGGGGCTCGCGGTTGGCCGCGACGTCTCGGTGATCAGCTATGACGGCGTGCCGGACGGCGCGCATGTGCAACCGCCGCTGTCTTCCTTCACGGTCGACACCCGCGCGGCGGGGCACCGGCTCGCGGAACTGCTGATCGACCGCATCCGCGGCGCCGCCCCCGAAACCCTGCGCGAGACCGCCCGCGCCGCTTTCGCGGATCGCGGATCGGCCGGTCCGCCGCGGCTGAGTTCCGAGGCGCTGTCGAAGCGCCTCGCCACCGAAACCACATGATTTTCACCAAGGGAGGAGACATCATGACCCACAAGACCCGCCTGATGGCAGGTGCGGCGCTGATCGCGCTGAGCGCCGGGGCCGCACAGGCCGAGAACCTGCGCTTCTGGACCACCGAGGAGCAGCCCGAGCGGCTTGCCGCGCAGCAGGAGCTGGCGGCCGAGTTCGAGGCGGCTTCGGGCCATTCGGTCGAAGTGATCCCGGTCACCGAGAGCGATCTGGGCACCCGCGCCACCGCGGCCTATGCGGCGGGCGACTTGCCGGACGTGATCTATCACACGCTGCAATACGCGTTGCCCTGGGCCGAGGCCGGCATCCTCGACATCGATGCCGCGACCGACGTGATCGAGAACCTCGGCGAGGACACCTTCGCGCCCGGCGCGCTCGAGATGGCGGCGCTCGAAGGCGGCGGCTATGCCAGCGTGCCGGTCGATGGCTGGACCCAGATGATCATCTACCGCAAGGACCTGTTCGAGGAAGCCGGGCTCGAAGCGCCGACCTCCTTCGACGCGGTCCGCACCGCGATCGAGGCGCTGCACAACCCGCCCGAGATGTACGGCTTCGTCGCCGCCACCAAGGTCGACGAGAACTTCATGAGCCAGGTGCTCGAGCATGTCTTCCTCGCCAACGGCGTCTCGCCGGTCGGCCCCGACGGCTTCCAGCCGCTCGATGAGCAGAAGACCACCGAGGTGCTGGAGTTCTACAAGGCCATCGCCGAAGCCTCGCCGCCGGGCGAGCTTTACTGGGACCAGTCGCGCTCGCTCTACTTCTCGGGCGATGCGGCGATGATCATCTGGTCACCCTTCATACTCGACGAGCTTGCCGGCCTGCGCGACAGCAACCCGCCGACCATCAACGACGATCCGACCTCGCCCGAGCTGGCCTCGAAGACCGGCATCGTCACCAACTTCTCCGGCCCCTCGAATTCCGAGGGCGCGGCCTGGGCCGACATCCGCTACTTCGGCATCACCAACGACGCCTCGACCGACGCGGCGATGGAGTTCGTCGAGTTCTCGATGAACGAGGGTTACACCAAGACGCTGTCAATCGCGCCCGAGGGCAAATTCCCGGTGCGGCGCGGCACCGCCGAGAACCCGGAGGAGTTCTCGGAATCCTGGGCCGCCCTTCCGATGGGCGTCGATCGCAAGAAGCCGATGTCCGAGCTCTACGACCAGGAGATGATCGACGAGATCGTCGGCGGGCTCGACGTGGCCAAGCGCTGGGGCGTCGAGGAGGGGCAGCTGGCGCTGGCTTCCAAGATGATCAACTCGCAGGCCATCAACCGCGTGGTGCGCCAGTACATCGATGGCCAGATCGACGCCCCGGCCGCCATCGAGGCGATGAACGACGAGCTGGCCGCGATCCAGTGATCGCGGCCGGGCGGCCCTGCGCGTTCCTCCCCGCGCGGGGCCGCCCGCAAATCCCCATTTCCCATCCGCCATCCGCGAGGACCGGACCATGACCGCCCAGACCCCACGAAGTGGGCCAGTGCCGCTCGGCCAGAGCGCCGAGACGAGCCGGCCCGCCGCGCGCCCCCCAAAGGGCCGTAACCCGCTCGAGCGCCGCGAGGCACGTCTCGCCTGGGGGCTCCTGCTGCCCACCGTCACCGCCGTGACCCTCGTGGTCGTGCTGCCGCTGCTGGCGATCTTCTGGATCAGCGTGAAGCCCGTGGGCCTCGCCGATCTGCGCCCGCCCACCCCGGTGGTCAGCGAGGATCTGCGCGGCCGCCCCGAAGCGGTGGGCGACGACGCCACGCTGCGCTACCGGCTACGCAATTCGAGCCAGGACCAGGTGATCACCGGCGTGGTCCTCACCGACACCCTGCCCGAAGGGCTGGAGTTCGGCGAACTCGACCCGCGCTGCGCGCTCGACGGGCTGGCCCTGACCTGCGAACTCGGCGATTTCGAGGGCGGGCACCGCGAAACCATCGAGATCCCGGTCACCATTGGCCAGGGATTTGCCGATGCCGGGATGGAGCTGCCCGACAGCCCGCCGGGCCTCACCGGCCAGGCCCCCAACGTGCTGACCTCCGGCAATTTCACCTTCGAGAACTTCGCCCGCGTCTTCGACGGCTCCGAGTTCTGGGGCGTGCTGTGGGTGACGCTGGTCTACACCGTCTTCGGCACCATCGGCGCGCTGCTCTTCGGCCTCTTCGCGGCGCTGCTCCTCGACAAGTCGTTCCGGGGGCAAGGGGTGCTGCGCGGCCTCTACCTCTTTCCCTATGTCGCGCCGGTGATCGCGGTGGCCTTCACCTGGATCATCCTGTTCGACCCGTTCTCGGGCTCGGCCAACGCGCTGCTGATCCAGATGGGGGTGACGACCGAGGCGATCAACTTCTTCGGCCAGCGGCCCTTGGCGCTGATCATGGTGATCCTGTTCGAGGTCTGGCGCTACTTCCCGCTGTCCTTCCTGTTCATCCTCGCCCGGATGCAGTCGATCGACACCGACATGTACGAGGCCGCCGACATGGACGGGGCCAGCCCGTTCCAGCAGTTCTGGTACCTGTCGATGCCGCAGCTTCTGGGCATCCTGTCGGTGCTGTTCCTGCTGCGCTTCATCTGGACCTTCAACAAGTTCGACGACATCTTCCTGCTCACCGGCGGCAATGCCGGCACCCGGACCCTCACCGTCAACGTCTACGAACAGGCATTCGCCGTCTCCAACATCGGGGCGGGCGCGGCCGTGGCCGTGGTCATCTTCGGCTGCCTGCTGGTGTTCAGCTTCCTGTTCTTCCGCTTCATCAGCCAGGAGGAGGGGCTATGAGCATGTTCCGTTACGGATATGTCGCGGGGCCGCTCCTGGGCCTTCTCTGGGCACTGGTCATCGCCACCACAACGGCCGTCGTCTTTTCCTTTGCCACGGGCGGCGCCTACCGTCCCGGCGGCATCGGCGCGGGACTTCTGGGGGCCGGTCTCGGCACCCTCGCCGTGGCGATGCCGCGGCTGGCCGGGCCGGTGGGCCTCGCCCTCGGCGCCATCCTCGCCGTCACGCCGGTGGCGGCGGTGGTCACCGGGCCGGACGTCGCGCTCTGGACCGCGCTGCTGGCGGGCGGCGTCGCCGGTGCCGCCATCGGCTGGCCGATCGCGGCGATGATGCAGGGCTGCCGCCCCGGTGCGCTCACCCGGCACGAATTCGAGGCCTCGGTCATCCGTTTCCTGACCGGCTTCGGCTACATCTTCTTCACCGCGATCGTAGCCATCCCCTTCTACGTGATGGTGATGACCTCGCTGAAGAACCAGTCCGAGCTGATCCAGAACCCGCTCGACTTCTCGATCGATCTTTCGAAGGGCTGGGAGCTGTTTCGCAGCTACTCCGAACTGTTCGGCCAGTTCAACTTCGGCAGCTACCTGTGGACCTCGTTCCTGGTCTCGGTGCTCACCGTGATCATCACGCTGATCTTCGCCATTCCCGGCGCCTATGCGGTGGCGCGGCTGCGCTTCGCGGGACGGGCGATGATCTCGCGCTCGATCCTGCTGATCTACATGGTGCCGATGATCGTGCTGGCGCTGCCGATCTACATCGCCTTCTCGATGCTGGGCCTGCGCAACTCGATCTTCGGCATCGTCCTGATCTACCCGGTCACCACGATCCCGGTCGCGCTCTACATGCTGCAGGGCTACTTCCGCGGGCTTCCGGCCGAGATCGAGGAGGCCGGCCTCATGGACGGGCTGTCGCGGCTCAAGGTGATCTGGCAGATCACCCTGCCGCTGTCGATGCCGGCGCTGGCGAGCGTGTCGCTCTACGTCTTCATGATCGCGTGGAACGAGTTCCTGCTGGCCTTCATGCTGCTCGACGACCCGTCGAAATTCACGCTCACCCGCGGCATCGCCGCCCTCAACTCCTCCGAGATCCCGCGCCAGCACCTGATGGCGGGCTCCGTGATCGCGACCGTGCCGATCATGGCGCTGTTCCTCGGGCTCGAACGCTTCATGACCAAAGGCCTCACCGCAGGCTCCGTCAAAGGATGACTTCCATGACCAACCCCCGCATTTCGCCCGCCCTCGATGAGCAGGCCCGCGCGATCCTGCGCGGCAACGACCGCGGCGGCTACACCGTGCCGACCGACGGGCTCTATCCCTACCAGTGGAACTGGGACAGCGCCTTCGCCGCCTGGGGCTTCGCGACCTTCGACCTCGACCGCGCCTGGACCGAACTCGACACGCTGTTCTCGGCCCAGTGGGACGACGGCATGGTGCCGCACATCATCTTCCACAAGCCGGATCCGGGCTACTTCCCCGGTCCCGACGTCTGGGGCACGGGCAAGTCGCCCGAAACCTCCGGCATCAGCCAGCCGCCCGTGGCCGCGACCATGGCCCGGCTGATCCTCGACATGGACGCGCAGGCGGGCCGCGACCGCATCGCGGCGCTCTACCCGAAAATGCTCGCCTGGCACCGTTGGTGGCGCGACTACCGCTGCGGCTCGGGCGTGGTCGCGATCACCCATCCGTGGGAGTCGGGGCGCGACAACTGCCCCGACTGGGACATCGGCATGAGCAATGTCGACGGCTCGAATGTCGGCGAATACACCCGCCGCGATACCGGCCATGTCGACCCGTCCATGCGTCCCGGGAAGGCGGATTACGACCGCTACATCGCCATGGTGCAGTTCGGCCGCGAGTGTGGCTGGGACCAGGCCGAGATCGTGAAGAACGGCCCGTTCCTGATGGCCGATCCGGGCATCACCTTCATCCTGCTGCGCGCGCATGACGACCTCGCCGCCATGGGCCGCGCGCTCGGCCACGACGTGAGCGAGATCGAGGGCTGGTCCGCCGATCTGCGCGCCGCCGTGCCGTCGATCTGGAACGCGGAGACGCGCGGATACGACGCGCGCGACCTCAAGACCGGGCGCTTTTCGGGGCGGATCGGCTCGGCCGCCTTCCTTGCCTATCTCGCGGGCGTCGAAAGCCCCGAGCTGGACGCCCGCATGACCGAACTGTGGGATGCGGTGCGCTTCGGCTTTCCCTCGGCCGATCCGGCCTCGGCCGAGTTCGACCCGCGCCGCTACTGGCGCGGGCCCTCTTGGCCGGTGGTCAACGCGCTGATGGCGATCGGGCTGAAGGACCGCGGCCACCACGCGGCCGCCGAACGGCTGCGCCGCGAGACGGCGGAGCTGATCGAGGCGCACGGCTTCTTCGAGTATTTCGATCCGATCGACGGCACGCCCTGCGGCGGCGATGCCTTCACCTGGACGGCGGCGATCTGGCTCACCTGGGCTGGATCGGCGGCCGACACGAAAGGAGGTGCGTGATGGCATCCATCGAGCTCAAGGGCGTCGAGAAGTGGTTCGGCGAGGTGCAGGTCATCAAGGGTGTCGACCTCGCCATCGAAGAGGGCGAGTTCGTCATCTTCGTCGGGCCGTCGGGCTGCGGCAAGTCCACGCTCCTGCGGATGATCGCCGGGCTCGAGGGCACCTCGCGCGGGCAGATCATGGTCGGCGATCGCGACGCCACCGCCGAGCCGCCCTCCAAGCGCGGCCTCGCCATGGTGTTCCAGTCCTACGCGCTCTACCCTCACATGTCGGTGGCCGAGAACATGGGCTTCTCGCTCAAGGCCGCCGGCGTGAAGCCGGCCGAGCGGGAGCGGCAGGTGGCGGAGGCCGCGCGCGCGCTCCGGCTCGAGGAGTATCTCGACCGGCGGCCCCGCGACCTCTCGGGCGGCCAGCGCCAGCGCGTCGCCATCGGCCGCTCGATCGTGCGCGAGCCGACGGCGTTCCTCTTCGACGAGCCGCTGTCGAACCTCGACGCCTCGCTGCGCGTCGAGATGCGCTACGAGATCGCCAAGCTGCACCAGACGCTGAAATCGACGATGATCTACGTCACCCATGACCAGATCGAGGCGATGACCCTGGCCGATCGGATCGTCGTGCTGTCGGCGGGGCAGATTGCGCAGGTCGGCACGCCCAAGGAGCTCTACGAGCATCCCGCCAACCTCTTCGTCGCGCAGTTCATCGGCAGCCCCAAGATGAACGTGCTGCCCTGCCGCACCGCGCGCGGTGAATGGCAGCTCGAAGGCGGGCGCGGTGGTGTGTTTTCCGGCGCGACGGAGGCGGTGACGCTCGGCATCCGGCCCGAGCACATCGAGATGCTGCCCGAGGGGCAGGGGGCCTGCGACGGCACGGTGGACCTGCTCGAATATCTCGGCGCCGACACCAACGTGATCGTCGATTGCGGCGGCACCTTGGGCAAGGTGACCGTGCGGGTCATCGGCGGCACGACGCTCGTCCCCGGCGACCGGGTCGGTCTCGGCTTCGACGCGTCGCAGCTTCATTTCTTCGATGCTCAGGAGCAGAGTGTCAGGTCAGCCTGAGGCTTCGGTCGGGAAGCCCGCGCATGGGAATTCATCAGGAGAAGCGATGCTGCAGGGAAACAGGTCCTGCCACGCCGTTTTCCGATCGAGCCTCTTATTAGTGGGCAACTCTCGGCCCTTGCGAGGGCCGGGAGGCGGTGCATGCATGCGGTGCCGAACTGGGTTTCCGGGGACGCTGAATATGTGGCGGGCGAAGGAAGCCGAGCCTCCAACTCCTCGGGCATGGAGGGTGCATAAACGCGCCAGGGGACGATTAATGAGGTCTGAGCCTGAGCGACGCACACAGCTTCATTAGCTATACCGCGTAATCTACATTATGTATTTATCTGTCGATTGATATGTCGCCGCCACAGGATCAGCCGAGATTTATAGTATCCTCACCCCACCGTGGCGCTGAGCAGCGTAAGCTGAGACCCCTCAACCCCGAGCACCGCCAGGCCGCGCTGGCACAACCCCTCCTTCACGAAACGGTAGGGTCCCAGCACGCCGCTGAAACCTGCCTCGCGCAGCAGCCCCTCGCGGTTCTGGGCGCCGATCCGGCCAAGGAGCCGCGCCATTTCTGCGCCGTCGAAGGTCAGCCCCGCCAGGATCCCCGCCTCGGCATCGGCGCCCGCTTCGCGCGCGAAGGCCTGGGCAAACGGCTCGAAGCGCAGCGGGTCGGGGGCGGCGAACCAGCTGCCCTGCAATTCCAGCGCGTCGACCGGCGCGAAACCGGACCATTGCACGGAGCCGAGGATCTGGACGCCGCTGCCGGCCAGCGCCTGCGCGAAGGGCAACAGCGTGGCGTCCGCGGCCGGCAGGTACACCGCCTTCGGCAGGCCCGCCCCACCGGCCTCGAGCGCGGCCCGCAGACCGCCGGCCTCCGCGCGCGTGAGCGTCGGGCGCAAGGTGATCCCAAGGGGCTTGGCCAATGCCTGCGCCGCCTCGGCCGATCGGGTTCCGAAGGCGCCGGGCGGGACCACGACCGCGACATCGCGCAGCCCGCGCGCGGCGGCGTAGCCGAGGATCGCCTGCGCCGAATGCCGGGGCGTGACACCGAACACGAAGGCCCCGGTGTCGGCCAGCGCCTCATCGTTCGACAACGCCACGACCGGCACATCCTTGGGCACCGCTGCCGCGACCGCCGCCGCCTGCGCGCTGAAGAGCGGCCCGATCAGCATCTGCGCGCCCGCCTCCACCGCCGCCCGAGCGGCGCGGACCGCGCTGTCCTCGCTGCCGCCGCTGTCGAGGATCTCCAGCTCGGCGGTGAGGCCGACCCCGGTGCCGCCGAGGCTCGCGGCCTGGCGCATCGACTGGCCGAGCCGGGCCGCATCCCCCGTCAGCGGCAGCAGCAGCGCCGCGCGGCCGCGCGTGCCGGGCGGCACGCCCTGTCCGCCGCCCGAACCGCTGACGCCGCATCCTGCGAGACCCGAGACGGCCAGCCCCGCCAGGCCGCCAAGGATCCGGCGCCGTGTCGGCGCCGTCGTGGCACGCGCTCTGAGTGCAGGGTATGGCTGAGCTTCCCTCGGCATCGTCTGCCTCTCCTTCGCGATGAGCCCGGCGCGGTGCCGTTTCGCGGAGATTGCCGCAGATGGGTGCGGCCCCCAACCCCGATCCTCCTGCCCCGCCCTGCAGGCCGATCGTCAGGGGTCGCAGCGTGTCGCGACTGCATCACAACTTGACCTTGCGCGCCGGGGCACGCGGCGCGGCTTCTGCCGTAGGGGCGCGATGACCTAGGGTGACTGCGCAGGGACAGGCTGGGGCGACGAAGAGTGGGAGCGTCGTGAAACGGATCGGACGGCATCGCGGTCAACGGCGCAGGACACTCGGCAGGGCGGATCTCCGCGATGCGCTGAAGCGGCTGTGTCTTCTCGTCCCCCTTCTGATCGCGGCGCTCGCATTAGAGCCATCTCACGGTCGGGCCCAGGTCGCCGACACCGGCGAGACCTTCGTGATCAACCTCCGCGATGCGGACATCTCGGTTCTGGCCGAACAGGTGTCGCGCATCACCAACCGCACGCTGGTGGTCGATCCGACGCTCGACAGCGCCGTGACCGTGGTCTCCTCCGAGCCGCTCGACCGCGACGGGGTCTGGACCCTGTTCCAGTCGGTGCTTCGGGTGCGCGGCTTCGTGGCGGTGCAGAGCGGCGTCGTCTGGGAGGTGATCCCCGAAGCGGAAGCCCGGTCACGCGGGGCCGGTGCCACCGGCAGCAGCCAGGACTTCGTCACGCGCGTCCTGCCGCTCGAACGGCTGCCCTCGGCCGAGGCGGTGCGGGTGCTGCGGCCGCTGGTGGACCCGGCCGGCTACATGGAGGCGGTTGACGATCCGAACGCGATCGTCATCACCGACACCCAGGAGAACGTGGACCGGATCATCGCCTTCGCGCGCGGCTTCGACGCCCGCAACGACGTGGTGGCCGAGGTGATCCGGTTCCGTCACGCCGACGCGGCCTCGGTCGGGGCTGCGATCGGCGAGGTGCTGGGCGAGGCGGGCACCGGCGCGCGGATCTCGGTCGATCCGAGCTCGAACGTGCTGCTGGTTCGGGGCGTCCAGTCGGATATCGACCAGATCCGCGCCCTCGCCCGCGACATGGATGTGGCGCGGCCGACGGCACCCAGCGCCCCTGCCGAGACGCTCGACACCGCCATCCACAACCTCAAATTCGCCGATGCGGAGGCTGTGGCCGAGATCATCCGCGCGACGCTCCAGGGCGGCACCGACCTGGCGGCGCAGCTCGAGTTGGTCGACGCCGACGGGGTCGCCCTGGCCGTGCCGACCACGCCCGCATCGCAGGTCTCGGTGCAGGCCTCCACGGCCACCAATGCGGTGATCGCGCGCGGCACGCCCCGACAGCTCGCCGAGGTCTCGAGGCTGGTGCACGCGCTCGACGTGCGCGGCGCGCAGGTGATGATCGAGGCGGCGATCGTCGAGGTGTCCGGCGACATGGCCGACCGGCTCGGCGCGCAGCTCGGCCTCGGGCGCGGCGTGCCGGACGGGCGGCTGGTCGCGACCAATTTCGGCAATTCCGGCAGCTCGCTGCAGTCTGTGCTGCTAGCGCTGGGGCAGAGCGGGGCCGGCGCGCTGTCGACCGGGCTCAGCGTCGGGGTCGGCCGCGACGATTTCGGTCTGCTGGTGCAGGCGCTATCGCAGTCGAGCTCGGCCAACCTGCTTTCCACGCCGAGCGTTACCACCATGGACAACAAGCCCGCGACGATCGTGGTGGGCCAGAACGTGCCGTTCCGGACCGGCAGCTTCGTCACCGACGGCAACTCGCTCACCCCCTTCACCACGATCGAGCGGCGAGATGTCGGCATCACCATGCAGGTGCTGCCGCGCGTGACCTCGGACGGGGTGGTGCGGCTCGAGATCTCGCAGGAGGTATCGTCGCTGGTCAACGCGTCGGTGCAGGGCGCCGCCGATCTGGTCACCAACCGCCGCGTGATCGAAACCACGGTCCAGGCGATGAGCGGCGGCACCGTGGTGCTGGGCGGGCTCATCTCGGATGATCGTCAGTCCACCGAGCAGGAGGTGCCGGGCCTCGCCGACATCCCCGTGGTGGGTGAGCTGTTCCGTTCGCGCAGCGCCGAACGCACCCGCCGGACGCTGTTCGTGTTCATGCGGCCGACCGTGCTGTTCGACCCGACCGACGTGCGCGCCGCAGCCACGCGCAGCCTCTCGCGCCTGCAGGCGGCGGAGGCGGCGGACACCCAACCGACCGGCGCGGTCCCGGCGTTGCGGCAGCGCGCGGTGCGGCGGCTGCCGCTCGAGATCAACGGCCTCTACTGAGGCGGCGGGGTCGGCAGGCGGCGCAGCGAGATCTCGGCGGTCCGGCCCGCGGCCAGATCGGCCCCCGGCAGCGCCGCCGCTGCGGCACGGATGGCGGCAGGGGCGAGGTCGGGATTGACCTGCCCGGTGCGGGCCAGCTGGGTGACCAACGGCCCGAGGCGGTCCCGCTCTGCCGCGTCGAAACCGAGCCGCGCCAGCAACTGCGTCTCGCTCGACAACCGGGCTCCCGGGGGCAGTTCGGCCAGCAGCGCCTGTCGGCGGCGCAGGATCTCGCCCGCATCCGCCGGCAGCAGCGCCAGCACCTCCGGCGGCGCGAGATAGAGATCGACCAGCCCATCGACGTCGTTCACGCGCGCCTCCCACAGCCTCCCGTCCAGCGCGAGTTCGAACGGGGTGCCATCGAGCCGCGACAGCTCCGGGTGCGGGACGGCGCCGCGCCGCGCCTCGGCCAGCACCCCTCGCAGCAGCTCGCGCGCCGAGGCCGCGTCCACCGCCTCCCGGTGGGACCGCTCCAGCCCGGCCAGCACCTTCCGGGTCGCCGCGCCGCGCGCTTCGAGCGCCAGCGCCATGGAGGCGAGCATCAGCACGCCACCAAGCGTTGCGAGTAGCACCATGCCGCGTCTAGGCTCGCGTATGGCTGCTGGTTGGTTTCCCATGTCCGGATCCGTTGCTTCGGTCCTCATCGTTCTCGTCCCCGTCTACGGCGCGACGTTCCTGCTGGTGTCATGGCACGCCTCCCCGGGTGGTCTCGCGTGGCTCGCGCCGGTGCTCGCAGTGCCGCTGATCTGGCTCAGCGTCACCGATCTGCGCCGGTTCGAGATCCCCGATACCGCCATCATCAGCATCGCGCTTTGCGGCGCTCTGTTCCAGTGGGTCGCGCGCCCGGCGAGCCTGTGGAGTGAAATCGCCCTCGCGCTCGGTCTGGCCGCGGTGCTCTGGACCGGCGGCGACCTCGCCTTTCGCCGCATCGGGCGCGAGGCGCTGGGGATCGGCGATGCCAAGCTGATCGGCGCCGGCACGCTCTGCACCGGCTTCGCCGCGATCTGGTGGGCGCTGCTGATCGCCTGCGTGGGCGGCATCGCGGCGGCGCTGGCGGCGCGGCGCGGCCGCGGGAATACAACCCATTTGGGAATTCCTTTCGGGCCCTTCCTGGCTTACGCAATATACATGGTCTTTTTGTTGCAACTTCCGGGCATGCCATGGCACTGAACCGCGACAGGTCCCGACGAAACCCCCGAGCCGGGCTCACCCTGCTCGAGATCATGGTGGTCATGGCCATCGTCGTGATGGTGGCCGGGCTGGCGGCGCCACGGCTGATGGACAGCTTCGGCCGGGCCAAGTCGCAGGCCGCGCAGGTCAGCATGGCCAACCTCAAGAGCGCGCTGCAACTCTACTACCTCGATATCGGCCGCTACCCGACCGAGGCCGAAGGGCTCGACGCGCTGATCGCCATGCCCTCGGGTCTCGCCGATTGGCGCGGCCCTTATCTGGAGGGGCCGGACGGGCTGACCGACCCTTGGGGGCGGAGGTTCCTCTATCGCTACCCCGCGCCGGATGGCGGCTTCGAACTGCTGACGCTGGGCCGGGACGGTCAGCCGGGCGGCGACAGGGAAGACAGCGACATCACGCTGTGATGCGCCGCGCGCGCCGGGCGCACGCTGAGCGGCGGCGCGGCGCGGCCGTCGCGGTCATAGCTGATCCGCACGAGGTCCGGCAAACCCGCGCCGGGCGGCCATTCCGTGAACCACGCGTGGCCGACGCCCGACGGCAGACGGCCCCAATAGGCGAGGGCGAAGCCCGCGCTTCCTTCCGACAACAGGATCTCCCGCCCGATGTCGCCGCTCGGCAGTAGCGCTACGGCGCGGACCGCGTCGCCCGACCGCTCGATCGAAATCCGCGTCAGCTCGCCCGCCCAAAACGGCGGCGCGTCGATCAGCGTGTCGAAGCTCATCCGCTCGGCGCTGCCGGCGAGGATGGCGCCGGGCGGCATGTCCTCGATCCAGCGGCGCAGCGTCGCCCGATCGAGCAGCGGCGCAAGCCCGCGCGCCTCGGCGCCGAGGCGGCCTGCGCCGCGCGCCGTCACGTCGAGAGTGGAGGCGAGGATCAGCGCCAGCGCCGCCATCATCGCGAGCGACACCAGAAGTTCGAGCAGTGTCACCCCCGCCCGGGGGTTGCGCCGTGGACGGCGCGGCGCAGCGGGCCGGTCCCCCTTCGACCTCATGGCGCGGGCCTTTCGGCGACGACGCTTTCGAGGGTGACCACCCGCTCGGGCGCGGTGCCGTTCCAGACCGAGACCGCCACCGTCACGTAGCCGTCCAGCGCCACACCGGGCATGGCGACGATGGGCTCGGCCGGTCGCTCTTCGATGCGCCAATGCCACTCCTCATACTGGCCGAGGCTTTCCACCGTCGCGACGGAGCGCCGGGTGGCCAGATGCTCTTCGGTCACCGAGCGCGCGAGTTCGACCAGCCAGGCCCGCTCCACGCGCCGTGCGCTCCCTTGCAGCGCCGAGCTGGTCACGCCCAGCACCGCGCCGGTCACGATGGTCAGCATCGCAAAGGCCAATAGCACCTCGAGCATGGTGAAGCCTGAGGTCGCGCGGCGGCGCGTGGCCGCGTTTCGGGCGAACCTAGAACGCAAGGTCGCTCACCGAGAAGACGGCCTCCATCACCGCGTGGACCAGCAGGCCGACCAGCGCGCCGACGATAAGCGTCAGCGCCGGCGTCAGCGCCCGCAGCAGTCGCCCGATACGGCTCTCGATCTGGGCCGCGAGCGCTGCCGACAATGTCCCCAGAACCGCGCCGAGCGTGTTGGTCTCCTCGCCGATGCGGAAGAGCTCGAGAAACAGCAGCGGCATCCGGGGCGCCTGCGCAAATGCCTCATGGGCGCGGCCGCCGCTCCTTAAGCGCTCTGCCGCCGCGCGCATGGCTGCCGCATGCGCGGCCCCCGGCTGCAACGTGCCGAGCAGGTCGAGGGCGTCGGGCAGCGACATGCCCGAGCGGAGCAGCAGTTCCAGCCCGCGAGACATCCGGAGAAGCGCGGTGTCCTGCGCCAGCCGTCCGATCACCGGCAGCCGCGTCACGACCCGCACCCGTGCGAGCCGCAGGGCGAGAGCCACCAGCCCCGGCACCGCCACCACCGCCAGCCCGAGCCAGACCCCCCAATTCGCCACGAGATCGCGCAACGACAGGAACACCGCGAGCCCGGTCGGCGGCGCGAGGCCGCGGCTTTGGAACAGCGGCTCCAGCGCCGGGGCAAAGGTCAGGCTCACCAGCACCAGCACCCCGATCCCGACCGCCACGAGCACCGCCGGGTAGATCAGCGCCGCCGCGATCTGGGCGCGGAGCCGCTGCTGGCTGCGCAGATGCTTGGCCAGATCCTGCAGCAGGTCCGGCATCTCGTTCGAGCTCTCGCCCATCCGCAATAGCGTGGTGAAGACCGGGGCGACGCGCGGCCCGGCCTGGGCGAAGGCTTCGGCAAAGGGCAGGCCCTCGGCGACCAGTCGGGCCACCCGCTCCAACCGCCCCCGAACGTCGCGCCGCTGGGTGCCGGCGCCCAGCACCCTGAGGATTTCGAGGATCGGCAATCTGACCCGGAACAGCACCGCCATCTGCTCGGCCAGCGCGGCCTGCGCTTCGAGCGGGATCTGCCCGGCCCCAAACCCGACCTCTCGCCGATACCACGGTACCGAGGCGCCCGCGCCCGCCTCCCGCAGCTCCACGACCGAAAGGCCCATCGCCTGAAGCGTCTCGTAGGCCGCTCCCTCGGATGTCCCTTCGAGCCGCCCGCGCTCGCTCTGCCCGGCGGAGGTGTAACCCTTGTAGGCGAATACAGGCACCTCTCGCTCCCCTACGATCCGGCCAGCGGTGCGGAGACATCGCGCGCGGCCGGCCCGAGGGCGAGCAGGTCATGGCATGTCGTCCTGCCCCTCATTCGAACAGCCGAACCGTTCGATCTTCGCCGTCGCGCGACAGCCGTATCGACCCGACGAGGATCTCCTCCACTCGCCAGCCGGCGATGCTGTCGCCCAGCCTTACCCAGACCTCCCCTTCACCATCGGGAATATCCAGCAGCGCTTGGCCACCTCCAGCATCGACCATGGTGCCCCTCACGAAGATCTGGACCGGTGCTTCCGGGGCGGTTTCGGGCGGTCTCTCGGCGGGCGGCGGGGCCGACGCCACCGCCCTGCCCCGGCCATGCACGAAGAGCGGCCGTTCGGCTATTTCCTGAAGGCGGTCGCCGTAGTCTCTCGGCCCGGAGAAGGCGAACAGCCGATCGCCCGGGGCGGAGGGGGCCGCATCACCGGTCTGGGGGCGGGCCGATACGAGAGCCATGGGAGGCTCGCGGCTCCAGTCCAGCGCCAGCCCGAAGCCCGCGAGCAGCGCGACATGCGCGAGTGGCGGCAGGTGGCGCAGGGCTCTCATGCTACAGCTCCTCCGTGGTCGGCACCCAGAAGCCCCAGACCACCAGCCGCATCGTCACCTGCGACATCCGCTGCGCGGCCTCGAATCCGCGCGGCGCGGCGCGGATCACCATCTGCGACACGGCCAGGCGCGGCTCCACCGCTTCCAGCCCGGCGAGGTATGTCGCGACCGCCCCGATCGGGCCGCGCGCCTCCAGCTCGACCGCCACCACGGGCTGGCTGAAGCCTGCAGGGGGCGGCGCGGCGCCGATGGTCGACAGCGTCAGACCCGCTTCGGCGCCGAGTTCGAACAGCGCCTTCTGCACGGCGAGGGTGCTGCTGGTTTCGTCGGGGCTGCGATGGGCGATGCCCTCGGGCGGGACCAGCGCCGCGCCCGCCGCCTGCCAGAACGCGATCCGCGACTGCAGTTCGCCGACCTGCTGGCGCAGCCGCGCCGCCTCGGTCTCCAGCGTGGCCTGCCGGGCGGTGCCGATCCGCGACAGCCCATGCGCCAAGGCCGCCCCCGCAAGGAACATCAGACCCAAGCCGACCAAGGCGCCGATCCACCTCATGTCGCCTCCTCCGCGCGCAGCGTCACGCGCAGCTGGAACCGGTTCTGCCGGCTGACCGGGTCGAGGATGACCGGCCCGTCGAGCGCGACCTCGGCAGCCCAAGGGGCGGAGCGGATGGCCTCGACGACCGCCGTCACCTCCATCTCTGCAAAGCCGGTGAGCCGCATCTCGTCGCGGTCGAGCGACAGGGCGGAGAGCCAGACCCGATCCTCCAGCAACGCCGTGAGATCCGTCAGGATCGGCAGCCTGTGGTATTCCGCCTCGAAGCTCGCGATCTCTGATGCCAGCGTCGACAGGGACGCCTCGCGCGAGACCGCCTCCTGCTGCGCCTCCACCGCCTGATCCATGAGCGCGGCGACCTCTCGCGCGAGCGCGGCGTTCCTCGACTCCAGCTCCGACAACGCGCTCCAACGCTCGAACAGTGTCCAGCTCGCCACCAACGCCAGGAGCAGCACCAGCAGCGCGGTCCAGCGCCGTTGGCCGCGATCGGTCACGCCGCGCCGGTCGAGAAAGGGTGCCATGCCTGGCATGACGGCGGCCCTGACAAGCCGCAGCGGCGCGCCTGTCTCCTCCACCGCGCGCCTCAGCGCCGCCAGCTCGTCCTGCTTCATCAACAGCACGGGAAATTGCAGCCAGTCGCCGCGACGCTCGGGCAGCGCCTCGCGCCAGACGAGGCCCCGCCCCTGCGCCGGCATCTCCTGTCGCATCTGCACCGCGATCGCGGACTGCGCCTGCGCGCGGGCGGCGCGCGGGATGCTGACGGTCTTTTCGAGAAACACGTCCCGGGGCAGCTCGACATCGACCGGGCGGCCGCGCCGGGCCGCCGCCCGAAGCGCCGACTGTTCGGCGGCACTTGGCTGCAACGTCTCCATTCGCAATGTCAGTGGCGGACGCGGCGGCAGCCCGCCGGCGAGGACGGAGGTCGGGAACAGCAGGCGCCACGCGGCGCGGAGCTTTTCCGATCGCTGGGCCAATAAAACCTTCACATGCGGACCCGAAAAAAACGACACTCACGAAAGGGCCGTCGGACCATTCGACGGTCTTCCGGGTGAGGATAGCGGTTTTTGCCATGAATGAGGGAGAAAAGAGTGAAAGCCCCGCGCGGAATGCGCGTATGGCGAGAAGCCTGGAGGCATCGGGACAGCTGCCGACGCGGGAGCTCGCCCGGGCCCTCGGCATGGCCGATGCACGCGGCGTTCCGCTCGAACAGGTGCTCTTGGAACTGCGGCTGATCGACGAAGAGACGCTGCTGCCGCTGGTCTGCGCCGCGCTGGGGATCGGCTTTGCCGCCGCGCCGTGGGAAGAGGGCGCGCGGCTCGACCCGGACGCCGTGCTCCGCCTGTCCCCGGCCTATCTCGGGGCCAAGGCCGTTGCCCCGCTGCTGTCGCCGGATCACGAGCCGCAGACCGTGCTGATGGCCACCCCCGGCGACACCGAGCTGCGCCGCGAGCTCGAGTTCCACCTCGGGCGGCCCGTCGCTCCGCGCGGTGCGACCCTGCGGACGATCCGGATGCTGCTGGCGCGTGGCCAGGCCGAAGAGGCGGGGTCGAAGAGCGATCCTGCGGCGGATGGCGCGCCCCGGCGCGGATTGTCCGCACCGCCGGAGGCCGAGGGGCCGGTGATCCGCTTCGTGAACGAGAAGCTGGCCGATGCCGTGGCGCTCGGCGCCTCCGACATCCATTTCGAGAGCACCGAGAGCGGTCTCGTGGTGCGGATGCGGGTCAACGGCCTGCTGTCGCGACAGGAGGTCGATCCCGGCCTCGGCACCGCGGCGATCCTCGCGCGGCTCAAGGTCATGGCGCAGGCTAACGTCTCGGAGCGGCGGTTGCCGCAGGATGCGCGGATGCGGGTGCCGATCGCCGGGCGAATGATCGACTTCCGTTTCTCCTCGCTGCCGACGCAGCACGGCGAAAGCATCGCTCTCCGGGTCCTCGATCCGCAGGCCCTGCGGCAGGGCTGGGAGGATCTGGGCTTCGCGCCCGACCTGGTGGCCCGGATCGTCCGGGCGATCGAGCATCCCAACGGGCTGTTCCTGGTCACCGGCCCGACCGGCTCGGGCAAGACCACGACGCTCTACACCGCGCTGCGCCATCTCAACTCGCCCCGCACCAAGATCGTGACGGTCGAGGATCCGGTCGAATACGAGCTGCCGGGCGTGCAGCAGGTGCAGGTGCAGGAGGCCATCGGGCTGAGCTTCGCGCGGGTGCTGCGCTCCATACTGCGGCACGACCCCAACGTGATCATGATCGGCGAAATCCGTGACCAGGAAACGGCGGCGATCGCCTGTCGCGCGGCGCAGGTCGGCCGGATGGTGCTCTCTACACTGCACGCCAATTCGGCCGAGGCCGCCGCGACCCGGCTCGGCGATCTCGGCGTGCCCGACTACCTGGTGCGCGACGTGCTGCGCGGCGTGCTGTCGCAATCGCTGGTGATGCGGTCCTGCACCGGTTGCGGTGGCGCTGGCTGCACGACGTGCGGCTTCACCGGCGCGGCCGAACGCCGTCTCGAGGCCCGGCTCATCGACCTGTCCTGAGGTCGCTGCGCGGGCGGACGCGGGGTTATGAAGATCGCTCCGAAGCCCGTCATTCCCGCGGTCTGCCGGAGAGTTCATGGCTGGAACATGAGCGCCTGCCCTGGCATGGGCTCAAGCCTCCTTGGTGAGGCCCAACTCTCCGGCCGAGAGAGGGCCGAGTGGCTATCGAATTGCCCGTTCGACGGGGGCGGCCGGAGATGAAGAACAGGGCGCCAGGTGGGCCTGCTCGGGGGCCGGGTCGCCGGCCCCGCAAAGGCCCTCGCAGGCATCAGCTCACATCGTCCGCGGGTTTGGACCCAGCCTTCTGGTCCAGCGCCGAGGTGGTGTATCCCGCGATGCGCCAGATGACCTCGCGATCGAGCTTGGTTTGCAATTCCTCGTTCTCGCTCTCCAGCGCCTGAAGCGCCGATCTCATCTGCCGGGCGCGGTGATAATGGGCCCAGCCGCCCAGCAGGAAGATGACCTGCGCGCCGATCAGCACGCTCGCCACCCTGAAGTCCAGCAGGAGATCGTGGCTGTACTGCAGATAGAGCCCCGCACCGGCGAGAGCGGTCGCGCCGATGAACATGGTCGCGCTTCTGCTGACGATGCCGGACAGGAGCGCCAGGGTGAACAGGACCATGGCCGATGGCTCGGTGAGCTCCGCCCACAGGATCTCGCTCCCCCCGTTCATGAACGCGTTCCAAGTCGGCACCACTTGCGTATTCAGGAATTCGGCGACGTTCTCCATCCCCTACCCCTCCCTCTCAAAAAACCACTGTTTATCTTTCCCGGAAGGCCCGGTTGAACTGGTCGGTCACGGGTTTCGCCAGATAGGACAACGCGGTGCGCTCCTCGGTCTGCACGTAGACCTCCACCGGCATGCCCGGCAGAAGCCGCTGGGACGGAAGCTTCTCGAGCTCGCCGTCGAGCACCTCGATCTCGGCCATGAAGTGACTTTCCCCCGTCGCCGCGTCGGTCGAGGCCGCGGGTGAGACATGCGCGACCCGGCCGATGATCTCCGGCGTGACCCTCTGGTTGAAGGAGGTGAAGCGCATCCGCGCGAGATGCCCCTCATCGACCCGATCGATGCTGGCGGGGCTGAGCTTGACCGTCACCTTCAGCGCCGCGTCATGCGGGACGATCGTGATCAGCACCTCCGCGGGCGTCACGACGCCGCCGATAGTGTTCACCATCAACTCGTTCACGGTGCCGGTGATCGGGGCCTTGATATCGCTCCGCGAGAGGCGATCCTGAACCGCCATTTCCCGGTCCCTGAGTTCCGACAGGCGGGTCTCGATCTGGCTCAGCTCCCGCTGCGCCTGGGTACGGGCGTCGTCGTCGACCGCGAGGATCTGCAGGCGGATTTCGCTGATGCGGGCCGCCGCGCGGGCGAGTTCGGCGTCGATCCGCCCCGCCTCTCCGGCGAGCCGGGCCCGCTCCCTATGGATCGACGTCAGACGCGCATCCTCGACGAGGCCGTCATCGGAGAGCTTCTTCATCCGGGCGACATCCTGGGAGACGAGTTCGATCTCCTCCTGCTTCGAGAGCTTCTGCGCCCGCAGCCCCTCGATCTCGTCGCCGATCTGGCGAATGCTGAGTTCGAGCTGCTGCTTCTGGTTCTCACGGGTCTTGGAGTTGCCGTCGAAGAGCCGTGTCTCGCCCAGCACCAGGCTCGCGACGCTGCCTTCGGCCTTCTCGAACTCTTCGGGAAGTTCGATCACGGCGAGGCCATCGCGTTCGGCCAGCAGTCGCAGCCGCCTGACCTCGTTCTCGTTGATCTGGGTTCTGATGATCGAGAGCTCGGCCTTCGTCTGGGCGTCTTCGAGCCGGATGAGCACCTGGCCCTCCTCGACAACGTCGCCCTCGCGAACGGCGATCTCCTGCACGATGCCGCCGTCCCGATGCTGAACGGCCTTGAGTTCGTCATCCACGGTGACGGTCCCCGGCGCGATGACCGCGCCCGTCAGTTTCGCCGTCGCCGCCCAACCCCCGGCGCCGACCACGAGGAAGGTTCCCAGCAGGATGCCGGTGGCGACGCGGGCCCGAATGCCCTTGGAGCCATATCGCTTGGACGCGTTCGCAGTATGTTGCATGGAATTTTCCCCCGCCTTCGGTCAGCAAGCGCTTGCTTGGATAATGAGAGAGTGGTGGCCATTCAGGATGAACGATATCTCGTAGAACTGGTCACCATCGAGATCGGCCTCGAGGACGGTCCTGTCGATCTCCTCCGTCCGCTCGGATCTGTAGCGGATCGGGATATCGACGGCGGACGGGCGGGCATCGAACACGACATCCTCGTAGTCCTCCGGCCCGTCATCATTGCCGTGCAGGATGTCCCACTTCGACAGCTTCAGGTGATCACCGACCTTGAAGTCGTGGATCTCCATCCTGTGCGCCTCGAACCGGCCTTCGAAGAAGTCCTCCCAGAGATCTTCGGTCGCGAACTCGAACCGGTTCTGACCCGCGCCGCCCGTCACCGTCACCGGCTGCGCGCCGAAACGGATCAGGTCATTGCCAGCCCCGGCCACCACATGTTCGAAGTTCGAGATGAAATCCTGTCCGATCTCGACCCCGGTCACACGCCCGGCGGCGAGGTCGATCACGAGATCCTCGGTGGCGGCCGAATAGTCGATCCGGTCGACACCCTCTCCGCCGTCATAGTGGTCGGTGGCACCATCCGGGGTCGCGACGACGATGTCGTCGCCCGCGCCGCCATTCACGATGTCCGCGCCCCGGCCGTCTTCGATCAGGTCGTCGCCTGCCTCGCCGAGAAGGATATCGGCCCCGTCCCCTCCGACCATGTGGTCGTTGCCATCGCCGCCGGTCATGCGGTCGTTCCCGCTGCCGCCGCGCAGGACATCGTTGCCGGCGCCCCCCTCCACGAAGTCGTCGCCCCTGCCGGCGTCGATCGTATCGTCGCCGTCATCGCCGAAGATCATGTCATTCCCGACATTGCCGATGATCCGGTCGTTCCCCTGACCGCCGGAGAGGACGTCATCGCCGCTCCCCCCATCGAGGTGATCATCTCCCTCGCCGCCGGAGAGCTCGTCGTCTCCGCTCTCCCCGAACAGGCGGTCGTTCCCCCTGCCGCCTTCGAGGAAATCGTCGCCGCCGCCACCGAAGATGATGTCGTGCCCCGGCCCGCCATGGACCCAGTCGTTGCCCGGACCGGCGAAGATATGGTCATCCCCGGCCCCGCCCTGGATCAGGTCGTCCCCGGCGCGTGCGTCGATCAGGTCATCCCCGGCCAGTGCACGGATGTCGTCGTCGCACATCGTGCCGATCAGAATGTCGTCGCCCTCGGTGCCGAGGATGTCATGGGTGGGCGTGACCTCGAACTCCAGGGTCTGCTGCACGCCGAGGCTGCCGTCGCTGATGGTGTAGGTGATCACCACCGGCTGAACCTCGCCCCCGGTTTCGAACTCCCAGTAGCCTTCCGGATGGAAGGTCAGATGCCCGGAGGAGGCCGAGACGTTCTCGACATGGAGTTGGTCGCCATCGGGATCGGTCGCGCCCCGCAGCAGATCCGCCAGGCTGAGCGACAGGATCGCGCAGACCGACAGGTCGTTCAGGTAGAGCGGCCCTGACACGCGCGGCGCCCGGTTGCTCGTCTTCGCGCCGTCGCTCTCTTCCCCGTCATCGGTGCTGTTCTCGGTCGCACCGCCCGGCGCTTCGGTTTCCGGCGGGCTTTCCTTGGCGGGAGCCGGGTCCTCGCCCTCGACCTCCTGCGGGGTCTTCACTGGCTCCTCCTTGGAGGGCTTCCTGAGCTTCGGCGGGGCGGCCTTGTCGCCGTCGATCACCCTGCGGAGATGTCCGGACAGGAGCGGATGTTCATTGGGAAAGCCATTCACGTTGGCTTCCGACGGAACATAGGCCACCGGCTTGAAGATCGCCGGATCCAGCTTCGCCTCTCCGGTGAAGAAAGCGATGGTGTCGGAGTTGGGATCGGCGGCCAGCAAGGTCTTCACGGTGTGGCCGTCGAACTTCTCTGGCAGCGGGGAGGTCTCTTTCGGAAAGGAATGCTCCTCCTTGCTGTCCGGAACCGGCCGCGGCTCCTTCTTGATCTCCCGGTGCTCCTTGGCCCCTGCCGGCGCGGCGGCTTCGACGCTCCCCGACAGGGCCGTCTTGAGATAGACGGCCACCGCGATGAGCCATGCGCCCGCCTTGGCCAGCCCGAACGGTTTGGCGACCGTCCGCCGCGCATAGGGCTCGGCGGGATCGGCGCTCTCGACCGCGCCCTTCGTGCTCTTGACCGAAATCATGACGCCGTCGCCACAGCCGGGGCCACGGGGGCCGTTGCCACCTTGGGCTTGGGCGTGCGCACCTGCCCACCGACGATCTGGTCGCGCGGACCGAAGGCCGAAAGCTTGCCCTGCTGAATGACCGCGACCAGATCGACCGCCGCCAGTGCGCTCGGACGGTGAGCGATCACCACGACGATCCCGCCGCGCGCCTTCACCGCCTCGATGGCCGCGGTGAGAGCCGCCTCGCCCTCGCCGTCGAGGTTCGAGTTGGGCTCGTCGAGGACCACCAGGAACGGGTCGCCATAGAGCGCGCGCGCCAGGCCGATCCTCTGCCGCTGGCCGCCCGAGAGGGAAGTGCCGTTCGGGCCGAGCCGGGTGTGATAGCCATCCGGCAGCCGGACGATCATCTCGTGCACCGCCGCGATGCGGCCCGCCTTGATGACGCCGCGCGGATCGGCTTCGTCGTCGAGCCGCGCGATGTTCTGGGCGATGGTCTCGTCCAGCAGGGAGTATTCCTGCGGCATGTAGCCGACGAAATTGCCCAGCTCCTCCTCGTTCCACTGCGCCAGCTCCGCATCGTCGAGCCGGACGCTGCCGCGCAGCACCGGCCAGATGCCGGTCAGGGCGCGCACGAGCGTCGTCTTGCCGCCGCCGCTCGGGCCGATGACGCCGAGCGCCTGGCCGGCCTGCACCTCGAAGCTGACCTCGCTAAGCAGGACACGCCCCGAGCCGGGGGCCGCGACGGTGATGTTCTCGACCTTGAGCGAGCGCTCCGGTGCGGGAAGCATCATCTGCACCTTGGCCTGATCGAGAATGGCCACCGTGCCTTTCAGGCGGTCGAACGCGGTCCGCGCGCCCACCACGTTCTTCCAGTTCCCGATCGCGAGATCGACCGGGGCAAGGCCGCGGGCAGACGCGACGGACGCCGCGATGATGGCACCGGCGGACAGGCTGCCCTGAATGGTCAGATAGGCACCGAGGCCAAGCACCGACGATTGCAGGATCATCCGAAGCACCCGCGAGATGGCGCCGAAGGTGCCGACGATGTCGTTGGTGCGGGTCTGCAGGTCGAGATGCTCTTCGTTCGCGGCCGCGAAGCGGCGCAGCGCCCGGCCCGAGATCCCCATGGCCCGGAGGCATTCGGAGTTGCGCGCGTTGGAATCCGCGATGGCGTTTCTCTGGATATACGCCTCATGCGTCGCGGTGCTCAGCTTGCGGGTCAGGATCTCCGCCAGCAGGGTCAGCGTCGTCAGGACGATCGCGCCGCCCAGCGTGAGCATGCCGAGGGCCGGGTGGAGCATGTAGACGAAGGCGACGAACACGGGCACCCAGGGCAGGTCGAACAGCGCCATCGGCCCCTGGCTCCCGAGGAAGCCGCGCACCGTATCGACGTCGCGGCCGCGTGCGAGGGCCTCGGCCGTCGAGAAGCCGAATCTCGGCATGTCGATGGCCACCTGGTGCGCGGTGGGAGCGACCTTCCGGTCGAGCTCAGAGCCGACGCGGACCAGGATCTGCGACCGGACGATATCGAACAGGCCCTGGAAGAAATACAGGCCGACCGCGAGGACGGAGATGGCCAGCAGGGTCGGAATGCTGCCGCTCGTCAGCGCCCGGTCGTAGATCTGCATCATGTAGAACGCGCCGGTCAGCGCCAGAAGATTTATGATTCCGGAGACACCGAACAGGAAGAAGAAGACGCCCCGGAATCCCTTGGTCAGTTTTTCTCCGGACTTTCTCTTCGCCTCGGCCTTGGCTTCTGCGTTTGCCATCAGAGTCACTCCACCCCTGTAACCGTGAAACTGGAAAATTCGGGGCGGGCGGGGATGTCCCCGCCCGCCACCGCACTCAGAGGGTCAGCTGGAACTCGCTGACTTGGCCGCTCTTGATCCCGATCTCGAAGTCGGCCTCGTCATCATTGTCGACGTTGCCGCGCAGCACGGTGTAGGTCCCGTCCTCGCGCATCTCTTCGGAGATCATCAGTTGGCCGGCACCCGAGAAGCCGTCTGATACCAGGGTGAAGCTCTGATTTCCGGCGACCTGGCTGTTGGCGTCTATCGCGCTGAGGTCGATCCGGTCGCCCGACTGGAGCTTGACGATCGTGTCGCCATTGGCATCGCCGGCCGACAGGAAGCGGAAGATGTCGTTGCCGTCCCCGCCGTCGATGACGTTGACCGCCCGCGACGCGGTGATGACGTCGTCCCCGCTGCCGGTGACGATGTTCTCCACCCCCTGGAGCACGTCCCGCCCGGTCTGGGAACTCGCGACCATGCCGCGCCCTCCCGCACCGGTGCCGAGATCGGCGGTGATGTTGGCGGTGATCGCGGACATGTCCAAAGTGTCGTTGCCGTATCCGCCGCCGAAGTCATCGCCGTAGTAGGTGTCGTTGCCGTCTCCGACCTCGGCCACGAAGGTGTCGTCGCCCGCGCCACCGAAGACCACGTCGCTGCCCGCGCCGGCATTCACCATGTCGTTGCCCGACCCGGCCAGGATGCGGTCGTTGCCGGCGTCGCCGTAGAGCATGTCGGCGCCGTCGCCGCCGAGCACGTCGTCATCGCCGGCGCCACCGAAGATGACGTCCCGACCGGCGTCGCCGGAGAGGAAGTCGGCGCCCCGGCCGCCAGACACGATGTCCGCTCCGGCCCCTGCGAGGATCGTGTCACCGCCACCCAGGCCGACGAGCATGTCGTTGCCGGCAGTGCCCATGATGTAATCGGCGCGTTCGGTCGGCGTGGCGGGCGGCTGAGCGGCGACCGGCGGCTGCGCCGAGTCGTCATCCTCGTCGTCGTCCTCGTCGGACGCATCGGCCTCCTCGCCCTCGGGCTCTTCCGCGTTCTCGGGCTCTTCTTCCTCGAACTCGTCCTCACCCTCCGGCGCTTCTTCGCCCTCGGAGTCTTCGTCGTTCTCGGAGGTTTCCTCGCCTTCCGGCTCCTCGTCGCCTTCGGACTGGTCCTCGCCCTCCGGCTCTTCCTCCTCCTCGAACGCGTCCTCGTCATCGAAGGCTTCTTCGCCCTCGAACTCCTCCTCCGGGTCCTCCTCGGACTGTTCGCCGTCCGGCTCCTCCCCCTCGAACATCTCGTCGTCGTCCTCGGGCGGCTCGAAGCCGTTGTCGCCGCCGGTGTCCGGCACCTCGTACTCGTCGTCGTTGTCTTCCGGCTCCTCCATATCGCCGTCGCCATCGTCGATCTGGGGCGTGCCCTCGCCTCGGGTGAAGACGACCGCGTGGCCCTTCCCGTTGGTGAGCGTGCTCGTCCCGTCCTCATTCTCCACCAGGGTGTAGTCGGCGACCTTCGCGCCCTTGGGCAGCACGATCACGTCCTGTGGACGGAGCGTCCCGATGATCCTGTCATCGCCGCCACCCGACCGGAAGTAGATGCGGTGGGCCGAGGCCAGACCCGTGATGTCGATGGTTTCACCCGCCGCCGAACCTTCCAGGGTGATCGTGTTGTAGGACAGGTTCGTATCGGTGAAGTCACCATGAACGGTGAAGGTGTCGCCGCCGCCCTTGCCGTCGATGACGATCTCCTCGGTGTTGCTGAGCAGCGCGACGGTTTCGCCGTTGCGCTGGATCACGATCTCCGCGCCGCCGGTGGCGATGCCCGCATCCTGCGCTGCGATAGCCGTGTAGATAGCGTAATTTTCGGTACTAGAGTCGCCGATGATGTGCACGGTGTCGTGGCCGTCACCGCCATCCATCTGATCGCGGCCGTCTCCGACACTACGAACCATGGTGTCATCGCCGCCGCCGCCGAACACGGTGTCATTGCCCTGACCTCCGACGAGCAGATCCTCGCCAGCGCCACCCCGAAGCTCGTCGTTGCCGCCGCCTCCGAAGAGGAGGTCGTTGCCGGCATCGCCCTCGATGAGATCTATAGTGTTCTCACCGGCGATGAGGTCATTCTCAGTGGTCCCGACGCGGTTGTTGTCGCCGGGATCGGACCTGCTGATGCGGTAGTCCGCTCGTCCGAGGGCATAGCCTCCGAAGGAGCCGCCGTCGAAGTTGATGAACTCGACCCCCCGTTGGGCATTTGCCCCGAGGAAGTGGTCATCGACCGTGACCTGCTGGCCGTTATAGCCGATCACCAGATCTCCGGCGGCACCGCCGCCTTGGCTGTCATGCGCGGACAACCCGTCCAGCGCCCGGCCGCCCGCCTTGATCACGATGCGATCCTCGGCGCCTTGGCCGTTCGCCTCGATGATCCGGTCCGAACCATCGGCCAGATGCATGACATAGGTGTCGTTCCCGGTCCCGCCGCGCAGCACGTCATTGCCCAGCCCGCCGATCAGCCGATCGTCGTTGGCGTTGCCGACGAGCCGATCATTGCCGAGCCCGCCGATGAGGATGTCGTTCCCCTGGCCGCCGCGGATGATGTCATCGCCATCGAGCCCGAGCATGATGTCGTTCTCATCCGTGCCCTCGAGCGTGTCGTTCGCCGCGGTGCCGTTGATGATGCCCACGACGCCGTCCCGGAACTGCAGCTCCTCGATGTTGGACAGGATGTCCCTGCCATCCGACGTCCGGTTCTTGCCGGTGAGCGGGTCGAACGGGTTGCCGGCGTTGCCGTCCTCGGCATCGGTTTCGCTGGCGATGACATGCTGGACCACCAGCCGGCCATCGCTCGTGCCGTCGAAGTCGTAGTTCACCCGGTCGTCCCAGTAATGGGCCCGGTCGGTGCCGCTGTCGTCGTAGAGGATCTCGCGGACGATGTGCAGCTGCCCCGGGTTGTAGACCCGCTCGAGCATCAGCACCGAGAGTGGCCGGCCGCCATGCAACTCGAACCCTGCGGCCGAATAGACCTTGGCGTGCATCCCCTCGGTCGTCGCGATCTCGACGCCGTTCGCGTCCCGGATCGAGATGCGCACGTTGAGCCAGGCATCCCCGTCGATGACATCGTCACCGCCGCGACCCTCGAAGAGATCGCTGCCGCCGCCGCCGAGGAGGATGTTGCCGCCGACGAACACCTGCTTGATGTCGCCCTGCGCGCCTTCGGCCAGGTTCTCCCATGAACCGTTGGCCCGGTACTCCAGCTCCCGCATCATGTCGGGGGTGATGAGCTTGTTCAGGCCCGCGATCCGGTCGATGCCCGCCTGGTCGAGTTCGTTGTACAGGAAGTTGCCTTCGGGCGTCGGGTCGTAGACTTCCGGCACCTCCTCCTGCTTCTCCTCAACCAGCATGAAGCCCGGGTTGTTCACCCCCTCCTCGACCGGCACACCGCCCTCGTCCTCCGGCGGTTCGACCTCTGCGTCCTCTTCCTCGACCTCGGTCTCGGCTTCGAAGGCGCTGTCGAAGACGCGGTCATCGCCTCTCAGGATGTCGTCGAACTTCCAGCCGGACAGGGCCTCCACCTCGCCGAACCGGTCGCGCACCACCTCGAGCGGCAGCGTCGAGAACAGCGGGAAGTTGAGGTCCGCGTTGGCCGCGACCTTCTGGCCCTTGTGGATCACCCAGTCATGGCCCCACATGCCCATGTTCTTCTGGATGCCCTCGCCGGCGACCATGATGTCGTCGCCAGAGTCGGCGTCGTAATCGGTGTCACCCTGGCCGCCATTCAGGACGTCATGGCCGACGACGGTCGAGTTGAAGAAAATGTCGCCGTTGTCGCCGACCACCATGTCGGCACGGGACTTGCCCTCGATCCAGTCGTCGCCCTCGTTGCCGAACAGCACGTCCTGGCCGTCGCCACCAAGGAGGAAGTCGTCGCCTTCACCGGCGCGGATCTCCGAGCCGTCCGGACCGGTCATCAGGAAGTCCTTGCCGGTCCCCCCGAAGATCAGGGCCATGCCGCTGCCGGCATGGATGACGTCGTTGCCTTCGTCGCCCTTGAAGATGTCGGCCTCGCCGATATCGGTACCGGAGTTGGTGATGATGTCGTCGCCCTTGCCGCCGCTGACCATGTCGACGCCGTAGCCGGCCTCGATCCGATCGTCGCCGTCATTGCCCCAGACCGCGTCGTCGCCATCGCCGGCCACGATCACGTCGTTGCCGTCGGATCCGCTGACGATGATATGGTCGGCGCCGTTGTAGCGGATGTATTCCGCGACCCCGTCGCCATCAGCATCGCGCCGCTCCACGAGTTTGGTGAATGCGCCGAGCGTCTCTTCGTCCTGCTCGGGATCGGCCTTGCCCGTCATGCGCATCTGCTTGGCCATGTCCATGTAGAAGACGTGGTCGCTGGTCGCGAAGACGTCGGCCGGGATCGCGAAATCCGTCTCGCCGATATCCGTGTTCGCCTGCACCATCTTGGCCAGAGAGTTGTTCTCCAGCTCGGTCAGCAGGTTACGGCCCTGAACGCGGGACAGGTAGTAGAAGCGGTCCGCGTCCTGCAGGTTCTCCATCTGCATCTCGAAGACGAAGGCGAAGGTCGATCCGAGCATGCCGCCGAAGGACATCTTCTTCTCGGCCAGGCCACCGACCCAGAGATCGATGTTCTGCAGGCCACCCAACCGCGGATCGTTCGCATAAGCCCCCTCGCCGTTCAGGAACTCCATCCGGTCGGTTGGCGCGTCGTCACCGCCCATCACGATGGCCCAGGCCGCGTCGCGCTTGCCCTGGATGGTCGTGGCGGACGTGATCGTCTCGTGGGTGCCGTAGGCCGCGATGAAGTTGATGATCGAGGCTGGGTTCCTCAGGTTGAGCGCGAAGTCGCTCCAGTTCTCGTAGGGCCTGAGCTGGGTGTCGCCATTGGCCATCTCCATGAATTGGCCACGGGCCTCGTTCAGGGTCGGCATGCCGGTGTCGCGCCCCCGGGCGATGTTGATCGCCGCGAGATCGAGCGGAATGCCGAGCAGCTGGTTGCGCAGGGTATTCGTGACGAACTCGTCGATCTCGTTTCCGGCCTGGCCGGTCATTCCCCGGATGATTGCCCCCGCCGCTTCCCTGTGATCGACGGTGACGACGCCGTTCTCATCCACGGCGCCGAAGGCGAGCGGGTTAAGGAACGCGTCGAAAAGGTCCATCGAACCGCTGCGGTCGCCATCCGCGGTGATCATCTCGACCGTCTCGTTCAGCATCGAGTGGCCGAAGCGATAGATGACATGGGCGAATTCGGCGAAGATGGCCGGGTTCATCTCGACGTCCGGCTGGACCACGAAGATGTCGACATCCGGCTGGATCTTGCGGGCGAATTCTTCGAAGACCAGGTGCTGGTACTGCATCTCGGTCGCGAAGCGTGCCGCCTGGAACAGCCGTTCTCCGTCCCAGGAGCCGTCCGGGAGCTTCCATTGGGCGATCAGGTTGGCGTTGCCGCTGGCCTCGATGGTCGCCTTGATGTCGTCGACTTGGCGATTGTGCTCCGAGTGGAAGATGTGGTGGACGGCGGAGAGGCCGATATTCTCGTTCCCCCGGCCGTCGCCAGTGATGTAATGCGCGTCCAGCAGCTCGTTGTCGTATGCGAGGTTCTGCCCCATGACGCTCGGGACATCGTTCCCAACCTCGATGTCGGCATCGGCGACCAGCTGACCGTTCGCGTCCTTCACGGGCACGGCGCTATGGGCAATATCGTCGAGGAAGGCATGGCCCGTGCGGGCCGCCGACACGGTCTGCCCCTCGATTACCGGGACGTTGATCCCCAGCGCAGGGTTGTAGACGAGGGTGCCAACCGGCAGCTGGATCGCCGAGGGGTCGACCGGGTTGTTCCGGTCGCCTTCGACGTAGATCGCCTCGAGGATCGGGTTGTTATCGGCATCGTCGTCGATCTTGGCGAAGGCGGCGAGGATCTGCGGCAGGCCGTTCTCGCCGCGGATGAATTCACCATAGGGATCGACGAGCAGCTCCGGCACGGAGCTCACATCGAGATCGGTCAGATCGATGCCGAGCTTGGACTTCGCCTGCGCCTTGACGTCCGCCCAAGTCGCGAGGCCGCGCGCCCCTTCGAGCAGGTGGCCGGTGGCCACGGGCTTGCCGTTTTTGACTTCGTACTCGCGCAGGAAGACCTGATGCGACGCGCTGGAGGTGTAGGTCTGGTTCTGGTCGACCCAGGGGGTGGTCACGTTGCCCCCCACGGCTTCGTCGGTCGTCACGCGCGAGATCGCCATGAAGTTGGTATACGGTGTCGCAGGATTGTAGAGCGGGTCATCCGGGTTCAACGGCATGTAGACCGTGCCATTGCCCCCCTTCTTCACGAGGTCCAACCCGTGATCGAAGAACTGGCCGAAGAAGGTGAAGAAGGAGTTGAAAGGCGCCGAGACCCCGTCATCAGGGGCCGAGTTCCGCAGCATGATCGTCCAGCCGTCGAGCTCGATGCCGTAATCCTCGAGGAACTCTCCATACTGGGCCCGAAGCGCCGCGTCGTCCAATCCATCGGGGTTCGCCCGGATCTCGGCATACTCGGTACGGATGGCCTGGATCGCGCTCAGAATATTGCCGTCGTAGTCAGCAAGCCGAAGGGCGGCATAGATTGCCGCCGGGTTCTCCGAGGTCTGGTCGACGATCAGGTTCGAGATCAGGCGAGGCTCGCCATCCATGACGTCGCCGGTTTGGCCGTAGTCGTTGTTGCTCGAGAAATGCGGCCCCATGCTGCCGCTTCCGGTCGCAAAGGACGGATCCGTCAGCCCCGGGAACAGCTCGCCGGACGCGCCCCACTTCTCCCTGCCAGCCCCGAAATTGTTGAAGCTGCCATCCACGGTCCGCAGGCCATGCGGCAGCAGCGGGCTCCCGATGAGCTGGTTCAGGGGGGTTCCCGCCGAGTGGGCCTCGGCGATCTTGATTTGGTCGAGAATGAACTGAATGTCGTTCAAGTTAAGCTTAACGGCCATCATACGCTCCAATAAAATTTAAAACGGCACTTTTAGCTCGTGGCAGAAGGCGTCGATGGCGACGCAACCGCTCACCGCCCCCGGAGAAGGGGCGAGCCGCAAGAAAGAATTTTGATAAGTGGCAGCACCTGGCGCCGAAGGCATCAAACGTCGACAGCGCGACTTGCTGCCCGCCCTACGGCCAGCAGAACCTATCAATCGTCAAGTCAGGGAAGCGGCCAAGTTCGTCCGAGAACTGTCAGCCCGAATGGTCGGTGCGCTCTGTCAGCACACAACCCACGCAGAAACTCGCTATACCGAAAAGCACCATGCTTTAGCATTAGCGCGCAGCAGCAGATCCAATCGATCCACTAACAGAAGGACTACCCACTCCCAACGCTGGGATCGTTATTCATATCGTGATACGCCTCCCCGCCAATCCATCCTAGGCTTCAGCTAGCCAAGATTCTCTTCTTGTGTCTAGAAAAAACCACAATCAGGAGGCGTAGTATCAGGGTTCCATATAGATCCACTAGATTAAGTAGTGGACTCTCCCTATGACGACGATACTAGCCAAAATATCGAAAGCGCATATAATCGCCGGCCATCCGGATGCGCTTCAATATAGATAAAGCGCGTAGCGGTGACCCTACCACGCCACGGCCCACAGCCCTGCTGAGGTTGCGTGGAGCGGGTGCTGACAGGCGTATGATCTAGGCTCCGCCTTGCCTGACAGAAGGCGCATCTGCGGCCTCAATCCCTTCAGAATACTGATGAACCCTGTGAGTGCGGTCACTTGGCCATTTGCGTCAGGGCGCCCTGCTCATCAAAAACTCCGGAATCGCGGAACGCCCTGAAAGGCAATTTTCGATTACCCCCAAGAAAGGAAGTGGTACGGGAATCCATACCGATTCACGACCCACCGGTTTTCAGTACCATTAAACCACCCCCTTATATTTAGGATAGCGCGTTAACCCGTTTGAAGTATGGACGCAGGCGGTGGTTCTTTCACAATGGATGCGTGTAATTTTCGCTGCCCGGCATTCGTCTCCGGTTCTTTTTTGCGTGACGACGGGCGGCTTGGGGGTAGGGTTCCATGTATCTAATGCGCCATGCATCGCGTCACCGCATCAGGGAAGCGGAGAACGCCCGGAAAAATCGTGCCGAGATCGTCAAGGCCTTGTCTCGGGGGCAGGTCACCCGCCGTGAACTCTTCAAGTGGGGGATCTTCACCAGCGCCGGCACGCTGGCCAACATCAACGGGCTGAGTCCGTTCGCCTCCAGCGCATATGCGCAGGGCATTCCGACCGGGGTCCCGCGCAGCCCGACCTTCGGGGCGCTGCCCTTCACCCAGAAAATGCCGCGTCTTCGCCTGGAGGAGCCGCACCCGCTCGAGCCCCGTTACCGCGGCTACGAATTGGATCTCCATTTCCCCGAAGACCTTGACGAGCCGCCGGCACGGCGCCTGTCCTACCACACCGATTTCACCATGTCGGACGGCAAGGACTGCCGGAATCCCGAGTTCTCGCACGGACCGATGGAAGGGCGGCCGCCGGGCGAGTATTTCGCGCATCAACGATGGCAGGAATACCTGCCGAAGAAGGCCTTCGTGATGTCGCTCGGCCAGCTGGACAGAGGGTTTTCCTTCCACCCCGAGTTTCCGGATCAGGACCGTGACAGCGTCTGGACCTTCAATTCGGGCCAGAACCGCAAGTCGGTACTGCCGCCGCCGTTGATGAAGCTCCGTTACGGCGAGCCGGTGATCTTCCGGCATTACAATCTGCTGCCCGAGGACGCCGAAGAAACGAGCATTTTCGGCTCCCTCAGCCAGGCCACCCATAACCACAACGGTCACAACGCCTCGGCGAGCGACGGCGCCTCGAACGCGCATTTCTATTCCGGCCAGTTCTACGACTACCACTGGTCGACGACGCTGGCCCGTGCCGACATGATCAACACCGATGCCACCGATCCGCGCGCGTCGGGTCCGGACGGCTATGGCGGGCTGGTGCAAGTGAAGGGCGACTACCGTGAACTGCAGGGTTCACTGTGGATGCATGACCACCGCTTCTTCTTCACGGCCGAGAACGTCTACAAGGGGCATCTCGGTGCGCTCAACTATTACAGCGGACCGGACCGGGGCAATGAGCGGCTCTGGGACGGCGTGAACCTGCAACTGCCGAGCGGCAGCGAGCTTGATTGGGGCAATATCGATTTCGACGTCAACCTGATGATCTCGGACGCGGCGCTCAACCCCGACGGCCAGTACTTCTTCGACATCTTCGACACGGTCGGCTTCCTGGGCGACCTGGTGTTGGTCAACTTTGCCTACAAGCCCTTCTTCGAAGTGCTGCCGCGCAAGTACCGGTTCCGCCTGCTCAATGCCTGCATGTCGCGCTTCATCCGGCTCGGGCTGCTCGACAGTCGCAACCGCTGGGTACCGATGCAGGTCATCTCGACCGACGGCAACCTGCTGGTCAATCCGGTCACCGTGAACCAGCTTGACCCGATGGGCACCGGCGAACGCTTCGACGTGATCGTCGACTTCTCGGCCTTCCCGATCGGCGCCAAGCTCCGGATGTTGAACGTCTCCGAGCATCAGGACGGCGCCAGGCCCAAGGAGTATCTGCCCCGGCGCGAGGCCATCAACCAGGAGACCGACGATCCCGCGGTCGGCACCTTCATCGAATTCCGGGTGGTTGGCGAAGTGGAGTCGGTCGACAACCCGGGCAAGATCCACCGCGCCTCCGACCCGGACTACAGTCGGGTTCCCGCCCAGCTGACCGATCCGATCCCGATCGTGGAGCCGGTGCGCGTCCGCCATCTGGAGTTCAAGGGCACGGATCAGCAGGATGAGCTGTTGACTGGCGAATGCTTCCCCGACTGCGCCGATCGCAACATCGAGGGCTTCGGCTGGTCGGTCCGGGTCAACGGCGAGTCCAACCACTTCCTCAACGCCAACCGGGTCAGCCTGCTCGTCCCCGAGCCGGGCGTGACCGAGCACTGGATCATCGAGAACAGCAGCGGCGGCTGGGACCACCCGGTCCACCTCCACTTCGAGGAGGGGATCACGATCGATCGCGGCGGGGCACGCATGTCGGCGCTCGAACGCGGCGCGCGCAAGGATGTCTGGCGCACAGGCGCGGGCGGCCAGGTCCGGATCCAGGTGACCTTCGGGGAGTATGGCGGCGCCTATGTCACGCATTGCCACAACACCGTCCATGAGGATTGGGCGATGCTGGCGCGCTATGACCTGCTGACCGATCCCAAGGATCCGAACCAGTCCTATCAGCATGTCAGCGTGATCCCGACGCCGGATCCGTCGAAATACGGTGTGAGCTACCGGGATCCCGAGATCCTGCCCGAGGGCAACCCGTTCTCCAAGGAGTTCTCCGGAAACCCGCAGGCCGAGGATGATGATGACGATGATGATGACGACGACTCGCGGTCGGGGCGGCGCTCCCGGAGGCGTGGATGACCATGCATCGTTTCTGGCTGGGCGTGGTCGCGCTTGCGGCCACGCTCGCAGCCTCGCCAGCGATGCCCGGCCGCTGGGATCTCGACTACTTCCCGAACACGCGGCTCCTGGATCAGCAGGGGCGGGAGCTGCGCTTCGTCGATGACGTGCTCGACGGGCGGATCGCCGTGGTCAATTTCTTCTACCTCGACTGCCCCGACATCTGCGGCCTCGCCACCGCGCGTTTGGCCAAGGTCCACGAATGGCTGGAAGACCGGATGGGGGAAGAGATCGTCTTCATCTCGATCTCTCTCACGCCCGAGCGCGACGCGCCGGAGGAGCTGGCCGCCTATGCCGAAGCCTTCGGCGCTGGCGAGGGCTGGTACTTTCTCACCGGCGCGCCGGACGACGTCGCCCTGCTGCGCTACAAGCTCGGCGAGCGCAGCAAGCGGTTGAGCGATCACCGCAGCGACATCCTGATCGGCAACGCCGGCACGGGCGAATGGCGGCGCACCTCGCTGATGGGCAACCTTGCCGCCGCGACGGCCGACATCCTCGCGCTCGACCCGGACTGGGCACCGCCGAGAGCCCCGGCGAAGGTGATCGACGGCCGCACGCTGCAAAGCTTCGCCGCGCAGAACCGGGTGGGCGAAGGCCTGTTCAACAAGGCCTGCGCCGCCTGCCATTCGATCGGCGCCGGGGTGCGCGTCGGCCCCGACCTCGAGGGCGTCACGCTGCGGCGGGATCGCGACTGGCTCATGCGCTACATCCGATCGCCGGACCGGATGCTGGCGCAAGGGGACCCGATCGCGGTCAAGCTCGACCAGGCGTTTCCCGCGGTCCGCATGCCGCGGTTCGGCCTCGGCGAGAACGACGTGGCGGACCTGATCGTCTACCTGCATTCCGAAACCCTGCGCCTCGAGGCGCTACCGGACGAGACGGAGGCCGCGGGCGATATGGATCGCGGCGCCTCGCCAGAACACGATCATGACCATGAGCTGGCCGGCCACGTGCATTGAGCACAGGGTAATCGAGGGCGGGAGCGCCGCAGCTCCGCCGCCACCTGCGCGGCCCTGCGCATCACGATGCGCGACGCTTGAGCACTCTACGACGCCAACCAACGTCACCACGCCGCCCGCGTTCGGCCGGAGCTGAGCGGTGAACGAGCCTTCGCATCCCCCTGTCATGCCCTCTCGGCCCACCCTTCCCCCGTTTCCCCCGCACATCAGGCGATGGCCCCGCCGCAGGCGGTCATCCGCCAACCTCGGACCTTGGTCGGTAGCAAAACGCGCGAATTCACCGCATCAAGGGTTAATGACAGCCATGCTCAGCGCGCTTTCGCCTCTTTTTCACTCGCTTTCCTTCCGCTTCCTGTTCGCGGGCGGGGCGGTGATTTTCGTGGCGGCCTATGTGGTGGGCAGCTGGGTCGCCGATCGTATCGAACAGGGCGTCGTGCAGAACTCGGGCACCTCGGCCGCGCTCTACATCGAAAGCCTGATCCCCAACCAATCCTGGGGCCAGGGGGATAGGGAGACCCTCTCCCGCGAGGCCGGGCTGGCCCTGCGCGAGGTGTTTCGCGAAGGCCGGCTGAGCGAGCGGGTCGTGACCTACAACATCTGGAGCCAGTCCGGAGAGATCCTGGAATCCTACCGGCCGGAGCTGCGGGGGCGCTCCTACGAGCCGTCCCAGGCATTGGAGAAGGCTTGGGCGGGCGAGGTGGCCTCGCAGTTCCAGGCGCTGCAGGTCTCGGGCGATCAAACCGAGGTGGCCGTGAGCTTGCCGCTGCTCGAGGTGTATGTGCCGATCCGGGACACGGTGACGGGTGACGTCCTCGCGGTCGTCGAGTTCTATCAGCGCGCCGAAGATCTCGCTCTGGAGCTGGTCGAGGCACGCCGCGAAAGCTGGATGCTGGTAGCTGGCATTCTGGGGCTGAGCGGCGCGCTGCTGTTCATCATCGTGCATATCGGTAGCCGGCTCATCGAGCGCCAGCGCGAGCAGCTTCAATCGCAGCTCCATGAGAGCCGAAGGCTGTCCCAGACCAACGATGCCCTACGCAAGCACGTGTCCGGGGCCGCCCAACGCGCGGCCGCGCAATCGGAAAAGATCATGCAGCGCATCGGACAGGATCTGCATGACGGCGTGGCGCAGCACCTGTCACTCGTCAGCCTGCGCCTCGAGAGCGCGGGGATCGGGCCTTCCAAGGATGCCGATACCGTCAGGCAGGCGCTCGCGAGTGCGATGTCGGAATTGAGGGCGATTTCGCGTGGATTGGCGCTTCCGGATCTCGCCAGGCTCGATCTCGGGCAATGCGCCGCGCAGGCCGTGCGCGACCATAACAAGAGTTTCGGATCTCAAGCGGAGTTGCAGGGCGATTCAATAGGCGCGATCGACGCGTCATATGCGACAAAGCTTTGCATATATCGTTTCGTGCAGGAGGCGCTCTCGAATGCCAGCCGACATGCGCAGGCCACGGAAATCAGGGTGGCTCTGAAATTGCAGGGCGATTGGATCGACGTCGTCGTGTCGGACAATGGGCAGGGCTTCGACCCGCAGCTTAGATCCGAATTGCGCGATGACGGCGGACAGGGATTGCCCGGATTGTCGGATCGCGCGGCCACGCTGGGCGGCGAGGTCGCGATCAAATCGGAACTGGGCAAGGGCAGCGAGCTTCGCCTGCGCTTGCCAATCTCGGAGGATCAGAAATGACGGTTCGTATTGTTGTCGCCGATGATCATCCGATCTTTCGGGCAGGGGTCATCACCAGCCTCGAGGAAACCGGGGAATTCCAGGTCGTGGGTGCCGCAAGCTCTGCGGAGGAAGCCGTGCAGATCGCGGATCAGACCCGACCCGACATCGCGCTTCTCGACCTGTCCATGCCCGGCGGAGGGCTGGCCGCCGTCAAGGCGATCTCCGCCGCGGGCAGCGCAACACATGTCGCCATGCTCACCGTGTCGGAAGAGGATGAGAACGTCGCGAGCGCGCTCAAATTCGGCGCGATCGCCTATATCCTGAAGGGCATCTCCGCGAGTGAACTGCGCGAGATCCTGAAAGGCGTCGCGCGGGGCGAGGCGCATGTCTCGCCGCAATTCGCCGAACGGGTTCTCAACTACATGTCTCAGCCCCCGCAGCGCGCGCCAAACTCGCCGCTTGAGGATCTGACGAAGCGCGAAGAGGATATCCTGCGGTGCGTCGCCAAGGGCCAGAGCAACAAGGAGGTGGCCGAAGCGCTCGGCCTGCAGGAAAAGACGGTGAAGCACTACATGACCGGCATCATGGGCAAGCTTCACGCCCGCAATCGCGTCGAGGCCGCGCTGATCGCACATGAGGGCTGGGGCCTCGGTGAGTGAGCGACGGGACCGGGGCTGACGGCCCCTTATCCCGTAGCGGCTCCCTGCCCTAAGCGTTGGTCTTCGCCTTGGCCTTGGTCTTCTTGACGGCCTTGCGGAACGTCGCGTTGAAGGCGATCGAGACTCGGTTCTCTTCGGTGTCGTTGGGATAGACCCAGTGGACGAGATAGGACGGGAACAGGATCAGCTCTCCGGGCTCGGGCCGGATCGTCTTCTTCGCGGAGAAGGACGGCGCCTTGAGAAGCCGCCAATTCGGCAGGTCGGTTCGCGGATCGAGGAATTCGACCTTCCCCGAGGATTCGGTTTCGGCTTCCGGCTGCGCGACGTAATAGACGCCCGACCAATGCGCGCCCGGATGGGTATGCGGTGCATTGTATCCGCCGGGTGGATTGATGTTCATCCAGGAAAACATCTTGAGATCGAGCCGGCTCGTTTCCGCCTTTGCGCCGATCTTGTCGGTTGCGGTCATGACGGCATCGACCGCGTGGGATCGGAGACGCTGGAAACAGGCCGCCTCGTTGTCGAACAGGTTGCCGGACGAATGCCACCCGCCCCGGTTCGATTTCGACGCACCCTCGGATTCAGATCGCAGGCGTTCCCCTTCGGCGAGGAGTTCGGCATTGAAGCTGTCGGCATCGTTCAGGGCGAAACGGAACAGCGGCGTCGAAAACAGCTTTTCAAACTTGGTCTGCGAGAGGGGTGTCGCCACTCCGGGCCTCCTTCAAGAATGCGCAATCCTGCCGATGGAGGCAGCCGCGAGAAACTCGCGACTGCCCAGAGTGGTGATCTCAGAGCTGAACTGACGCGATCAGATCACTTATCGTCCTTCTCGTCGTCCTCGTCATCATCCTCGTCGTCATCTTCGTCGCGGTCGTCCTCGTCGTCGTCCTCGTCGCGGTCGTCCTCGTCGTCGTCCTCGTCGCGGTCGTCCTCGTCGTCATCCTCGTCGCGGTCGTCCTCGTCGTCGTCCTCGTCGCGGTCGTCGTCCTCGTCGTCATCTTCGTCGTGGTCGTCGTCCTCGTCGTCGCGCTCGTCGCGATCATCCTCGTCGTCGTCGCGCTCGTCGCGATCATCCTCGTCGTCGTCCTCGTCGTCTTCGTCGTCCTCGTCATCCTGCGAGATCTGGGCTTCGGCAACGCTGACGCTGCCGCTGCCGTCGCGATCGGCGTAGGCCAGGAAGCTCTGCGCACCGGCGGTGCCGAAGGCCTCCGTCAGTTCCTTCATGGACAAGTTGCCGTCGCGGTCGGTGTCAATCGAGGCAAAGGTCCGCGGTTGCGCCGACGCGGGCAAGGCAACCACGGCGCAAAGGGACGTGGTGAGCAGAAGTTGGGAAAGTTTCATGGTGAATCTCCGGTCATAAGCTTCAGACAGACGTCAAATCGTCGGTGTGCCGATCCGGGCGGGGGGAAGCCCGTGTCGGTATGTGCTGATTCTTGACACAGATTGATCGGGAAATAATCGGACCATGGTCCGGCCATCTGATCCGTCGCGCGGACACGCGCCGAAGGCACGTGACCGGAGGCTTGGGCTGTCCTCTCACATAGCTGAGATTCCTAAGAGTGAGACCTCGGCGGCTGTTCTCCGGCAGTGCGCGGCGACCTGATCGGCCCTTCGCAAGATATGGGGAGCCTGCCGCCCGAAGCGAGGTTCTTGCATGACGCTTCGGGCGAGGATCCGGCTGTGACAGACGCCACGCGCGCCGGGCGGGGAATGGATCCCTGACCGGCGCGCGCTGCCCCTTCATGCCAGTGTCGGAACAGTAATCCTGAAACCACGATCGACGGCTCAGGTTCCCCCGTGCGGCTTGGGACCCTACGTCAGCACCTGGTTTCGGCGGCCCGTCTGGCGCCATTCGAAACAAAAATGCAGGCAAATACAGGCATTTGAAAGATCACTCAGGAGTGATCCACCATCCCTGTCCTCGGCGTTCTCTGCGGGCAGCAAGGTCGGACCTCCCTGTCCGCCGGTCGCCGGCTCGATACCTGAGCCCCTGCAATCGAAGGATCGTCGGCCTTCAGGGATTTCGTCGCCATGCAGGCTGCCAAGGTGCAGGATCATGCGTGAGCGCCGAGGCCCCCGGACCGCCGCCCCTAGCCCATACCGTCGAGCCCCGCGACGTGAAGCTCCTCGGCAAGCGCATTCAGCGCCGTGACGAGCGACGGATGCAGCGGCACGCCATCCGCCACGTTCCTCGCCCTGGTCTCCTCGCGCTGCTCCCCCGGGATGCGTGGACCGTCCGTGCCCGGCAGTGGGGGCGCGGCGCGCAGCTCGGCAAAGACCCGGTCCGCTTCGGCCGTGAAGCTCTGCAGGTCGACGAAGGCCGCGATGTCGATGGCCACCACGAACTGCCCGGTGTTGGTTGGGCTGCTGGTGTCCGAGGTGAAATCCACCACCGTCCGACCGAGTGCCGCACCGTTCAGAACTCCGCCCAGAAGCCCGATCGCCAGCGCCAGACCATAGCCCTTGGCGCCACCGATCGGCATCAGGAATCCCTCCTGCCGTCGCGCGGGATCGGTCAGCGGCTGGCCGTCGCGCCCGATCATCCAGCCCTCCGGCATTCTCTCGCCACGCTGCGCGAGCGTCTTGATCTTGCCCATGGCCGCGACCGTCGTCGCCATGTCCAGAACGAAGGGCACGCCCGCGCCGGAGGGCGCCGATACGGCCAATGGATTGGTGCCGAGCAGAAGCTCCGTGCCGCCCCAGGGCGGCATGTGATTGGCGCTGCCCACCGCGCCCGCGATCCCGATCATGCCCGCCGCCGCCTGCGGCCGGACATAGAGCGCGGCCGGCCCGGCATGGTTCGAACGGCGGACGCCGACCCAGCCGATGCCGGCGCTGCGCGCCTTGTCCATCGCCGTCCGCACGGCGAGGTTCATCGCGAGATGGCCGAGCCCGTCATCGCCGTCGATCAGCGCCGTCGCGGCGGTCTCCCGCACCACCTGCGGCGAGGCCATGGCATTGCTGCCTCCGTCGCGCAAACGGTTGACGTACTGGCCGAGCCGGAACACGCCATGGGTGTCGTAGCCGAGCAGATCCGCCTCGACCATGGTCCGGGCCACGTCGCGTGCGGCCGGCCCGTCAACGCCCGTAGCCTCGAAGGCGCGCGTCACGAAATCGGTCAATGCATCCGCCGGGACGCGCCGCAGGTCCATGTCCCTAGCCCTCGGCCCCGATGACGCGGTCCTTGTGCCAGAACACCAGCACCCGCTGCGCGTAGGAGGTCGCGGCGAACAGCGCCAGGCCCACGAGGCTCAGATACAGGATCAGCGAGAACACGCGCGGCGTGTTGAGTTGCGAGGCGGCGACGCGGATCAGCTCGCCGAAGCCATTGCCGCCACCGAGGAACTCACCGGTGATCGCCCCCGCCATGACCCCGACCGAGCCGATCTTCAGGCCGGTGAAGATCTGCGGCAGGCCGGTCGGCAGCTTCATCTTGTAGAGCGTCTGCCAGCGGCTCGCCCCCATGGTCTTGAACAGCATCCGCGCGTTGGCGTCGGGCGCGTGCAGCCCCGCCGCCGTACCCACCACGATCGGGAAGGTGGCGATGAAGGCGGCCAGCGCGACCTTGCTGTCGATGTCGAAGCCCAGCCAGGCCACGAAGAGCGGCGCGAAGGCGACCTTGGGCATGGTGTCGATCGCCACGAGATAGGGCATGATCGCCCGCTCGCCGAAGGCGGTCTCGCCCACGATGATGCCCAGCGTCAGGCCGATGGCGATGGCCAGCGCATAGCCGTAGAGAACCGTCTTCACCGTGGTCCAGAGCGAGTCGAGCATGTAGCCGCCCGACAGGACATTGGCCCCCACGAACATCATGTCGTTCCACGTCTCCAGCGGCGTCGGCAGGATGATCGGCGGCACCAGGTCGGACAGGGTGATCAGCTGCCAGACGGTGATGAACACCACCGCGACCGAGGCGATCTGGACCGGCCGGGGAATGCTGTCGATCAGGCTGGCCTTCTCGACCCAGACGGTATCGTCGAGTTGGTCCGGCGCGGTATCGGTCATTCGAAGTCTCCCTTGTCGAGGCGGGTGCGGATGCGTTCGACCAGGGCGCCGAATTTCGGCGTCGTGATCATGTCCAGCGTCCGCGGGCGCGGCAGGTCGATCTCCACGACCTCGGCGATCCGGCCCGGGCGTGGGGCGAGGACATAGACCCGGTCCGAGAGGATCACCGCTTCCGCGATGGAATGGGTCACGAGGAACGCCGTCGCGTTCGTCTCGGTGCAGATGCGCTGCAATTCCATGTTCATGAAATCGCGCGAGATCTCGTCCAGCGCCGAGAACGGCTCGTCCAGCAAGATCATGTCCGGCTGCGTCACCAGCATCCGGCAGATCGCCGCCCGCTGGGCCATGCCGCCCGAAAGTTCGTCGGGATAGACCGACTCGAACCCGCCGAGCCCGACGAGATCGAGCAGCTTCTCGCCCCGCCCCCAGGCCGCCTTGGCGGCGGCCTTTCCGTCCCGGATCTCGATTGGCAGCAGCACGTTCTCGATCGTGGTGCGCCACGGGAACAGCGTGGCGTGCTGGAACATCATGCCGATGTCGCGGCGAGGCCCCCGGACCGGCTGGTTGTTGATCGTGACCCGCCCCTGGGATGGCGGGATGAGACCCGCCATGATCTTCAGGAGCGTGGACTTGCCGCAGCCCGAAGATCCGATCACCGAGGAAAAACTCCCCCGCTCCAGCGACAGCGAGATCCCCTCGAGCGCGCGGACCCGGTTGCGGGCGTAGGTTTTCCCTACGCCCGTCAGTTCATAGACGGTCTCGCCTCCCGTCGACGCGCGCAACTGCGACACCCTGGCCGTCGCCATCATCACTCCAGCTCCGCGCTGATCTTGGTGACGAAGTCATTGGTGAAGGCGGCGTCCAGATCGTCCAGCGGGGCGGGCAGGTCGCCATTGGCGATCAGGCTGGCCTGCCATTCCTCCCACACGGCGGGCGGCAGGTAGCCCAGGCCCTTGTCGGTCTCCAGCGGGACGGATTTCGAGCGCACGGCGGTGAACAGCGCCGAGGCGAAGTCGCGGTCCTCGATCTCCTGCGGAAAGCCCGCCGCGAAGTGGTCGAGGCTGGCCTCGCGATTGGCCTCGTCCATCGCGAATTTCTGACCCTTCATGAAGGCCCGGACGAACTTCTCGACCAGCTCCGGCTCGTCGCGGATGGTGTCGCCCATCGTGACCAGGCCGTTGCCGAAGAACCGCGCGAATTCCGCCGGGGTGATGTCGCGCAGCGCGACCCCCCGCTGGCCGAGCACGGCGGCATCGGCGACGGATGCGGAATAGGCCGCGATCTCGTCGCGCAGGAAGGCCGCCGTCGCCGGTCCGCCATCGCCGACGGTAAGCAGCTCGTAATCCTCGCCCGGCGACATGCCCGCGCTGCTGAGCACGTTGCGCGCGAAACCCACCTCCGCGCCGTCGGCCGTCCCGGTGCCGACCACCTTGCCGGCCAGATCCTCAGGGGTCTGGTAGGGGCTGTCCTCCTCGACCATGAGACCGAAATTGGCCCGCGCCGCGACGTTGTAGATGAACACCGCATCGACCCCGCGCGCCCGGGCCGTCAGCAGCGGGCCGGGTCCGGGACGGCCGAAATCGGCCTGACCGGCGGCGAGCGCCTGCAGCACCGAGCCCGAGCCGTTGACCGTCTCCACCTGAACCTCGAGCCCCTCCTCCGCGAAATAGCCTTCGCCGATCGCGACATAGACCGGGAAGGAGTTGATCGCCGAGGCGCTTGGCTGCGCGAAGGTGATCTCGCGCAGCTCCTGGCTCAGGCCGGCCCCGGCCGTGAGGGCAAGCGTGATCGCCGTCGCAGCGGCGCGTCCGAGCAGTTTCGACATCGTCATGGGTTTCCTCCTCCTAGATTTGGCTGAATGCACCACGGCCTCCTCCGCCGGGGTGCGACCGGGTTCAGGCGACGCGCTTGGCCGCGCCGCCCATGGCGCGCATCCGGTTCGTCAGGCGGCCGATGCCGTCGATCTCGCAGGTGACGATATCGCCATCGCGCAGGTATTGCGGCGGCTCCATCGCATAGCCCACGCCCGAGGGCGTGCCCGTGGCGAGGATGTCACCCGGCTCGAGCGTCATGCCCGCCGACAGCGCGGCGATCAAAGTCGGGATGTCGAACACCATGTCGCGCGTATTGCCGTCCTGGCGCAGCTCCCCGTTCACCGAGCAGCGGATGCCGAGATCATGCGGGTCCGCGATCGCGTCGGCGGTGACGATCCAGGGCCCCATCGGGCAGGACCCGTCCAGCCCCTTCCCCTTGAAGTACTGACCGCCATGCTTGCGCTGGATGTCGCGCGCGGTGACGTCGTTGATGATGGTGTAGCCGAAGACATGCTCCATCGCCCGTTCGCGCGGGATGTCCCGCCCCGGCTTGCCGATCACGACGGCCAGTTCGACCTCGTAGTCGATATGCGTCGAGAGATGCGGGAAGATGGGGACCTCGCCATCGGGAGCGGTCACCGCCGTGGGCGGCTTGGTGAAGAAGACCGGCACCTGGGTGACGCCGACTTCCTGCTTCTGCGCCCGGTCGCCCTCGGCGATGTGCTCCATGTAGTTCCGGCCGACGCAGAACACGTTCTTGGCCGGCGCCGGGATCGGGGCCGCCAGCGTGAATTCACCGGGCGCCAGCAGCGGCAGGCCCCCGCTCGTCCGAAGCCGGTCGAGCGCGGCAGGGCCCTTCCCGATCAGCTCGGCGATGGGCATCCCCAGAACATGGGCCGAGCCATCCTCCTGCAGCAGCACGGTCTCCAGACCGGCTCCCAGATTGGCCGTCGCGATACGCATTCCGTCTTCCTCCACGAAACAAAGCGGGTTGTCCCTGCAGGCTAGATCGAAAACCCGGTCGCAGCGGTGACACCAATCCGCGGATTGGTTACGGTTGGGTGGGTGCATGGCATGCGGGTTCTCTCGCCGTGGGCGGGACGACACAGGAAAGCCGCGTATCCGCAATGGTTTGAGCGGCGGGAGGAAGATCGCCCAATGAGCGAATTGGTCGACGACGGCGTGTCCGAAGCGGAGCCATCGCTGGCCGCCCGGATGCGGCAATACCTGATCGCGCGCGGCTTCTCCCACAGCGACCGCATCCCGCCCGAACGGCAGCTGATCGCGGAGTTCGGCGTGTCACGCTTTGAACTTCGCAAGGCGCTGGCCGAGCTCGAGCGGGACGGGCTGATTTGGCGCCATGTGGGGCGCGGCACCTTCGTCGGGGCGCGACCGGTCCACAACCTCAACGATCTGGCCTATCTGCGCGATCTTGCCCGCCCGGCCCAGCTTCTCGAAGCCCGGCTTGCCATCGAACCCGAGCTGGCCCGTCTGGCGGCTTTGCAGGCCACGGCCGCCGATCTGGAGAAGATCCGTTCCTGGGCCGAACGCGGCAGGCAGGCCTCGGACTGGCGGCTCTACGAGGCCGCGGACACCAACCTGCACAACTGCATCGCGCATGCGACCCACAACAAGCTGCTGATTCATCTGTTCAACGAGTTGAACACGGTGCGGCGGGCGGTGCTGTGGGATCTGAAACGGGCCAGCATGCGCCCGCCGCAGGACCATTTCGCCTTTGACGAACATGACGCCATCGTCGAAGCGCTCGTCGCCCGAAGCCCTGCGCAGGCGGCGGATCGGATGCGGACGCATCTGTCCTCGGTGAATAGGAACCTTCCCCGGCGCTGACGCGACGCCGTCTAGCCCTGTTCGGACCGACAGCGCGCCGCTCCGGGCGGTGCTCTGCAGGTTGCTGGAAAACTTTCCGAAATTCGGCTATGCTCGCCGACACCTGCCTAAGCGTCCCCCGACTGGCACGCAATTTTACCGCTGGTCGCGCGAGAGGGTATCGCGATGATCGTTGCGGCCAGTCTGGTACTGATTGTTCTCTTTTCCGTCGGCTTTCACCTCTTCAGCCCCTGGTGGTGGACCCCGATCGCCTCGAACTGGGGCTATATCGACACCACCCTCGTCATCACCTTCTGGATCACCGGCGCGGTCTTTGTCGCCGTGGTGCTGTTCATGGCGTGGTGCGTGTTCCGCTACCGCCACAAGCCGGGACGCGTCGCGCATTACGAACCCGAAAGCCGCAAGCTCGAGATCTGGCTCACCGCGCTCACCGCGCTCGGGGTGGCGGCCATGCTGGCGCCGGGGCTGGTGGTGTGGAAGCGGTTCATCACCGTCCCCGACGACGCCACCGAGATCGAGGTGGTGGCGCAGCAGTGGTACTGGAGCTACCGCCTGCCCGGCGCCGACGGCCGGCTCGGTAGTTCGGGCACCGAATGGATCGATTTCGACAACCCGCTGGGCATCAACCCGCATGACCGCTTCGGCGCCGACGACGTGGTGATCGACAGCGGCGACCTGCATCTGCCGCTGGGCCAGCCGGTCAGGGTCAATCTGCGCTCGGTTGACGTGCTGCATGATTTCTACGTGCCCGAGTTCCGCGCCAAAATGGACATGGTGCCCGGCATGGTCACCTATTTCTGGTTCACCCCCACCCGCACCGGAGTGTTCGAGGTGCTCTGCGCCGAGCTTTGCGGCGTCGGGCACGGGGTCATGCGCGGCTACGTGTCGATCGACGAGCCGGAGGATTTCGACAGCTGGCTCGGCGAGCAGGTCACCTTCGCGGGGCTGCCCGCGGGTGGCGCGGTCCGGGTGGCGGAAACGGCGGAGGAAAGCGATCCATGAGCAGCGTCAGCGAAGACCCAGACAGCGGCATCCCGCCAGCCGAAGTTCCCGACCTGCCGCCGCCGCACGCGCATGGCTGGTGGTCGCGCTGGGTGTTCAGCCAGGACGCCAAATACATCGCGCTGCAATATTCCGGCACCGCGATCGCCATCGGCATGGTCGCGCTGGTCCTGTCATGGCTGATCCGGATGCAGCTCGGCTTCCCCGGCGTGTTCGACTTCATCTCGGCCGAGGCCTATTACCAGTTCATCACCATGCACGGCATGATCATGGTGGTCTACCTGCTCACCGCGATCTTCCTGGGCGGCTTCGGCAACTACCTGATCCCGCTGATGGTCGGCGCGCGGGACATGGTGTTTCCCTTCGTCAACATGCTGAGCTTCTGGATGTATTTCGCGGCCGTGGTGGTGCTTGTGGCGAGCTTCTTCGCGCCCGGCGGACCCACCGGGGCGGGCTGGACGCTCTACCCGCCGCAGGCGATCCTGTCGGGCACGCCGGGCGGCACCGGCTGGGGCATCGTGCTGATGCTGGTCTCGCTGATCCTGTTCATCATCGGCTTCACCATGGGCGGTCTGAACTACGCCGTCACCGTGCTGCAGGCGCGCACGCGGGGCATGACGCTGATGCGCATGCCGCTCACCATCTGGGGCATCTTCACCGCCACGGTGATGGCACTCCTCGCCTTTCCTGCGCTGTTCGTGGCGGCCGTGATGATGCTGTTCGACCGGCTTCTGGGTACGTCGTTCTTCATGCCGGCGCTGGTCGAGATGGGCCAGCAGCTGAGCTATGGCGGCGGCTCGCCGATCGTGTTCCAGCACCTGTTCTGGTTCTTCGGCCACCCAGAGGTCTACATCGTCGCCCTGCCGGCCTTCGGCATCGTGTCGGACCTGATCGCGGTGCATGCGCGCAAGAACATCTTCGGCTACCGGATGATGGTCTGGGCGATCGTCATCATCGGCGCGCTGTCCTTCATCGTCTGGGCGCACCACATGTACGTCTCCGGAATGCACCCCTATTTCGGCTTCTTCTTCGCCACCACGACGCTGATCATCGCGGTGCCCACCGCGCTCAAGGTCTACAACTGGATCCTGACGCTCTGGCGCGGCGACATCCACCTGACATTGCCGATGCTCTTCGCGCTCGGCTTCATCGTCACCTTCCTCAATGGCGGCCTCACCGGCCTCTTTCTCGGCAACGTGGTGGTCGACGTGCCGCTGTCGGACACGATGTTCGTGGTGGCGCATTTCCACATGGTGATGGGCGTCGCGCCGATCATGGTGATCTTCGGCGCAATCTATCACTGGTTCCCGCTGATCTCGGGGCGGATGCTGTCGCACCGGCTCGGGCTGATCCATTTCTGGGTCACCTTCATCGGCGCCTACGCGATCTTCTTCCCGATGCATTACGTCGGCCTCGTCGGCGTGCCGCGCCGCTACCCCGACATCTCGGCGAGCTTCGTGCCCGACAGCGTCGCCACGCTCAATGCCTTCATCTCGGTGGCGGCGCTGACCGTCGGCGCGGCGCAGATCCTGTTCTTGTTCAACTTCGCCTGGAGCCTGCGCTACGGCCGCAAGGCCGAGCCGAACCCGTGGCGCGCCGCCTCGCTCGAATGGCAGACGCCCGAGATGCCGCCCCGCCACGGCAACTGGGGCAAGGAGCTGCCCGTGGTCTATCGCTGGGCCTATGAGTACAGCGTGCCCGGCGCGAGCCGCGACTTCATCGCGCAGGACGATCCCGGCCATCCCGCCAGCTGGAGCCACGTGCCATGAGCATCGTGCTGGGCTTCGTCGCGCTGGTCGCCGTCGTCGCGCTGACATGGCTGTGGAAGCAGGGCGTGGCGGACCGGCCCTGGCTCGAAACCGGCGCCGTCACCCGCATCCCCTCCCCCGGCGGGCAGCCCACCGGGCGCGCCGGGCTCGGCATCTTCCTGATCGTGGCGGGCGGGCTCTTCGCGCTGTCGGGCAGCGCGGTGAGCATGCGGATGGGCTATGCCGACTGGTTCGAGATGCGGCTGCCGGGCGTGGTCTGGATCGGGCTGGCGCTTTTGGTGCTGAGCAGCCTCGCGCTGCAGGCGGCCTCTTTCGCCGCGCGGCGCGGTGACGCGCGCGGCCTCGCGCGCTGGCTCGGCGCGGGCACGGTCGCGATGGCCGGCTTTCTCGTGGCACAGGGCCTCGCCTGGGTGCGGCTGGCCGAGAGCGGGCAGAGCCTCGCCGCCACGCCCGGGGCGAGCTTCTTCTACCTGATCTCGGGGCTGCACGTGCTGCACGTGCTGGGCGGCCTGGCGGCGCTGGCGCGGGTGGCCGCGCGGCACGGCCGGGGACCGGCCGAGGCCGCGCCCGCCATCGGGCTTTGCGCCATCTACTGGCATTTCCTGCTGATCGTCTGGATCGCCATGCTGGCGATCCTCACCGGCTGGGCCGCCGACGCCGCCGCGCTGTGCCGCGCGATCCTGAGCTGAGGGAGACGAGCATGACCGACGCCACCGCTTCCGGACACCGACACCGCCCCCGCCCCGACGGGCTCGAGGGGCTCGCCGCCGACTGGGCCTCCGACCAGCGCGCCTTCAAGAGCGCGTCCTGGGGCAAGGCGATGATGTGGATCTTCCTGCTCAGCGACACCTTCGTCTTCGCGATCTTCCTGATCTCCTACATGTCGGCCCGCAGCTCGACCGAGGCGGAATGGCCCAATGCCAGCGAGGTCTTCTCGCTGCATGTCGGCGGCGCCGACCTGCCGCTGGCGCTGATCGCGATCATGACCTTCGTGCTGATCTCGTCCTCGGGCACGATGGCGATGGCGGTGAACTGCGCCTATGCGCGCGACCGCAGGAGGACCGCAGCGCTGATGTACGCCACCGCGGCGCTCGGGGCGCTGTTCGTCGGCATGCAGGCCTTCGAATGGTCCAAGCTGATCTACGAGGGCGTGCGCCCCTGGGGCAACCCGTTCGGCGCCGAGCAGTTCGGCGCGGCCTTCTTCATGATCACCGGCTTTCACGGCACCCATGTCAGCTTCGGCGTGCTGTTCCTGCTGATCGTCGCGAACAAGGTCCGCAAGGGCGAGTTCGACAGCGGTCGTCGCACCTGGCTGTGCCGCGAAAAGGGCGACTACGAGGCGGTCGAGATCATGGGCCTCTACTGGCACTTCGTCGATCTCGTCTGGGTGTTCATCTTCGCATTCTTCTACCTGTGGTGAGGCCGACATGACCCAAGCTTCCGCACGACAGACCGCCCCCGCCACCGCGCATGAGGGGCAGGCGCATCCGATCCGGCTCTATCTGGTCTGCTGGGGCCTTCTGTTCGTGCTGTCGCTGGCCTCCTACATGGTCGATTACGCGCAGCTTCAGGGGCTGCTGCGCTGGGGCCTGATCCTGCTCTTCATGGCGCTCAAGGCCGGGCTGATCATCGCGGTCTTCATGCACATGGCCTGGGAGCGGCTGGCGCTGGTCTACGCGATCCTGCTGCCGCCACTGGCCGCGGTCGTGTTCATGGCGATCATGATCGCGGAATCGGGCTACACGCTCGAAGCGCGCGAGACCCATTTCTCCGCGCCCGAATAGCCGGGCACCCCGTTCGCGGCGCCGCAACGGCACGTCCGGTTCCTCCAAAAAAATGTGAACGGCAACTCCCCGCCGGGCGTTGAGCGCCCAAACCGCGGCGCAGGACCCCGTCCGGCCCGCATGTCAAAGGGGGAAATGCCATGCCAGGCATGCGACCGCAGGAGCGGTTCTGGATCTTTCCAAAGGTCAATCGGCCGGTCTTCATCGTCTCGGCGGCCCTGATCGTCGCCTTCATCCTGTTCGGCGCGATCTTCGACGATCTCGCCAACACCGTTTTCACCGGCGTCCAGGGATGGCTCGCCGGTTATTTCGGCTGGGCGATGATCATCCTCATCAACCTGCTGCTGGTCTTCGTCGTCTTCATGGCCGTCGGACCCTTCGGCGACATACGGCTCGGCCGGATGGACGAAAGCCCGGAATACTCGCTGTTCTCGTGGACGGCGATGCTGTTCTCGGCGGGCATCGGCATCGGCCTGATCTACTGGGGCGTGGCCGAGCCGATGTATCACTACTTCGCCCCGCCGGGGGCCGAGCCCGAGACCGTGCGCGCGGCGCAGGAGGCGATGGCGATCAGCTTCATGCATTGGGGCTTCCACGCCTGGGCGATCTACGCGGTGGTGGCGCTGGCGCTGGCCTATTTCCACTTCCGCAAGGGGCTGCCGCTGGCGATCCGCTCGGCGCTCTATCCCCTGATCGGCGACCGGATCTACGGCCGCTGGGGCGATCTCGTCGACATCGTTGCGGTGTTCGGCACGATGTTCGGCATCGTCACCTCACTGGGGCTGGGCGCCACGCAGGTCAATGCCGGTCTCGAAGAGCTGTTCGGCGTGCCCAACAACGTCGCGGTGCAGATCGCGATCATCGCCGCGATCACCGGCATGGCCACGCTCTCGGTCGTCGCGGGCCTCGATGGCGGCATCAAGCGGCTGTCCAACATCAACATCATCCTGACGCTGATCTTCCTCGCCTTCATGGTGATCGTCGGGCCGACGCTGTTCATCCTCGACAGCTTCGTCGACAATTACGGCTACTATCTCAGCCGCTTCATCCAGCTCGGCACCTGGAACGAGGGCTGGCAGGGCGGCAACGAGAACGCCAACTGGCAGGAAAGCTGGACCATCTTCTACTGGGCCTGGTGGGTGAGTTGGGCGCCCTTCGTCGGCGTCTTCGTGGCGCGCATCAGCCGTGGCCGCACGGTGCGCGAGTTCATGTTCGGGGTGATGCTGCTGCCCTGCTCGATCATGTTCTTCTGGTTCACCGCCTTCGGCGGCACCGCGATCTCGATTTCGCTCTCGGGCGATCCGGCACTCGTCGAGGCAACGCGCGAGAACTACGCCAACACGATGTTCGTGCTGCTCGACTACTTCCCCTTCTCGGGCGTGACCTCGCTCTTCGCGACGATCCTGATCGTGCTGTGGTTCGTGACGTCGTCCGACTCCGCCAGCTTCGTGATCGACATGCTGACCGCCGGCGGCGACCCGAACCCGCCCAAGGTGCAGCGCATCTTCTGGGCCATCTCGGAGGGCGCCGTGGCCTCGGTGTTGCTGCTTGCCGGGGGCTTGGGCGCGCTGCAGGCAGCGGCGGTGATCGCGGGCTTTCCCTTCGCGGTGGTACTCGGGCTGGTGGCCTTGGGGCTGGTGCGGGCGCTGCGCTGGGACGACCTGATGGTGCACCGTCACCGCCAGCGCTTCCGCAGCGATGCCGAGGCCGAACACAACATGGGCACCGAGACGCATGATGCATATGCCCAGCTCGACACCGCCGGGGCGCGCGTGTCGAACCGCGCGGCCGAGTGAACGACAGGTTCTCCCCGCGACCGCGGGGAGGACCAGACATTCGCTGGTCTCGTCTGCCAGTCCCGATCGCCTGGGATCGAAGTCGCGACCGGCCGCATGGTGACTTCGACCAAGCCTGACTGCACGACATCCGCCCGGAACGGCGGCACCGGGCATCACATCGGCTTGGTCGCACTCCCCTCGGCTGGATACCCGCTCCGCCGCGGCCTAGCCTGCCCCGGCATGACGGAGGGAGCGGGCATGGACCGGCTAAGCTGTGACAGGATGTTCGCCGCCGTGGTCGAACAGGGAAGCTTCTCGGCCGCGGCGCAAAGGCTCGGCACCAGCTCGGGCCAGGCTTCCAAGCTGGTCGCCCGGCTCGAGGCCGAGCTCGGCGCGCAACTGCTGCAGCGATCGACGCGGGCGCTGTCCCTGACCGAAGCCGGAAGGGCCTATCACGAGCGGCTGCGCCCGCTGCTCGAGGCGTTCGACGCGCTGGATGCCGACATGCGCCGCACCAGCCACGAGCCGCGCGGCCTGCTGCGGCTCACCGTCCCGCTCAGCTTCGGCACGGCGGTGCTCGCGCCGATGCTTGGCGATTTCGCCGCGCGCCATCCCGGCGTGGCGCTCGACGTCGCCTTCTCGGACCGGCTCGCCCATCTGGTCGAGGACGGCTTCGACATGGCGCTGCGGATCGGCCAGCCGCGTGACAGCGCGCTGATCGCCAAGCGGCTTTGCCCGATCCGGCTGGTGACCTGCGCGGCGCCGGCCTATCTCGCGCAGCGCGGCCATCCCACACGGCCCGAGGATCTCGCAGGTCACGACTGCATCCTCGACGGCAATCTGGCCCAGCCCGGCACATGGCCGCTGCGCGCCCCCGACGGCGCGCCCCGCCCCACCAAGGTGACCGGAAGGCTGAGCTTCGCCAATGCCGAGGCCTGCGCCATCGCCGCGCGTGCCGGGCTCGGCATCTGCTTCGGGCCGAGCTTCGTGACCGGCCCGATGATCCGGGCGGGGGAGCTGGTCCCGATCCTGACCGGGTTCGAGGCCGAGCCGTTGGCCCTGCACGCCATCTACCCGCCCTCCCGCCACCTCGCAGCCAAGTCGCGCGCGCTGATCGACTTCCTCGCCGAGGCCTTCAGGGACGAACCCGCATGGGACGAGGGCTGGCCGGGATAGCTTCCGATTTGGAAGCAATCATCTTCTGCCCGGCCCCCTAATACATCGATGGGAATTGGCCCAGCTTGGGACCGAGGCGCTAGCCCGCCCACATGCCGGGTCGCCGATCACCCGCGCCCAAGCACTTACGGAGGAGCCCGACATGGCCACCAGCGACGCCCCCACCGAAATCGACCGCGTGCGGCTCGTTACCCGCGATCTGGACCGCATGCGGGGGTTCTACACCGCCGCGCTCGGCCTGTCCGAGCTGGCCGTGGACCGCGAGAGCGCGACGCTCGGCGTCGATGGCAAGCCCCTGCTGGAGCTGCGCCGCGACGCCGCCGCGCGGCCCCGCGATCCCTGCGCCGCGGGTCTCTTCCACACCGCCTTCCTGTTGCCATCGCGCGCCGCGCTGGGAAGCTGGCTGCGGCATGCGGCCGATACCGGCCTGCAGCTTCAGGGCGCCTCCGACCATATCGTCAGCGAGGCGATCTACCTTGCCGATCCCGAGGGCAACGGCATCGAGGTCTATGCCGACCGGCCACGGTCGGCCTGGCACCGCGACGCGCGCGGGATCACCATGACCACGGAGCCGCTGGACGGCCCCGACCTGCTCGCCGCCGCCGACGGTCCGTGGCAGGACGCGCCCGAGGGGACGGTGATCGGCCATGTTCACCTGCAGGTCGGCGACGTATCGACGGCCGAGGCCTTCTACGCCGAGAACCTCGGCTTCGAGGTGACCTACCGCATCCCGAAGGCGTCGTTCTACGGCTCGGGCGGCTATCACCACCACCTCGCCACCAACACCTGGAACAGCCATGGTGCGGGACCCCGCCAGCCCGGCAGCACCGGCCTCGACGCGGTGGTGCTGCGCAGCGAGACGGAGGCGGCGCGGATCGCTACCGATCCCTGGGGCACCTCGATCGAGATCGAGCGCAAGCAGAGCTGACCGGCGCCACCCGGCGCTGCGCGCATGTCCCGGATCCGGCGGGCCTGGCGTCGCTCCTCGCAGGCAGGGGTGACGACCGGGTTCGGCCTGTTTCCGCCCATGGAGCGTAACCCACGCAAGATCTGCAAAAATTCCGGAATCCGCGCTAGGGTGTTCCGGCGAGATTTCCCGATTGCGGCCAACTGGCTGAAAGAGGACACCGACATGCCCGATCCGCGACGCACGCCGCTGCACGCGCTGCACCTCGAACTGGGGGCGAAGATGGTCTCCTTCGCCGGCTACGAGTTGCCGGTGCAATACCCGATGGGCGTGATGCAGGAACACCAGCACACGCGCGCCCATGCCGGCCTGTTCGATGTGAGCCACATGGGCCAGGTCGTGATCCGGGGCGACGGCTATGCCAAGGCGGCGCGGGCGCTCGAGGCGCTGATCCCGGCGGATATCCTCGGGCTGAAGGAGAACCGGCAGCGTTACGGCCTGCTCACCTCCGATGAGGGCGGCATTCTCGACGACCTGATGCTGGCCAACCGGGGCGATCACCTGTTCCTCGTCGTCAACGCCGCGCGCAAGGCCGACGATCTCGCGCATTTGCGCGCGCGGACGAACGGCGTCGAGATCACCGAGATCACCGACCGCGCGCTGCTCGCCCTTCAGGGACCCGCGGCCGAAAAGGTGCTGGCGCCCCTCGCGCCCGAGGTCGCCGGGATACGGTTCATGGATGTGGCGTCGCTGCGGATCGACGGGATCGAGGCTTGGGTGTCGCGCTCGGGCTATACCGGCGAGGACGGCTTCGAGCTCTCTGTTCCGGCGGACCGGTCGGAAGAGCTGGCGCGAAAGCTGCTGGCGCATGACGAGGTGGCGCCGATCGGGCTGGGCGCACGTGACAGCCTGCGGCTCGAGGCCGGGCTATGCCTTCATGGCCACGACATCGACGAGGAGACGACCCCGGTCGAAGCCGATCTCGGCTGGTCGATCCAGAAGCTGCGGCGGCCGGGTGGCGCGCGCGAGGGCGGCTTTCCCGGGGCAAAGATCATCCTGTCGCAACTCGCCGAGGGCGTGGCCCGCAAACGCGTCGGCCTGCGCCCCGAGGGCCGCGCGCCGATGCGCGAGGGGGTGATGCTCTTCGCCGAGGCCGAGGCGGACACGCCGGTGGGCCGGATCACCTCGGGCGGCTTCGGCCCGACCGTCGGCGGCCCGGTGGCGATGGGCTACCTGCCCGTCGAACTGGCCTCGCCGGGCACCACCGTCCATGGCGAACTGCGCGGCAAACGCCTGCCGCTCACGGTGTCCGCCCTGCCCTTCACCCCCGCGAATTTCAAACGCTGACCCAAAGGGAGACTTCGATGAAATACACCCAAGAGCACGAATGGCTGCGCCCCGAGGGCGACATCGTCACCGTGGGCATCACCCAGCACGCCACCACCCAGCTCGGCGACATCGTCTTCGTCGAACTGCCCGAGGTCGGCGCCACGGTGTCCAAGGGCGACGAGATCGTGGTGATCGAGAGCGTCAAGGCGGCCTCAGAGATCATGGCGCCGATCGACGGCGAGATCGTGGAGGTCAACGAGGAACTCGCCGCGAACCCGGCCCTCGCCAATCAGGACGCGACCGGCGCGGGGTGGTTCTTCAAGATCCGGCCTTCCGACCCGTCCCAGATGGACGATTGCATGGACGAAGCCGCCTATACCGCCCTGATCGGCTGAGCCCCGGGAGCCCGCGATGACCTTCACCCCGACCGATTACCTCCCCTACGACTTCGCCAACCGGCGCCATATCGGCCCCTCTCCGGCGGAGATGGCGCAGATGCTGGAGATCGTCGGGGCCGAGAGCCTCGAGGCGCTGATCGACGACACGCTGCCCGCCAAGATCCGGCAGGCCGAGCCGCTCGATTTCGGCAAGCCGCTCTCGGAGAGCGAGCTTTTGCACCGCATGAAGGTCACCGCGGGCAAGAACAGGGTGCTCACCTCGCTGATCGGTCAGGGCTATCATGGCACGGTCACCCCGCCGGCGATCCAGCGCAACATCCTCGAAAACCCGGCTTGGTACACCGCCTACACGCCCTACCAGCCCGAGATCAGCCAAGGCCGGCTGGAGGCGCTGCTGAACTTCCAGACCATGGTGTCGGACCTGACCGGGCTCGAGATCGCGAACGCCTCGCTGCTCGACGAGGCGACCGCCTGCGCTGAGGCGATGACCATGGCGCAGCGGGTCGCGAAGTCGAAGGCGCGCGGCTTCTTCGTCGACGAGAACTGCCACCCGCAGAACATCGCCGTGATGAAGACGCGGGCCGCCCCGCTGGGGATCGAGATCATCGTGGGCGACCCGGAGGCGCTCGACCCCGAGGCGGTGTTCGGCGCGATCTTCCAGTATCCCGGCACCCATGGCCGGCTGCGCGACGTCACGCCCCAGATGGAGCGGCTGCACGCCCATGCGGCCATCGGCATCGTCGCCGCCGATCCGCTGGCGCTGACCCTGCTCAAGGAGCCGGGCGCGATGGGCGCCGACATCGCGGTGGGCAGCACCCAGCGCTTCGGCGTGCCGGTGGGTTACGGCGGCCCGCACGCCGCCTACATGGCGACCCGGCAGGCCTATACCCGGGCCATGCCGGGCCGCATCGTCGGCGTCTCGATCGACAGCCATGGCAACCGCGCCTACCGGCTGGCGTTGCAGACCCGCGAGCAGCATATCCGCCGCGAGAAGGCGACCTCCAACGTCTGCACGGCGCAGGCGCTCTTGGCGGTGATGGCGGGCTTCTACGCGGTCTTTCACGGGCCACAGGGCCTCAAGGCGATCGCCCAGCGGATCCACCGCAAGACGGTGCGCCTCGCCGAGGGGCTGCGCGAGGCGGGCTTCGAGGTGGAGCCCGAAAGCTTCTTCGATACGATCACCGTCGAAGTCGGCGCGCTGCAATCGGCCGTGCTCAAATCCGCGGTGGACGAGGGCATCAACCTGCGCCGGGTCGGCAGCTCCCGGATCGGCATCGCGCTCGACGAGCGGACCCGCCCGGCCACCATCGAGGCGGTCTGGCGCGCCTTCGGCATCGAGCGCGAGGACACGGATTTCACGCCGCGCTACAGGCTGCCCGAGGCGCTGTTGCGCCAGTCCGACTACCTCACCCACCCGGTCTTTCACATGAACCGGGCCGAGACAGAGATGATGCGCTACATGCGGCGCCTGTCGGATCGCGACCTCGCCCTCGACCGGGCGATGATTCCGCTCGGCTCCTGCACCATGAAGCTCAACTCCGCGGCGGAGATGATGCCTGTGACGTGGGACGAGTTCGCGCTGATGCACCCCTACGCCCCCCGCGACCAGGCGGCGGGCTACATGGAGATGATCGAGGATCTCTCGGCCAAGCTGTGCGACGTGACCGGCTATGACGCGATCTCGATGCAGCCCAATTCCGGCGCGCAGGGCGAATATGCCGGGCTGTTGACGATTGCCGGGTATCATCGCGCGCAAGGCCAGGGGCACCGCGACATCTGCCTGATCCCGATGTCGGCGCATGGCACCAACCCGGCCACCGCGCAGATGGTCGGCTGGCAGGTGGTGCCGGTCAAGACGGCCGCGAATGGCGACATCGATCTCGACGACTTCCGCGCCAAGTCCGAACAGCATGCCGACAGGCTCGCCGCCTGCATGATCACCTACCCCTCGACCCATGGCGTGTTCGAGGAGACCGTGACCGAGGTCTGCCGGATCACCCACGAGCATGGCGGACAGGTCTATATCGACGGCGCCAACATGAACGCCATGGTCGGCCTGTCGCGGCCCGGCGATCTGGGCGGCGATGTCAGCCATCTCAACCTGCACAAGACCTTCTGCATCCCGCATGGCGGCGGCGGCCCGGGCATGGGGCCGATCGGCGTCAAGCGCCACCTCGTCGACCACCTGCCCGGCGATCCGGTCGGCGGCGAGGGTGCGGTCTCGGCGGCGCCCTTCGGCTCGCCCTCCCTGCTGCCGATCTCATGGGCCTACTGCCTGATGATGGGCGGCGCCGGGCTGACCCAGGCCACCCGGGTCGCGATCCTCAACGCCAACTACATCGCCCGGCGGCTCCAAGGCGCGTTCGAGGTGCTCTACAAGGGCCCCTCGGGCCGGGTCGCGCATGAATGCATCATCGACACCCGCCCCTTCGCCAAGAGCGCCGACGTCACCGTCGACGACATCGCCAAGCGGCTGGTCGATTGCGGCTTTCACGCCCCGACCATGAGCTGGCCGGTGGCCGGCACGCTGATGATCGAGCCGACCGAGTCCGAGACCAAGGCCGAGCTCGACCGCTTCTGCGACGCGATGCTGGCGATCCGCGCCGAGATCGCCGAGATCGAGGCCGGGCGCGCCGACCGGGCCAACAACCCGCTCAAGAACGCGCCGCACACGATGGAGGATCTGGTCCGCGACTGGGACCGGCCCTATTCGCGCGAGACCGGCTGCTTCCCGCCCGGCGCCTTCCGGGTCGACAAGTACTGGCCCCCGGTGAACCGGGTCGACAACGCCTGGGGCGACCGCAACCTGAGCTGCACCTGCCCGCCGATGAGCGATTACGGCGACGTCACCTGACGGGGCACGACCCGCGAGGGTCGATGGTCGCTGCCTGAGAACGCCGCTCTCGAGCCGCCATCGCGGCTGAGCGACTGCCCGTCGTCAGGACTGGCCGGTCAGCAGCTGCTCGCGCAGGCTGAGATGGCTCGGAGGGGGGCTGTCGAACTGCAGCCCGCCCTCGAGATGGCGCAGGTGCCGGTCCATCAGCCCGCGCAGCCGGTCGGTATCCCCCGCCTCCAGCGCGTCGACGATCTCGCCATGCTCCTCGTCGCCGCACAGCACCCGCCCCTTGGTGCCGTAGAGCCCGAGGATCAGGGTCGAGCGCATCGTCAGCTCGGACAGGAACCGCTCCAGCACCTTGTTGCCCGCGATCTCGGCGAGCCGCATGTGGAACTGCCGCGACAGCCGCAGCTCGCGCGGCTTGTCATGCTGTTCGCGGGCTTCGCGCTCCTCGCGGATCGCGCGACGCAGGAAGGCGATGTCCTCGGGCGTGGCCTTGCCGCTGGCATGGCGGGCGACGGTGTCCTCGATCGTGCGCCGCGCCTGGAACACGTCGCGTGCCTCCTCGGGCGAGGGCGTGGCGACGAAGGCGCCGCGGTTGGGGCGCAGCTCGACCACCGCCTGCGCCGCCAGCGCGGCAAAGGCGCGCCGGACATTGGCGCGGTTGCAGCCGAACAGATCGCTCAGCGCCTGCTCGCCGAGCTTGGTCCCCGCGGGCAGCCGCTGCTCGGCGATGGCGTCGAGCACGGAGGTGACGATCTGGTCTTCGGGTGCGCTGTTCATCCGCCGGATCTAAAGTTTTTGCCTTTTGCAAACAAGCGCGAGGCGCCTTGGCGCGGCTTCGGCCGCAAGATTTTGTTGACTGGATAACATCTATTGTTAACAATCTTTGAAAACAATAGGTGCCCCATGCAGATTCTGGTCGTAAATCCCAACTCCACCGCGTCGATGACCGACAAGATCCTGACCTCGGCCCGCGCCGTGGCGGGCGCCGGGGTCACGATCCACGGCGCCACCGCCAAGGGCGGGCCCGCCAGCATCGAGGGGCATCACGACGAGGCGATGTCGGTGCCCGGCCTGCTGGCGGAGATCCGTGCGTATGAAGCGCGCGGCATCGACGGGGTCGTCGTCGCCTGCTTCGACGATCCCGGCATCGGCGCCTGCCGCGAGGTGGCTTCCGGCCCGGTGCTCGGCATCTGCGAGGCGGCGGTGAAGGCGGCGAGCATGATCGCCACCTCCTTCAGCGTCGTGACCACGCTGCCGCGCTCGGTGCCGGTGATCGAGCGGCTGGTGCATGGCTACGGCCTGTCGCACCAGTGCCGCCGCGTCCGCTCCGCCGAGATCCCGGTGCTGGCGCTGGAGGAGGCCGGATCGAACGCCCGAGCCCGGATCCGTGACGAGATCCTGCGCGCGGTCGAGGAGGACCGCTGCGAGGCGGTGGTTCTGGGCTGCGCCGGGATGTCGGATCTCGCCCGTTCGCTCAGCGAGGAAACCGGCATCCCGGTGATCGACGGCGTCACCGTCGCCACGCGGATGATCGAGGCGCTGGTCGGCGCCGGCCTCGCCACCAGCAAGGTCAATGCCTACGCGACACCGATCGCCAAATAGTCATATATTCAAGGGAGGGGAACGATGACGATGCAAGCAGAACTGGAGGGCGTGGCGGGAGGCGCACCCCTCGCCGACGACCGGATCGACCAGGGCGGCAAGGGCCTCGGGGAGGAGAGCCTCGCGCCGCAGCAGACCCGGATCATGGGCAGCTGGTCCTATCTCTTCGCGTGGCTGGGGGGCTGCGTCTCGATCGGCACCTTCACCATCGGCTCGGGGCTGGTGGGCACGCTGAACCTGCTGCAGACCGTCGTGGCGATCGCCATCGGCTGCACGGTGATCGGCCTCGCGCTGATGATCAACGGCATGGCCGGGCATCGCTACGGCATCCCCTTCATGGTGCAGGCCCGCTCGGCCTTCGGCTTCACCGGCACCCGCATTCCCGCCCTCGTCCGCTCGGTGCCCGCCATCGTCTGGTACGGCTTCCAGAGCTGGATCGGTGCCGGCGCGCTCAACCTCGTCTCGGCGACGCTGTTCGGCTACGACAACATGGTGCTGTTCTTCGTGGGCTTCCAGTTCCTGCAGATCGGCCTGTCGGTGCTGGGCTTCCACGGCATCAAGTGGCTCGAGAACATCGGCTCGGTGTTCATCATCGGATCGCTGATCTACATGTTCTTCAGCGTGATCGGCAAATATGGCGACGAGATCTCGGCCAACCTGATCAATGTCGAAGGCACCTGGGGCGCGCCCTTCTGGTCGGCGACGATGCTGTTTTTGGGCATCTACTCGACCATGATGCTCAACGTCTCGGACTATGCGCGCGAGCTCAAGCGCGATGTCGGCCCGTTCCGGCAGGTCGCGATCTACGCCAACTCGATCCTGCCCGCGACGCTGTTCATGGGGATGATCGGCCTGATGGTCTCGGGTGCCACCGGCAAGGTCGACCCGATCAAGGTCTTCTCCAGCGCGGTCGACAACAAGCCGCTGCTGGTCATCACCCTGCTGTTCATCGCCTTCGCCCAGGTGACGACCAACATCCTCAACAACGTGGTGCCTCCGGCCTACGCGCTGATGGACGTCTTCAAGATCAACTTCAGGACCTCCGCCGTCATCGTCGGCCTGCTGGCCTTCGCCACCTTCCCCTGGGAGCTGGTCAAGGATGAGAGCGCCGACGGGCTGGGGCTGTTCATCCGCACCTACAGCGCCTTCCTCGGGCCGATCTTCGCGATCCTGGTGGTCGACTACTTCGTGCTGCGCCGCCAAGAGCTCGATCTCGGCAAGCTCTACGACGAGGCCGGGCCCTATGCGGGCACCAACTGGGCCGCCGTCATCGCGATGGCCATCGGCGTGGTCGCGGCGCTGATCTTCTCGAGCGTTTCCTGGTACGCCAGTCTTCTGCCCGCCGGGATCGCCTACTGGCTGCTGATGCGGCACCTGCCGGCCGCGCAGCGCTTCATGGACCGCTGAGACTCGCGGCGCGGCCCGCCCGGGCCGCGCATGACCGGACCGGCCCGCCAGAGGGTCGGCCGCCATCTCAACAGGGAAATTCCGATGACCGACACAGATCTGCGCCGCGCGCCCGATGCCGGGCTGCACAACGCCGACCTCGCGCCGCTGCCCTCAGACAAGCGCGGCTGGGGCGCCTTCGAGATCTTCAACGTCTGGAACAACGACATCCAGAGCCTGTTCGGCTACACCCTCGCCGCCTCGCTGTTCCTGTCCTACGGGCTGAATGGCTGGGCGGTGTTCGCCGCCATCGTGATCGCCGGCGCGATCGTGATGTGGCTGGTCAACCTCACCGGCCGGCCGAGCGTGCGCTACGGCGTGCCCTACCCGGTCATCGCCCGCGCCGCGATGGGGGTGCAGGGCGCCAAGTTCCCGGCGCTGGTGCGCGGCATCGTCGCGATCTTCTGGTACGGGGTGCAGACCTACTTCGCCTCGACCGCCGTGGCGCTGCTGCTGAACGCGCTGCTCGGGCTCGAGGGCGGCGCGGAGTTCCTCGGCATGACCGCCGTGGGCTGGCTCAGCTACCTGATCGTCTGCGTCTTCCAGGTGGCGCTGTTCATGAAGGGCATCGACTGGATCGGCCGCTTCCTGAACTGGGCCGGGCCCTTCGTCTACGTGGTGATGATCGCGCTGATGCTGGTGATCTGGGCCAAGGCCGGCAACGCCATCTTCCCGGCACTCGGCTCGATCTTCGAAGGGCGCGCCGAGGTCGACGGGCCGGGGCCGGTGATGGCCTTCCTCGCGGTGATCGGCACGATGATCGCCTACTTCGCCGCCGTGGTGATCAACTTCGGTGACTTCTCCCGCTTCGTGAAGAGCGAGAGCGCGATGAAGCGCGGCAATTTCTGGGGCCTGCCGGTCTCGATCGCGGTGTTCTCCTTCGTCGCGCTGTTCGTCACCGCTGGCACGGTGGTGCTGTTCGGCGAGGCGCTGACCAACCCCGCCGAGATCGTCGAGCGGGTCGACAACCTCGCGCTCACCGTGATCGCCGCCGTCACCTTCTTCGCGGCGACCGTCGGCATCAACCTCGTGGCCAACTTCATCCCGCCGGCCTACGACATCGCCAACCTCGCGCCGGAGCGGATCAGCGCCAAGGCGGGCGGCGTGATCACCGCGCTGATCGCCTTCTTCATCGGCGCGCTCTGGGTCAGCCTGATCTCGAAGATCGGCATCACCGGCTTCGTCGACACGCTGGGCGCGCTGCTGGCACCGCTCTACGGCATCCTCGTCGTCGACTACTACCTCGTGCAGCGCGGCGAGCTGTCGGTGGACGACCTGTTCAGCAACGATCCCTCGGGACGCTATCACTACGATGCGGGCTGGAACCGGGACGCGATCATCGCCTTCGCGGTGGCGGCGGTGTTCTCGACCGGCACGGTCTGGCTGCCGGCGCTGGCGCAGCTCTCGGGCTTCGGCTGGATCTTCGGCGCGGCCCTGGGCGGGGTGCTTCACCTCGCGCTGTCGCGCCGCCGCGCGCCGCAGCCCCGCGCCACCTGAGCGCGTCCGGGTCAATAAGAAGGGCGGCGGGATGACCGCCGCCCTTTCGCGTTTCATCGGAAGCTTTCGACGCCTGCCGCGCAGCCCCATCGCCCGGCTAGGGCCGCAGGGCCATGCGCAGCGCCAGGTCGATCATCCGGTTCGAAAAGCCCCACTCGTTGTCGTACCAGCCCAGGATGCGGGTCATGTCGGGGCCGTGCAGCGTCTCGGGCCCGGCCAGCACCAGCGATTCCGGCCGCGCCCGCAGATCGGTCGAGACCAGCGGCCGATCGGTCCAGCCCATCACCTCGGAGGCGGCCACGCCGGCGCGCAGCCGCGCCTCGACATCGCGCCGGTCGCGCAGGCGCACGGTGAGATCGACCGCCGAGACGCTGGCCACCGGCACCCGCAACGCCGCTCCGGTGATGCGCCCGGCGAGCTGCGGCAGCACCACGTCGGTGAGCCGCATCGCGCTCGATGTGGTCGGCACCATCGACAGCGCCGCCGCCCGGCTGCGCGCCGGATCGCCGCGCGGCGCGTCGACCGTCGGCTGCGCTCCGGTATAGCAGTGGATCGTCGTCATGTGGCCGCTCTCGACGCCGAACAGCTCGTCGAGCAGCCGGAGCAGCGGCGCCAGCGCGTTGGTCGTGCAGGAGCCGCAGGACAGGATGCGCTGATCGGCGAGAACCGCTTCGTTGGCGCCGAGAACCACGGTCGCCTCGGCGGCGTCCGACGGCCCCGAGATCAGCACACGCCTCGCCCCCGCCGCGAGCCCGCGTGCGGCCACCGCCGGATCATTGGCGTGACCCGTGCATTCGAGCAGCACGTCGACGCCCGCCAGATCGAGCCGTGACAGGTCGGTCTCGCGATGAAACGGGATCGCCCGCCCGTCGACCGCGAGCACCCGCTCGCCCGCCTCGACCCGGCCCGGAAACGGCCCGAACACGCTGTCGAACTCGAACAGATAGGCGCAGGTGTCGAGCGGCGCGATGTCGTTGATGCAGGCGATCTCGATGCCGTGCGCCTGCCGCTGCGTGCTCAGCAGCCGCAGGATGGTACGGCCGATCCGGCCGAAGCCGTTGATGGCGACGCGCAGGGCCATGGCTCAGAAGTCGACGTCGATGGCGACGCCCCTCTCCACCGCGAGATCGACCACCGCGGCCGCCACGGCGAGGTCCTGCAGCCCGACGCCGGTGCCGTCGAACAGCGTGATCTCCTCGGCGGAGGTGCGGCCGCCGTGGCGGCCGTTGATCACCGCGCCCAGCTCGGTGATCTCGTCCGCGCGAAGGCTCCCTCCGGCGACCGCGTGCTGCGCCTCGCCGATGCTGATCGATTGCGCGACCTCGTCGGTGAAGACACGCGCCCGCGCCAGCAGCGCCGCCTCGACCTCCTGCTTGCCCCGCGTGTCGGTGCCCATGCAGGCCAGGTGGGTGCCCGGCCTGACCTGATCGGCCCGCAGGATCGCGTCGAAGCTCGAGGTGATGGTGACGATGACATCCGCCTGCGCGCCCAGATCGTCGAGGCTGACGCTCTCGAAGGGCAGGCCCAGCTCCGCCGCCACTGCCGCGAGCCGGTCGAGCTTCGCGGGGCTGCGGTTCCACGCCACCACGCGCGCGAAATCGCGCCGCGCCGCGACCGCGCGCAGCTGGAACGCGGCCTGGTGACCGGCACCGACGATGCCGAGCACGCGCGCGTCCGGGCGCGCCAGATGCGCCACCGAGACGGCGGCGGCGGCAGCGGTGCGCAGCGCGGTCAGCAGGTTGCCCCCGACCACGGCGCGGCATCGGCCGGTGTCAGCGTCAAACAGGAACACGGTCGATTGGTGGTTGGTCAGGCCCTTCTCGGCATTGCCCGGCCAGTAGCCGCCGGATTTCAGCCCGAGGTTCAACGCGGCGCGGTCGAAGCCCGACTTGAAGCCATAAAGCGCGTCGGCATGGCCGATCGCCTCGCGGATGACCGGGAAATTGCTGGCCGATTTCGCGGCCATGGAGGCGAATACCTTCTCGACCGCGTCGAAGCTCGCTTCCGGGGTGATGAGATCGGCGATGACCGCTTCGGGCACGATGATCATGAAATGCGTCCTGTCGTTTGTCCGGGCCGGAGGCGCTGACGCCTCCGGCAATCTGCTTGCCGAAGCTCAGTAGGCCTTGCCGCGGGCCGAGACCGGCCAGAGCGTCTCGACCTTGCCGCCGCGCACGCCGACATACCAATCGTGCACGTTGCAGGTCGGGTCGCAATGGCCCGGCACCAGCCGCAGCTTCTCGTTGATCGCGAGCACGCCCTTCGGGTCGGCCACGACGCCATGCTCGTCCGAGCATTTGACGTATTCGACATCCGCGCGCCCGAAGATGACCGGCAAGCCGCTATCGACCGATTGCGCCTTGAGACCCGCGTCGACGATCGCCTTGTCCGCCTTGGCATGGCTCATCACCGAGGTCAGGATGAACAGCGCATTCTTCCATTCGCCCTGATCGATGCGCTTGCCGTCCTTGTCGTGGATGCGGCCGTAGTCGGCATCCATGAAGGCGTAGGAGCCGCATTGCAGCTCGTTGTAGAGGCCCGAATTGCTCTCGAAGTAGTAGCTGCCGGTGCCGCCGCCCGAGACGAATTCGGGCTTCAGCCCCGCCTCGGTCAGCGCGTCGACGGCGTCGCGCACCTGGGCGATCGCGGCGTCGAGCTTGGCCTTGCGCTCGGCATAGCTGTCGAGATGCTGCATCGCGCCCTGGTAGGCCTGGATGCCGGCGAAGTTCAGCCCCTGCGCGGCGGCGATCGCGCGCGCGATCTCGACCACCGCCGGGGTCGTCGTCACGCCGCAGCGCCCGGCGCCGCAGTCGATCTCGACGAAGCAGTGGAGGGTGGTGCCGTGCCTCTCGGCCGCCGTCGACAGCTCGGCCACGTTGGCCACGTCGTCGACGCAGACGGTGATCTTTGATCCGAATTTCGGCAGCCGGGCCAGCCGGTCGATCTTGGCCGGATCGCGCACCTGGTTCGAGACCAGCACGTCCTCGATGCCGCCGCGCACGAAAACCTCGGCCTCCGACACCTTCTGGCAGCAGACCCCGACCGCGCCGCCGAGGCTCTCCTGCAGCTTCTGCACGTCGACCGACTTGTGCATCTTGCCATGGCTGCGGTGGCGCATGCCATGCGCGCGGGCATAGTCGCCCATCTTCCTGATGTTGCGCTCCAGCGCGTCGAGATCGAGGATCAGGCAGGGCGTCTGGATCTCGCTCTCGTCCATGCCCGGCACGGCGGGCACGTCGAAGCCGACATCGAGCTCGTCAAGGTTCAGGTCTTTCATGGCGTGGCCTTTCATTTCTGCATCCAGGGCAGCTTGCCGAGATCGACATTGCCGCCGGTGATGACGACGCCCACGCGCTTGCCCGCGAAGACGTCCGGATTCTTCAGGATGGTGGCGAGCGGCACCGCGCTCGACGGCTCCATCACGATCTTCATGCGCTTCCAGATCAGCTCCATCGCATCGACGATCTCCTGCTCGGAAGCGGTGAGGATGTCGGTCACGTGGCGCGACACGAAGTGCCAGGTCAGATCCTTGAGCGGCACCTTCAGCCCGTCGGCGACGGTCTCGGGCGCGTCGTCGGCGATGATGTGTCCGGCGCGGAAGCTGCGCGCCGCGTCATCGGCCTGCTCGGGCTCGGCGGCATAGATCTTCACCTCGGGCGCGATCCGCGACAGGGTCAGGCAGGTGCCCGAGATCATGCCGCCGCCGCCGATCGGCGCGACCACGCAATCGAGGCCGCCGCCCCTTTCCTGCATCTGCTCCATCAGCTCGCGCGCGCAGGTCCCCTGCCCCGCGATCACCCGCGGGTCGTTGTAGGGATGCACGAAGTCGGCGCCGGTCTCCTCCTGCACGCGGGCGAAGTATTCCTCCCGCGAGGAGGTCGAAGGCTCACATTCGGTGATGATGCCGCCATAGCCGCGCACCGCGTCCTTCTTGGCCTGCGGCGCCGTGCGCGGCATGACCACGTGGCACGGGATGCCGCGCCGCCCGGCCGCGTAGCTGAGCGACAGCGCGTGATTGCCCGAGCTGTGCGTCGCCACACCGCGCGCGGCCTGCGCGTCCGACAGGCCGAACACCGCGTTCGACGCGCCGCGCACCTTGAAGGCCCCGGCCTTCTGGAAGTTCTCGCATTTGAAGAACAGCTCGCAGCTGGAAAGATCGTTCAGGAAGGACGAGGTCAGCACCGGGGTGCGGTGGACATGCGGGCGGATGCGCTCATGCGCCGCGATCACGTCGTCGAAGGTCGGGATGTGCATCTCGCTATGATCCTTCATCACGCCGCCGCCTCGGTCTGCCGGGCCGCGCCATGGCGGTAATATTCCTGCGCCGCCGCGACCCCCGAGCCGAGCCGGACCGGCAGGCCGAGATCGACCATCACCATCTCCGCAACGCCGAGGCCCGACAGCATCATCGCATCGGTGAGCGATCCGAGATGCCCGATCCGGAACACCTTGCCCGCAACCTCGCCCAGCCCGACGCCGAAAGCCATGCCGTAACGCTCGGCCGCGACGGTGACGATCCGGGTCGCGTCGAAGCCCTCGGGCACCCGCACCGCCGTCACCGTGTCGGAATAGAGATCGGGCGACACCGCGCAGGGCCGCAGCCCCCAGGCCGCCACCGCCCGGCGCACCCCCTCGGCGATCCGATGGTGACGGGCATAGACCTCCTCCAGTCCCTCCCCGAGCAGCATGTCGAGCGACAGCTTCAGCCCGTTCATCAGGCCGACCGGCGGCGTGTAGGGATAGCCGTTATTGGCGTAGCCCCGCGCCATGTCGCGCAGGTCGAAGAAGGTGCGCGGCAGCCCGGCGGTCTCGACCGCCGACATGGCCTTGCCGGAGAAGCCGACGATGGCGAGGCCCGCGGGCAGCATGAAACCCTTCTGGCTGCCGGTCACGGCGACATCGACGCCCCATTCGTCGAACCGGAAATCCATCGAGCCGATCGAGCTGACCCCGTCGACGAAAAGCAGCGCCGGATGCTTGGCCGCGTCGAGCGCGCGGCGCAGCGCCGCGATGTCGGAGCGCACCCCGGTCGCGGTCTCGTTATGCGTGGCGAGCACCGCCTTGATCCGGTGGCCGCCATCGGCGCGCAGGATCGCCTCGTAGCGGTCGGCGGGGATGCCTTCGCCCCAGCCGGCCTCGACCACCGTGACGTTGAGTCCGTGGCGCTGGCACATGTCGATCCAGCGGTGGCTGAACATCCCGTTGCGCGCCGCCAGCACGCCGTCGCCCGGCGAGAGCGTGTTGGTCAGCGCCGTCTCCCAGCCGCCGGTGCCGGTGGAGGGAAAGATGAAGATCTGCGCGCTCTCCGACTTCAGCACGCGGCGAACCCCGTCGAGGCAGGGGTGCAGGATCTTTCCGAAGACCGGCGAACGATGGTCGATCGTCGGCATGTCACAGGCCTGGCGCAGCACCTCGGGCATGTTGGTCGGGCCTGGAATGAAGACCGGGTTCTGAAAGCTCATCCTATCCTCCATGGGAGTATCTGGAGACAGGTTAGGACGCGGATCGGCCCCGGTATATATTTTTGAAATCGTTTTTCTTTTTCTCATTAATGAGAAATTATACGATATATCAGTGACTTGAATTTTTCATGCCGCGACGCCCTGTTTCCACCATTCCGGTGATGACTTTCTGCGTCCCGTTGAAGATCGCCCGCCGGCGCGGATGACGCGCCGCCCGCGATCCGGCTTCGTCGCCGCGCGGCAGCCCGAACTTGTCGCAAGGCGTAACCGGAGCCGTGGCCTGCGACGGGCCGCGACAGGACGACCCTCGCCCCGCACCGGACCTCGTGGCATGTTGGGCACCGACGACCGCGCGGCGACCGCGCCCGGACCAAAGGACGACCCGAGCATGACGACCGCGACCCCCGCCGCGATGGCCCGCGCCCGCGCGACCGGCGCATTGGCGGGCGCATGACCCGCGCCGGGGCATTCCTGCGCTACGCGCTGCGCCGCCACCCGGTGGTCATGGCGCTGCTGGCCGTGGCGCTGGTGGCTCTGGGGATGCTGCTGGCCGGGCTGATCTCGGACGCGCTGCAGATGCTCGGCCCCGTCGCGCATGACCGCCCGCTCGAGCCGTGGATGTCGCCGCGCCTCGTCGGCCATGCCTGGGGCCTGCCCAAGCCGGTGGTGCTCGAACTCATGGGCATCGACCCCGACACCCCGCCCCATGCCGGGCCGCGCACGCTGGCCGAGGTGATGGCGCGCGAAGGGCTGACGCTCGCCGAGCTGCAGGACCGGGTCGCGGCCGCCGCCGCATTGCTGCGGGAGAGCCGGCCATGACCGAGATGCTGCTGGCGCTGGTGCCGACCTACGGGCTCTGGCTGATCCTCGTCGCGGTGGCGCTGTCCTGCCTCGCGCTGCCGGTCCCGGCCTCGATCCTGGTGATGACCGGCGGCGGCTTCGCGGCGGCGGGCGACCTGACGCTGTGGCAGCTGCTGCTCGCGGTGCTGGCGGGTCAGGTGATCGGCGACCAGGCGGCCTATCACCTCGCCCGGCTCGGCGGCGCGCCGGTGATCGCCCGGCTCGGGCGCGGCCGCGCCGGGCCGGTGATCGGCCGCGCCGAGGCGTTGATCGACCGGCGCGGCCTCTGGGCGGTGCTGCTCAGCCGGACGCTGCTCAGCCCACTCGGCCCCTATGTCGCCTATCTGTGCGGCGCGCTCGGGCTGCGCTGGGGGCGCTACAGCGCGGTGGCGCTGGCCGGCGGGGCGATCTGGGCCACCGGCTATGCCGGGCTCGGCTACGTCTTCGCCCATCGCATCGCCGAGATCGCGGCGCTGATCGGCAACGCGCTGGGGCTGATCCTCGCCGCCGCCGCCGTGGCGGGCTTGGGCGGCTGGCTGCTCCGCGCCTGGCGGGCACAGGCCGGGCGGATCAGCGCCGAGCCGGCCTGACCCCCGCCCTTTCGCCTCAGACGAAGCGGTTGACGTAGTTCTCCAGCCGCTCCTGCCGACCCGAGCGCGGCGCGGGGTTGATGTTCTCGCGCAGCACCCGCTCCGAGATCGCGGCGAGGTCGCCATCGAGCATCGCCTTGGCCTCGGCCCCGTCCCAGCCGACATAGCGCTCGGCCAGCGCCGCCTCGAGACCGCCATCCTCGATCATCGCCGCCGCCGCCTTGAAGCCGCGGGCGCAGACATCCATGCCGCCGACATGGGCTGCGATCAGATCCTCGGGGTCGATCGACTGACGGCGCAGCTTGGCGTCGAAATTGGTGCCGCCCTTACTGAAGCCGCCCGCCCGGATCACCTGGTAATAGGCCAGCGCCGTCTCCGGCACGTTGTTGGGGAACTGGTCGGTGTCCCAGCCCGACTGGTAGTCGTTGCGGTTCATGTCGATCGAGCCGAGCATCCCCTCGCTCGCCGCCACCGCCAGCTCGTGCTCGAAGCTGTGACCGGCGAGGATCGCGTGCCCCTGCTCGAGATTGAGCTTCACCTCGCCCTCCAGCCCGTATTTGCGCAGGAAACCGATGCAGGTCGCGGCGTCGAAGTCATACTGGTGCTTGGACGGCTCCTGCGGCTTGGGCTCGACCAGGATCTGGCCCTCGAAGCCAATCTTGTGCTTGTAGTCGACCACCATGGCGAGGAAGCGCCCCATCTGGTCGAGTTCGCGGCCCATGTCGGTGTTGAGCAGCGTCTCGTAGCCCTCGCGGCCGCCCCATAGCACGTAGTTCTCGCCGCCCAGCCTGTGGGTGGCGTCGAGGCAGGATTTCACCGTCGCGGCAGCGAAGGCGAAGACCTCCGGATCGGGGTTGGTCGCCGCCCCGGCCATCCAGCGGGCATGGCTGAACATGTTGGCGGTGCCCCACAGGCAGCGGGTGCGCGAGGCGGCCATCTTGTCGCCGATATAGTCAGTGATCTCGTTCAGCGTGGCGAGGTTGTCGGCGAAATTGCCCATGTCGGGGCGCAGGTCGACATCGTGCCAGCAGAAGAACGGGACGTTCAGGATCTCGAACATCTCGAAGGCGACATCGGCCTTGAGCCGGGCGTTGGCCATGTTGTCCTGCGGATGCCAGGGCCGCTCGAAGGTGCGGCCGCCGAAGGGATCGCCGCCCTCCCAGGCAAAGCTGTGCCACCATGCCACGCCGAAGCGCAGATGCTCCTCCATCCGCTTGCCCATGACGATCTCGTCGGGGTCGTAATGGCGAAAGGCCAGCGGGTCGCCGGACCCGGCGCCCTGGAACCGGACGGGATCGATGCCGTCGAAAAAACCGGTGCTCATGATGTCGTCTCGTCTGTTGGCGGGCCGGACCGGCCCGGATGGCGGGAGCATGTCGCCCGCCCGCGCGATTGTCACGCCCCGCAACCGCCCCCCTGCCTGCGGCGTTGAAGCTTGGGTTCGGGCGCGGAGGCGATCATGGCGGATGGCGGCACAGCGAAGAAGGCGAAGGGCGCACCGCGCCGCGCCACCACCAAGAAGGGCGGCGGCAAGAAGACGGACCGGCCGGTGGTCTCCGAGCTCGCGCCGCGCGTCGAGGCGTTCCGCGAGCTGGCGCGCCGGGTCGCGGCGGGCGAGCCGGTGATGCGGCCCGGCCAGCTGCACGGGCTCGACCGGCACCTGCATGTGCGCGACACCATCATCGAGGATCACGCCACCCGCATCGCCAGCGCCGCGCAGGGCGCGCGCGAGAAGTTCGACAAGCTCGCGGGCTCGCGCTTCGCCTTCTTTCGCGGCACCTCGCTGCTGTTCCACCGCGACATGGCGGGCGAGGATGCGCGGATGCCGACGGTGCTGCTGCTGGGCGACGTGCATCCCGGCAATTTCGGCATCATGCCCAATGCCGACAACGTGCCGATCTTCGGCGTCAACGATTTCGACGACGTGGCCTACGGCCCCTTCACCTGGGATCTCAAGCGCGGCGCGGTCGGCTTCATGCTCGCCGCCGAGGAGATGGGCGGGCACAAGCGCAAGCGCAGCCGCAAGATCGCGCGCTGCTTCGTCGCGGGCTATCTCGGCGCGATGCGCCGCTACGCCGCGCGCGGCACCGAAGACGACGAGGAGCTGCGCGCCGACAACAGCCCCAAGATCATCCGCGCGCTGTTCGAGGAGGCCCGCAAGCCCCGCGCCGAATGGCTGTCCGACCGCTATCTCGACGAGACCGGGCGCGGCTTTCGCGCCAATGAGGAGCTGACCCCGGTCTCGCGCCGCGTGCCCGAGTTCCAGGAGCAGATCGACCGGCTGGCGCAGGGCGAACGCGTCGCCCGCTCGCGCCGGGCCGAGGGGCTCACGGTCAAGGACGTGGCGATCCGGCACGGTCAGGGCACCGCCTCGCTCGGCCTGCCGCGCTACTACGTGCTGCTGGAGGGGCCCTCAGGCGACGCCACCGACGACCTGATCGTCGAGTTCAAGAAGGCCCGCCGTTCGGCGCTCGAAGGGCTGGCGCCCTCCGGCCCCTTCGACGCGGGCGAGACCGGCGACCGTATCGCGCATGGCCAGTCGGTACATCTCGCGCAAGGCGACGTGTTCTACGGCGCGGCCGAGCTGGACGGCGAGAGCTTCATGACCCGAGAGCGCGCGCCGTTCCGCGAGGACATGGATCTCGACGATTTGTCGAAGAAGGGGTGGAAGGCCTATGCGCGGGTCTGCGGCCGGGCGCTGGCGCTGGCCCATGCCCGCTCGGACGAGGTCGGGCAGATCGATTACGACGTCGAGCCGCGCATCCTCGAGGCGGTCGGCCCCGAGGCGCTGTTCATCGACGACATTCTCGATTTCGCCGTGGCCGCCTGCGAACGCCTCGCCCGTGACCACGAGGCGTTCCGCCGCGACCACGCGCGCGGCGCCTTCGAGGACATGAACCGCAGCTACCGCTGAGCGCTCAGACCGAAACCTCGGCAAGCAGCCGCTCGCGCGCCACGTCGTCGCGCGCGCCCGACAGCGTCACCGCGCCGCGCCGCATCACCACGAAACTGTCGGCGAGCTGGTAGGCAAAGTCGAAATACTGCTCGACCAGAACGATCGCCATGTCGCCGCGGTCGCGCAGCTTGCCGATCACCCGGCCGATCTGCTGGATGATGTTGGGCTGGATGCCCTCGGTCGGCTCGTCGAGCAACAGCACCCGCGGCTTGAGGATCAGCGCCCGCGCAATGGCGAGCTGCTGCTGCTGCCCGCCCGACAGGTCGCCGCCGCGCCGGTGCCGCATCTCGTGCAGCACCGGGAACAGGTCGAAGATCTCGTCCGGCACCCGGCGCTCGGCGCGCGGCAGCCCGGCGAAGGCGGTTTCGAGGTTCTCGCGCACCGTCAGCAGCGGGAACACCTCGCGCCCCTGCGGCACGTAGCCGATGCCGCGCCGGGCCTTGGCATGGGCCGACAGCCCGGTGACCGCGTCGCCGTCGAGCCGGATCTCGCCCCGGCTGGCCGGGTGCCGCCCGGCCAGCGCCTTGAGCAGGCTGGTCTTGCCGACGCCATTGGTGCCCATCACGCAGGTCACCTCGCCGGGCCGCGCCTCGAGCGAGACACCGTCGAGGATCTGGCTGTGTCCGTAATGCAGGTCGAGACCGTTCACTTCGAGCATGGTTATCGTCCCAGATAGACGTCGATGACGTCCTTGTTGGAGGTCACGTGATCGAGGCTGCCCTCGGCCAGAACCGAGCCTTCATGCAGCACCGTCACGCGGCAGTTCAGCCGGCGCACGAATTCCATGTCGTGCTCGACCACCACGACCGCGCGGGTCTTGGCAGCCTCGACCAGGATCTCGGTGGTCTTCTCGCGCTCGGCCACGGTCATCCCGGCGGCGGGCTCGTCGACCAGCAGCAGCTTGGGCTCCTGCGCCAGCAGCATGCCGATCTCCAGCCACTGCTTCTGCCCGTGGCTCAGCTCGCCCGACTTGCGGTCGAGATGTGCGGCGAGGCCGATCGTCTCGGCCAGCGCGCCGACCCGCTCCAGCTCGGCGGGCTTGGGCTTCCACCACAGCGCCGCGAAGGGGCCCCGCCGGTTGCGCAGCGCCACCAGCAGGTTGGCGCGCACGGTCTGGTCCTCGAAGACGGTGGGCTTCTGGAACTTGCGCCCCACCCCCTCGCGGGCGATGCGGGCCTCGGACAGGCCCAAAAGCGAGATCCCCTTCTCGCCCCAGCGGATCGTGCCCTTGTCGGGTCGGGTCTTGCCGGTGACGATGTCCATGAAGGTGGTCTTGCCCGCGCCGTTCGGGCCGATCACCGCGCGCAACTCCGCCGCGCCCATGTGGAAGGACAGGTTGTTGACGGCGCGGAAGCCGTCGAAGCTGACCGAAACGCCGGATACCTCGAGAAGCGTGTTCATGCCTCGGCCTCCTTTTCGCGGAACGCGCCGGTGTCGGGGCCGAGATCGGCGCCGTGGCGCTCGGGGCGGCGGCGCTGGGTCCACAGATCGACCAGACCGCCCAGCCCCTTGGGCGCCAGCAGCGTGACCAGCACGAAGCTGAAGCCCAGCATCACCAGCCACCAGTCGACCCAGACCAGCCGGACCGGGCCGAGATCGAGATCGGGCAGCTTGCCCGAGGTGAAGAAGGAGGAGATCAGGCTGACCGCGATGGCGCCGATCACCGCGCCATAGAGCCGCCCGCGCCCGCCGATCGCGACCCAGACCGCAAGGTAGATCGACGCGATCGGCATCATCTCGGCCGGGTTCACGATCCCCGCCTGCGGGTAGTAGAGCGCGCCGGCGATCCCGGTGATCGCCGCCGACAGGGTGAACACAGCCAGCTTGAAGCCCTCGACCGGGTAGCCGAGGAACCGCACCCGCGCCTCGTTGTCGCGGATGCCGCGCAGGATCGCGCCGAACTTGCCCGACACCACCCAGGCGCAGAGCAGGTAGCCCAGCCCCAGCGCCAGCGCCGAGCCCCACAGGAACCACAGCGAAACGGTGGCCTGCGGCACCGCCGAGAGGCCCGGCAGGTTCTGCAGCCCCGACAGCCCGTTATTGCCGCGCAGACCGGCGTCGTTCTGGAACAGGTAGAGCGCCAGCGCCAGCGTCATCGCCTGGGTCAGGATCGACAAATAGACGCCGGTCACGCGTGAACGGAAGGCCAGCCAGCCGAAGACCAGCGCCAGCAGCGAGGGCACCAGCACGACGAGGGCGAGCTGCGCCGGCAACGAGCCCGAGAAGGCCCAGATCGCGGGGAAATCGGCCGAACCGACCACCCCGAAGATCTGACCGCCCACCGCGTCGCGGATCTCCTGCGGGGTGGCCGGGATCGCCTGACCCGCAAGGCTTTCGGCGACGATGATCTCGGTCCGCGCGGTCATCAGCCACATGCCGATCATGTAGCCGCCGAGCGCGAAGAAGGCGATGTTGCCGAGGCTGAGAATGCCGGCATAGCCCCAGACCAGATCCATGGCGAGCGCGGCCAGCGCGAGGCAGAGCGTCATGCCCAGCGTCTTGACGAAGCTGGTCGACAGCCCCCCCGATGCCGCCATCGCGGTGACCGCGAGCGTGCCGAGAAGCAGCAGGCCCAGCACCACCGGCACCGACGGGTTGCGCTTGAGAAACGAGCCGGTCATGCGGCCTCCGATCTTTGAATGGCGGTCATGGTCAGTCCCCCGCCGCGCGGCCCCGGAGCGCGATGATCCCGCGCGGCCGGAACTGGATGAAGATGATGACGGCGACGATCATCCAGGTCTGCGCCGCCAGCGTGTTCGAGGGGTTGAGCACCTCGATGCCCTTCTGCAGGCCGCCGATCATCGCCGCACCCGCCAGCGTGCCCCAGATGTTGCCGACGCCGCCGACCACCACGGTCATGAAGCTCTGCACGATGTAGTCGGCGCCCATCTCGGAAGTGACCTTGGCGTAGAGGCCGATCGCCACGCCTGCGATGCCTGCGATGCCCGAGCCGAGCCCGAAGGTCAGCATGTTGACCCGGCCCGGATCGATGCCGACCGAGGCCGCCATGCCGGGGTTCTGGGTCACCGAGCGGGTCTCGAGCCCGAGCCGGGTGCGCTTCATCAGGAACAGGAAGAAGCCGAGGAACATTAGCGCCAGCACGAAGATCGCGATCCGGATATGGCTGATGCCGACCACGTCGTTGATGATCCAGGCGCCGCCGAGCCAGTCGGGCGCGGTCAGCGGGCGGGCCTGCGTGCCGAACACGATCTTGGCCAGCTGCTGCAGCGCGATCGAGATGCCGAAGGTGGCCAGCAGCGTCTCGAGCGGCCGCTTGTAGAGATGCCGGATCACCAGCCGCTCCATCGCCACCCCGGCCACGAAGGTGACCACGAAGGCGGCCGGCAGCGCCGCGATCAGCGACAGCGTCCGGCCGGGAATGATCTGCTGCACGAGATAGGCGGTGTAGGCGCCCATCATGATGAACTCGCCATGCGCCATGTTGATGACCCCCATCACCCCGAAGGTGACGGCGAGGCCGATCGCGGCGAGGAAGTAGATCGAGGCGAGCGAGAGCGCGTCGAGGCCGATGTCGACGCCCTTCATCGCGCCGACACGGATGCCGATCGAGGTCAGCGCCGCGCGGGCGGCGTCGGTGACGGCGGCGCTCGGCTCGGCATAGACGTCGAAGAAGGAATGCGCGGCGAGCGCGGCCTCGACATCGGCCTCCTCGACGCGAGGGGCCACGAGACCTTGGGCGGCCAGCGCATCATAGGCGCGGGCGCGGGCCTGTGGATCGCCGAGCGCGGCGACGGCCACCCCGCCCACCTCGCCATTCGCCCGGTTGGCCTCGAGCGCGGCGCGGATCTCGGCATCGCTCGGGCGCGGCGGCGCGAGACCGGCATCGACCAGCGCGCCATAGGCGGCGGCGCGCGACAGCCGGTCGCCGCCGGGGCTCAGCTCGCGGGCAACGTTGCCCTCGGGCGTCTCGCCATCGGGCAGCGCCACCATCCGGCTCGCCAGCAGCGGGTTGAGCGCGGCGCGGGTCTCGACCGCGGCGTCGGTCGACAGCGCCTCGATGGCGGCGACGCGCGCGGCCTCGTCCTCGCCGAAACGGGCGGTGAGCAGCCGCTCGAGCCGGACCTTGCGGGCCAGCAGGTCGGCGTCGTCCTCGGTCTCGATCGAGGCGCGCAGCGGCGCGAGAAGCTCGGGCTCGGGGTCGCGGGTGATCGATTCAAGCGCGGCGCGGCGGCGCGCCGGGTTCGGGTCGGAGAGCTGGAACTGCACCAGCGCGGTGCCGATCAGCGCGCGGATGCCGCTGTTGGGCTTGATCTGCTCCATCGCGGCGGTGTCGGCGGGGCCCGCCTCGGCGCCGGTGTCGACATCGACGAGGATCTCGCCCCCGTCCTTCTCGATCACCCGCCAGAAGCGGCCCTCGGCGTCGATCCACAACGCCTTGTCCTGCCAAGCCTGGAGCACGGGCTGCACCCGCTCCAGGCCGCTATCGACGATCGCCTCGATCGCCGGGCCGATCGTGCGCCGCGAGCTTTCCTCGATCAGCGCTCCCTGTTCCTGCAGCAGGTCCTGCACCGGCCCGGCCTGCGCCTGAACCGCGCCGAGCGCCAGCCAGGTCACCGCCAGCGCCGTCTTGAATGTCCGTATCATCATCCCGCCCCCGTGGCGGGCCGGGGCGCGAGGCACCCCGGCCGGTCCATGGTCAGTAGTTCGACTTGGTCTGCACGCAGGTCTCGGTCTGGGTGTTGTACATGCCGCAGCCGAGATCCTTCCAATCCGAGGTCAGCATCGCGCTCTCGGGGAGGAAGTCGGTCCAGGCGTCGCCGGGTACCGGGTCGGTCTGGGTCAGGATGTCGAACTGCCCGTCCTCGGTGATCTCGCCGATCAGCACCGGCTTGGTCAGGTGGTGGTTCGGCAGCATCTCGGCGACCGACCCGGTGAGGTTCGGGAAGGTCTGGCCGTACATGGCCTCGCGCACGGCGTCGACATCGGTGGTGCCGGCCTGCTCGACCGCCTGCGCCCACATGTTGAAGCCGATGTAATGCGCTTCCATCGGGTCGTTGGTGACCCGCTCACCGCCCATCTTTTCCTTCCACTTGGCAACGAAGGCCTCGTTTGCCTCGCCATCGGCCGACTGGAAGTAGTTCCAGGCCGCGAGGTGGCCGACCAGGTTCGAGGTGTCGAGGCCCGACAGCTCCTCCTCGCCCACCGAGAAGGCGATGACGGGGATGTCTTCGGCCGAGACGCCCTGCGCCGCCAGCTCCTTGTAGAAGCCGATATTGGCGTCGCCGTTGATGGTGGAGATCACGCCGACCTTCTTGCCGTCGGCGCCGAGCGCCACGACGTCGGAGACGATCTTGGACCAGTCGGAATGGCCGAAGGGGGTGTAGTTGACGAAGATGTCGGCGTCGGCGACGCCCTGATCCTTGAGATAGGCCTCGAGGATGTTGTTGGTGGTGCGCGGATAGACGTAGTCGGTGCCCAGGAGCGCGAACTTCTCGACGCCCAGCTCCTCAATCATGTAGTCGGTCGCGGGGATCGCCTGCTGGTTCGGCGCGGCGCCGGTATAGAATACGTTCTTCGAGGATTCCTCGCCCTCGTACTGGACCGGGTAGAACAGCAGGCCGTTCAGCTCCTCGACCACCGGCAGCACCGACTTGCGGCTGACCGAGGTCCAGTTGCCGAAGATCACGTCGACCTCGTGCACGGTCAGAAGCTCGCGCGCCTTCTCGGCGAAGAGCGGCCAGTCGGAGGCCGGGTCGACCACCACCGCCTCGAGCTCGCAGCCCAGAAGGCCGCCCTTCTCGTTCTGGTCCTCGACCAGCATCAGCACCGTGTCTTTCAGCGTCGTCTCGGAGATCGCCATGGTGCCCGAGAGCGAGTGCAGCACGCCGACCTTGATCGGACAGGCGGCGTCCTGCGCGATGGCCGGGGCTGCGGCAAAGCCGAGGCCCGCGGCGATGGCGAGGGTGGAAATGCGCGTCTTCATGTCACTGTCTCCCGCGGGACGCGGGGTCGGCGTTGCCGGAATGGGCAAGCGCCTCTAGATCTCGTCCCGCAACTTCGTTGCATCCGGGGGCGGCCCGAGAGCTGCAATTCCTGCGGCCGTCCCCACTCCCCGCCCCTGCCCGGTGCCCCACGGCCCGGCGGCGGATGCGCCTACGGTTTGGGCAGGAGGGCCGCGGAGGCAAACTTCCGGGCGCCACGGCGCGGCGCGATTGCGACGATTGCCGCGTTTTTATGCAGATGCCTGCGGTTGTGCCGCAATCCTGACCGCAATGGCGCGGCGGCCGGGCCGATCGGGGCCGCCGCACTGGAATCCCCATATCCGAAAGGCGCAGGAAAGCGGCAGGCCCACCATCGGGGAGCGATGCCATCCTGCACCAGATGCCATATGCCGCGCCGCCGCGCGCCCGGGGCGCGCTCCGGATCGAGGCCGCCGCCTCCGGCCTGTCGCTGCTGCGTCAGGAGGGCGCGCTGCGCGCGCTCTTCCCGCGCAAGCCGCATGTCGAGGCGGTGATCCTCAACACCTCCGGCGGCGCCACCGGCGGCGACCGGCTGGAGATCACGGCCCACGCCCATGCCGGCGCGCATCTGCGGCTGACCACCCAGGCGGCCGAGCGCGCCTATCGCAGCTCCGGCGGCCCGGCGGCCCGGATCCGCAACCGCCTCACCGTGGCGGCGGAGGCGCGGCTCGATTGGCTGCCGCAGGAGACGATCCTCTATCGCGGCTGCGATCTTGATCGGAAGCTGACGCTCGACCTCGCGCCGGGCGGCCGGGCGCTCTTGGTCGAGCCGGTGATCTTCGGCCGCGCGGCGATGGGCGAGCGGCTCGACGCGGCGCGCTTCCACGACCGGATCGACATCACCCGCGCGGGCGCGCCGCTCTATCTCGACGCGATCCGGCTCTCGGGCGACGTCGCCGCCCATCTCGCCCGCCCGGCGGTGGCCGACGGCGCCGGCGCGATGGCCAGCGTGATCCTCATCGCGCCCGAGGCCGAGGCGCGCCTCGCCGCGATCCGCGCGCTGCTGCCCGAAACCGGCGGCGCCTCGCTGCTTGCGCCCGACCTTCTGGTGATGCGGCTCCTGGCCGAGGACGGCTTCGCACTGCGCCAGACACTTCTACCGGTGCTCGACCTTTTGACGGGGCGCACCCTGCCCGCCTCATGGAGACTCTGACATGAACCTGACCCCCCGCGAAAAGGACAAGCTGCTGGTCGCGATGGCCGCCGAGGTGGCACGCCGCAGGCTCGCCCGCGGCGTCAAGCTCAACCACCCCGAGGCCATCGCCCTGATCACCGACGCGGTGGTCGAGGGCGCGCGCGACGGCCGCTCGGTGGCCGAGATGATGCAGGCGGGCGCCGAGGTCGTGACCCGCGCGCAATGCATGGAGGGCGTGCCCGAGATGATCCCCGAGGTGCAGGTCGAGGCGACCTTCCCCGATGGCACCAAGCTCGTCACCGTGCACGACCCGATCCGCTGACCCGCGCTTTCGAAAGGACCGATGATGACCCGTATCCTCCTCGCCACCCCGCTCGTTCTCCCCGCCCCGGCGCTCGCCCATGCCGGGGCCGCGCATCTCCATGCCGGCTGGACCGGGCCGCTCCTCGGCCTCGCGCTGCTCGCCGCGGCCCTGATCCGGGGGCTGCGCGCATGATCCCCGGCGAGGTGATGCCCAAGGGCGGCGAGATCGAGCTGAACGCGGGCCGCGAGGCGATCACGTTGATGGTTGCCAATACCGGCGACCGTCCCGTTCAGGTCGGCAGCCATTTCCACTTCGCCGAAGCCAATCCCGGCCTCGACTTCGACCGCGCGGCGGCGCGCGGCCGCAGGCTCGACATCGCCTCCGGCACGGCGGTGCGCTTCGAGCCCGGCCAGCGCCGCGAGGTGCGGCTGATCGAGATCGGCGGCGACCGGAAGGTCTACGGCTTCCAGGGCGACGTGATGGGGGATCTCTGATGGCCACGCGCATCTCTCGCGGCGATTACGCCGCCATGTACGGCCCCACCACCGGCGACCGGGTCCGGCTCGCCGACACCGATCTCGTGATCGAGGTCGAGCGCGACCTCACCAGCTATGGCGAGGAGGTGAAGTTCGGCGGCGGCAAGACGATCCGCGACGGCATGGGCCAGAGCCAGCGCTCGCGCGCCGAGGGCGCGGTCGATACGCTGATCACCAACGCGCTGATCCTCGACCATACCGGCATCTACAAGGCCGATGTCGGCCTCAAGGACGGGCGCATCGCCGCCATCGGCAAGGCGGGCAACCCCGACACCCAGCCCGGCGTCGACATCGTCGTCGGGCCGGGGACCGAAGTGATCGCCGGCGAGGGACGCATCCTCACCGCCGGCGGCATGGACAGCCACATCCACTACATCTGCCCGCAGCAGATCGAGGAGGCGCTGGCCTCCGGCGTCACCACCATGCTCGGCGGCGGCACCGGCCCCGCGCATGGCACGCTTGCCACCACCTGCACGCCGGGGCCGTGGCACCTCGCCCGGATGCTGCGATCGGCCGACGCCTTTCCGATGAACCTCGCCTTCGCGGGCAAGGGCAACGCCTCGCTGCCCGGCGCGCTGCACGAGCAGATCCTCGCCGGCGCCTGCGCGCTCAAGCTGCACGAGGACTGGGGCACCACGCCTGCCGCCATCGACTGCTGCCTGCGGGTCGCCGACGAGACCGGCGTGCAGGTGATGATCCACACCGACACGCTCAACGAGGCGGGCTTCGTCGAGAACACCGTGAAGGCCATCGCGGGGCGCACCATTCACGCCTTCCACACCGAGGGCGCGGGCGGCGGCCATGCCCCCGACATCATCAAGATCTGCGGCGAGATGTCGGTGCTGCCCGCCTCGACCAACCCGACACGGCCCTTCACCGTCAACACGGTCGAGGAGCATCTCGACATGCTGATGGTCTGCCACCACCTCGACAAGCGCGTGCCAGAGGACATCGCCTTCGCCGAGAGCCGGATCCGGCGCGAGACCATCGCCGCCGAGGACATCCTGCACGACATGGGGGCGTTTTCGATCATCGCCTCGGACAGCCAGGCGATGGGCCGGGTCGGCGAGGTGCTGATCCGCACCTGGCAGACCGCCGACAAGATGAAGCGCCAGCGCGGGCGGCTGCGCGAGGAGACGGGCGAGAACGACAACTTCCGCGCCCGCCGCTACGTCGCCAAATACACCATCAACCCGGCGCTGGCGCATGGTCTCGCCCATGAGATCGGCTCGATCGAGCCGGGCAAGCGCGCCGACCTGGTGCTCTGGCACCCTGCCTTCTTCGGGGTGAAGCCCGAGATGGTGCTCCTGGGCGGGCAGATCGTGATGGCGCAGATGGGCGATCCCAACGCCTCGATCCCGACGCCGCAGCCGGTGCATCTGCGTCCGATGTTCGGCGCCTATGGCCGCGCCGTCGAACATGCCGGCGTCACCTTCGTCTCGAAAGCGGCGCAGGAGGACGGGCTGCGCAGGCGGCTCGGCCTCGCCAAGCAGACCGTCGCCATCGAGGACACCCGCCACGTCACCAAGCGCGACCTGAAGCTCAACGACGCGCTGCCCGAAGTCGAGGTCGACCCCGAGACCTACGAGGTCCGCGCCGACGGCGTGCTGCTGACCTGCGAACCCGCCGAAGTGCTGCCGATGGCGCAGCGCTACTTCCTGTTCTGAGGTGACGCGATGACCGATCTTCCCACCGCTCGAACCCTCCACCGCAAGGGCCACTGGTCCGGCCCGGCCGAGACATGCGCGCTCGACTACGAGGGCCGCTTCCTGCGCCGCAAGCGACTGGTGACGGCTGCGGGCCGCCCCTTTCTCGTCGATCTGGCGCAGACCACATCGCTCGAGGCGGGCGACGCGCTGGAGCTATCGGATGGCAGCCATGTGGCGATCGAGGCCGCGCCCGAGCCGCTGACCGAGGCGCGCGGCGATCTCGTTCGACTCGCCTGGCATGTCGGCAACCGGCATACCCCCTGCGAGATCCGGCCCGATTGCCTCGTGATCCGCCGCGACCACGTGATCGCGCATATGCTGGCGCATCTGGGCGCCGAACTGCGCGACACCACCGGCCCCTTCACCCCCGAGGGCGGCGCCTATGGCCACGGCCGTACCCATGCGCATGAACACGTGGCGACCGCCCATGCTCACTGACGCGCAGGCGCTCACCCTCGCGCGCTGGCTTTCGCCCGGCTACCCGGTGGGCGCCTTCGCCTATTCGCACGGGCTGGAGCGCATGATCGCCGACGGGCGGGTGCGGGACCGCGCTTCGCTCGAGGGCTGGCTGCGCGACGTGCTCGAACATGGCGCCGGCTGGAACGACGCGCTGCTGCTGGCGGCGGCGCATCGCGAGGCGGACCCGGCGGGGATCGACGCCACCGCGCGGGCGCTCGCGGCGAGCGCCGAGCGGCTGGCCGAGACGACGCGGCAGGGCGCGGCCTTCGCGCGCACGGAATCGCGCGTCTCCGACGTCTCCGACACCGCGCGCGCCCACCCGGTCGCGATCGGCCACGCGGCGGCGCGGCACGGGTTGCCGCTGCGGCCGGTGATCGCGCTCTACCTGCAATCCTTCATGGCCAACCTCGTCTCGGCGGCGCAGCGGCTGATGGGGCTGGGCCAGACCGAGGGCCAGCGCCTCCAGGCCGCGCTGGCGCCGCTTTGCGCGGATCTGGCCGAACGGGCCGAGGGCGCGACGCTCGACGACCTCTCCTCCACCACCTTCCTGGGCGACATCGCGTCGATGCGCCACGAGACCCAGCAACCGAGGATCTTCGCGACATGAGCAGCATGAACGGACCATTGCGGATCGGCATCGGCGGCCCGGTCGGCGCGGGCAAGACGACGCTGACGGCGGCGCTGGCCCGCGCGCTCGCCCCCGACCATTCGATCGGCGTGATCACCAACGACATCTACACGCAGGAGGATGCAGAGGCGCTGATGCGGATGCAGATCCTGCCCGGCGACCGGGTGATCGGGGTGGAGACGGGCGGCTGCCCGCACACCGCGATCCGCGAGGATGCCAGCCTCAACCTCGCCGCCGTGGCGGAGCTGGAGCGGCGGCATCCGGGGATCGAGGTGGTGCTGATCGAATCGGGCGGCGACAACCTCTCGGCCACCTTTTCGCCCGAGCTCGCGGATGTGACGGTCTACGTGATCGACGTCGCGGCGGGCGAAGAAATCCCGCGCAAGGGCGGCCCGGCGATCACCCGCTCCGACCTTCTGGTGATCAACAAGACCGACCTCGCGCCGCATGTCGGCGCCTCGCTCGAGGTGATGGCGCGCGACGCGGCGCGGATGCGCGGCGAGCGCCCGGTCCAGTTCTGCGCCCTGCGCCACGGCGAGGGCGTGGCGCAGGTGCTGTCGCATCTGCGGCGGATCGGCGGGCTGGCGCAGCCCCAGCCCGCCTGAGCGTTCAGTGACGCGGCACCGCGCGCCGGGCCGCGTCGCGCGCCATCTGCACGATGCCGAGCCGGTCGCAGCCGAGATCGGCGAGGTCGCGGTCCGAGAGCCGCGACAGCTCGGCCACGGTGCGCCGGAAGATCCGGCGGCGTTCGAAGGAGGTTGCGAGGTCGCCCCGCAGCAGCGCGAGACGGGCAGGAATGACGGAACGATCATTGTCGAATCGGGTCATGGCGGTCTCCGGTTTGGGTTTCGCCGCAGTGCGGCATTGGCATGGGTTCGATAGTGGGGGCGCCGCGCCCCCCGACCACCCCCAGCTCGGTAAGGGTGCCATGCGCCGGTGACAGGGCTGCGACGGCCGCACTGCCGACCGTCGTCCCGTTCCCGCCCGGTTGGCGGGCAAAGCCGTTCGGATCGCCCGCGAAACCGACTTTCCGGTCCCGCCTCGCTCCCTGTGCCACCCGTCACGGGAACCCCGCGAAGCCGCCTCGGCGCAGCCGCGTTGCTGCGCGAGCTTTCGCCGAGGCCCGATCGCCACGCTTGCATCGCGGCGCCGATACCTCGATTTCGGACCGGCCCGGCCGGCGGTGACGCCACCGGTACGCCCCGACGACGCGCCGCAGGAGAACGCCATGCCGGACGACATGATCAACTTCTTCCCGGATTGCGCCGCCGAGCAGGGCTGGCTGTCGCGGCTGGCCTCCGACCTGATCCGGGCGCCCCGCCCCGCCCGTCCCGCCGCCGCGGTGACCCCGCTCGTGCCCAAGCCGCCGCGCGACGTGCCGCGTGCCGCCCCGCGGGCCGAGGCCACCCCCGCGCCCACGCCGGCCGCGATCGGCATCGACTGCTTCCAGTTCCGCTGAGCCGAAACGCCCTGATTGGCGCTATACAGCGCGCTGCGATGGGTCTAAGAGGCGTAGCTTGATACCGCGCGATCCGGCGCGACTCCCCGGCCATGGCCGATTCCAGACCAACGGACATTCAATTTACATGATGCAGACCCTCAGGGACGCGCTCGACGCGCGCGGCTACGACACGCTTACCCCGGTGCAGGAGGCGGTGACCGCACCGGAGCTCGCGGAGCGCGACCTGCTGGTTTCGGCCCAGACCGGCTCGGGCAAGACGGTGGGCTTCGGCCTCGCCATCGGCCCGACCATCCTCGACGAGAACGGCCAGCTGGGCCGCGCCGCCGCGCCGCTGGCGCTCGCCATCGCGCCGACGCGCGAGCTGGCCAGCCAGGTGATGCGCGAGCTCGAATGGCTCTATCGCGGCGCCGGCGCCCGCCTCGCCACCGCCATCGGCGGCATGGAGATCCGTGACGAGCGCCGCGCGCTCGACCGTGGCGCGCATTTCGTCGTCGCCACCCCCGGCCGTCTCGCAGATTACGTCCGTCGCGGCGTCATCGACCTGTCGGACATCCGCGCCGTGGTGCTCGACGAGGCCGACGAGATGCTCGATCTCGGCTTCCGCGAGGATCTCGAATTCATCCTTTCCGCCTGCCCCGAGACGCGCCGCACGCTGCTGTTCTCGGCCACGGTGCCGCCCGCCATCGCCAAGCTGGCGCAGGAATTCCAGCGCGACGCCGAGCGCGTCGTCGTCGCCACCAAGGGCGGCCAGCACGCCGACATCGAATACCGGGCGCTTCAGGTGGCCCAGGGCGACGAGGAAGCGGCGATCATCAACACGCTGCGCCACCAGGACGCGGCCAACGCCATCGTCTTCGCCAACACCCGCGCCATGGTCGCCCGCCTCACCGCGCGGCTGTCCAACCGCGGCTTCTCGGTGGTCTCGCTCTCGGGCGAGCTGAGCCAGAACGAGCGCACCCACGCGCTGCAGGCGATGCGCGACGGCCGGGCCCGGATCTGCGTCGCCACCGACGTCGCGGCGCGCGGCATCGACCTGCCGGATCTCGAGCTGGTCATCCATGCCGAGCTGCCCTCGAACTCCGAGACGCTGCTGCACCGCTCGGGCCGCACCGGCCGCGCCGGCCGTAAGGGTGTCAGCGCCCTGATCGTGCCGATGAAAGCGCGCAAGAAGGCCGAGCGGCTGCTCGGCACCGCCAAGCTTTCGGCCGACTGGACCGTGCCGCCCTCGGCCGAGGACATCCTCGCCGCCGACGAGGCGCGGCTGCTCGACGATCCGGTCTGGAACGCCGAGATTTCCGAGGACGCCAAGGTCTTCGCCGCCAAGCTCTTGCAGCGCCACACGCCCGAGACCATCGCGGCGGCTTATCTGGCGCTCTACCGCGCCCGCCGCTCCGCCCCCGAGGAGCTGCTGCCGCCCGACGCCAAGCCGCAGAAGCGCCCTGCCGCCGCCTTCGGGCCCGGCAAGTGGTTCTCGCTCTCGGTCGGCCGCAGCGAGCGGGCCGAGGCGCGCTGGCTGCTGCCGCTGCTGTGCCGCGCCGGCGACATCTCCAAGGACGCGATCGGCGCGATCCGGATCCAGGACAGCGAGACCTTCGTCGAGATCGCCGAGGCCGCCGTGCCCGGCTTCCTCGCCGCGATCGGCCCCGGCATGTCCCCCGAAGAGGGGCTGAAGCTGACCCCGCTCGACGCCGCGCCCGACCTGTCGCGTCCCGATCGCGGGCCGCGCCCCGACCGTGGCCCCCGCCCCGATCGCGGCCCCCGGCCCGAGCGGCAGGAGCGTGAGCCGCGCCCGGATCGCGCCCCCCGCCCCGACCGCGCCCCCCGTCCCGAGCGCGAGGCCCGGCCCGAGGCCGATGCCCGCCCGGCGGCCCCTGCCCCGTCTCCGGCCCCGGCCCCGGCCCGCGCGGAGCGGCCCGTCGAGGACGCGCCCCGCGCCGACAAGCCGCGCAAGGCCCCGGCCAAGCCTGAAGGCAAGCCCTACAAGCCGCGCGAGGCCAGTGCCGGCGACAAGCCGTGGAAGAAGCGCGACGAGGACGGCGGCGCCAAGCCGTGGAAGAAGAAGGACGCCAAGCCCTTCGACCGTAGCCGCGACGGCGCCGTTTCCGACAAGCCGGGCCGTCCCGGCGGCAAGCCAACCAAGGCCGGCAAGCCGGGCGCCAAACCCGCCGCGCGCGCCGACCGCCCCGGCAAGACCGAGGGCCCGGCCAAGCCGCGCGGCGCCGCCGACACCTCGCGCCGCTTCACCCCGCCGGGCAAGGCCGGCAAGCCGGGTAGCAAGCCCGGGGCCAAACCCGCGCGCAAGGGCGGCTTCGACACGCCGCGCCGCCGCGACTGACGGCTCTCGGGCGGCGCGACCAGCGCCGCCCGATGCTTTTCGGCGGCTGCCCCATGCGGCAGCCGCCGCCCCAATCGCCGCCTGCCCGTGCGTTTGTCGGGTTCGGACCGCGACATGGCGGAATGGCGTTTGAATCCCTCCGGATTTCGGGTCAGAAAGAATGCACCGCCCCGGCGGCATCCCTTTCTTGACCAGTATTCTGACGATTTTCGGAGTTTCGCTCATGACCACCATCACCCCCGTCCTTCTGTGCGGCGGCTCCGGCACGCGGCTTTGGCCGCTGTCGCGCAAGAGCTACCCCAAGCAGTTCGTGCCGCTGATGGGCGAGGAGACGCTGTTCCAGGCCTCGGCGCGGCGGCTGAGCGGCACCGCGATGGGGCCCGAGGGCGCGCTCGACTTCGCCGCCCCCCTGGTGCTCACCAACTCCGATTTCCGCTTCATCGTCACCGAGCAGCTCGGCCTTGCCGGGATCGATCCGGGCGCGGTGCTGATCGAGCCCGAGGGGCGCAACACCGCGCCCGCGATCCTCGCCGCCGCGCTGCATCTCGAGGCGCGTGCCCCCGGCGCGGTGATGCTGATCGCGCCCTCCGACCACGTGGTGCCGGACGCGCCCGCCTTCCACGCCGCGCTGGCGCGCGGGCTCGGGCCGGTCTCCGAAGGTCGCCTCGTCACCTTCGGCATCGCGCCCACCCATGCCGAGACCGGCTATGGCTATCTGGAGCTCGAGGGCCCGGTCGGTGACGGCGCGCCGCAGCCGCTCACCCGCTTCGTCGAGAAGCCCGACGCCGCCCGCGCCGAGGACATGCTGGCCTCCGGCAACTTCCTGTGGAACGCCGGCATCTTCATGGCCCGCGCCGCCGACATGGTCGCGGCCTTCCGCGAGCACGCGCCCGAGATCTTCGCCCCGGTCGAGGCGGCGCTGTCGCAGGCGAAAACCGATCTCGGCTTCCTGCGGCTCGACCCCGCGGCCTGGGCGCAGGCGCCCGACATCTCGATCGACTACGCGGTGATGGAAAAGGCCGGCAACCTCTCGGTCGTGCCCTACCAGGCGGCCTGGTCCGACTTGGGCGGCTGGGACGCGGTCTGGCGCGAGAGCGGCCCCGACGAGAGCGGCGTGGTGACCTCGCAGGGCGCCACCGCGATCGACTGCCGCGACACGCTGTTGCGCTCCGAGAGCGACCGGCTGGAGATCGTCGGCATCGGGCTCGAGAACGTGATGGCGATCGCGATGAACGATGCGGTGCTGGTCGCCGACATGCGCCGCGCGCAGGACGTGAAGAAGGCGGTCGAGGCGCTGAAGGCCAAGAAGGCCGTGCAGGCCACCGCCTTCCCCAAGGACCACCGCCCCTGGGGCTGGTTCGAGAGCCTGGTGGTCGGCGGCCGGTTCCAGGTCAAGCGGATCATGGTCCATCCCGGCGCCTCGCTCAGCCTGCAAAGCCACCACCACCGCTCCGAGCACTGGATCGTGGTCGAGGGCACCGCGAAGGTCACCGTCGACGACGAGGTCAAGCTCGTGACCGAGAACCAGTCGGTCTACATCCCGCTCGGCGCCGTGCACCGCATGGAGAACCCCGGCAAGGTGCCGATGGTCCTCATCGAGGTCCAGACCGGCGCCTATGTCGGCGAGGACGACATCGTCAGATACGAGGACGTCTACGCCAGGAGCTGACCGCTCCCCCCTCCCCCGTCGGAACCCCGACGTGACACGGATGTTGCCCCCCTGACGGGGCCGGATCGGCATGGCCCCCAAGCCAAGGAGGGGCCATGACCGGCAGACTTCAGGACAAGACGGCGATCGTCACAGGGGCGGAGTCCGGCATCGGCCAGGCCTGCGCCGTGGCCTTCGGCCGCGAAGGCGCGGATCTTGTGCTGGCCTATCTGGAGGATGCCGACGGCGCCGCCGAGACCGCCGCCAAGATCCGCGAGGCCGGCCGCGCCGCCATCACCGTGCAATGCGACCACACCCGCCCCGACGATGTCGAGCGGCTGTTCGCCTCCGCGGCGGACGCCTTCGGCCCGCCCGACATCCTGCTCAACTCGGCCGGGCTCGACGCGCCCGGCGAAGAGCTGGCGGAAATGTCGGACGAGACCTGGGAGAAGATGCTCAAGGTCGATCTGTTCGGGCCGATGCTGTGCTGCCGCGCCTTCATCCGGGCCCGCCGCGCCGCCGGCGGCGGCGGCCGGATCGTCAACATCTCCTCGGTGCACGAGGAGATCCCCCGCATCGGCTCCGCCGCCTATGACGCGGCCAAGGGCGGGCTGCGCAACCTCACCCGCACGCTCTGCCTCGAACTCGCCCCCGACCGGATCGCGGTCAACAACATCGCGCCCGGCATGATCCTGACGGCGATGAACCAGGAGGCGATGGAGGACCCCGCCGCCCGCGAGCGTCAGGTCAGCAACATCCCGTGGCGGCGCGCCGGAAAGCCCGAGGAGATCGGCCATCTCGCCGTCTACCTCGCCTCGCCCGAGGCCGATTACGTCACCGGCCAGACCTTCACCATCGACGGGGGGCTATCGCTGCATGTCGGACAAGGCGCCTGAACCCGAGGCCCGCAGGCTGCTGCCGCGCGGCCTCGCCCACCCTGCCCTCGGCATGCTGGGGGTGATCACGCTGGTGCTGGTGGGCTGGGCGCTGCACGTCATGCAGCCGGTCTTCCTGCCGATCGTCTTCGCCTTCTTCCTCGCCCTGCTGCTCTCCCCGGTCGACGCCCGCGTCACCTCATGGGCGGGCGGCCGCGCCTGGGTCGGCCACCTCGCGGCGATGACGCTTCTGGCGCTGGTGCTGGCGGCCTTCATGGGCGCGCTATGGATCTCCGCCCAGCAATTCCTCGCCCGCTTTCCGGCCGAGCAGGCCAGCGAGGCGGTCGAGCAGCTTTCGGGCGGCGGCGACAAAGCCGGTAGCGCCGAGCAAGGCGACGGCACCGCGCAGGACACGGCCGACGAGGACGCCGAGCAAGCCGAGGAGACCGCGACCGGCGAGGCCGCGGCGGGTGCTACCGGCGCCGCGGTCGAGAGCGCGATCCAGGCCACGCCCGGCGCCGGGCTCAACCCCAGCGACGCGCCCGACCCGTCACAGGGCGGCGGCGCCGCCACCGGGCTGGTCGAGCAGATCCGCGGCCTCGCCGGGTCGGGGGGCTTCGGCGGCACGCTGATGGAGCGCGCCTCCGGCCTCGCCACGACGGTGATCTCCACCATCTCGGCGATCGCGCTGGCGCTGGTGCTGATCTTCTTCCTGACGCTGCTGATGCTGTCCGAGGCGCCGCGCTGGTATTCCAAGCTCGGCGCGATGCTGCGCCCCGACAAGCGCGCCGAGGTCAGCGGCGCGGTCGACCTCGTCGCCGAGAAGACCCGCAGCTATCTGTGGGTGCGCTTCATCCTCGGCATCGTCACCGCGCTGCTCTATGTCGGCTGGCTGTGGATCTTCGGGCTCGACCTGCTGATCGTCTGGGCGCTGCTGACCTTCGTGTTCAACTTCGTGCCCTCGATCGGCTCGCTGATCTCGGGCATCCTGCCGGTGGTCTACGCCTTCGCCACTCGCGATCCGTGGACCGCGGTGATGGTCGGTGCCGGCGTGCTGGCGATCGAGCAGGTGATGGGCAACTACATCGACCCGCGCGTGCAGGGCCGGCACCTGTCGATCTCGGCGCTGGTGATCCTCTGCGCGCTGCTATTCTGGGGCTGGGTCTGGGGCGTGGCGGGCGCGATCCTGGCGGTGCCGATCACCATGGTGGTGATGGTCGCCTGCGCCCATGTGCCGGGGCTGCGCTGGATCGCGCTCGGCCTGTCGGACGAGACCGACTATGCCGGGGTGGACGAACAGCTCGGCGCTCCCGGCGAAGCCAAGACCGCCGACTGAGGGCTCACTTGCCGAACACCACCGTGCGGCTGCCATTGACCAGCACCCGCCGGTCGAGATGCAGCGCCACCGCCCGCGCCAGCACCCGCCGTTCGATGTCGCGGCCCTTGGCGACGAGGTCGTCGGGGGTGTCGGCATGGGTGACGTGCTCGACGTCCTGGCTGATGATCGGCCCCTCGTCGAGATCCTCGGTCACGTAATGCGCGGTGGCGCCGATCATCTTCACGCCGCGCGCATGCGCCTGGTGATAGGGCTTGGCGCCCTTGAAGCCGGGCAGGAAGGAGTGGTGGATGTTGATGCAGCGCCCCGACAGCCAGGCCGACATCTCGTCCGACAGGATCTGCATGTAGCGCGCCAGCACCACCAGCTCGGCCCCGGTCTCCTCGACCAGCGCGCGGATCTCGGCCTCCTGCTGCGGCTTGGTCTCCTTGGTGATCGGCAGGTGGTGATAGGGCACGTCCTCGGGCAGCCGCACCGACAGCGCGCTCGCGGGGTGGTTGCCCGCCACCGCCACCAGATCCATCGGCATCTCGCCGATGCGCTGGCGGTAGAGCAGGTCGGCGAGGCAATGGTCGAACTTCGACACCAGGATCAGCACCTTCTGGCGGTAGTCCTGCGGGCTCAGGGTCCAGTTCATGCCAAAGGCGGTGCCGATACCGTCCATCTTGGCGCGGAAGGCGCCGTCGCCACCCACCTCCTGCGGCAGCCGGAACGCCACCCGCATGAAGAAGGTGCCGGTGAGCGTGTCGTCGAACTGCCGCGCCTCGGTGATGTCGCCCCCGGTCTCTGCCAGCGCGGTGGCGACCGCGGCGACGATACCGGGGCGGTTGCGGCAGGTGAGGGTGAGGATATGGGTGGTCATGGCGTCTTGCCCCTTGGCTTGCTCGCCGTCCTTGTCACCCGGCGCGGCGCGGGATGCCAGCACGGCGGCGGCGCTCTTTCGCGGTTTGGCGACATCGGAGCGGCGAAACCCGTGCCGCGGTTTCGCGTTGGGCGGCGGATGTTTCCGATAGGAGAACGCGATGAGCGACGCGAAAACCACCACCGACCACGACGAGATCCGCCAGTGGTGCGAGGCGCGCGGCGGCCACCCCGCCCGGGTGGCCGAGACCGCCGATCACGGCGAGGGCGGCGTGCTGCGCATCGACTTCGAACCGCAGGCCGAGGGGCTGGAGCGGATCGACTGGAAGGAATGGTTCGAGATCTTCGAGGCGAGCAAGCTCGCCTTCCTGCACCAGGATCAGGCGGCCGACGGCGCGGCGAGCCGCTTCAACAAGCTGGTCAAGCGCTGAGGCGCAGACCCCCGGCGCCGCGCAGCGCCGGGGGCGTTATGGTTCAGGCCCGGATCCGCACCGGCACGCCCTTGTAGGCCGGGGTCTTCGACAGCTCGTCATGGTAGTCGAGCGGCACCAGCGGGTTGGTCTCCGGGTAATAGGCGAGGACGGTGTCGTCCGGCAGGTCGTAGGCGATCACCCTGAGCCCGCCGACCTCGCGGGTCTCGCCATCCTCGATCGCGCAGGACAGCGTCACCTCCTGCCCCTCGCGCAGCCCCGCGCGGGCGATCATCTCGGGGTTCATCATCACCACGTGGCGGTCGGTCTTGAGCCCGCGCAGCCGGTCGTTGAAGCCGTAGATCGTGGTGTTGAACTGGTCGTTCGACCGCACCGTGACGAGGGTGTAGCTGTCGTCCCCCGGTACCTGTCCCAGCGCAGAGAGCGTCGGCGGCGCGGTGAAGATCGCCTTGCCGGTCTCGGTCTTCCACTGCCGCTCGCGCGCGGGGTTGCCCTTGTAGAAGCCGCCCGGCTGGAACAGCCGTTCGTTGAAGCGTTCGAACTTGTCGGGATATGTCTCCTCGATCAGGTCGCGCACCTTGGCGTAGTCGCCGACCCATTCGTCCCATTTGACCTTGGGGTTGGGGTCGAGCGTCGCCTTGGCGATGCCGGCGACGATGAAGGGCTCCGAGCGGACCATCTTCGATGCCGGCTCGCGGCGCCCCTCACTGCCATGGATCATCGACAGGCTGTCTTCCATCGACACCGCCTGCGGGCCGGTGGCCTGCAGGTCAAGCTCGGAGCGCACCAAGCAGGGCAGCAGCCAGGCCTCGCGGCCGACCAGAGTGTGGCTGCGGTTGAGCTTGGTCGCGATCTGGACGTTGATCTCCAGGTCCTTCCAGGCGTCGTCGGTCCGGCCCTGATCGGGGATCGCGCGGGCGAAGTTGCCGCCCAGCGAGACGAAGCCCTTGATCGAGCCGTCGAGGATCCCCTTCACCGCCTCGACCGTGGTCGTGCCTTCGTCGCGCGGGCTCTTGAAGCCAAACATTTCGTCGATCTTGTCGAGCGGCACCAGCTCGGGCTTTTCGGAGATGCCGACGGTGCGCTGGCCCTGCACGTTGGAATGGCCCCGCACCGGCGAGATCCCCGCCCCTTCCCGGCCGATATTGCCGCGCATCAGCAGCAGGTTCACATACATCGCGATGTTCAGGCTGCCATGCACGTGCTGGGTCAGGCCCATGCCA
>NZ_CP139693.1:0-254023 GCF_034371605.1 Limimaricola variabilis | reverse complement strand
CGGGCCAGTCCTGCGCGCGTACGTCGGGTGCGTGGGCAATGGGCAAAGCCAGAAATACCAGCACAGCGGCGCTGGGGCCGTATCCCTTGCGAGAGGCAAGGTTCCAGATGGATCCGATGATGGCGAGGAACATCGACCACATCGCGACGTCCTGCATCAGGAAATACGCGGCCAGTGCCGTCAGAACTGCGCCCGCCAGCACAAGCCATTTCAGCGTGAAGTTCAGCCAATGGGGCATCCATTTGAACAAGACCAGCGCCGAGGCCACCGCTACTGCTGAGGCCCCGACCAACGCCAACACCGCACCGGCGCTGCCTGCGACCCCGCTTTCCGACCAAAGATAGGCAATCAACAGAGCCACGCTGGCGACGCTGGCGGTGATAAGGGTCAGGCCGATACCGGGCTGCTTGTCACGATAGGTCATTCGGTTCCCTCACATTTGCGAAGTTAACGCGACGTTTGCGCAGGGGTTCCTGCACCTATCAGGTCTCGATACGACAAGAGCCTCAAGATTGAACGAGGGCAGCAGCGTGCCCTCTTCACCAAACCCGAGCGGGAAGCGCTCGACGATTTGCTGCGCCGCGATCCCAATACAAGCGAGGAAGCCGAGGAGCGCCAGCAAAATCGTGCCCATTGCCGTCACATGGCCGAGCCGAGGGAGCCTATCCAGCGCGCGCTTGGTCCCCCAACGATCCACTGGAGCAACAGCAGAGCTAGGAAAATTGAGAACACGACGGGCACCACGACCGGCGCCGTAGTCCGAAGTGTCCACCCGACTAAACGATGGCCATGTCCACCACGCTTCCGAGCAGCATGACGCGCCAGTGGCCCATCCCTTTCGTATCAGCGGAATAGGTCGGCTCTTCTATTGCTCCTCCCGGTCAAGGATCGACTACTGCGGCGCAGCCGATGGGTTACGGATTTACGACCTTCGACCGAGCGTATCGGCCATCTCCGCGTTGCGTTCTCCCATCGGCCTGACGCGCCCTCGCGTGGTGTCTCGCCTAGACTGATGCTCCATCTCGGCATTCAGCAGGGCTCCGAGCAGCACCACAAACGCCGTCATCCATATGTAGAGAAGCAGGATCACCACCCCGGCGAGCGCGCCGTAGGTCGGCTGGTAGCTACCGAAATTGCGCACGAAAAGCGCGAAGAGCACCGAGCTGCCCAGCCAAAGCGCCGTGGCGATGACCGCCCCCGGCGTGACCCAGCTCCATCGCGGGGGCCTTCGCGCCGGCGCGTAACGATACAGCAGCCCCAACGCCGCCATCGACAGCAGCCCCAGCACCAGCCAGCGGCCCACGCTGACGATGGTGTCGGTCCAGCCCGCGAGGCCCAACGCCTCGGCGGCCGGCGGCGCTGCCACGGCAAGCGCCAGGGCGGCGAGAGCCATCGCCGTCAGCCCCGCCGTCAATCCCAGCGACACGAGGTTGCGCATGATGATGTTGCGCGACTCGTTCTCCGCATGCGCCATGTTGATACCGCTGACGAGGTTGTCGATCCCGCGCGACGCCCAGAACAACGACAGCGCCAGGCTGATGACCGCTGTGGCCGTCGCCTGACCGGGGGCCTGGCTCACGAGCTCGACCGCCTGATCCCGCACCACCCCGAGCGGCTCGGCCGGGGCCAGCCCGTCCAGCGCGTCGAGCTGGTCGATGACGAGTTCGGGGTCGAAGAACAGCCCGGCCAGCGACACCATCATCGCGATCGCCGGGAACAGCGCCAGCATGCCGAAGAAAGCGACCCCCGCCGCGACCAGCGGAACGAGTTCCCGTCCGATCCGCCCGCTGACGCGCCACCAGATGTCACGCCATCCTGCCGGTTGGATCTGATCCGGTCGCCATGCCTCGCGCCCGCGGCCGCGCTCCTGTCCGGCTTCTTCGGGCACCGCTGGCGCAGTCGGCCCTTCGCCCTCTGAATGCGGGTTCGCCTCTACGCCGGGCCCGGGTCCTTCGCGATGCCGCTTCTGCATGCCAGCCGCCCTTTTCAGTGGTGCCAAGTTGGCGACTCATTCTCTGGAAGGTGCGATGACGCTTGCTTGGCACTCCACATGTCATTCTCCTCTGCCGCCAGGCAGGCAACGCGCCCGCAGTCTGACGAAAGGCCGGGGCCGGACTCGTTGGACCGTGTCCGACCCGTCAGTGGAAAACTGTCGGACGAGGGCGGCCCCACGCTTGCAGGCGCCGCGGCAAAGACCGCGGCGCCTGCGCTGCGACCTTCTCAGTTCCCGCTGGACGAGCTGTCGCTCTCCGACGAGTCGCTGTCGCTCGAATTGCCGGCCGAACCGCCGTCGCTGCTGCCTGACGCCTCGGAGTCCCCGGTCGCCGCCTTGCGGCACTCGATGTACTCGTCCTGGCTGACCATGCCGTCATCGTCGAGGTCCATCTCGGCGAACTCGGTTCGGCTCTGCTCCTCCTGGTCGCCATCGGTGGCGGGGCTGTAGTCCGAGGTGCAGAAGGAGTTGTCCGTATAGACTTTGGTCGTGACGTCGCCCTGGGCCAGGGCCATGCCCGAGCCGAGAACCACGAAGGCCGCACTACTCAGCAGATGCTTCATCCTGGATCTCCGTTTCTCCCTTCAGGCGACCACCCCCATGGCGGACCAGCCTCTCCAGCCTTGAAAACCACGAGCTCGAACGGGTGGTTCCGATCCCCCGATGAGGAGAGCCGGCCAGCCCCCTCGCCCGTGGCGCTCAATAGCCTCGGCTTGGTCTGGGCTGCGCCCTGCGCTTGGCGGCGTAACTGCCATCATCCCGCGGGTTGGCGACCGCCGGGGCTGGGTGGCGGAATATTCGATCCTCGGGATGACGGTGGCCTTGTCGCTGTTGGCGGTGAGCGCTGCCCATGCATGGGCTCGGACGGGATCCTCGCCTCTTTCGCCGCCGGCATCGCCTTCAACGCGCTGGTGGACCGCAAGGCCGAGATGGAGGACGAGAACGTCCAGGAGGCAATGTCCAAGCTGTTCACCCTGCCGGTGTTCGTGCTGACCGGCGCGCTGCTGCCATGGAGCGCGTGGGCGGCGCAAGGCTGGACGCTCGGGCTCTTCGCGCTGGCTGTTCTCGCGCATCGCCGCCCGCTGACCCTCTTGGTGCTTGCGCCCTTCATGGGGGTGAAGCGGCGCGATGCCGTCTTCTTCGGCTGGTTCGGCCCCTTGGGCGTAGCGGCCATCTACTACGCGCTGTACGCGCGGGAGATGCTGCATGACCCGCGTACATGGACCATCACCAGCGCCGCCGTCACCGCCTCGGTGCTGCTGCATGGCATGACGGCCAGCCCGGGGGTTATTCTCTATGGGCGTTTGGCGAAAGATACGTCCGAAGGCAGGTAAGCGTTGGGCGCTGCAGGCGGGAATCCCAGCCCAGGCTCGATCATCAGAATTGCGGGGCGCCTTTCCAGCCCTGTCATGGACCATCGCCCGCAAGAGCGGCTCAGGCATCAAAGAGGTTGCGCTCCCCTCATGCGTAACAGGGGAACACAGCCTCCGATGACCGGACAAAAGGTCTGTAGGGGCAACCAAGGGGATTAAGGAGGGTTCCGATCTTTCGAGGATTCCCTTCCTCATTCACCTCAACACATGGAAGAGACCGCGCCGTGTCCCGTAAGGGAGGCGCGGTCTTCCCAAGTCGGCAGGAAGGATCAGCCCGGATCAGGGTTCGATCCTTCCGGGCTCTGCAGTGGCTAAGTTGCCGCTGCTGCTGCCCTTCTACTCGTTTGACGAGCCGCCGCTGTTGGAGCCTTCGGAGCTGTCCGACCCGCTGTCGGCGCCGCTCGTACCGGCCCTATTGCCGCTGCTTCTACCGGAATTGGCGGCAGCGTCAGGGGCACACCTGCATTTTGTCAGCCTAGCCGATGTTGGCAATGCGCGAACGGGCGAAGCTCTCGTGATGGGCCGAACGTGGGACGGCTTGTCGAGCACCGCTGCAGGCAAGGCGGCACGTTTGCGCCCCACTCGGCGCAAGCCGCACTTTATTCGCCGGTTTTAGGGCGCCAGCGCTGTGCGGCGGCCTCTTTCGATGACCCGGATGAAGTCAGCGCCCTCGATGGGGCATCAAATGTAGGCTGACCGCCACTGACTGTCTCGACGGGGTGATCGCCCCCCACAGATGGCCGAAGCTCAGCGGTTGCGCATGCGCATCACTTCCCCCGTCGCCTAGACAAGCAGACGCGACCAGCTGCCGTAGGAATGCCGGATCGGGCCGCGCGGGACGCTTGCGGCGATCAGCACCAGCCCGGCCAGGATGTCGGCGCCCTTCTGCAGCCAGTTGCCGTCCATGACCAGCGCCGCGATCACCAGCGCTGCACCGAGGCAAATATTGAGAAACCGGACCGGCCGCGCGCTTTCGGCCATCGCGGTCACCGCCACGGTCAGGGCGAGCGCGCCGATCAGGTGATCGGTATCGGCAAGGCCCCCCTCGGTGCCGAGTGTCAGCCGCGTGAACATCAGCCACAGCCCGACCGCCGCGCTCACGGCGAGGCCCGGGGTCACGCCGATCCCACCGCCCAGCATCTCACCGATCACCGCGCCCGGTGGGCGCTCGAAGCTTTCGACCCGCTGCCCGTCATCCGCGCCCTCATCCGTGTCACCGGTCAGGAATACGCGCAGCATCGGCCGGCCGGCGCGCTTGCGCCGGACCAGGAACTGGCAGGTCGCGATCAGCTCATCGACCGAATAGGGGATCTGGATCAGCATCGCGGCGGCGGTGATCAGGCACAGGCTGCACCAGGTGCCGAGCAGGATCGGCTGGATGATGATGAAGGTGATCGACACCACGCCGAGCGGCACGATCATGATGCCGAACACCAGCACCAGCCAGGGCATGGTACGCCAGCGGCTGGCCGATCCGATCAGCCCGATCAGGATCTCGAGCTGGTAGGTCAGGGCGCCGAGGCCCGCATCCGGCACCGGCCAGGCCCGCGAGACATCCGAGGTGATGATCTCCTCAGTGCCGTTCTTCGGATCCTCGGGCGCGCCGGTGAAGAACGGCTCCCAAACACCGTCGACATGGCCCACCTGATAGGCCGCGAGATAGCGCGACACCAGATAGCCGAAGATGGCGAGAGCGATGATCGGGATCCTTTGGGTCCAGTCCGACGGCGAGTAATCCCAGCCCTGGGGCACCGCCGGCCCGCGGCTCGCGGCGATCCGCCCGACGCCGGGCGGGGGGCGCACGCAGACCGCGAGGGCGAAGACGATCATGCCCGAAAGCGATCCGTTGAGATAGGCGGCCGCGCTTTCGGTCCAGAACAGGAGCGGTGCCGCCATCACCCACAGGCCCACCGCCGCCACCGCCCAGCGGATCAGCGCAAGGCGCCAGGACAGAACGAGAAGGCTGCCCGCCATCACGAGAAGCCCCGAGACGATGTCGCTGATCGTCGTGCCAAGCCCGCCATAGCCGACCACCACCGGCGAGGCCATGAGCCATGCGCCCATGCCAGCATTGAGGAAGTGGGCCCAGAGGCTGCGGGCATGCGCGGCGCGGAACCGCGCCTCGTGCCGCGCGCGCAGCTCTTCGGCGTCGTGGCCTTCCTCGGCCACGGCCTGCAGCCAGTGCGGCGGGGTCAGCCCGTTCGCCTCGTACCAGCGGGCCGGGTCGGCTTTGAGGTGTTCGACCATCCTCGGCAGTGTTTCGCGCAGGGCGTGGCGCGGTTTCCAGTCCAGGAGCGCCTTGGCGCGCGAAATATCGAGCTCGTAATGGTCATCGGCCATCCGCACCATGAACGGCTTGATAAAGGGCGCCTCGCCCTGGTCGATGTCGTCCGGGATGGCCGGCTCGGCCTTGGTCTCGAGCCAGGCGCCCGCCGCGGCGAGCGGCTTGGGCACCGAGAGCGTGGTCCAGTCCTCTTCGCCATGGATCAGCCGGGCGAGGATGTGCTGCAACTCGTCATAGGGCACCGCCTCGGGCTCGCCGACGAGGATCACCGCATCATCGGGCAGCTCGCCGCGCCGATCCACGGCGCGGGCGAAGGCGTCGAGCATATCCTCGCGGTGCAGGAACGACTGCCCGGTGTGCAGATCGCCCGAATAGGCGTGCGATTTCGGATCCCGCTCGTAGATCCGGCGGACCTGCTCGGCCAGTGTCGGAACCGCCGTCTTCTCGTCGTAGAGCCCGGCAAGGTGCAGCAGCAGGTAGGGCATTTCCCCATGCCGCTCCCGGATCACCTCCTCGGCCCGGGCCTTGGAGATCGGATAGGCCCATTTCGGATCGATGGCGGTCGCCTCGTTGATCGGCAGGCCCGGGGCGCCGGGACGGTGCACCAGCATCGTCCCCGAGTAGATGAACCGCTCCACCTCGTAGTCCTGCAGCGCGTCGAGAAGCTTCGCCGTGCCCTCGACATTGACCTCGTCGTAGAGCGGGTTGTCCTCGCCGGAGAAATCGAAATAGGCCGCGAGGTGGATCACGGCCGCAAAGCGCCGCCCGTGCCGGTCGGCAATCCGGACCAGGGCCCGCTCGATCGAGGCGCTGTCGGTGATGTCAAAGGCAAAGACACCCGGGCCATCCTCGCGGTCGAGCCCGATTACCTCGTAATCCACGAGGCGCTCGCGCAGCGCCGATCCGATGCTGCCGGCTGCTCCGGTGATGAGGACGCGGGGCTTCTCGGTCATAAGGCCTCCCCTCGCGCAACGTGTGCTGACTCGACGCGGTTCCACCGGGACCCGCAGCGCTGCGCTGGGGTGGGTCTGGCGTTGCGTGCCGCAGGATATCCCGGGATCACCCAGGGAAGCTCGGGATGGATGGCATATCCCATCGGCTGCGCCCTCGGGAAGCTCCGTGGGGAACCTGCCGCCGCAGGGTCAGGTTGCGCCTGAAGGAAGCGATCTGCCGGAGACGTTGGTGATCGGCATTCACGCCATGCTTGCGGATATCGCCTCGAGAAAGGGGAAGCATTTGCCGGGAGGTGAAAACGGTCCCGTCCGATCGGTAGCCCTTCTGCCGAACCGGGTCACCTGCTGATGGGTGTTCTCGAAGGGCTGCCGCTGGCCGCGAACCTGGCTGTCTTCATCGTCGCCGCGATCATCGTCTGGATCGCGGGCACCCGGCTGTCCGTCTACGCCGATGCCATCGCGCGCCGAACCGGCATCGGGCAGGCGGCCCTGGGCGTGCTCCTTCTCGGGGGCGTCACCTCATTGCCGGAGATCGCGGTGGCCGGCAGCGCCGCCATCTCCGGGGCGGGTGCGCTCGCGGTCAACAACCTTCTAGGCGGTTTCGCCATGCAGGTCGCGATCCTTGCTGTCGCCGATGCCGTCCATCGCCGCGGCGCGCTGGCCACCGCCGTGCCGGACCCGACGGTGATCCTGCAAGGCACCTTGGGCATCGTGCTGATGGCCTTCGTGATCATCGGCATTGCCGTGGGCGACGTGCCGGTGCTCGGCGCCGGCATGTGGTCCTGGATCATCTTTGGCAGCTTTCTCTACGCCCTGCGCCTCGTGACGCAGGCCGAGGGCAATCTCGACTGGGAGGTGGTGGGCCAGCCTCCGGCGGAGGAACTGCCGGATGTAGAGCACCCTGACATGTCGTCGCGCCGCCTCACCTTGATGACCGTCGTGGTTGCCCTGGCGATCTTCGTGGCCGGCTGGGCGCTGTCTTCTGCTTCCGAGGCGCTGGCCGAGCAGACCGGGCTGGGACAGAGCTTCTTCGGCGCGGTCTTCGTCGCCATCGCGACCTCGCTTCCGGAGATCTCGACAGTGCTCGCGGCGATGCGGCTCAGGCGTTTCGTCATGGCGGTCTCGGACATCTTCGGCACCAACCTTTTCGACATCGCGCTGATCCTGCTGGTGGACCTGGCCTATTTCGGCCCGCCGGTGCTGGGCGAGGCCGGCAGCTTTTCGATCGTGGCCGGGGCCTTGGGCATTCTGGTGACGGCGATCTACATGGCCGGCCTTCTCGAGCGCCGTGATCCGGCGGTCGGGGGCATCGGCCTCGACTCCATTGCGGTCGCCGTCTGCTATCTAGGCGGCGTCGCCTTGCTGTTCGGATTGCGTTGACACGGCTCCCGGGTCTGTCCGAGGCGGTGAAGCTCTGAACCGGGATCGAGAAGCAGCGGACGTGGTCGAAGCCCCATACATGGCGCCCAGGCCCATCCCTTCTGGAGGGACGACTTTGTCGCCCCCGGTTTTATTGCTAGCCTGCGTCCATTGGTTGTTCGCTCCTTGAGCTGCCACCATCCGAGAGGGAATTTTCCTCTGCGACTTGGAGACGAATGGCTTTGGACACCAAAACTGGAAACCGGCTTCTCGATGGACTTCCCAAGGCGGTCCTCGTGGAACTCAGACCCTGCCCCGAAGCCGAGTACGACCGGCTCTTGGGAGCGGACCCCCGCGCTTGGTGAACGCGAGGTCTAGATGCATATTCCTTCAGCCAGCGGCAATCTCGCCCTATGAGCTACGCCCTCTATATCGGGTCCGACCTCTGCGCCTCGGGCCATGGCTGGCTTGCGGGGTACGGCGATGAGCCCTCTAGCCACTGGCTGGAGGTGGTGCCCTGCCGCAGCCACGCCACGGACAGCACGATCACGGTCGGCGTCACGGCCGAGGCCGCCCTGCCCGGCCAGCTGAGCACGATCCCGCAGGTGCCCCGGACGGCGCGCTACATGGGCGTGAACTACAGCCACTATCTCGGTGCGCCGCCACCGCTCATCAATGGCGGCGTGAACCAGCACGGCGTCGCGGTGCGCGATGTCTGGTCTCCCTCCCGGCCCGAGCTCGTGGCGATGACTCCGCCGGATCAGAAGGGGCCGAACTACTCGGATCTCTCGAAGATCGTGCTGGAGCGCGCCCGGACCGCGCGGGAGGGCGTCGAGATCATCGGCGCGCTGATCGCCGCGCATGGTCACAGCAGCTACGGCGGCAACTCGCACCTGATCGCCGATGCCCGCGAAGGCTGGGTGGTGATCGAGTTCGCCGGGGGTCTGGGGCTTTGGGTGGCCGAACGGCTTGGGCCCCGGAGCATTCGCGCCCTGCGGCCGGGCTGGATCGGCCGCATCCCGCAGGAAGCGGGCGAAGACGTGCTGTTCCCTGAACACTTCCTCAAGACCGCGCAGAGGCTCGGGTGGCACATGGCGGGCGACGCCTTCGACGTGAACCGGGTTTTCGGCGATGGACGAGGACGGCGTCCCGGCGTGGCGTGGATCGAGGATGAGCTGGCCAGGCGCGCGGCCCGCCCAGGCGGGCTGGGGCTCGAGGACATGATCTGGGCCGTGTCGACCCCGCGGCTGACCGGCGACAGCGCCGGGTATGGGCAGATCGTGCCCCTCACCGCCGAGACGCCCGAGATGCTGCGCATGATGTGGCATGCCCCGGTCGGCCCCGTCACCGCGCCCCTTGTGCCGGTGTTTCTGGGCATCGAGCGCGTGCCTCTCGAATACGGCCGTCATCGCTATCTCGGACGTGGCGAGAGCGCCCGCTTCATCGATCGCGTCCACGAGGTGACGGGGCCTGACGCCATCTCCGACATCCCGCAAGGCGCCGCCTCTACCCGCTCGGCGGTCGCGGTCTTCAAGCGGCTGATGCATCTGGCCTTCCAAGGAGGCGATGCATGGGTGGCAGAGGTTTCGACGCATTGGCGCGCGGTGGAACGCGGCCTGGCCGCGGAACTGGCGGATGTACAACGCAGCGTCGCAATTCTCGCCGACGCCGGGGCGCCTGAACTGGCGCGGCGCCTGCTGACCGAACACGTGGAGACTCGGCTGCTGCGCGTGCTGTCGGAGGCGGAAGCGCTGGCCGCCGGCTACGAGGCACGGCTGCGCGCCGGGGTCGGCCTCAACATGAGTGACGTGCTCCGCCTGCCCGGCCAGATCTGGTAAGCAGTCATAGCCCACATCGCCTGAGCAGACCGCCTCGTTTCAAAAGAACTTCCGCCCGACCATTTAAGAAACCGTATGCCAGTAGCACGCGCGCATCCTGACTGTAGAACCCGAACAGAAGGCGGCGGCACGGTTCAGCGGCCGGACTAGTGCCCGTCGAGAAGGCCAACCTGATTGCCCTCGGGATTGGAGATCTCTGCGTAGCGCAGGGTTTCGAACCCTTCGATGCTTACCGGCTGCGGTACCTCGATCCGCAGTTTCGCCAGCCGCCCGCTTTCGGTCTCGAGGTCGGGCACGTGCAGCGTAACTGTCGTTCTCCCCGCCCCTTTCGGGCTATCAAGGACCTGAAGGAGAACGCCGTCGCGAAGGTCCCATTCGTGGCATGACGGCATCGGCTCGCGGTCCCAGTGACGCCCGACAAGCCGTTTCCACCAGTCGGATTGAGCATCGAAATCGGCCGCGTTGATACTGAGATGGATGGCAGTCACGTTCATGGTCACGCTCCCTTGTCCAAAGGCCTGGATCCCTGATCCGCAGTCTGCGGACGGTGCTTCAAGGCCGTTTGCTGCACATCATGCGCCGACGTCTTGCCAAGATCATGCGGGCACATCTCAGATGGCCGCGCGGGGGCATGCGCGCACTCAACCGAGGGACCAAAAAAGATCACCGCTGTACTCCCAAATGAGCGTCTGCACCGGGCGCAGGACGCGAGACCGGTTCCGTCGTTTTCCCGTTCCAGTTGGATGGAATCCTGTCATAGTCAAATAGCGTGATTTCCGGCTTCGGTGCGATCGGGCGGCGTCCCCTCGTGCTGTACGGTCGGAAGCGAGGTCGAGATGACAGAACTCGTCACATGCCTGTGGTTCGATCGGGGCGAGGCGCGCAACGCCGCCGAGTTCTATGCCCGGACCTTTCCCGATAGCCATCTGGATCGCGTAAATGCGGCCCCCGCGGATTTTCCCGGCGGCCAAAAGGGCGATGAGCTCACCGTCACGTTCACCGTGCTCGGCCGCGCCTTCCTGGGGCTCAACGGCGGGCCGGCCTTCGTGCCGAACGAGGCGGTCAGCTTCGTGGTTGTGACCGAGACCCAGGACGAGACCGACCGCTACTGGAACGCGATCCTCGACAACGGCGGAACGCCAAGTGCCTGTGGCTGGTGCAAGGATCGCTGGGGGCATTCATGGCAGATCACGCCACGGCGGCTGCTGGACCTGACCACCAGCACCGAGCGCGACGTCGCTCGCCGCGCCTTCGAAGCGATGATGACCATGGGCAAGATCGACATTGCCGCGCTCGAGGCGGCGGTCGGATAGTCCCGAAAGGAGGTATGACATGGCTTACGTCGACGGTTTCGTGTTGGCCGTTCCCACCGCGAACAAGCAGAAGTTCATCGATCATGCCAAGCTGGGCGACAGCGTCTTCATGGATCTGGGCGCATCCCGCGTGATCGAATGCTGGGGCGACGACGTGCCCGAGGGCAAGGTCACGGATTTTCGCCGGGCGGTGCAGGCCACCGACGATGAGACCATCGTCCTGTCCTGGATCGAGTGGCCCGACAAGGACGTGCGCGATGCGGCTCATGCCAAGATGACCGAGTGGATGAACAACCCCGAGACCGGCGATCCGCGCATGGATCCCGAAAGGAACCCGATGCCCTTCGATGGCATGCGACTGATCTATGGGGGCTTCATGCCCGTGGTCGATTTGGGGAAAGGGCAACCCAAAACGGAGGCGTGACTGCAGCTGGCATCATCCAGATCCTAGAAGGCCTCGAGGCAAGGCTGGATTTCCTCCGGTCCAGAACCGCAAGCTGCGCTGCCTTAGGCACGCATCCGGGGTTTGCCTTCGAATTGCGGACTTGCTGAGCTCGACAATTGAGCACTTGTGGCGCTTCCAGCGCCCCGTGAGAACGATAGCGTGGTCCTATCCTTTTGCGCCGTCCATCAACGCGTTCCATGCACTAGGTCTCGTCCCGATGAGCGCCATTCTGTCCGACCTGCTGGGCACAGGAGGCTGGGTCTGGTTGATGATCCCGCTGCTGTGCCTGCTTCTGGTCCACTTCGGGGACCAGAATGGCAAGCCATGCGAGACGGCCGTGCGCCTGGCCGGCGGGACCTTGGTGATCCTCGTCGTGATTGCCATGAGCCCTTGGTAACGCGCGTGGGCCTGTCGATCGTAGCCGGCGCGGGACGTTCCGTCTCGATGGTCGCGCCGTCTTAGGGGCTCGCATGGTCATTCGGCAGCTCGCAGTCGCGCCCCTTGGGTTTCGCTGCCTTTTTGCCAGTCCCGAGATCGCCGGGGGTAGGGCAGTCTAAATGGCCATGCCCTGCACGTCAGACCGATAACCCGCGGAAGGCAGGCGGGCGCGGCGCCATCACAGCGGAGGACAGCTGAGGTCGGGTCAGCCCCCGTCTTACTGCTTACTGCGGTGCATTACCGTTCTCGGCCACCAGACGCTGCCATCTGCCTGGGCGCCATCGGAACGCGCAAAACAGTGGGCTTTGGAGCTAGGTCCGCAATTGCCTCCTGTGCATGCATTCGTCATGTATTTCAACGGGAGCACACCTCCCCGATACGCCCTGTGAACCTGTTATGTGAGAAGTGACGATGCAGCACCTCGAGTCCCTGTTCGACCGCGCACTCGATGCGGTGGTCGGGATGGACGACCAAGGGCGGATCACGGCCTGGAACGGCGCGGCCGAAGCAATCTTTGGCTGGCGCCGCGCGGAGGTCTTGGGACGGCTGATGGGCGACGTCATCGTGCCGCCCCAGCATCGGGACGCTCATGCCAAAGGGCTCGCGCATTACAATCGCACGGGCGTCGGGCCCGTTCTGGAGACGAAGGTCCGCATCACCGCGCTGCACCGATCGGGCCGCGAGTTTCCTGTCGAGCTCTCGATCTTCCCGATGCAGGCCGACGACGGGACCCATTGCTTTTACGCCTTCATCCGCAGCTTGGCGGCTGAGGAGGCGCACCGACGCGAACAGGAGTTGCGCGCTCGGGAGGCCGATATCCTGCTCCGGATCGCGCAGAAGTTGCTCGAGGACATCTCGGTCGAGGCGTTCACCCGGTTCTGCCTCGACGAGGTCTGCTCGGTCGCCGGATTGGACGCAGGCCACCTCTTCTTCATTCGCGGCGCCGGTGGCCAGTCGGTCCTGCTGCCCTCGGGGATCTGGCACATCAGCGACGCGCGTTTCTCGCCGGTGGTCGAGGCCAGCCGGGAGTGCCGTTTTGCAAAGGGCGAGGACTTGCCCGGCCGGGCTTGGGAGGCTGGGGATCTCGTCGTCCAGCGAGACTTGGCTGGAGATGCGCATTTCGCGCGTCGCCAGAGCTTCTGCGAGGTCGGGCTGACGCGCGGCATGGCGCTGCCGGTCCGCCAGAGCGGCGAGGTCCATGCGGTACTCGAACTCTACGGCACCGAGGCCTCGCGCTTCGACGCGGCACTGCTGCAGCTGGTGCGGACCGTGGGCACGCAGGTCGGCATCGCCATCCGCCGCAAGCAGGGTGCGGAGCAGCGCGAGATGCTGCGCCGCGAGGTGGTGCATCGCGTGAACAACAGCCTGGCCGTCGCATCCTCAATCTTCCGCAGCTGCGCCCGCACCGCGGGGAGTGTGGAGGAGTTGAGCGAGACCTACCTGAACCGGGTGCAGGCCCTCGGCCAGGCGAACCGATTGTCGCTCGAAGACGCACATCAGGGTGTGGCGCTCGAGAGACTGATCCGTGAGGCCATCGGCCTCCTGCCCGATGCGGGTGCCCTCCCGATCGCCGTGCCCGACCTGCTCATCGGCAGCGACTGCGTGATGCCGCTGTCGCTCATCCTGAACGAGCTGGCGACAAATGGACTGAAATACGGTGGTCTCGGCACGGAGGCGGATCTGACGATCTCGGGCCGGGTCCGCGTCGGCGCGGGCGATCTGTGCCTGACTTGGCAGGAGCGGCTTCATGTCCCGCGCCAGTCCGCGCCCACTTCATCCGAACGCGTCGGATTCGGATCGCAGCTGATGCGGAGCATGGTCGAAGGCCGGCTGGGCGGGGCATTCGAACGTGAGATCGATGCTGCCGGCTTCCGCTTCGAGCTCCGGGTCCCGCTGGGACGGATATGCGAGGGAGCCACCATGGCGGGTGAGGCGGTGGATCCGACCGCATGACCAAGTCCACAAGAACAGACCCCTCGCGCTGGACGCCAAACTCCCGCATGCAACCAGTAGGGACGCCGGATCGCCCGCAGGGCGCTGAGGAACGCTTCCTTGGGGCGACCGTTTTCTCTGCACGGAAAGTCATGGCGCCTGAGCGAGTTCCGGTCGAGCAGAGGCTCGTCATCATGAACCACGACACCCAGGATTCGAAGGCGTCGCCGCGACTGCTTGTCGTTCTTCCCTGGGCTCTAGCCATCGGCGGGCTCGTCATGCTGGTGTTTGCCCAGGCACCGCTGATCCTGATTGCCGCCATGCTGCTTCTCGTGCGGCTTGTCTGGCCCCGCTCCGGGTCCAACTGACCCGCACTGCTCGCGGTATCGCAGAGAGGATCCTCCCGGCCGCGGACAAGGGGTGCGCCGTAGTCAAGTGCAGTGTCCACGATGAGCGGCGTTCGGACAGCGACCGCGCTCGGTGTCGAATGCGCGTTTTTACGAAGGATTGGCGGAAACTCCGGAGAGGCCATCGCCTATGCTCCCCTACCCATTCGAGCATGGGCTGGCCGGAGCGACCCCGCCATGGAGACGAGCAGATGGGGTGGAGGATCAGGGCCTCTCGATGTGAACGCATGTCACGGCGAGCCGATCTCCGGATCGGGGATATTCGACGGTGCGCTCTGCCTCTTCCGCCAGCATCGGCTGCCGCAGACCGGCGCAATGGCCGTTCCCCTCATTTTACCGGTGATCGGCAGGCAGCGATGATGGCTCTGGGAGCGAAGTTCAGGCCATCATCGCCATGCTCGCTGGCTCAACGCACAGGTCAGGAAGGCAAAGAACCCGCCGAGAGAGCGACAGTTTGATCTTTTCTCTGCTCCCGCTGTGCGTTGATCAGGGAGCCAATCCCAACGGCGCATGGCTGCAAGAGTTCCTGTATGGCGCGGTTCGTCTTCGAACGATCCCGCATCTGGCGCCTGCCGGGAAGGGCTGTGACAGGCTGTCCCGCGTGCGGGGTCAAACTCGGCTTTTCCAGAGTACCACTGCCGGAACGGCCCCAGTTCGTGGGGAGCAAACTGGCCTTCGGTCTGCTCTTTCAGCGCAGCCTCAGGTACTCCATGCAGGCTCAAGAGCTATCGGCGCTCTCACGTAGGCTCCCCGGTACCATTCGACCCCGCCTCCCCTCGCGTCTGTCAAAACTGCATTGCCTTCAGCATTCCAAGTTGGGTGGGGGCAATCCTGTAATGGGCGGATGATCCCGAGATATGTGCAATTCAGAACTGCATTGACGCCGGGCTTTCGCTCGTAAAGCGTGAACCGGCGAGTGGTCCTCGCGCATCATGGATGCCTGTCTTGGCAACCTTTCCTTCCTGCTCGCCATCGCCGATGGCGGGCATTTTTTACAGGCGGCCGTCCCAAGGCTTCCGACCACCCAGCCGCGCCGCGACGGTCACCCTCCTTCCATCCGCATCGGCAAAGCCGTTCAAAGCACCGGGGCGGGCGTGCCAGAGATCGACGGCGCCAGCCCGGAATGCGGTCACGTCGTCCGGAAACAAGGTGACGCCCGTCACTGTGAGCAGCTGACTTTCTATGTGCGCCCGCATACCCATGTCGCCGGGTAGGACCATTTCCAGACGGCGGGCAAGCTCTGATGGCGCGTCATCGGGGGCGCAGGCGAGGATGAGGCGGTCGAAAACGGCGATCGTGTAGCTCATGCAGGGCAAACTAAGTGCGATGCTGCACCTGCACAATATCTGCGGCACCACCCCCATAGGGGGCCAAGCCACACGTTTCAAAGAGTGGCGAAACATTGAACGATGAAGAGCATAGCCGACCTTGCATCGAGATGCGAAGGCGATCTCGATCGGCCATCGATCACAGCAAAACTGCTAAGCTGCGGAGCGTTCCTCGGCACCGCTCAGCAAGAGCCCCATCACGTCGGATCGGGTCAGGATGCCGACGAGCTTGCCGTTCCTCTCGACCGGTACGACTTCGCTTCCTTGAGCGGCCAGCCGGTTCAACAGAACCCCGACCGCCAGATCGTGAGGCACGGCGCAATCGGCTGTGCGCATGACATCGGCAACGGTAGATGGCGCAGGGTTCTGCTGTCGCGCTTCGACGCTACTCCCGTCGACCATCGGGGCAAGCAGATCGGACTGGAGCACCAGCCCGCACAGCCTCTTGTCTTCCTCCACGACGGGAAGGCACTTGATGGCATGATAGCGAAAGAGCCGCGCCGCCTCGGTCCATGTCGTGTCAGGTCGCACGGTGACGAGGTTCCGGGTCATGATGTCGGCGCAGGTCGTGCCTGCAAAGCGATGCTGTGCCGCCTCTGCCTCCGCGGCCGCAAGCAGGCGTCCGAGGTCCGCGATGCCGACATTCGTCGATTGATTGAAGCGCTCCAGCAGTGCGCCGAGCTGATCGGTCGATAACCCCAATCGCAGGGCCGGGTCCTGAGCACCATAGGTATCCGGCTGGCGGAACGGGTAAGCCCTGCCCGTCATCCGGTTGTAGATGACTGCCACGAGGACCAGCATGGTCGTCGTCACCCCGACCGGCATCAGCGCGAAGAGCAGCCCCGCCTCCAGCGCCGGCGCCGGATCAAGTGCCATCAGCAAGGCCACGGCCCCTCCAGGGGGATGCAAGGCGCGCATGAGCATCATCGCGACAACCGCGGCTCCAACCGCCCCGCCGGTCGCCCAAGGTGCGGGGACGAACCGGAGCACGAGCAGCGCCACAATGGCCGAGGTGACGTTGCCCACGACCGCGGACCAGGGCTGAGCGAGCGGCGAGTTCGGCACGCAGAAGACCAACACGGCCGTTGCGCCAAGCGGTGCCACGAGAAAGAGGTGTGAACCAGCCCAGCCGCTGACGAGGCTGACCAGCGCAGCGCAGAAGCTGATGCCGATCAAAGCTCCAAAGCCGGTCCGCAGCTGTTCGGTGCCCTGAGATGCCGGGAGCGCAGGATAGAGATGGTGCCAGACTCGCATTCGGGCATCTCCGAGAGCAGCACACGAAGCTGCATGCTTGCGCGATCTCGTCGGTGTTTGCCTGATTCCTGAGCAGAATTGAAACCGGTAGTCGGGACCTGAAAGGAGATAGGAACACCGTGCCTTCACCCCCCGGTATCACCGGAACGGGTGTGCGGTGTCCTCCAAATGCGTGGAACGGCTGAATGTGCCCATTGTGCCTCCGTGCTCGTGTTCGGCACACGCGAAGATCCTTACGCGCAAACGAATGAGCGAGGCCAAGGCTTCCCTACGATGCTGCCGGCGAGATCGACCGGCAGGCTTCCTCGGCTACAGGTTGACCAGAACATATCCTAAGGTATAGGTCTGTCATACGGGATGCCAGCTCGTTAGGGCTAGTATCCTTTTGGCGGATTAGAAACGTTCCCCGTTGCTTTTCCGGACACCTGCTGCCCTGGCACATCCAGTGGCAGCTTTTTTTTCGACGGACCAGGCTGCCAAGGTCCCGCTGCATTTGGCCATCCTCGTCTAACGATGCCACATGGCGGGCGTGACTGTTCTCACTCTTGGCAGCGTAGCTCGGTCAACCTTGCCCCTAAACAGCGAACCTAGGATTTATCCGCTCTAGAGCGCGCGTCGAAATCCAGATCATTATCCGCGCCTGCCCTCCAGTTGGACGAGAAAAAGTGGCGTGATACTCCCTCACAGTAACCGGCGGCATCGCCGCCTAGATCCATTTGATGACGATCTGCGCCAGCCATGCGCCATATGCATACCAGAGTTGACGTGAGTGTGGATTGTGACGGCGTTGCAGATGGTTATGTCGGTTCTGTCCCCGCAGTCCTCCCACTTGCGAGGGACATATGGTCAAGCGCGAACCCCCACTCCTCCTCCCGGGCGGTTCGAGCCGGAAGACCAGGGGTCACTCTTCCTAGACCCGAAGGACTAGCGGCGGCGTCTTCCTCCTCCCGGACGCCGCCGTAGTTCTCTTTCAAGAGACAAAGCGGAGCGCTCCAAATGCCAAGCGGGCATGGCGCCAAGCGGATCCCTTGCTCTGACGTGTCAACTGTCTCAAGCCCGCCGCCGACGGAAGTCGCACATGCGTAGCCACACCGCATGGCGATGTCGTTGATCTGGATAGCGACGACGAGCTCCTGCTGCGTCTGAACTTGACGTCTTCCTAACCGTGCGGTGCCGACGACTGTGCTTCAGAACCGGCGCGCATAAGCGCGACAGCAGATGATCTGCTATCAAGTCGGGCTTTCTGGGGTGTGGGGCGTGGTACTCTCGAAGGTGGCCCCATTCAACCGCTCAAGCAGCTTCTTGCTCGCCCTGAATTTCGGCACATGGGTCTCATCGATTTGAAGGGGCGCTCCGGTCTTCGGATTGTGCCCCGGTCGAGGGTCGCGTCGAGTTACGGAGAAGACACCGAAACCGCGCAGTTCCACGCGCCCGCCCTGAGCCAGCGTTTCAGTGATCTCTGCAAAAACCGCATTCAAGACCCTCTCGACATCGCGTCGCAGCAGGTGAGGATTATCGTCAGAGATCCTTTGAACCAGCTCAGATCGAACCACTTTCTCTCCTGCTCTCACGCGTTGGCGACTGCCTACAGAAATTTACCAGCGCTGTCAGTCCCTTACTCGGGCAACTCCCAGGCCTATACCAAAGAGATGGAAACGGCGCAGCGACTGCGATTGACCCATGGGAAGCTATCGCGGAGCGTGAGCTGGCGCACAATCCCTCGCGCATCGCCCTTGTATGATTCTGGTAGGTTTCGAGTTCGGCCCGCCATCACGATGGCGGGCTTTTTACTTCTCTTACACAGCTTCCGACTCGAGGAAGACCCGCTCCCCATCCGGGGCAAACACTTGGCCGATCACCCGATAAGCGATCGAGTGGCCTTGGGGCCGGTATTCTGACACCGTACTGCCGACTACAGGCACGAGTGTTCTCCTCGGAAAAACCATTGGCGCGAGCGGCAGCGCACCTGACGGCCATTCGTTGTTGGCGACCTGAAAATGGACTTGGATCGGCTCGGACAGGGGGTCGGTTGTGGCGCCGCTCATAGGTTTGGTTCCCTGAAAACGCAACGCATCCTATAGGTGCATCTAGGCCAGATCAACGCAACTCAAGGAATCAAGGGTCATTTGCTGTTCCTGCAACTACCAAGGACCGAATATTCCATGTAATATCAGCATTTTATCACCTCCTATGAATGCAGGAAGTGCTGGGCTGGGTTGCCTTCTCGAGAGCCGACCCACTCGACATCACTCCTGGCCCACTCACCGTCGTAAATCCGGGGCGATCGCGATCCAGAAGCACCCGCGCAGCAACATCGCGCTCGAAGCAGACCGCCTCGATGCCGATCCAAAGGGCGAGGATCATCCGAGTTCGCTGAGGGAAGCTTCAGCGAAGATGGCCTCTCTTGTCAGCCCTTCGCGTCTCGTGCTGTAGCCCGCGCAGGTTGAGCGATCACGCTCATGCTCGATTCGAGCCTTTCAGACATCTGCCGTGAGCCGGTGACCGACTGCCACGAAGGTAAGGCGCCGGGAAACTTCAGTTGTTGGTGCGAAGGGAAAATCGAGCTTTCACGGTGATGGGGAGAGCGCATGAGCGATATCATCGACAAGCAAGGGCTGGGCGAACCTGCAGAAGGTCAGCGGGTGTCCAATAAATTAATGTGGGGCCTGAGGGCCCTGGGATTGATCATGGCCGCCCTGGTCTGGCTTCTGCTCGGCAGCGCCGAGGATCTCGGTAGCGACGCGCGCGCGGTGGCCGCAGTCGCGACATTGATGGCGGTCTGGTGGATGACCGAAGCGGTGCCACTGCCCATCACCTCCCTCCTGCCCATTGTGCTTTTGCCCGCGCTGACCGCCACCACGGTCAGCGAAGCGACGGCTCCTTACGCCAGTTCGCTGGTGTTCCTCTTTGTCGGCGGCTTTCTGATCGCGATCGCGATGGAGAAATGGGAGCTGCACCGCCGGATCGCCCTGATGGTCCTCGACCGGGTGGGCGTGTCTCCCAAACGGATCGTGCTGGGCATGATGATCGCCACCGGCTTTCTGTCGATGTGGGTGTCCAACACCGCGACCACGCTGATGATGCTGCCGATCGGGCTGTCCGTTCTGGCGCTGGTGGTCGAGCGCAGTGCCGGCGGCCAGTCCGCGGCCGAGATGCATGAGGGCTTGAAGAAGGGCACCATCTCCGACGTGGTCGACAACCCCGATGTAAAGATGTTCGGCGTCTGCCTGCTCCTCGCCATCGCCTGGTCGGCCTCTATGGGCGGCCTTGGCACGCTGCTGGGGTCGCCGCCCAACGCCATCGTGGCAGGCTACGCGGCAGACGAGCTGGGACGCGACATCGGCTTTCTGGAATGGATGCTGCTGGGTGTGCCGCTCGCGGCGATCTTTATCCTGATCGGCTGGTGGCTGATGGTGAACGTGCTCTACCGGTTCAAGCTGGATGCGATCCCGGGCGGCCAGGACATGATCCGAAGCCAGCTCGCAGCGCTTGGACCGATGAGCCAGGGCGAAAAGATGGTCGCGGGCGTCTTCGGCGGAGCTGCCTTCCTGTGGATCGTGCCCGGTCTCGTGTCAGGCCTGCCGGGGCTGGCGTTTCTCGATAGCCTCAACGACACCGCCATCGCCATCGCGGCAGGGATCGCGCTGTTCCTGCTGCCGGGACGCGGCCGGAACGAGATGCTGCTCGAGTGGAACGATGCCGAGGACGGCCTGCCCTGGGGCGTGTTGCTGCTGTTCGGTGGCGGACTGAGCCTCGCCAGTTCCGTGGCCGCGTCGGGGCTCGATGACTGGTTCGGCGCGCAGGTCAGCGGGCTGGGCAGCCTGCCTGCGATCCTGCTGATGGGGTCGGTCGTCCTGATCGTGCTGTTCCTCACCGAGATCACCTCGAACACCGCGACGGCGGCGACCTTCATCCCCGTCCTTGGTGGGGTGGCGCTCGGGATCGGGGTGGCGCCGCTGAGCCTGCTGATCCCGGCCGCCTTCGCGGCGACCTGTGCCTTCATGCTGCCCGTCGGCACACCGCCCAATGCGATCGTCTTCGGCACCGGCAACGTAACCATCGGCCAGATGGTCCGGGGCGGCGTGGTGCTGAACGTGGTGGGCGTGCTGCTGATCACCGCCCTCTTCTACCTGCTGGGCGAGCTGGTGCTGGGCATCTGACGATCAGGGCGAAAGGTGCGTGATGGGCATCTTCCGGACCCAGATGGAGATCACACGCCATGCGGAACGCGTCACGCGCGCGTTCCGCCATCCGCCTCGCCGCTCGGCCCTTCACATCTCGACAGGACCCAAGCGAAGACGCGCTGTGCCCATCATCCGGCAGCACTTGCCGAGCTGCGCCTCGCGCCGGGCCGGGCCGGTGCCAACGAGATACCGGTCGCCCTGCGCACCATGGACGGCGCACCGCTGGCAGCGCATGAAATAGAGAGCCTCCTGTCCTCCGATCACGATGAACGCGAACCGATCAGGGCGTCCGCAGAGCGTCTCGGTGACGGCAAATGGTCGGCCCCGGTGCTGTTCCTGCCACTGGTCGGCGAATGGGGGGTAAGCTTGCGGGTACGCGTCAGCGACTTCGGGCAGACCACCCTGTCGGGATCCGCGCTCATCGATCAATGAGCTTGTGCCATTTCGATACCGTGCATCCCTGCTCGACGTCTGATGGTCCCAGGACGATGGCCTGACATTGAGGGAAGGCCCGACGCGCTTGGGCTCCGGTTCATGAGCAGTCTATCGCACTGCCTTCATCGACGACGTCAATGCTCGATCCTTGGCAGGAACCAGGCCAGAAGGCCGGCCAGCGGCAGGAAGGCGCAGATCTGGTACAGCGTCCCGACCCCGTAGCTGTCGGCCAGGACCCCGAGCATCGCGGCGGCAATACCGGCCAGGCCGAAGTTCAGGCCGTAAAACAGCCCGCCGATGAGCCCGATGCGGTTCGGCAGGAGCTCCATCGCGTAGATCAGGATCGAGGCAAAAGCGCTGGACATGATGAGATTGATCAACACCGTCAGCACACCGGTCCAGAACAGGTCGGCATGGGGCAAGAGCAGGGTCAGTGGCAGCGGGCCCAGGATCGAAATCCAGATGATGCGATACCGTCCGATACGGTCTCCGACGATGCCACCGACCAGAACGCCAATGGCAGCGGCCAGTAAGAAGACGAACAGCATCATCTGGGAGGTGCGGATCGACACCTCGAACTGCTCGATGAGATAGAACGTGTAGAAGGACCGAAAGCTCTCCCCGTAGGCGTTCTTGATGAACATCAGCAGCGTCAGTACGACGAGGCCGACCGCGACGGTCGAACGCGAATGCTGGGGCGCGTCGGAGCCTTTCTTGATCTGGGCACGAAGCTGGGCGAATGCGGCGCTGATCCGGGCCTGTTGACGGCCGATCCACGTCAGCAGGATCATCGCGGTCAGAGCTGCCAGGGCGAACCAGGCGAGGCTTGGTTGCCCCCATGGGACAACGATGAAGGCAGCCAGCACGGGGCCAAGAGCGCCACCGGTCTGCCCGCCGACCTGAAAGATGCCTTGCGCCAACCCCTGCCGGCCGCCAGCCGCATAGCGCGCGGTCCGGGTTGCTTCGGGGTGGAAGATGGAGGACCCGATGCCGATGAGTGCCACCGACATCAGGATCGTCGCATAGCTCCCTGCAAAGGCGAGGCTGATCAGTCCCGTGAGGGTGAACATCATGCCCGCAACGGGCGAATAGGGCGCCGGGCGCCGGTCCGTGAACATTCCCACGACGGGCTGAAGCAGGGCGCCGGCGACCTGAAAGGTCAGGGTGATCATCCCGATCTGGGCGAAGTCCAGCGCGTAGGAGGCTTTCAGGATCGGGTAGACGGCCGGGATCAGCGACTGCATCAGGTCGTTGAGGAGATGCGTGACCCCGAGAACGGACAGAACCGCGAGATAGGTTCCAGAACGAGCCGCAGCTGTCATGACGTCGCCTCTATCCGAACCCATCGAGCCGGGTGACCATATGCGCGGCACCAGCGACTGCAAGGGGCAGGAGTTGCAACAGGCCAGGATGGGCTCGCCTTCCAAGAGCGGCATGTGTGTCGTTTGACGGCCGTCTTTCATTGGCAAAGTGGAAGGACGCATGCTCAGGCCGCCTCGGGCCGCCGCGCTTCAGACCGGATGTTCAGGTAGTTGCCGCTTAGGATCAGCGTGGCGCCGATCAGCATCAGGGGCCCGACGGGTTCGCCATAGAGCACCAGCCCGACCACCGCGATGACCGGCAGGCGAAGGAAGTCGAAAGGCATCACCAATGTTGCGGGCGCAAGACGCAGCGCGTTGGCGATGCAGAAATGCGCGCCGAGACCGGCCGCGGCGATCACGCCGATCCAGGGCAAAGTTGCCTGCGACGGGGCGGCGATGGCGCCGTCGATCCCGGCACAGGCAAGGCCGAGCACCGTCTGGCTCGCGGTCATCCACCACAGGATGCAGGCCACCGGGGCCTCCGCGGTGAGACGCCGGGTCAGCATGTAGGTAAAGGCGAAGCCCACGGCGCAGCCCGCGGCGGCCAGAAGCGCGGGGCTGAGCGGTGCGGCACCGGGGCGCGCGACCATCACGATCCCGATAAAGCCGAGGATCGCCGCGATGGCGCGCGGCCGTGTCAGCCTTTCGCCCAGAAGCAGCGGCGACAGCACCAGCACCCAGAGCGGTGCGGTGAACTCGAAGGCGAAGACCTGCGCCAGCGGCAGCGAGGCGAGCGCATAGAACCACAAGTTCTGGGCGCCGAAATGGGCAATGTTGCGCGCCAGATGCAAGCCGGGGCGGCGCGGTGTCACCTCGTGCCAGCGGCGCCCAAAGCTTAGGACGAGGGCAACGATCACCATGCCGATCAGTGACCGCCAAGTCATGATCTCGAAGGTGTCGAGCTCGATCGACACAGCCCGGCCCGCTACCGCCATCGAGGTAAAGGCCGTCACGGCGCCCATCATCCAGAGGGCTGCACGCAGCGGCGCCGTATCCAATGGCCGGGCAATGCTGGGGGTCATCTCTTGGTGCTCCTCAACCGCAGCATGGATTTTCAGGTTTTGGTAGTATGGGTCGCTGGAGTTGCACAATATCTCGGACAAAAGACGCCATCTTATATCGATGGCAGAGTGCGCCGAGATCGCCCGCTGAATTTAGAAACCGGCCTATACCTTACTGAGCGTCGTTCCCGCCACCACAGCTTTGATGATGTAACCGCCCCCCGACGGCATCGGTGTGCCAAGGTGGGTTTGCTACATTCCACATTGGAGGGCGGTCATGTCGGAAGTTACTACAATCGGTCTGGATCTGGCGAAGAACATGTTTCAGGTGCATGGAGCTGATGGCACCGGCCACGCGGTCATTCGCAAGAAGCTGCGCCGGGATCGGGTCCTGTCCTTCTTCAGCCAGTTGCCGCCGTGCCTCATTGCCATGGAAGCCTGTGGCGGCGCCCACTTCTGGGCGCGTGAGATCGGCAAGCTGGGCCATGAAGTGCGGCTGATGCCGCCAGCGTATGTGAAGCCGTTTGTAAAGCGACAGAAGAACGATGCTGCCGATGCGGAGGCGATCTGTGAGGCCGCGCAGCGCCCGTCGATGCGCTTCGTGCCGGTGAAGAGCGAAGAGACCCAAGGCGCGGCCATGGTCTTCCGCGTTCGGGAGCTTCTGGTCCGGCAGCGCACCCAGGCGATCAATGCCCTGCGCGGCCACTTGGCCGAGTTCGGGGCGGTCGTGCCACAAGGGGCCGCCAACGCCGCGCGCCTAGTGGCGCTGGTGGAGGACCGGGACAGTGGCTTGCCGGACGATGCACGAGGCACCTTGGACGTTCTGGTCGGAACGCTGGCGCAGCTCGACGCGCAGATCGGAAAGCTCGACGCAGAGATTGCCCGCCGCGCCAAGGAGAGCGATGTCGCGCGACGGCTGATGACGGTCCCGGGCATTGGCCCGTTGATTGCCACGGCGATCGCGGTTCTGGCGCCCCCGCCAGAGACGTTCCGAAGGGGTCGGGACTTTGCCGCCTGGCTCGGCCTGGTGCCACGACAGCATTCGACGGGCGGCAAGCAGCGACTTGGCGCCACCACGAAGATGGGGGAGCGATCCTTGCGGCGCCTGCTGATCATCGGCGCCAACAGCGTCATCATCAAACGACACGTCCACAAGGAGGCGCAGCCGGGCACGTGGCTGGGCGGCCTGCTGTCGCGCAAGCCACCGATGTTGGTGCGGGTGGCGCTGGCCAACAAGATGGCGCGGATCGTCTGGGCCTTGATGGCCAGGGGCGGCGTCTACAAGTCTCCGGTCGCGATGGCGTAAGCCAGCGTCGGCCGCGAGGGCGTCGGAGCGAAAGAGGGCAAGGAGTTGTATGGCGCAACGGTCGTGAGACGGGATCGGGAAAACCAGTGCGCAACAGAGTGCCATCGAGCACGCGGCTTTGATCTGGACCCGACCTGCGCACACCATACGGGCCGGCGGCAGGTATGGCCGCATCAGAGGCCGGACACATGTCAGCACCCGACGACGCGCCAAGATCAGCTCTAAAAACACCTCTTGCGCTTGGGGCGGTTACACATGTTGCGCATTTTCAGCAGCAGCGCCGCCAATGGACGGGCCTCGCGCTTTAAGGATCGTCTCATTGGGCGCAGTCTCGGGGTCGAGGGCGATTTCGGCGCCGGAACTGGTGATGACGGTCAGTGGCGAGGATCGTTAGCAGGGATGGCCTGTGGCCTCGTCTTCGACTTTCCAGTGTATATTGAGACGCTCAGCTCGACCGGAACACTGCTTCCCAGCAACGTCATTGCCACCGGCACGCTGGCCAGGAGGCATTGGCTACTGGTCGCCGAATTATCTGAAGCCAAGCGACGAGGTGGCGATTTCGATCACCGGGCTCGCCACGCTAACGAACCCGACGGGCTGAGACCGGCCTAGACGATTGCCTGGCGAGACCGGGACGACGGCTTCGCTGGCTAGAGCCTGAAGCCGTGCATTGGCGCAGGCGGCTGCTGCGGCACCCCGGGCAGGACGTCTCCTGCGTGCCGGTGCCCGGGGCGAGGCCGGGCGACAGGCTGTCGATGTCGAAAGAGAGGTAGACCGACGCGTCGCCCACGAGGTCGCGGACCTGTGTCATCAGCCCGTCCAGTGAGCGACCGCGGATCCCCTCTGCGGTGACGACCCTCCAGCCCTGCTCGCGGCCCCAGGCGAAATCGCTCGGCGCGTAGCCCGACCTGCGCAAGCCGATCTGCACAACCTTGCCGTTTTGCAGGCAACCATCCTCCCTGGCGCGGCGGAACGGCGTGCCATGCGCGCGGTCGAGTTCACCTCGAGCCGCCAGGGCGACAGCCCGCTGCTGCCGAAGCTGCTGGCGCAGATCCCGCTGGAGGAGACGATCGGCACAGTCGCCGCGGATGCGCTTACGACACGCGCCGTTGCCATGGCGCCATCATCGATCGAGGTGCTGACGCAGTCATACCGATCCGGGGCACTGGCCGTGCCTGGAAAAAAGACTGCTTCGCTGCTGCCCGGCGAAACGAGATCCTGCAGGCGACCCGGCATCTGGGGCGAGCGTTCTGAAAGAAATGGACCGGCTATCATGTCCGAAGTCGGGTAGAGGCCAAGATAAACTGCCTGAAGCTCTTCCCCGAGAGGATCATGTCACGAGATCTCGACCGCATGATCCAGATCCGCATTGCCATCAGGGACCGCTTCTCGGCCCTTGGCAGGGCCGAGATCGAAGCCGTCCGCTGAAGAAAGGCGGGAAAAGGGGGCAGTGATGCCCGAGGCTGCTTTGGGCAGCATCGCCACGGAAATCGTTCATGTTCCCGCTTCTGCACGTGAGCGTCCTCGTATCGCCCGTCGGGAGGGGGCCATACCGATACGCGAACGGTCGCATCTACTTCCGGGGATCTGGCCAAGCGATATCGGGAGGACATGATCCGCAGCCAGTTCTCGGCGCTGGTCGCTGGCCCCGCAGAGACACGCTAGACCCCGACAATGACGCGCCGACCGTGCCGAACACTCGGCTCGCAGATGCCCAGTCAAGGCGCTCCGGGTCCGGCTGCCCTTCCTGTAGGCGATCCGCAGGACATATTTGGCATATATGAAAAACTCTACATGTATGTAGTATAATGCTTATGCTACAAGCGTGGCATTAAAACTCTATACTGCAATCATGGCATGCGAGGCGGATATGGACGTAATCATCTTCCGGGACGTGAAAGCCTTGGGTCAGCAGATGCGTCAAGCGCGCAAGGGGAAGGGTTGGTCGCAGGGCGATCTGGCCGAACGGGCTGGCACGGACCCACGCCAGATCTCACGGATCGAGACGGCGGCCCATGAACCGAAGCTGAGCCTGTTGCTCGCCGTATTGGCGGCACTCGAACTGGACCTCGGCCTAGTGCCTCGGCGGGGCGCGTCCCCCCAGACGGCGCGTCCCAGACCCGAGGACATCTTTTGATGGGGCGCAGATCACTCACCCGCACGCTCGACGTCTATCTCAACGGGCGGCTTGCGGGCTATTATGGCTATCGCCCCTCCGTCGGCGCGAGCTTTCGCTACGACGAGGCCTGGCTCAGCTGGGAATTCCGCTTTCCAATCTCGCGCGCCCTGCCCCTGATGTCGTCGACCCAGACCGGAGACCACGTGGACGCAGTCTTCGAGAACCTGCTTCCCGACGTGCCTGAGCTACGACGGGCGATCGCCGAGCGCACGGAGGCGCACAGCGGCCGGACACACGACCTCCTTGCCGCGATCGGTCAGGACTGTGTTGGGGCCATGCAGTTCCTGCCGCATGAGGTGACCCCAGCCGACCCGTTCCGGATCGAGGGCATGCCACAATCCGAGGCCCAGATCGCGCAGACGCTCAGATCGCTCAGCACGACGCCGCTCGGCATCAATCCGGAAGAGCCCTTCCGGATCTCGCTGGCGGGCGCGCAGGAAAAGACGGCCTATCTCTGGCATGAGGGTGCCTGGCTGAGGCCGACCGGGCTAACGCCGACGACACATATCTTCAAACGCCCCATGGGCGTGGTCGGCGGCGGTCTCGACCTCACCCGCAGCGTCGAGAACGAGTTCTTCTGCCTGCTCTTGGCACGGAAAATGGGGCTCGCGGCGACCCAGGCCGAGATCCACCATTTCGAGGAGCAGACCGCGCTCGTGGTCGAGCGCTTCGACCGGCGGCCGCGGCGGGCGGGCGGACTGGTGCGCGTCCCGCAGGAAGATTTCCTGCAAGCCATGGGCCGCTATTCCGGGCAGAAATATCAGCAGCATGGCGGGCCTTCGATGGCGGAGTGCTTCGCGCTGCTGCGGCAGTCCGACGATCCGATCGCGGACCAGGCCGCATTCCTGAAGGCACAGCTCTTCAACTGGATGATCGCCGGGATCGACGGGCATGCGAAGAACTTCTCGATCTTCCTCGAAGGAGACGGTTTCCGGCTGACCCCGCTTTATGACATCATAAGCGCGGCGCCGCAGCAGCTTCGCTCGACGTTCCGGCACAAGGATCTGCAACTGGCCATGTCGGTGGGTCGGCGTGGTCATTACCGACTGGATCGGATCGTGCCGCGTCATTTCGACGAGACGGCACAGAAGGCCGGCGTGCCCATGGAAGCACGACGACGCGCGTTCAGAGACCTTGCAGCAGCGGCGCCCGAGGCGCTCCGCCGCGCCCCTGAACAGCTGCCCGAGACATTTCCCGCGGAGATCGCGGAGCAGATCCTGGCCTACGCCACGGATCGCCTGAGGCTGTTGAAGGACTATGCCGAGAGCTTGGAATAGGTTCGGAATGAATGTGAGGCGATGGACGGCGGGGATGCGACGCCACGTCTCCTTTACGCACGCTTGAGAAATGAGCAGACTCGCCCATTTCTATGGAACATTGGTGGCTCCACGTAGCATAACTGCTCCTTTTTCCTGACGGGATGCGCGCATAATGAGCAAAGATACCCCTCTGGACCGACCTGCCCCGACCTTTGCCTCCTCATCGAGCCAAGCTGACGCAGGCAGACACAAGCCACAAACTGATGCCTGTGCTTCGCTCCAAGCGGGTGACAATTCCGCTGCGGAGGCCCGAGCCGATCTCCAGTCCCGGGTGACTAGGCTGCGAAGCCGCCTCGAACCTTTGATGCGGACGATTGATGGCGAGGTGGAGGTCCGTATTTCGAGCGACGGATGCGGCGCCTCGGACAAGGTCTGATCCTCGTGGCATCGGCACATGTCGCACATTGGCGCGCTCCTCAACCACGCCATGACCTGCACTACGGCTGTTAGTAATCAGTAGCTTCGCGAATAGCGGTCTGGAGCTGTTCCATGCTGAAGGGTTTAAGGAGCTTCGGCAGGTTCGCGCAGATGCTGTCCTTCGGCAGTTCGAGAAAGCCGGTCGCGAGGAGCACTTGCAAGCCGGGGTGGCGTTCACGAGCGGCATGCGCGAGCTCCGTGCCACTCATCTGCGGCATCGCGTGATCCGTAAGGAGCAGGTCCACTTCGTGTTCATCGAGCTTGGCCAAGGCTTCGGCCCCGCTGTTCGCTTCGATGACCTCGTACCCGAGATCTTCCAGCATGATCACGGTGTTCATCAGAACCAGAGCATCATCGTCGACGGCGAGCACGGTAAGGGGCATGTCGACCACGCTTTCGTCGGAAGACTTAGTTGAGGTGTTGGCCAGCTGTCCCTGCGGGGCGGTGACCGCGATGAACCACATCTCAACAGTTGTGCCCTCGCCCTTCCGGCTCTTCAGTATCAGGCGCCCCCCAGACTCTTCAAGCAACCCATGGACCACCGATAGGCCCAATCCCGTGCCCTTGCCGGGGCCCTTCGTCGTGAAGAACGGGTCGGCCGCCCGAGCGAGCGTCTCCTCGTCCATGCCCTCGCCGGTATCCGAGATAGCCAGACAAACTCTTCGGGCTAATGTCCGATCCGTGTCACGAGCGGATGGGGCCTCCTCTTGGGAGATGCGAATGGTAAGCCGGCCGCCATCGGGCATGGCATCCCGCGCATTCGTTGCGACGTTGAGCAGCGCCAGCTCGAGCTGCGCGGCATCGACCATCACCGGCGGCATGGCAGGCGATGCTGACACCTCGATCTGGATGTCACTTCCCAGCGACAGCTGCATGAGATCACGCAGACCCTCGACGAGAGACGGCAGGTCTACAAGCCGCGGCTCCAGCGGTTGACGGCGGGCGAATGCCAGCAGTCGGCCTGTCAAAGCTGAACCACGCTGCGCGCCTTGCAGCGCGTTGTCGATGAGCCTGGTGATCTGGGGATCGTTCGGAAGGCGCCGCTGGAGCAGCTCAAGGCTGCCGGAGATGGCCATCAAGAGGTTGTTGAAGTCATGCGCGATGCCACCTGCCAGCTGGCCGAGTGCTTCCATCTTCCGCGACTGGAGCAGCTCCTCATGGGCGACCTCGAGCGCCTTCTGCGCCTCCCGCTTTTCGGTGATATCGCGGGTCACCTTGGCAAAGCCGATCAGCTCGCTCTCATCGTCGTGGATCGCGTCCACGACCACGCTGGCCCAGAACCGCGTGCCATCCTTGCGCACCCGCCAGCCCTCGTTCTCAAACCGCCCTTCCTGTCTGGCGGTTTCAAGCGCGCGCAAGGGCAATCCGTCCTCGCGATCCTCCTCGGTGTAGAAGCGCGAGAAGTGCTTCCCGAGGATCTCCCACGGAGCATAGCCCTTGATCCGCTGCGCGCCGGCATTCCAGCTGGCCACATGCCCGTCCGGGTCGAGCATATAAATCGCATAGTCGGTCACACCTTGCACCAAGAGGCGGAACTGCTCCTGGCTTCGCCGCAATTCCTCTTCCCGGGCGCGACGCTCGGCCAGATCGCGCGTGATCTTCGCGAAGCCCAGGAGGTCCCCTGTAGGCGAGCGGATCGGATCGACGACCACATGCGCCCAGAAGCGGCGGCCGTCTTTGCGGACCCGCCAGCCCTCCCCCTCGTAGCGGCCGGCATTTGCCGCCGTTCTCAGGACCTCTTCGGGAAGTCCACTCGCCCGATCCTCGTCTGTGTAGAAGCGGGAAAAATGCTCGCCCATGATCTCAGACGCCGTGTAGCCCTTGAAGCGCTCCGCCCCGGGGTTCCAGCTCGAGACCTGACCGGCGGTATCGAGCATGTAGATCGCGTAGTCGGTGATCGCCTCAAGCAGGAGCCGATGACGTTCGTCTTCACTGACCGGCATCGCTACGGCTTCAGTCACACGCATCTCCTGGATTATCCAGAGCGCTACAATTGTCCTTGAGGCGCCCCGGTCGACTAGGGTCCCTGACATGTTGCAGCGCATCGCTGTCGGCGTCCAGCGCAGCAATTCAGGCAGCTGAGGCAAGTGCGAAATAGGAATGCCCGACCGCGAGGAGATCGGAGATGTCGAAACGCTAGCAACACGCGCTCGACTTCAAGGCCAAGGTCGCGCTGGAGCGCTTTGAACGGCGAACAGACGGCCGCCAAGCTGGCGAGCCGGTAAAGCGTCCTATACCTTCGCTTTCTGATCCTCGCCCATTGCGCGTGGGCCAAGGCGCTCGTTCGGGTGTACCTGAAGGATATGAATTTTATCTCGCCCAGTCTCCTCGATACCGCCCCGTTGGCATATCTTCTTCTGCCGGCGCTCTTCTTGTTGCTGGTCTACCGGCGAGACCACCATGGCCGCCTTGGGATGGCCATTCGCGTCACGAGTTCGGCCTTGGCAGTCCTGATGGCCACCGCAGTGCTGCAGCTGTAGAACGGCACGCTGCACGAGATCCCACTCTCGTTCGACTTTATCCCCTTTGCGACGCATGCCCATGGAGCTGTCTGTAGACCGCTTCAGCTTGCCTTCATCGAGACATCCCAGATCATTGGGGGGTGCAACCTCCGGAGATCAGGCATTTGCATTCGTAACTCGATAAGCAATGGCCTGCAGGATGATCGCGTTGGTATTCAAGTCACTGTAGTTGGGCATGGCGCGATTATCCGCCTCGTAGATACCCGGCGAAAAGCCGGCCTGCTGGCGCGCGCGCGCGCGTACATGGTCTAGCACACGTTCGGTGTAGGGATGCGGCCTCCAAGCCGCCCAGAGGTAGGCCGCCTTGCTGCTGATCACTGCATTGGCGTCCGCAAAAGCCTGCGAGCGATGACGGGCATGCCCGTTCACCGTATCGGTACCCCAGCGGCGCCCTTCTGCATCAAGCTGCAGGCCCGAATAGAGAAACCAAGGTTCGCGATCGATGGGGCATTCAGACACGCATTTAAGTCGGCCCGTTTCCTCGTATTCCTCGAGTTGCGCGGCAAAGAGAAGATCGGCGAGGTAGACGGACTCGGGCGACATGCCGAGTTCGACAGCCTCGAGAAGCAACGGCTCAGCGCCCAATGGACCGATAAGGCCGGAGGCCTCGATGAGCGCCATTTGCCCATCGGAGCTTGAGCGCCCTCTCATCACCTCATAGGGCGAGCGCGCGTCGAACCCCCAGATCCGGAAGGCGTGGGCTGCGTAATGCGCACAATGCGAGCGGTAGGAGCTGTGGAACATGCCATCCGTGACATTCTGGATCTCCCCTGCATGAATTACTGCGTCGAGGTCGTAGGCTTGTACGATGTCTGAGGGCCGGGCCTTGGCCGCGGGGTGGTTCTCGAGCGCGTAAAGCGCAGCCAGCAGCCGGCCTGCGTCACAGGCATCGAAATCTCGGGTCCCCCAGCGAGACCGGTCAGTGCGGATCCAGCCTTGCGGCAGAAGGCGCCCGTTGTAGCGGCGGCCCACGATCTGCGGCATGATCCGAGCACTGCGCGCCTGGAACTCGGCATCCGCGATCAAGCCGAGATCATGCGCTGCGATGAGCGCGTTGATATGACTGCCCACATCCCACATGGTGACGGCCTCGTGCAGCCGCCGGCCACCTTTGCCGCTGTAAACTGTGGCCGGGCACAGCCCGGTGACCGGATTGGTCCAGGTGGAGAAGTAACGCCACGCGCAGCGGGCGTCCTCCATGAGCGCCGCGCGTTCCGCTGGGGACACCGCTTCTACCGGCCGCACCGCGCCTTCGCGGAAACGCTCGGTGCGCCGATGATGGCCGATATACGGGCTCTGCGGCAGCAATCGCTCCAGCGCTGTCGGTAGTGCGACCGCGCGCTGACCTGGACGCGCAAGCATTTGATCCAAGCTGCGCAGCAGCGCGGTCTTCTGAACGCCGCTGCGGACACGATCGGCATCGACCAGTAGCACCTTGTCCTCGATTTCCTCGGCTTCCTGCTCCAGTGCATAGATCGTGTCCGGATCCGCCAGCAGGTGTGAAGGCAGCACCAGCGCGTTCTCCGCACTCAGGCCTCGAAAGGCTCCTGGCCGGGGTTGCAGTATGACGCTCCGTGCTGGCCCGGCGGAGGTTTCTGACAGACGCATACCCCGCCCGGCCTTTCCCGGGTCTTTGCCCGGGATCAGCTTGAGCCGGATCCCATCAGCGAACCCCACCCCCTCCAGCACTAGACTGTAGCTATGAGCGATGCCGCGTGCGGCGAGATCTTCGCTCAAGGTCTGAAAGGCCGGGCTGTCTTCGTTCCGTGTCACAAGGTGCAGCAGCAGATCCCGCCCGTAGCCGTAGTCATCGCGCAGCTGCGCCTCCGACAGCGTGAGGTGCGCCAGTCCACGCACCGCTTCGGCTGCCAGCGCTTGGCTCGCAAAGACCGCCGCCTTGGCCGAGAGCTGCGCCGGGGCATCGCCGGCGAGCTGTGCCATCGAAAGCGTCCATAGCACCTGACTGCGTTCCGTGTCGATCTCCCAATAGGCTCGGCGCGCGTCGTCCAAAGTCAGGGCCCGGCCGCCCAGAAAGCGCACGGTGCCGTCGGGCCAGCGCTCGCTCCGCAGCGGGCCGCTTTCCTCGGGCAGCAGGAGCACGGTATGCAGGCCGGCGCCGCGCAGGCCCTGCGGCGATTGCGGGCGCTGTGGCGTATCGCAGGCGATCGAGCGGATCGGTGTTGCGGCTGCCGCATCTCCTAAGAGGGACTTGAGCCGTGCAACCATCTCGGCCGCTTGACGGGCCTGAAAGTAGCTCGAGAGCGTGGCCAGTTCGTGGATATGCGGTGCGATCTCAACGAGCCCTGGCACTGCACCCGCGACCTCGGTCAGAATGTCGATGACGGGGTTGTCAGGGCCGAGCCTTCCCGCACCGGGGGCATCGAGCGTCACAAGGCAGGTAACGGGTAGTCCTTGGCGCTTAAAGGCTTCCAGTACCACGCGTAAGATTTCGGGAGGCGTCTCGGCGTTGATGTCGCGCAGCACACTGTAGCTGGGCACTACTCGGGTAGCTGCCAAGCTACGAGCTGGCCACAACCCAATCAGTGCCGTGCCTGCGCCCTTGATCAGGTCGCGGCGGTCGATCACGCGCGGCTCAGGCCTGCCGTCAGCATGCTGCCCCCTCTTTGCATTCGGCCCCATTTCGCGAGCCGCCCTGACGCGGCACGCCAGAGAGCTCTATAGACGCAATAGTAAAGGACGGGGCGATAAATGAGGCGCTGGAGGGGCAGCAGTAGTAGCAGGCGACGATCCTCGCCCGGATCGAAGCGAAACGCCGCCGCCGCGACCAGAATCTCGAGCAGCGGCAACAGCGCATACCCTAAGAGCAACAGCTAGGAAGGAGCTTGGCCCGCGCCGTCGGCCTGCATCCAGTCCCACAGGTTGAGCAGGAAAAAGGCATCGGCGAGCGGCGCAAGGAAGGGCAGCAGGTAGCCGAAGAGCGCGATGTCAGGGAGCGCCGTCAGGCCCAGACCCGAGCCCTCGCGCCAGGCGTGGCGGTGCTTGAATGTGGCCTGCAGCGTACCGAGCGACCAACGCAGCCGCTGGGTCATGAGCTGCGATAGGCGGCAGGGTGCCTCGGTGGTGACGACGGCCGTCTCGTCATAGATCACCCGGTAGCCCGAGCGGATCACCGACATCGTCAAGTCGGCATCTTCGGCCAGCGTCTCGGAGGAGTAGATCCCTGCTTCGAGCACAGCCGTGGCACGCCAGGCACCGAGTGCGCCCGGCACCACCGGAATGGCATTGAAGCACTCGCGTGCGCGGCGCTCGACGCCCTGCGCGGTGATGTATTCGAGCGCCTGCAGCTTGGTGAGCCATCCCGTGCGGTTGCCCACCACCACCTTGCCGGCGACGGCACCCACCTCCGGGTTCGCGAAGTGCCGCACCAGCCGGGCCACGGCATGCGGGTTGATCTGGCTGTCGGCATCAAGGCAGACGAAGATCTCGGCCTCGCTTTCGGCCAGCGCGGTATTGAGCGCGCTGGCCTTGCCACCATTGGCTTGGCGGATGACCCGCAGCCGCGGATCCTCGCACATTGCCCTTGCGATCTCGGCGGTACCGTCGGTCGAGCCATCATCCACGACGATGACCTCGAGGTAGTCATAGGCACTGCGCAGAGCGCTCCGGATGCATGCGGAGATGACCTTTGCCTCGTTATAAGCGGGGATGACCACCGCCACGCTGGGGCTGTCTCGGCCCGACAGCAGCGGTGCCACGTGACGCTGCCGTAGCCGCGCCGCGACCAGCAGGAAAACCGAGCGCCCTGCCCCGATCACGAAGGTCACCCAGAAGCCAAAGGCAAGCAGCGTCCAGCCATTGCCTATCAGCTGGAAAGAAAAGCGGTGGAACGACTGTGCGAGTGCCGGCGCGGCCGGCATCAGCGTGTAGCTCGGCACATCCAGCAGGCCCGCCAGGGTGGTGAACTCGTAACCTTGAGCGCGCAGCTGCTCGATGATCAGTGGGACCGCCTCCACGGTAGCGCTCTGATCTCCCCCGCTGTCATGCAGAAGCACGACGCTGCCCGCCCCTTCGGCAATCTGCGTGATAACCGTATCGGCGAGCGCCTCGGGGGACTCTGCCTTCCAGTCCCAAGGCACCACTTCCATGCCGGCGATGACGTAGCCGGCCTCGTGCAGCGGACGCAGGGTGTCGAGCTCGGCGGGATGGATCGGACCGCCGCTGCGCATGTAGGGTTCGCGATAGAGCCGCGCCGAGACGCCGCTCGCGGTGCCGATCGCGAGCTGTGTCGAGTTGATCTCGAGCCGGGCCCTGGCTTCCGAGATCGCGTCCATCTTCGGGTGCCAGTAACTGTGCGAGCCGACCTCGTGGCCCTCCTTCAGCATTCGACGGAGGATCTGCGGGGACTGCGCAACGAGCTGACCCAGTACAAAGAACGAGGCAGGCACATCCTTCGCGGCCAGAACATCCAGAATGGCGGGAGTGTATTCGGGATCCGGTCCGTCATCGAAAGTGAGGACGATTTGGTCAGGGCGACCCCGACCATAGAGTTCGACAAGCGCTGCGCGCGGCGTGATCTCGTAGTCGAACCCCGTGATCTCGTCGCTCATCGGATCGCGGGTGATATGGCGCAGCCCTGTCATGCCGGCCGGACCGGGGCGCACGAAGGGTCCCGTGCCCAGCTGATGGACGTAGCTGTCAAAGGACACGCCGCTCAGCGCCTCGTCCGTTGCGCCGGCAAGGCGTGGCCAGATTGCCGGGTCCTCGAGCCCCACGCCCCACACCGCGATCCCCGCGAGGGGGCGGACTTTCAAAGTTCGAAGCTGGCTGTCGAAGGAAGCGAGATCGAGAAACCAGGCGCGCACCCGCCCTCCTGTTTCGTCCCGCCAGCTCGCGTAGCTGTTGCCGCTCTCGCGGCTGAACGCCATCTCGCCATCCGCGAGCGAAAGCTCGGTCACCGCGTGCGCGAAACCGACCCGCTCCGGCAGGGCCACCTGCGGATGCCACAGCACGGCGCCCGTTCCCAGAGCCAGCACCAGCCGGTCCTCGGGCACGAGCCCCTGCACACGGTCCACCTCATCGGCAAACCAGTCGCGTGCCGCAAGCGGGCTCGGCGCGGTCCCGATCCAAGGCTCGACGAAACCCTTGGCGATGACATGCTCCGCGACACGTCCGGCGGCCTGCAACAGCTCTGCTTCCGTCCCAGCCGGAAAGATGGCGCAGCGCTCCATGTCGCTTGCACGGCTTCGCTGCATCCAGTCCCGCACGAGAGCCACGCGGTCAGCCAGAGGCGTGCCCACCAAGGCACTGAAATCGAGACAGTAGCCCGGCCAGTCCTGCTCGAGGGCTACGGCCTGCAGCGCTTCGATCTCGGCCCCGAGCTGAGACGGGGTCTTCGCGAACACCGCAAGATAGTCCGGCGTCACGTTCACCACCGGCCAGGTGGCAATGCCCTTTCGGGTGGCCTGGACGATGGGCATGCGCGCCGCTGCCGTTTCCATGTCGAGCCGCGCGGCCCCGTGAGGCGCCGTGAGCGTGGCCCATTCAGGCAGAAGGACGTCGATCAGCCCGCAATCTTGCCCAAGCGAGAAGGGCGCATGCTGGGAGGACGAGGGTGCAAAGGCAAAGACCGGGCGGCGGCTAGCGGCATCGGGTGCCGGGCAAGCCATGTTAGGCGTGTTTCCGGCTGGCAGGAGCACCTGAGCCCCGTGCGGTCCCGGGGGTTCGAGCCCGTGTAGATGCTTATGCGCGCCCAGACCGGGGGAAAGGATGCCTTCTTCTTCAGGAGCTCTGACGGGCGTTAAGTGGCCGTCATGCCAGATCTCGATGAAGAACAGTGTGGCCCAAGCCGCAAGAAGCACTGAGGCGAAGATTAGCCCCGACCTCAGGCGCCCATACCGTCGAGCACGCGGGTCCGCAAATACGCCGGCGGGCAAGCCGCGCAAGACACGGGGAACCACGAAATCTGGGGTGCGCTGAGGCATGAGGGATCACCGGACCAATTCCTGCGAACCACGCCACCGGACCAATCCCATCCCCGGCGAAGAGAAAGCTCTTCATCGGAGGCAGTCCCGCATTCTGCGGGTCATGCACCGTGGCGTGATTGTGTCATTGGTAGGGCGACCGCAGCGCATGGTCCAGAAATCGCCCCATTTCTACCCCATAAGAGCGCAAAACCGGCGGATCTAGTTAACTATCTGGAAACAGATTGATTTGAGGCGCAGGTTTGTGCCGCCTGCACAGCACAGTTGCAGCGGCCGAACCCGAATCTCGGGGCCCCGAATTGTGGTGAGAAATTGGCGACCCGAGCTGGTCAGCGCCAGATCAGATCGTTGAAACCAGCAAGGCGATGAAGTCTCGTAGAAAAAAAGGCGACATATGAGGAGAAACAGATCGCGGCGCCTTTGATCGGGACCTTGCAGCCGAGCATGCGCATACGGAGCAGGCTTAGTAGTTCTTAAATCGAATAGGATCTGCAGGCCTACCCATCCATGCCGGTCATACTTTTCGCAAGGTTCAGAAGCGCCTGCTTTTGCCTGTCCGGCAAGGACATCCAGATCCGAAGCAATTCGGCCGAGCCGCGATCCGGCAACGTCGATAGTAGCGGGTCCGCCTGCTCCTTACCCTCGAAGAAGTAGGTGATGGGCACGCCAAGCGCATTGGCTATGTCCCACAGCCGGGACGCTGAAACCCGGTTCGCCCCGGTTTCATACTTCTGTATCTGCTGGAACTTGCATCCGACCGCATCCCCTAAATCCTGCTGCGTCGTTCCTCTCATCCAGCGCCCTTGGCGGATGCGTGTGCCAACGTGGCTATCGATCGGATGGGTCATCTCCTCCGTCTCGGCATACTTATCTCCAAGATAACGCTGTGTCGCCGTCCTATTCTGGAAGCCTACGGCCCATTCAATCAGATATGATACTGCCGGACGTGACTGAGCTGAACCAGCGTGTTCAACACCAAAACCTGATGCTCAGTCGTCTGCAAAGAGTTATGTCACACCGCACAAAGTTAAGGCGGCCTCGCCTACCAGTTGCTGCGCCCTCCTGTTTCGGTGCCAGGAGGCGCCGCCGTACGGCTGATCAGGATCAACAGGTCGGAGAGCCGGGATGAAAGGATGATCTCACGATCAATAACCCGGCGGCCGTGCGGACGCAGGAGAGCAGCTATTACAGCGACTGCCCGCTCCTCTCGGGCCATGATACTTCGATACGGAGCCTGAGGGGGTGCGGTGCCTTTCCGTCGGATCCATCGCAAGCTCAGAAGCTCCGCAACCTGCGACAGTGCCGCCGGGCCGAACAGGCCATATCGGATTTCCCAGCCCTCCGTGCAGGCGACAGCGCTCTTCCATACCCCTCGCTCAAATGAACTGACGCTTCCCATGTCCTGCGGTTTGGCGGCAAACTGTTAACGAGCCGTTAACGGTCGCATGGAGACGGTCATGACGCCGCCGGTGTCATCGACATATGAGGTGCATGAGCGGAGGTGTCCTTTCGCCGCTCAAGAGGGCATCGCGGCACTTCCATTCCGCGAGACGCCCGACTGGTGGTCAATCGCCACATCCCGACACCTCGGGATCTACCGCCCTCACATCAGGGTCTGCACTTGGACGGCACGCTACCTGTCTAGGAATAAACTCTATAAGCAGCGAGCTCTTGGTCCTGCTTTGGACGCGGGTCAAGGCGCTCTTGGTTTTGAGACCGCGGTGATGCTTGCCGAAGCATGGTTCGCGGCCCCTGATGTCGCCGACAAGGTGCATGCCACCCGGCCCGCCGAGCGGATGACGGCCGTCCGCTTCTGCCCTATCGGAGATCTCTACACCATCGGCCACGCTCTTGCCGACTACACCGCTTGGACGAAGATCGCGCATTCGCCGGGCGGACACTACAACACGCTGGCGCTCATCAACCATCATTTGGCGGACGAGCTGCTGTTCGTGCCAATCAACGACATCGTCCCTCACCACCTTCGGCGGCTGGCGCATCGCGTGCTGGAGCGTCCTCCGAAGTTCGGCTTTCAGCGCGAACGGCCAAAGGTTCGGTTGTGCGACCTTACCCCAGAGGATCTTCGACGCCGCAAGCGCACCTTCAACAGCCTAGTAACAATTCTGCGCATGGCGCTGCGCCTTGCTTGGGAGAACGGGCATCTGGAGGCTGAGCGGACATGGCGCTGCTTGCGACGGCTACCGGTGAACCACACGCCCCGCCGGGATTTCCTCGACCGCTCCCAATGCCGGCGCCTACTCGCCGAATGTCCACCGGCACTGCGACGCTTGGTGCTGGGGGCTCTCTACACCGGCTGCCGCGTCGGCGAGCTGGGGCAGCTGCGCGTGGAGGACGTCGGCTTCCAGATATACGGGCTGCGTATTCCGGCCTTCAAGCGAAGCCCTGCCCGCTTCGTCTTCCTGCCGGACGAAGGCATGGCCTTCTTCCAGCGGTGCTGCCTCGGCAAGGCCCCCCAGGATCACGTTCTGCTCTCGGAGTCTGGGAAGGTCTGGCGACGCCAGCACGCGGAACCGTTTCGGCTTGCCGCTGCCCGGGCCGGCCTGTCATCCACTTTCGTTTTTCATGGTCTGCGGCATACCTATGCCAGCGACCTTATCTGCCATGGCGTGCCCCTGGAGGTCGTGGCCCGACAGCTCGGACATGCCGATACCCGAACGGTCGCATCGACCTACGGGCATCTGGCCGAGCGATACCGGGAGGAAATGATCCGCAGTAGGTTCTCGGCATTGGTCGCTGAACCGGCAGGGACAGGGTAGATTTGATAGGAACACACTGAACACTGCCGCAAGGCTTTCTTGGCGGATGGCCAGCAGGGGAGATTCAAGTTCGGGTATTCGTCAGCTATTCGTGGCCACAGTCTAACTCCAGCCATGCCCGAAACGCGCGTGCCAACTTCTCCCGCTTGAGGAACACACCCGTTCCTGTCGCCAAGGCGAAGCCGGCCGTCCCGGTTTTTTCTCTCCAACTCCATTGATGCCTTGCCGTCTCAAGCCTAGGTCGGGTCTTCCGTAGAGAAAGGAGCTTCGTCATGCTCAGGTCCCTTGCCCTGGCTACCCTCATCACCGCTGCCGCCCCCCTCGCCTCGGCGCAGGAAGACGGCACGCTGCAGGTTGGTATGTCCGGCGGCTACTTCCCCTTCACCTTCGTTCGCCAAGACGTACTGCAGGGCTTCGAGGTCGACGTGATGAACGCTGTAGCGGAAGAGACAGGGCTCGAGGTCGAGTTCGTCACCATGTCCTTCTCCGGGTTGATCGGTGCATTGGAATCGGGCCGCATCGACACTATCGCCAACCAGATTACCATCACGCCTGAGCGCGAGGAGAAGTTCGTCTTCACGCAGCCTTACGTGTTCGACGGCGCGCAGGTAGTGGTGAAGGCCGGCAATGAGGGCGAGATCAATGGTCCTGAGGACCTCAAGGGCCGTTCGGTCGCAGTGAACCTCGGCTCAAACTTCGAGCAGCTGCTGCGCGAGCTGCCCTATGCCGACGAGATCGACATCCGTACCTATGAGAGCAACATCGAGCAGGACACTGCGCTCGGTCGGGTCGATGCCTTCGTGATGGACCGCGTTTCCTCGGCGCAGGTGATCAAGGAAAGCCCGCTGCCGCTGGCGCTGGCCGGGCAGCCGTTCTCGGAGATCCGTAACGCCCTGCCCTTCCGCGACGACGAGGCAGGCCGCGAGCTACGCGATCGGATCGACGCTGCACTGACCACACTGAAGGACGATGGAACCCTGGCCGAGATCTCCGACAAGTGGTTCGGCAACGACATCACGACCGCGGAGTGACACTGTGCGGGCACTCGACTTCGACTACATGCTGGGTCTGGTGCCTGTGCTGCTGGGGTACGTGCCCCTGACGCTAGGCATGGCGCTGGCCGGCATGGCGCTGGCGCTGGTGCTGGCCTCGCTGCTGGCGGTCGAGAGGGTAGCGAAGCTGCCCGTGCTCGATCCGCTGGTGGTGCTGTTCATCAGCTTCTTCCGCGGCACGCCGCTGCTGGTGCAGCTGTTTCTATTCTACTACGGCCTGCCGCAGGTGATGTCCTTCTTGACCCAGATCAACGGCGTCACCGCTGCAATCATGGGACTGACGCTGCACTTCTCGGCTTATATGGCCGAGAGCATCCGGGCCGCGATCACAGGCGTTGATCGCAGCCAGTGGGAGGCAGCGCAGGCAGTCGGGATGACCCAGTCTCAGATGATGGTGCGGATCGTGCTGCCACAGGCCGCGCGCATCGCTGCGCCGACGCTGGTCAACTACTTCATCGACATGATCAAGGGGACCTCACTGGCCTTCACCCTCGGTGTCACCGAGATGATGGGTGCGACCCAGAAGGAGGCGGCGGGCTCGTTCCTCTACTTCGAGGCTTTTCTCGTGGTCGCTCTGATCTACTGGATCATCGTCGAGGCGCTGTCTTTCGCGCAGCGCGGCCTCGAAGCCCACCTCAACCGGGCCTTTACCCGATGATCGAGATCAACGGACTGACCAAGGGCTTCGGCCAAGGCCCGGTGTTGAACGGCATCGATCTGATGATCGAACCCGGCGAGCGGATCGTGGTGATCGGCCCATCTGGTACCGGCAAGTCGACGCTGCTGCGTTGTCTCAATTTCCTCGACCGGCCCGAGGCCGGCACGATCCGCGTGGGCGACCTGACGGTGGATGCCGCCAAAGCCACCAAGACGCAGATCCTCGCACTGCGTCGCCGCACCGCCTTCGTGTTCCAGAACTACGCGCTTTTCGCCAACAAGACCGCACGGGAGAACATCACCGAGGCCTTGGTTACCGTGCAGAAGAAGCCGCGCGCGGAAGCCGAGGCCCGTGCTAACTCGATCCTTAGGGAGATCGGGCTTGAGGAGAAGTCCGACAGCTACCCCGCCGCGCTCTCGGGCGGGCAGCAGCAACGCGTAGGCATCGGCCGGGCCATGGCGCTCGACGCGCAACTGATGCTGTTCGACGAGCCGACTTCGGCGCTTGATCCCGAATGGGTGGGTGAGGTCCTCGACCTAATGCGGCGCGTGGCTGAGCAGCACCAGACCATGCTGATCGTCACCCACGAGATGCAGTTCGCCCGCGAAATTGCTGACCGGGTGATTTTCATGGAGGGCGGACGGATTGTCGAACCGGGCCCGCCGGAGCAGATATTTGATGATCCGCAGGACGCGCGCACGAGGACCTTCCTGCGTCGCGTGCGCTGATGCTCAATCCCCGCTAATTGGGGTAGCCACGCCCGGCGCCTCAGATTGATGCACCACATACTTGAGCCGGCCCTGCTAGCTCAAGTGCCCTACACAAGTCGCAGCAGCGCGAACCAGCCGCTACGATAAGTCCCTGAGGCGGTATCCCCCCGTGGGAACCTGCCCATGCCCTACCGCGCTTGCGGTGCCACACTGGGGCCCTCCTTCTGCAGCGGCGGCAAGTGATAACTATAGGTTGTTTTTTGGTATTGCCGATCTCCTGAAGGTGGCATCTATGTTGGTCATGTTTTCGATTGGAGAATGTGATGAAGGTTGTCTTCCAAGCGCTTGTTGGCGTGATGGTCACCGCGGTACCCGCACTTGCTGAGCAGAAGGTTTTTGGGGAGGCCGAGGTCGCCTACGGGCAAACAGACCTGGAAGACCTCGATGACACGGCTGATCACCTCAACCTCGGGGGCAAAGCAGCTTTCGTGTCTTCCGCCGGTCTCGGCATCCAGTTGGGCGCAAGTTACTCCAATCTGAGCGTTAAGGGGGCTGGCGAGGCTGACATCTATTCCTATGACGCTCATGTCTACGGAGATGCCGGAGACTATAAGGTTGGGGCATTCATAGGTCGGATGGAAATCGATGAGGTCGAGATCTACGGGCAGGGTTCTGCAGACCTGAACGAGACAGTGACCAGCTATGGGCTGGAAGGTCAGGTGGATCGCGGCCCCATCACCTACCGGGGCTATGTAGCTCGAGCAGATATCGACGGTACCGACAATATCATCTACGGCATCGGGGCCGACTTCGACGTGAACCAAGCTTTCGAGATAAGCGCTGATTATGATGCCATGGACGTGTCGATTGACGGCTTTGAAGAAGAGCTGGGAGTCAGTGCGTTCAAGCTGAGTGCGGGCTATTATGTCCCGCAGGCGCCCGTTCGCTTGTCTGCTGCCATTGGCCGGAGTGACATCGAGTTCGATGGAATGGATGCGAACGCAACCAGTTTCGGCATCGGGGCCTCGTATCTCTTCGGAAATAGGGCTGACGCAGCGCGTGAAAAACTGTTCAAGTCGGTTGCTGTGCCGTTCTGAGCCAAGAAGGCTTTGAAATCCTGATGAAGGATATCCCTCTCAAGAGGCTTGAAACGCACGCCTTATCATATTCATAGGCCGGCTGGAGGGCAGCGCAGTTGGGCCCTGTTCTTTACGTACCCGGTATTTCCGTCTCCCGCGCATTTCTTTCGATTCCATGCCGGTGCCGCGGAAAGAAGGGCTAGCCGATTCCTTCTTGGCTAGCCCTTCAAGAGCAGTTCAGACCGTAACGAGATTACTGGGCATTCACCTCGCCATCAGCATTGGCATCCGCATCGGCGGAGCCATCTTCTTGGCCTTCGGCCTCCATATCCGTATCCTGCTCTAGATCGGCATCTTGGGTCTGCTCGCCGCCAGCATCATCTTCCAGCACCTCGCCTCCTTCCTCACCATCCTGTCCGTCGAACTCCTCATCCTCCTCTGTGGACCCCTCAGTCTCCGTATCATTCGGATCGATCGCGGGTTCGTCCTCGTCGACTGCGTCCCGCTCCTCATCGTCGCCCGATGCCGAACGGGATTCGGGATCATCCACCTCAGGGGAGGGAATAGGTTCGATGACCACCACACCGTCAATCACGCCCTCGGGCACCGCGAACATGACGGTCACCGGCGCGCCGTCACGCATCACCGGAGCATCGACATCGGTCATGTCTGGCCCGAAATCAAAGGTGCCGTTGTCGTTGCTCTCGACATGCAACATGGCCATCAACTGAGTTCCGGCAGACAACGCTTCCGGAATAATCACAGCCACATCGGCATTTTCGCCCGTCGTCACCGGGGCATGCCCCAAGGCCTCACCGGCCGTGCCATCGGCAGCAACGGAATGGACCACGATGTAGCCGTCCTGCAGAGCGGTGATGAGCGGGAATGTCACCGTGGTCTGTCCATCCGACATGGACATCTGCATCATCGCGTCTTCGGTGACCACGATCATCGTTTTGTCATCCTGCGCCAGAGCGCCTCCTGCCATCAGGGCGGAAAAGGCGGCCGCGCTTGCAATAGCCTTGATCATTGGAATCTCCATGATGAAACTGCGCGCATAACTCGCCACCGACGGCTTAGTTCAGCAGGATGCTCAGCATGGTCATCGCTGGCGCTGCGCGCTGACCAGCAGCGCGCTCGCCTTGTCGATTGCGGTCTCAAGATCAGTGAAAACGCGCTCCATCGCCCGCGCCGAAGCCTCTCGCTGATCCCGGCCATGGCGGTTGGCCATTTCACGCATCTCGGCCGATGGCCTGACAGCGTGCCCCTGCAGCCGAGTCCGTCTGAACGGCCGCACTGCGAGGCGCCCGCCCAAGCTTGGCACTGCCCAGATCCGCGCCGTTCGACGGCCGGTGATCTCCTTCAGGAGACCTAGTTCGGTCATCTCGTCCAAGAGCGTCAGCGCGGTGCGGACTGACACGCCGATCCTTTCAGCAAGCCGCGCCGAGTTTAGCACCGGTGCGGTTGCGAAGGCCTGAACCGCATCGGCCAGGCGTGAGCGTCCGCCCCTGCCCTGTGAAGCGTCCTGCCCGTGACGAAGCCAGTCGCGCGAAAGCGCGAAACGCCCGAGTTCTGCTTCGAAGACTTGGGCAAGACCGGTGCCTAGATCCATGAGCCCTGCTTCGCTCCCCGGCGACCAAGCCAGGAACTGCCGGTGGCTCAACGCGAGCGCTGGCGGCGAGACCCAGTGCGCATCTACCCGACCCGACAGACCCCGCAGGACGTCTTCGAGGTCGGTTCCACGCCCAACCCGGCCCCGCAGGCTGCTGTCGACCGCCATGAAGATCAGCCTCTCGACGATCGGGTTAGCACGCTGTGACAGCGCCGCGTAGCTGGCCGCCGCCCGAGCCGCAGCCAGGATCGGCATATCGCCGGCACCCACCTCTGCGAAGAGGCCTTCGATCTCAGCGTCATCGAGCCGTTGGCCTACAGGCTCATCGCCCGTGGTAAAGCCGGACCCCTTTCCGGTGCCTGCCGCTCTCTCGAAACGCCGCACGGCCTGGACGGGCCGCGCCAGAGGATCTCCAGGCGCCTTCAACACGCGGATCAGGCTCAGCGCCAACTCCGCACCTGTCGGATCCGCGTCCTGCCCTCCATTCAGAGCGATGCGTGGGAGCAGGTCGCCCTCCGAGATCCGGATGCCCTCCAGACCCACACTTGCCACGACTTCGGCGAGTGCAATCTCCGAGCGCCAGAGGTTGCCAACCGCGGGTTCGGCCCGGGTCATGGCTTCCAGTCGTGCAGCCAGTACTTCGGCTCGCAGGAAGGTTGTAACGGCACTTCTCGATTTTTCGGCGCTGTCGAAGTCCATCAGCTACGCCCCTGTTGTGCCCCACAATTCCTTCCTTACTTGAGGATTAATGACCCTATCTTCAATCGTCTCAGTGACGATCAGACATGTCGGAATGAGTTCTCGGCAAAGCGGCATTTGAGGAGCGATCATGTCCAATCCGAGAACGCACTACACCGGAACAGAAGCGTTAGCTTCGTTCCGCGCCTTAGAGGGAAAGGTATCGAAGCGTGTCGCCTCCCCTCCCCTACCGCCTCGGCCGCGGCCCCGCGTCTATTGCAGGCGTCTTCAAACGACCGTATTCTGTTATTAGATTGAATTGGATTGACCGCGCCCTGCGCCTGCCTGCAGGCCCGCGCGATCACGTCCCAGCCTCGCCTGCATCTGCGGGCCGAACCAAAGGGCCGAACATGAGCACGTTCCCGACCCACCGGACCAAGATCAATCGCGCTATGGCGCTGGCCGAGATCGGGGAGAACAAGGCGACCGCCGAGGCGCTACTGCGCGCGATCCCTGACCGCGTGATCGCCAAAGTGACCGGGCACGAGCTCGCCGAACTCCTCGATGCCATGTGGCAGCTGTCGTGCGAGACCAGGCGGATCACTCAAGCAGAGGTCGTGCGAGACGGCTTCGTATGGGATGAACGGGACCATGTCCTCCGGGATCTCGCCTGATGGCGCTCATCGGCTACGCCCGCGTCTCCACCGACCTCCAGGACACCGCCGCGCAACGGCGCGAGCTGAAGGCCGCCGGCTGCACCGAGGTCCATGAGGAGTTCGCCTCAGGCGCCATGCGCGCCCGGCCGGTCCTCGCGAAGCTCGTGGCGAGCCTCGGGCGCGGCGACGTGCTGATCATCGTGCGTATCGACCGCTTGGCGCGCTCGCTGTCGCACCTCCTTGAGGTCATCGAGACGCTGGAAGCCAAGGGGGCGCATTTCCGATCCTTGGGCGATCCGATCGACACCACCTCGCCGCAGGGCAAGTTCACCCTGCAGATCCTCGGCGCCACGGCGGAGTTCGAGCGGGCGCTGATCCGCGAGCGGACCATGGCGGGGCTGGCCTCGGCGCGCGAGAAGGGCCGCGTCGGCGGCAATCCGGGGCTTCGGGACCGCGACCCGGAAGCGATCGCCAAGGTCAGCCGGGCGCGCGACCGCAGCTACTTCGACAAGCTAAACGAGGAGGCGCAGCAGTGGCTACCCGCCGTCCGTCAGTTCCGGCCTCGGCTGCCCTGGGAAGATGTCGTGCGGATCATCAATAGCCGCCATCCGGGCGCGAAGCCTTGGACCGTGGAGCGGCTGCGCCGCGCGGCCGGGCGCTTCGTGAAGGACGGGCTGCTGGATCGGGACGTGCTGGATCGCGCCCCGCCCCCGCAGAAGGACGACCGGATCCTGGCGATCATCGCGGGCATCAAGAGCTCGGCGCCGGAGATGACGCTGAAGGAGATCGCGGCGCGGCTCGAGGCGATGCGGGAGCCGACGCCGCGGGGGCGGTCGAAATGGGCGACGTCATCGGTCGCCCATCTCCTGGAGCGGGCGCGGCAGGCCGGGCTTCTTGAGAGCGGCGCCGGCGGGCAGACGTAGCGCAGGTTCTCCGAATGGCACGGCTATTGCGAGGCGTTCGGGGCAGCGTGCGATCCATGAACAGCACATGCCCTTCCCTCGCTGAAATTATCCGCAGCCTTGAGACCATCGCGGCGCGGCGCCGGGGAAGCTTCAACGCCAAGACCGAGATCCGTGTCGTGGTCGCGCCGGACGCGCTCACTCCGGCCGTGTTCATGCGTTTTCTGGAGACCAGCTTCGCGGCAAGCGCCCGCGAGATCGAGCGGGTCGACATGAGCGAGGGGCGCATGTCGCTGGGCGAGCTTTACGACACGCTCACCTGACCGGTCCGGCGGCGGGGCGTCAGAGCCCCGCGACCTCGAGCGCGTTCGTCGCGCGCCAGGTCTCGAGTGCCTCGTCGGGGTTGTCGAACGGGTAGAGCTCGAGCAGCTCGGCGCCACGATCGAGCGCGGTCCGGAAATGGGCCTTCGCCGCTCGCGCATCGACCGGATCACCCGCCCCCATCTCGCTGAAGTCGGCCGTGGTGGCGGTCGGTTCATCTTCGCCGGCAGAACGGTAGACGGCGGTCCAGTGGGTGAAGGTGGGATCCATCAGCATGCGCTTTTCCTGTTGTTGTTGATTGGCGTGCCCAAGCGGTGGTCGCCGCCCCGGAGCGAAACTCATAACACAGAAATGGCGGCGCGGTTCGCGGCGTGACGCGATGTCGCGGCGGGATCGGGGCGCGCTTTGCCAGACGGCATACGACAACCACCTTCAAAGGGCGCCAGGGAAGACAACCTCGGCGCTGCGCAAAGCGCGTCGAGGTTAAAAGGCACCCCGGGAAAGACAGCCTGCGAGAATGCTAGAGGCTCAAGTCAGGCGGCGCACCAGTTCCGCGATATGCGCCGGGCCGACCTCGCAGCAGCCCCCGACGATCGTCGCACCCTTCTTGACCCAGTCCCCGGCAAACCCGGCATAGACCTCCGGTGAGAGATCCTTGCGCGCCGACAGCTCTTTCACCGTCGCACCCGCCTGGACGAAACTCGGGGCAATCCGGGTGAATCCGTTGGCATAGGCGCCGAAGGGTATCTCCACCCCCTTGATGACGTCCAGGGCGACACTCACCGCCTCAGGGGTCGCGCAGTTGATCAGCAGCGCATCGGCCTTGGAGGTCCACTGCATGACCTCTTCGAGGGGTTCGCCGGAACGGAGCCTGGTCCCATCGTCATCGTCGACCGACACGGCCAGCCAAACCGGCTTTCCATGACCGGACGCCCCGGAGAGCGTGGCGCGGACCTGCTCGATCGAGACGACCGTCTCGATCAGGAAGAGATCGACGAAGGGCGCCTGGATGCGACAGATCTCGGCGAAGAGCTCCACGGCATCGTCAGGCAGGGGGTCCGAACGGTAAGACCCGCCCAAAGGCCCGATGGCGCCCGCAACGCGCCCGCCACCGGCGGCATCGCGCGACGCGCAGGCGATCTCGCAGGCGGTGCGATGCAGCGCCTCGAACTGGTGATCGAGCCCGAAGGGGATCAGCCTGTCATGGTGGATCGCATAGGTGTTCGTGGTGGCGACCGTGGCGCCTGCGGCAAAGAAGTCGTCATGGACGGCACGCACCAGGTCCGGCTCGTCGAGCATGACCTTGGTCGCCCATAGCGGCGTCGGCTCGGCTGCAGTTCGGGCGATCAGCTCCTGCCCCATGCCGCCATCCAGGATCGTGATCATGTCTGCCATCCAACCTGTTGCCGAGTGAAATCGAGTGGGCCGCAGGCCCGATCCGACTTGATCGCCGGACGGGGCACATCCCATCTTACTCAATGCGGCACGATGCAGGACTGGCCGATCCTCTTAGCGGGACAACAGTCATCGAGCGCCGGGACGTTCAATGCGGAGCAGGCCAATGGCAGCCTAGTAGTGCATCAGGCCGAGACCGTCCCGTCGCCGAACTTGCCCGTCCGTAGCCGTCGCAGGTTGGCCATGAGCCCGGCGTTGATCTCGGAGCCGTTCGGCATGCGCTCCACCCCCGCGGGGATCCCCATTGCCTCGTTCCACAGCGTTGGATCGAGCCCGGCCTCGTCGAGCATTGCCTCGGCGCGCTCGAGCTGGCCGAAGAGCTGCGCAAGCATCTCCCAAGCCGCCGGCGGCACCTCCCGGCTGCCGTCTACCCAGCCCCGGACCATCTCGGCCGGCTGATCGAAGAAGTCGATAGCCTCCTCCTCGTCGAGGCCGCACAGACAGAGCACGCGCTCGAAGGACGTCATCGGGCACCTCGGCAATCTTATGGATCGAGGCTAGGCGGATTTCACCGGCGCTCGCCAGCCGGAGGGTGACGCTGGGTCGCGCGGCTGTAGCGCGCGGATCGTAGTGCCGCAGCGCCGCAACGGCTCGGGATTTTCGGTCGCAGGATGGATGGTGCTCCAGAGGCCGGCGACCGGCCGCCATCCGAGCGAGGAGCACGACATGTCCACCCGACCGCAGATCCAGAAAGCTGGCCTGAACGGCACGCGCGAGCCCGGCCCCCTGGGCGCGCTGGAGTTCGAGCGCATCCTCGCGACCGAGGGCTCTGTTGCACGGAGCGCCTGAAGGCTGAGCTTCCCCTTACCCCGAGCGGTTTAGGCGACGGGTTCTGTGAGGGGAATGCCGAGTGCGGTGAAGCGGTTTAAGATCGCGATGCGGACCTGAAGCTCGGCGGTCTGGCGATCGAAGTCTCGAGCCATCAGTTTCTGGCCGAGCAGCTTCATACAGTTCATCTTGGTCTCGGCGCGGCTTCGGCGGTGATAACCGGTCCAGTGCCGCCAAATAGCCCTGCCGAGGTGCTTGATGGCGCGCAAGGCCTCGTTCCTGTCTGCCGCTCCGGGGCTATCCTTCTTCCATGGCTTGGCGTTGCGCCTGGGCGGTATGATCGCGTCCGCGCCCCGGTTCGCGATGGCGTCGCGGCAGCCGCGAGTGTCGTAGGCGCCGTCAGCCGTGACCGAGGCGATTGCCTCGCCCTGGGGGATCTGGGCGAGTAGATCAAGCAACACAGGCGCATCGCCCACGCCGCTGCCGGTGATCTCGATAGAACGCACCTGTAAGGTAGCCTCATCCATGGCCAGATGGACCTTGCGCCAAACCCGCCTGCGCGAACCACCGTGCTTGCGCGCATGCCATTCGCCTTCGCCGCGGACTTTGATGCCCGTGCTGTCGATGAGCAGATGCAGCGGCCCGTTGCTGCTACGGTAGGGCAATTGCACAGCCAGCGTCTTCTGCCGCCGACAGAGCGTCGAGAAGTCCGGGACCGGCCAATCGAGCTCTGCGAGCTTCAGCAGGCTTGCCACGAAGCCGGTCGTCTGGCGAAGCGGCAGGCCGAACAGGACCTTGATCGTCAGACAGGCTTGAATCGCGGCATCGCTGTAGACCGGCTGGCCTCCGCGCTTACCCGATGGCGTCGCGTGCCAGGGCGTCGACGGGTCGAACCAGACGGTCAGCGATCCACGCTCACGCAACGCCGCGTTGTAGGCGGACCAGTTCAGTGTGCGGTAGCGGGTGGGTGCAGACTTGGACATGCCACCCAGCTACGCCGTAAGACTCGCAATGTGAATCCCGGGCAGGCTTCGTGCAACAAGGCCCGCTCACTGCGCAAAATGATCGCAATAGCTTGGGCCCTAGAACTGCTATTCGCCAGCGCCATGGGACAGCCCGCTTACAGTAGCTCTATGCCTCTCGGGCATACATCAATTCGCGATTGATCAAGCGATGCCTGCCGAGGTTGCGAAATCAGTCACCGGATGACATCGCCTTCAATCGCTTTCCCGCTCGGCGATTGCGATCAGCACGAGCGCATCGTCGACGCGATCGCTGAGGGTGACGGTGCCGGCGCGCATCGCGCCATGGCGCATCATCTTGCGGTCATCAGCCTCGACATGGGTGTTTTCCGCCCCGGGGGGCCGGATGCCCCCTGACCGCCGTGCCCCCCGGCCCGCGACGCTCCCGACGCCCCGACCCGATGCGATCGCATCGCCGCGGACGGGATCCGGGGGGTAATGACTTCACTCGCCATGCCAAAAGAGGTGTGGCCGGACAGGGTCCATCTTGATCCTGCAACTTCGTCGGGAGGCTCTCGACGCGGCGGGCGGGCCGTTCGGGTCATCGGTGCTCCGGCCCGTCGGCTTCGGCGGCCGCGAAGACCCGAAGCACGGTCAGCACCCGCCGTGTGCCGCTTCGTGTCTGCCAGTGCAGTGAGGCCCCCTCGGCCAGACCGATCAGGGCGACTCCGATTGGTGTTAGGATCGAGATCCGGCCGCGGGTGTTGTCGGCCTCCTTGGGAAACACCGGCGTGACGGTCCGCTCATGGCCGGTGGTCTCGTCCCGATAGGTGACCGCCCGCCCGATCGCGACGACGTTCGCGGGAAGCTTCGCCACCGGAAGAGTCCGCGCTCGGCCGATCTCGCCCAACAGCCGATCGGCCAGATCCGGGTCGCGCCGGAGGGCCTGGCCGACAAGCGTCTCGAGCCGGTCGAGGCTTTCGACGCCGGTGACGACCCGGGGACGCCGGCCGGTCGGTCGCAAAGTAGCGCGGGGCTGTGCCATCGGATGTCCTTTCCTGAAGATGGACTGTACTGTCGGGGATTGATCAGGCCGCGTCAGTATCGGGTGGCGGCATCGTGTCGAGCACGACGACGGTGTCGATCCGCCCGTCGTCGCGCAGAAGCGGCGCTGCTTGCAGATGCCGCATCCCGATCAGGGTGGCGCCAAGCAGCGAGGCGACGAGGACATGCCCCGGACGGGGAGCCGGGCACATGGACAGCAGGCCCGCGCGCGGCTCCTTGTCGGCGATCCTGTAGACGACGCGGCATCCGGCCACCACGAATTCGGGCGATACCGGTTCCCGCGCGCCGCGGGAGATGCGCAGTTTGTAACGCAGCAACTCGTTCAGAAGCACGGGATCGGGGGAATGACGGGTGTCGTGGCGCCGCAGCAGACCCTCGATCCCGGCCCGGTCCCGAACCGTGAGAAGAAACCCAGTTTCGAAGGCGCAGCGTTCAAACACGGCACGAAGATCGCGGCGCCTGGGCAGCCGCACGACATTGGCAATGGACATGGATGATCTCCCGAAGCGGCAGGACCGCTATCTCTGGCAAGGATGCGAGAAAGCCCCGGGCGGTCGAAATCGCGCCTAGACGCGGGCCGCCCGGGGTTCCGGGCGGTTCAGAAGCAGAAACCGGAAGTGGTTCTCATGCGTGACCATGCCGCGACGGTAACCGACCTGCTGGGCCTGTCAATGCCCTAGCCACACGGCGCGCCGCCCGTATTGATCCTACGGCGGCGGCTGCCGTCCGGCACGGACCGGACGGCAGCCGCTCGTGTCACGGATGGGATCCGGCCACGAGCGTTTTTCGCCTTGCCGGTGTGCCGAGACGTTGTTCCGGGACCGACCGTGCCGAGGGAACGATTTTCTTTTCTCGCTATAGCCGTTTCAACTCCGCCCGGTTTCGAGGCAGGGAATGGTGTCGGTTGCCTGTTTACCGGGCACGCGGCTGACAGGGAGAACGAGCGAATGCGCGTCTGGCACCACCTTCATCCGGTCCTTCCGCCCTTCCACGGCCTCGAGCAGCTCAGATCCGGGATCGGTGCGCTGGTCGGGATCGGCCTGTGCAGCCTGCTGGTCGGGATCGGGTCCGGTTTCGGCCTGACGTCTCTGCACCTCGTGGCACCTCTCGGCGCAACGGCGGTTCTGGTGTTCTGCGTGCCGAACTCGCCATTGGCCCAGCCCTGGTCCGCGATCGCAGGCAACATGGTGTCGGCCTGCGTCGCGCTGCTGATGATCTGGATTTTGCCCGCGCCGTGGTCCGCCGGGTTGATCGTCGGCGCGGCAATCGTGGCGATGATGGCGATCCGGGCCCTGCATCCGCCCGGCGGGGCAGTCGCGCTTTTGACCGCGCTGGATCCCGCGCCCGCCATCGAGGGCGGCCCGGCCTTCGCGGTGCTGCCGGTCGGACTCTTGACCGCCGGGCTCGTTCTCGCCGGCGCCGCCTACAACCGCGCCACCGGACGGGTCTACCCGTTCCGACAGCCAGAGACGGTCGAGGCGGAAGGCGCCTCGCTGCGGCTGGGGCTGACGAGCCATGAGCTCGAGCAACTGCTCGATCGCTTCAACCAGACGCCCAACTTGGGCGTGGCCGATCTTGGCCGGCTGCTCGCGGCAGCCGAGGCCGAGGCCGCCCGGCACCGCTTCGACGGCACGACCTGCGCGGACGTGATGACGGTCGATCTCATCACCGTCCGGCCCGACACGCCGCTGCGAGAGGCGGCCCGCCTGTTTCGTACCCGCGCCATCAAGAGCCTCCCGGTGGTCGACGTGGAAATGAGGCCGCGCGGCATCGTGCTGCAGGCCGATCTTCTCGGCGAGCTGGAGGGGCGGAACGGTCCGATGCGCCTCAGACCGCGGCGCAAGGTGGCCGAGGTGATGCGGCCCGCCGACCAGACCGTTCCGCATGATCTGCCGGTCGGCGCGCTTCTCGACCGGTTGGCGGTGCAGGGCAACGAGGTGGTCCCCGTGACCCGCGATGGGCGGCTCGTCGGCATCCTCACGCGGTCCGACATCATCCGCCTCCTGCTGCGCGGCAGCGAGGAGCGATCGGCCGCGTGACCGCGCGGCCCGATCCCGCGTCACCGCCCCGCCATCAGGCTCCGCTTTCCGTCGGCTCGGGGCCACGCTAAGTTGTGCTCGCCAGCCCCGGGCCGAGGGAGCAACCCGAATGCATGATGACAACGTAGGCGGCTCCGAACCCTGTTTCGCGCATCATCTGGTCGGCGGGCACCCGGTCGATCTCCAGACCGCCAAGGACGTGGCCCGTTTCCGACGGGCCAAGCGTCAGCGGCTCATCGCGGCACGCGGATTGGCTCCGGATGAGCGCACGCGCGCGACCGCGGCGCTCATCGAAGGGCTCGATCGGATCATCGGGATCGAGCGCGACGTGGACATTGCCGTCTACTGGCCGATCCGGGGCGAACCAGACCTGCGTCCTTGGATGCATAGGGCCCATGCCGCCGGCGCGCGGATCTCGCTCCCGGTCGTGGTCGAGGCGCGGGCCCCCCTTGCCTTCCACGCTTGGATGCCGGGCTGCCAGATGACGCGCGGGATCTGGAACATACCCGTGCCAGCCAAGGGCGCGATCAGCCGGCCCGACATCATCGTCGCGCCGCTGGTGGGTGCGGACAGGGCAAATCACCGGCTCGGCAATGGCGGTGGCTATTACGACCGCAGCTTGGGCGAGATGGCGCCGCGCCCGCGCAGCATCGGGGTGGGGTTTGAGGGATGTTTGCTGCCAACCATCTTCCCGATGCCTTGGGACGTGCCGTTGGATGAGATCCTGCTGTCGGATGGCACCTATTCGACCCGCTGAGCGAACGAGACTCAAAGGAAGAAGAACAGCAGGGTCAGCACCGCGCCCACTGCAACGATGGCGGCCCTCAGGAGTTCGGTGCGCCTGATCCGCCGCGCCTGTCGCGCACCGACATATCCGCCCAGCGTCGTCGCCAGCGCCAGGATCAGGGCGGGCTCCCAGGCGATCAGGCCGGCGGCGGCGTAGCTCGCTGTCGAAACCAGCGCCAGCACGGCCGAAAGCAGGTTCTTCAAACCGTTCATGCCGTGCAGGTCGCGGAAGCCGATCAGGGCGAACACCGCCAGCAGCATGATTCCGAGCCCGCCGTTGAAATACCCCCCATAGGCCGCCACAACACCTATCGCCAAGGCCGAGAGCCGCGGGCCGGTGACGCCGTGACCACGCTTTTGCACACGCGCGAGCAGACGTGGACCAAGAGCGAACAGCAGTGTGGCGGTCAGCAGCAGCCAAGGCACGATGCCCACGAAGGCGTCGCCCGGCGTGATCAGCAGCAGACCGGCCCCGGCTAGTCCGCCGATGGCGGCAAGCGCGATGATCCGGCGCAGCGAAAGGCTCCCCTCGGCACGGATGTCCTGCCGATAGGCCCAGCCGCTACCCATATAACCGGGTAGCGCCGTCAGCGTGGCGGTGGCGTTGGCCATGACCGGCGGGACACCCAGCCAGATGAGGACCGGAAAGCTCAGCAACGTGCCGCCCCCCGCAATGGCATTGACGACTCCGGCAAGAAGGCCGGCAATGGACAGAAGGAATATGGAAAGCATGAACAGGATCCCCCGCTACGGTTCCGGTTCGATGCACTATCCCGATGTTGGTCTGCAAATTGGTCTGATTGGTTTGCTCTCGCGACGATTTGTACCGACCCGGCTTCTTGCGGATCCTACTGCCCCTCACGCGCCCATGCGGCGGGTGGCGGAAAGAGACCGACCGAACTGCTGGCTGTAGGCGCGAGATAATGTCGAGGCCGAAGCAAAGCCGCAGCGCAGCGCAATCTCGCGCAAGGGCAAGCCGGTCTCGGTCAAGAGGTTCTGTGCCCGCGTCAGACGCAGAGCGCGGTAATACACGCCCGCTGAGGTGCCCAGTTCACGCCGACAGAGCCGGTCGAGCGTGCGCAGTGAGACCGCCGCATGAGCCGCGACTTCGACCAGGCTGCGCGGCTCCTCGATTGCATCGAGCATGAAGCGCACGGCACGACCCAGCTGCGGGGACAGCGCGCCGCTCTCGGCGCGACGGCGCTCGATATCGTCGTGTACGAAAAGCGTACGCACGTCGTATGCCAGAGCATCCCCCCCGAGCCAGCGGATCGCCTCGAGTGTCAGCTCCATCGCTGAAGTCGCGCTGCCTGCGCTCTGACGGTCACCGTCGGTTACGTAGCTTTCGGCCACCGCTTCGACGCCGGCAAACTCTTCCGCGAACGCCTCCATCTCATGCCAGTGCACCGTAGCGCGGTAGCCCTCGAGCAATCCTGCTGCCGCCATGATCCATGCCCCCATGTCGAGGCCCGTCACCGTCCGGGACCGTCGCGCTGCGGCACGGATCGCGGGCAGCAATTCGGGACGGGCCGCGGCTTCCCGAGCCCCATAGCCGGCTATCAGGACGAGTGCATCGCATTGGCCGATTTCCGACAATTCGATCTCGGCGGCCAATCGTAGCCCGGAGGAGCTGCTGACCGCTTCGCCACCCGGCGTCGCCACGCACCAGTTGAACAGGGGCCGACCAGAGAGATCACAAGCCGCGCGCAGCGGTTCGATGGCGCTGGCCAGCACCATGTTGGAAAAGCCGTCGAAGGGCAGAAAGACGATCCGGAACGTCATGGTTGTCATTTTGTGCAATATAAACGGCAGAAATGGCAATGCGGGATCGATGGACCGCGGCTAGCTTCTCCTCAATCGACCAATCCAAGCCGATCGGAGGCGCGACCGTGAACTGGGACGCATTCATTACCTGTGCCGTGACCGGCTCGGGGCAGAGCCACCTCAAGAGCGACAAGGTGCCGGTGACGCCCGAGCAGATCGCCGCGTCCTGCGTCGAGGCCGCCGGTGCCGGCGCCGCGATCGCCCATGTCCATGTCCGCGACCCCGAGACCGGCGCGCCGTCGCGCGATCCGGCGCTCTACCGCGAAGTGGTGGCGCGGGTCCGCGACAGCGGCACCGACGTGATCCTCAACCTCACCGCCGGCATGGGCGGCGACATCGTGCTTGGCTCCCCCGAGGCGCCGCTGCCGCTCGACGCAGCCGGCACCGACCTGATCGGCGCCACCGAGCGGCTGGTGCATGTCGAGGAACTCCTGCCCGAGATCTGCACGCTCGACTGCGGCACGATGAACTTCGCCGAGGCTGATTACGTGATGACCAACACGCCCGGCACGCTGCGTGCCATGGCGCAGCGGATCCAGGCGGCGGGGGTGAAGCCCGAAATCGAGGTGTTCGATCTTGGGCATCTGTGGCTCGCCAAAACGCTGGTGGACGAGGGGCTGATTGATGATCCGGTCCTGGTGCAACTGTGCCTGGGCATTCCCTTCGGCGCGCCCAACGATCTCAATTCGCTCACCGCGCTGACCAACAACATGCCCGAAGGCTGGGTCTACTCGATGTTCTCGATCGGCCGGATGCAGCTGCCCTATGCCGCGCAGGCGGTGCTGGCGGGCGGCAATGTTCGCGTGGGGCTCGAGGACAACATCTGGCTGGAGCGCGGCGTTGCGGCCTCGAACGGCGATCTGGTGGACCGCGCGGCGACAATGCTTTCGGCGATGAACGTCAACCTCATGACGCCCGCGCAGGTGCGCGAGAAGCTCAAGCTGAAGAAGCGCTGGTGACCCCCCACCCCATCACATGCCGCACGCGGCTTTGCGCGCGGCCGATTTCAGGGAGATTTGCATGACATTCACCGATCTCAGCCGCCGCGGCTTTCTGGCCACCGGCACCGCCGCTCTCGCCCTCGGACCCACCGCGCTGCGCGCGCAGGCCGGGCCGAAGCGCGGCGGCGCGATCCGCATCGGCCATTCCGGCGGTGCCACCTCGGACACCATCGACCCCGCGACCTATGCCGCGGGACCGGTGGTCACCGCGATGCTCGGCGGGGTGTGCAACAACCTCGTCGAGATCGACGCCGAAGGACGCGCGGCGCCCGAGCTGGCCGAGAGCTTCGAACCCGATGCCGAGGCGCGCGTCTGGACCTTCAAGCTGCGCGACGTGGCCTTCTCCGATGGTCGCAAGCTCACCGCCGCCGACGTGATCGCCTCATTCAACCACCATCGCGGCGAGGACACCAAGTCGGGCGCTAAGGGGCTGCTCGAGCAGGTCGCCGAGATCCGCGCCGATGGCGACCGCGTGGTGGTGTTCGAGCTGACCGCCGGCAATGCCGACTTCCCCTTCGTCGCCGCCGACTACCACTTCGTCATCATGCCCGATGACGGCAATGGCCGGATCGACTGGCAAGCCGCGATCGGCACCGGCGGCTACACGCTCGAAGAGCACGAGCCCGGCGTGCGCATTCGCCTCAAGCGGCGCGACGATTACTGGAAGGACGACCGCGCCTGGTTCGACGAGGTGACGCTGCTGACGATCAACGACCCCACCGCGCGGCAAAACGCGCTGGTGACCGGCGAGGTCGACATCATCAACGGCGTGCCGCCCAAGACCGTGCACCTGCTGAGCCGCCGTCCCGGTCTGTCGCTGGTCGAGGTCACCGGCACCGCGCATTACCCCTTTCCGATGCATTGCGACGCCGCGCCTTTCGACGACGTGAACGTGCGCCTCGCGCTCAAGCACGCGATCAACCGGCAGGAAATGCTCGACAAGGTGCTCAAGGGCCATGGCTCGCTTGGCAATGATCACCCGATCGCACCGGGTAACCGCTTCCACGCCGCCGATCTCGAACAGCGCGCCTACGATCCCGACCGTGCGAAGTTTCATCTCAAACAGGCCGGTCTCGACAGCCTCGATGTCTCGCTCTCGACCTCCGACGCAGCCTTCGCCGGCGCGGTGGATGCCGCCGTGCTGTTCCAAGAATCCGCGGGCAGGGCCGGGATCCGCGTCAATGTCGACCGCAAACCCGCCGACGGCTACTGGTCGAATGTCTGGCTCAAGGATCCCTTCGCCATGAGCTACTGGAACGGCCGCCCGACTGAGGATTGGATGTTCAGCCTGGTCTATGCCGACGGCGCCGAGTGGAACGAGAGCCGCTGGGGCAATCCGCGCTTCAACGAGTTGCTGGTCGCCGCCCGCGCCGAGCTCGACGAGGGCCTCCGCGCCGAGATGTATCACGAAATGCAGGCACTGTGCCGCGACGATGGTGGCTCGATCATCCCGATGTTCGCCAACTACATCGATGGCAAAAACGACCGCATCGCGCATGGCGACCTCGCCTCGAACCGCTTCCTCGACGGCTGGAAGGTCGTCGATCGCTGGTGGGCCATCTGACCTCCTCATGCTCCGCCGTCAGCCGGCGGCGGGGCGCCCCGAACGACAGTCTCGAAAGGCCCATCGCATGACCCGAACCCTCTCCCGCGCCGCCTGCATCGGCGGCGGCGTCATCGGCGGCGGTTGGATCGCCCGGTTCCTGCTCGACGGCACCGACGTCGCCGTTCACGACCCTCACCCCGAAGCGCGCCGCATCATCGGCGAGGTGCTCGACAACGCCCGCCGCGCCCGCGCGCGGCTGATCTCCGCACCACCCGTGCCCGAGGGGCGGCTGAGCTTTCATGACGACATCGCCGGCGCGGTCCAAGGCGCGGAGTACATCCAGGAAAGCGTGCCCGAACGGCTCGACCTCAAGCACAAGGTCTTCGCCGCGATCGAGGCGGCGGCATCCCCCGAGGCGCTGATCGGCTCCTCGACCTCCGGGTTCAAGCCCTCCGAGCTGCGCCGGGGCGCTGCCCATCCAGAGCGGATCTTCGTGGCCCATCCTTTCAACCCGGTCTACCTCGTGCCGCTGGTCGAGCTGGTGGGTTCCGGGCCGGAGGACGACGCCATCCTCGATCGGGCAGCGGGCATTCTCGCGCAAACCGGCATGCACCCTCTCAAGATCCGCCGCGAGATCGATGCGCATATCGCCGACCGGCTGCTCGAGGCGGTCTGGCGCGAAAGCCTCTGGTTGGTGAAGGACGACATCGCCACCACGCAGGAGATCGACGACGCGATCCGCTTTGGCTTCGGGCTTCGCTGGGCGCAGATGGGCCTGTTCGAGACCTACCGCATCGCCGGGGGCGAAGCGGGCATGAAACACTTCATCGACCAGTTCGGACCGGCGCTGAAATGGCCTTGGACCAAGCTCATGGACGTGCCCGAAATGACCGAGGAACTGTCGGCCAAGATCGCCGCGCAGTCCGACGCGCAATCGGGGCAACACACGATCCGCGAGCTGGAGCGGATCCGAGATGACAACCTGATCGGCATCCTGCACGCGTTGCGCGCCAATGGCTGGGGCGCGGGCGAGACGCTGCGCGCCATGGAGGAGCGCGCTTTCGCGCAGGCCCATGCCCGCGCAGCAGCGGCCGCGCCCGACCCCACCGAACCGCTGCAGCTGCACCGCGCGAAGGTCGGTGGCAACTGGCTCGATTACAACGGCCACATGACCGAATTCCGCTACCTGCAGGTCTTCGGCGACGCCACGGACGCCTTTCTGGGCCATATCGGCATGAATGCCGCCTACCGCGCGCAAGGCTTGTCGGTCTACACGGTCGAGACGCATATCCGTCATCTCGCCGAGACCGCCGCGGGCACGGATCTCACCGTACGCACCACCGTGCTGGGCTTCGATGCCAAGCGCATCCGGCTGCATCACGAGATGGTCGATGCCGATGGCACGGTGCAGGCCACGGCCGAGCACATGCTGATGCATGTCGATACGCAGGCCGGCCGCGCCTGCCCGATGCGCGCGCCGTTGACCGATCGGCTGGCCGCGCTGGCGCCCGGCCAGAGCGCTCTGCCCGCGCCCGATCACGCGGGCCGCCCGATCCGCGACATCGGCTGGCCGCTCGGGGAGCCCGCCTGACATGCATCCCCTCCTGCACATGACGTTGCAGCGGTTGGCCCTCGGGCTCCTGACCCTCTTCGCGATCTCGCTGTTCATCTTCCTCGCGATCGAGCTTCTGCCCGGCGACCTGACCGAGGAGATCCTCGGCCAGTCCGCCACGCCCGAGACGGTCGCGGCCTTCCGCCGCGAGCTGGGTCTCGATCAGCCGGCGCATCTGCGCTATCTCGACTGGCTCGGCGGCGCGCTCCGGGGCGATTTCGGCACCTCGCTCGCCAATGGCCGCGAGATCGGCGAACTGCTGGCCGCGCGCTTCGGCAACACGCTGTTCCTCGCCGCCTACGCCGCCGCAATCTCTGTGCCACTGGCGCTAGGACTTGGGCTTCTCGCAGCGCTCTACAGGGGCAGCTGGTTCGACCGCTTCGTCAACGTGGCGACGCTCAGCTCGATCTCGTTTCCCGAGTATTTCGTGGCCTACATCCTATTGCTGTTCCTCTCGGTCAAATGGGGGCTGTTCCCCTCGATCGCCGATTTCGGCAGCGGCGCGGATCTGGGCACGATCCTCTACCGGACCTTCCTTCCGGCGCTGACGCTCGTGCTCGTGGTCACCGCGCATATGATGCGGATGACCCGCGCCGCGATCATCAATCTCATGGCCCAGCCCTATATCGAGATGGCCCGGCTCAAGGGCGCCTCGCCCGCGCGGGTGATCCTGCGCCATGCCCTGCCCAACGCGCTGTCGCCGATCATCAACGTGGTGGCGCTCAACCTCGCCTATCTGATCACCGGCGTGGTGATCGTCGAGGTGGTCTTCGTCTTTCCGGGGCTGGGACAGCTGATGGTCGACTCGGTGGCCAAGCGCGACATCCCGGTGGTGCAGGCCGCCTGCCTGATCTTCGCGGGCATCTACATCCTGCTCAATCTCGCCGCCGATCTGCTGGCCATCGCCACCAATCCGCGGCTGATGCACAGGAAATGACCGATGACGCTGACTGACATCAAGACCGCTCCGCCGACGGCCTGGTTCGGCATCGTGGTGATCGCGCTCTACATCTTCGTCGCCCTCTTCGCCCCCCTCATCGCACCCTTCGGCGAGACCGAGATCGTCGGCATGGAGTTCGAGCCCTGGGGCGGCGCCTACCCCTTGGGCACCGACAACCTGGGCCGGGACGTGGTCTCGCGGCTGATCTGGGGCACGCGCAATTCGCTCGGCATCGCCCTGGCCACGACCGTGCTGGCCTTCGGCGCGGGTGCGGGGCTCGGGCTTCTGGCTGCGGTGACGGGGGGCTGGGTCGATCAGCTCCTGTCGCGGCTCGTCGACATGCTGATCGCGATCCCGGCGCTTCTCTTCGCGCTTTTGCTGCTGTCGATCTACGGCACCGGCATCGTCAACCTCGTGATCGTCATCGCGGTGATCGAGGCGACGCGCGTGTTCCGCCTCGCGCGCGCCGTGGCGATGGACGTGGTAGTCATGGATTACGTCGAAGCCGCGCGGCTCCGGGGCGAAGGGCTCGGCTGGCTGATGCGCCGCGAGATCCTGCCTAATGCCACGGCCCCTCTGATCGCCGAGTTCGGCCTGCGCTTTTGCTTCGTGTTCCTCGCTATCTCCGCGCTGTCCTTCCTCGGGCTCGGCATCCAGCCGCCCACCGCCGATCTGGGCTCCATGGTGCGCGACAACGCGGCCCTCATCACCTTCGGGGACATCACCCCGCTCCTGCCCGCCGCCGCCATCGCGCTTTTGACGGTGAGCATCAATTTCGTCGTCGACTGGGTGCTGCATCGCGCCTCCGGCCTCAAGGACTGAGAGGTTCAAGATGACCGATCCCCTCCTCACCATCCGAGATCTCAGGATCGAGGGCCGGCAGGGCCGAAGCTGGACCCCGATCGTCAAGGGCGTCGATCTGGAGCTGAAGCGCGGCGAGATCCTCGGCCTGATCGGCGAGAGCGGCGCCGGGAAATCGACGCTGGGCCTCGCCGCCATGGGCTATGCCCGCGACGGCACCCGCATCTCCGGCGGCTCAATCGACTTCGACGGGCAAGACCTCCTCGCACTGTCGGAACGCCGCAGGCGCGGTCTGCGCGGTCGGCGCATCGCCTACGTCGCGCAATCGGCGGCGGCCAATTTCAACCCGGCGCACCGGCTGATCCGGCAGTTTTCCGAAGCCCCGACCGAGATCCACCGCATCAGGGGCCGCGACGAGGCCGAGGCCGAGGGCCGCGCACTATATGCCCGGATGCGTCTGCCCAATCCCGGCGAGATCGGCTTTCGCTATCCGCACCAGGTCTCTGGCGGACAGCTGCAGCGCGCGATGACCGCGATGGCGATGTCCTGTCGTCCCGACCTCATCATCTTCGACGAGCCGACCACCGCGCTCGACGTCACCACACAGATTGAGGTGCTGGCGGCGATCCGCGACGCGGTACGCGAGTTCGGCACCGCCGCGATCTACATCACCCACGACCTCGCGGTGGTCGCGCAGATGGCCGACCGGATCAAGATCCTGCGCCATGGCGAGGAGGTCGAGGAACAGCCTACCCGCGCCATGCTCTCCGCCCCGCGCGAGGACTACTCCAAATCGCTCTGGGCCGTGCGCAGCCACGAAGCCGCTGCCCGCCCGGCCCCCGCCGAAGGCGAAACCCCGGTGCTGCGGCTGTCGAAGGTCTCGGCCGAATACGTGCGCGGCACGCGGGTGCTGCGCGATGTCAGCTTCGACATCCCCAAGGGCCGCACCGTCGCGGTGGTGGGCGAGAGCGGCTCGGGAAAATCGACCACGGCGCGGGTGCTGACTGGCCTCCTGCCGCTCAGCGCGGGACAAGTCGAGCTCGATGGCGCGCCCCTGCCCGACCGGCTCGCCGGGCGGTCCAAGGACCAGCTGCGGCAGATCCAGATGATCTACCAGATGGCCGACACAGCGCTGAACCCCAAGCAGACGATCCGCGAGATCATCGGCCGCCCGCTGCGCTTCTACCTCGGACTCAGGGGCGCGGCGCAGGAGGCACGGATCCGCGAGCTGCTGGCGGCGATCGAGCTCGACCCCGACAGCTACATCGACCGCCTGCCCGGCGCGCTCTCTGGCGGGCAGAAACAGCGCATCGGCATCGCCCGCGCGCTGGCCGCCGAGCCCAAGCTCATCGTCTGCGACGAGGTGACGAGCGCGCTCGACCAGCTCGTGGCCAATGGCATCCTGCGCCTCCTGCGGCGCCTGCAGGAGGAGCGGGGCCTGAGCTACATGTTCATCACCCACGACCTCGCCACCGTCCGCGCCATCGCCGACCACGTGGTGGTGATGCAAAACGGCGAGGTGGTCGAGCAGGGCCCGCGGGACGAGATGTTCGCGCCCCCGCACCACCCCTACACCGAGACTCTGCTCGCCTCGGTGCCGCAGATGGATGCGGACTGGCTCGATACCGCGCTTGCCCGCCGGGGGGAGATCTGAGATGCGCGTGACCGATCCCGAGATCCTGCGCTTCATCGCCGAGACCGAGGCCGCCTACCCGGCCGAGGCCAACACCGCCACGCCCGCCGAGAACCGTCGTCACTACGACGCGATGTGCGCGGTGTTTCGCAGGCCCCGACCTGAAGACATCGTCGTCACCGACGCGGTGGTGGCAGGGGTGCCGATACGCCGCTACCGCCCGCGCGGCGCGGCGGGGCCCTTCCTTCTCTACCTGCATGGCGGTGGTTATGTGGTGGGTTCGCTCGACAGCCACGACGACGTCTGCGCCGAGATCGCGCTGGCCACCGGGGCTGAGCTGGTCGCGGTCGACTACAGGCTGGCGCCCGAGCATCTCTACCCCGCGCAGCTCGACGACGTAGAGACCGTCTGGAGGAACGATAGCGCGCACCGCCCCGGCATCGTGTTGGGCGACAGTGCGGGCGGCGCTCTGTCGGCGGCGCTGTGCCGGCGCATGCGGCGCATGGGTGGGCCGATGCCGCTGGCGCAATGTCTGATCTATCCCGGTCTGGGCGGCGACATGTCCGCGCCCTCCTATGCCGAGAACGCCGAGGCGCCGCTCCTGCGCACCGCCGATCTCGTCCATTACGCGGGGGTGCTGACCGGCGGCGACATGATGCTGCGCGAGACCGATCCCGAGCTCTCGCCGCTGCGCGCCGCCAATTTCGCCGGGCTGCCCCCGGCCCTCGTCGTCACGGCCGATGTCGATCCGCTGCGCGACGACGGCCCCGCCTATGTCGACAAACTCGTCGCCGCCGGAGTCGCCGCCGAATGGCGCAACGAACCGCAGCTTGTACATGGCTACTTGCGGGCTCGGCATCGCAGCATTCGCGCTGCGCGAAGCTTCGAAGCGATTTGCGACTGGCTGCAGGGGCAGCTTCGCTCGACGGGCTAACAGCTCAATAGCTGCCTTTCGTCACAGCTTGGCCCGAGGTCGAGTCTTTCTAAGGGAATGGAGCGACCAGCCGGATAGGCGTGCCTCGGATCGCGATGATCGACCGGCATAGCGGTCGGCCCTGAAACTTGGCGGAAACACTGCCAAACCCGGGTCGACGCGCGTTTTCCGCACTCGGAGGTGGCCCACTTCAACTGGTTGCGCTCTTCTTCAATGGGATCGAGATCATAGCTCCGGGTGCACTCCACTGTGCTGTCAGGCCGCATTGAAACATTCGGTTTCTCAAACGACAGCGCCTTTGCGCAGTGCTACACCTTCGACGTCGAACAGGTGCAGATGTTCAGGCGCTACTTCTATCCCCACCGTATCGCCCGGCCGTGGGAACTGACCCCCAGGCACACGAACATTTATCCGGCCCAGCGGCCCGGCATCCACGAACACGCTGTTGTCCGCCCCGAGGTATTCGTTGAAATCGATCCGCCCCGAGATCTGCCCCCCGCCCGGCTCCACGAGGCGAATGTCCTCGGGTCTCAGCCCAAGATGAACGGCTTGGCCTGATACCCCCTTCGGCACAGAAATCGTCCCGCCGCCCGGAAGGTTGATCGGGCTTCCACCATGCATGTCGCATGGCAGGACATTCATCTTCGGACTGCCGATGAACTGTGCCACGAACAGGTTTGCAGGTGCGGTATAAAGATCTCGGGGTGAGCCGATCTGCATGACTTCGCCGTCGCGCAATACGACGATACGGTCGGCCAAGGTCATCGCTTCGACCTGATCATGCGTGACATACAGCATGGTCGCGCCCAGCTGGCGATGCAGTGCCGCGATCTCAAGCCGCGTTTCAGCCCGAAGCGCCGCGTCGAGGTTCGACAGCGGTTCGTCGAACAGAAACCCCTGCGGCTTTCGCACGATCGCCCGACCAATGGCGACACGCTGGCGCTGACCACCGGATAGGGCCTTGGGCTTACGATCAAGGTAGGCGTCAAGCTGCAGCGCGCGGGCGGCTTCGGTCACTCGGGCGTCGATCTCGGCCTGCGGAAGCTTTTCGGTGTGAAGCGCGAAAGCAATGTTCTGCCGGACCGTCATATGCGGATAGAGCGCGTAAGACTGGAACACCATCGACAGTCCCCTGTCGTGGGGCGCCAGATCGGTGACATCGCGCCCACCGATGCGGATCCGGCCGCGGCTGACCGCCTCGAGACCGGCCACGAGACGCAGCAAGGTCGACTTACCGCAGCCGGAGGGCCCGACAAGGACCACAAATTCGCCCTGCTCGATCTCGAAGGAGACGTTGCGGATGATCTCGGTGGTCCCGAAGCTTTTGCCGACGGCGTCCAGGCTGATCGTGCTCATGATGGCTCCTTCGCCTTGGGATGTGTCTAAATGACCTGCCCGTCCACGACGACCCCGGTCGCGTGCAGATCTTGGTCAAGCAGGGTGACCGAGGCGCGGTGCCCCGGCGCGATGCGACCCAGTTCCTGGCCGAGGCTCAAGACCTCGGCCGGTGTCGTTGCCGCCATTCTGAGCGCCTGCGCCGGGCGCGCACCGCCCAGACGGCACATGTTGCGGACCGCTTCGTCCATCGCCAAATGCGCACCGGCAAGACGCCCTTCGGCATCTGCGAGGCGTCCGTCCCTCTGGGAAATGGTCTTGCCATTCACGACGAAGGTCGCGTCGGGTGCGTCGAGCGTTGCCATCGCATCGGTGACGAGACACAGCCGAGCGTCGGTCATGGCGCGAAGCGCCAGTCGCAGGTTGGCCGGATGCACGTGGATATCGTCGGCGATGAGGCCCGCGAACAGTCGCGGGTCGTCGAGCAGCGCGCCGGCCACGCCGGGAGCGCGGCCTGTGACCTGCGACATCGCGTTGAAGAGATGGGTGCCGCCGCTCAGGCCCTCATCCGCCGCGCGCATCATCGCGGCATAATTGGCGTCACTGTGCCCCGCAAAGACCGTCAGACCGGCGCGGGTCAGGCGCGCGATCGCCCCAGGCGGGGCCTTCTCTGGGGCGAGCGTGAGCAGCAAGGGCCCGCCCACGCCCTCGCACAGCGCGTCGATATCCACGGTCGTCAGATCACGCACTGCCGCGGGCGGGTGGATGCCCGGCCGCGCGGGCGACAGGAACGGTCCTTCCAGATGCAGGCCCAAGATCCCCGGCTCGGCCTCGACCAGCGCCGCGCGCACGGCGCGCATTGCGGCGAGGTAGGAGGTCCCGGGCGCGGTGATGAAGGTCGGCAGGATATGCGCCGTGCCCCCCCGGTGCGCCGCATTGGCCATGCGTTTCAACGTATCGTGCGTCGGCACGTCGTTGAACATCACGCCATCGCCGCCGTTGATCTGCAGGTCGATAAAACCGGGGGCCGCCACGGGCATACGAAGCACGCGCCCCGGTGGCGCGTGGCTGGCCGAGGTGACGTCCCGGATGAAGCCGTCCCGGATGACAACCGCCCGATCTGCGACCGGGTACTCCACGTCGCCATCGTAGAATGCATCCGGTAGGAGGATCAGCGAGGCCGCGTCAGACAAGCGTCACCTCCTGACCCTGCGGGTGGACAGTTTCGTAGTACTGACGCAGTTCCAGGCCTGCGGCCGCCTCGGTGTCGAGCACGACCGTCACCTTGGGATGCATCTGCAACGCCGAGGCCGGGCAGCGGGCGCTCAGCGGGCCCTCGGCCATCGCCGCGACCGCTTCCGCCTTGGCGGCACCTGTGGCCAGCAGGACGGCGTGGCGGCTGCGCAGGATCGTGGCGATGCCCATGGTGATCGCAAAACGCGGCACCGCCTCGTCCGGGCCGAAAAAACGGGCATTGGCCTCGCGGGTCGCGCGGGTAAGTGTCTTGACCCGCGTCGGCGAAGCCAGCGAAGAGCTGGGCTCGTTGAAGCCGATATGCCCGTTGCGGCCGATCCCCAAGAGTTGCAAATCGATACCCCCGGCATGCGTGATCGCCGCGTCATAGCGCGCGGCTTCGGCCACCGGGTCGGGGGCGTCGCCACGGGGCAGATGGGTCCGCGCCGGCTCGAGTTTGAGTGGCGCGAACAGCCGCTCTTGCATGAAGGCGTGGTAGGATTGCGGATGTTCTGGCGACAGGCCGACGTATTCGTCGAGGTTGAAGCTCGTCATCCGGTCAAGCGACACCTGGCCCGCTCGGGTACGATCGAGCAGACCGGCATAGACCGGCTCCATCGTGCCTCCGGTGGCCAGCCCCAGAACAGCGTCTGGCTTATCGGTCAGGGCGTCGGCGATCAGTGCCACGCAGCTTGCCACGGCAGCGTCCCGGTCGGGCAGTATCAGTATTTTCATGGTCTCAGCCTTTCACGGCGCCGGCGGTCATCGACCCGCCGATATGTCGGTACATGAACAGGCCCAGCAGCAGCGGTGGAGCCGAGGAGATCATGATGATCGCCGCCGCCACCCCCCATTGCACGCCGCCACCACCCGAAGCGAAGAAGAACGAGGCGCCCACGGTGATCGGCACGGCCTCCGAAGTGGTCAGCATCAGGCCGAAAAGAAACTCGTTCCAGGCGGTGATGAAGCCGAAGATGAAGACCGTCACCAACGCCGGACGGCATAGCGGCAGCACGATCTGCCACAGCAGCGTCGAGAGTCGTGCGCCATCCATTCGCGCCGCCTCTTCAAGCTCAAGCGGCAGATCCCGGATTGTGTTGACGAGGATCAGCATCGCCAGTGGCAGGTTCACCACCGCGAGGATCAGTCCAAGCCCCATGCGCGTGTCCAGAAGCCCCAGCGACTGATACATAAGATAAAGCGGGATCGCGAAGACGATCAATGGCAGGGCGCGCAGGTTGACCACGGCGGGAAACAACCAGGCCGCCCCGACACCGCGCCGCGCGACCGCCCAAGCCATGGGGAAGCACAACACCATCGGCAGCAGACTTCCGATCAGCGCTGCCACGAGGCTGTTGCCAAGATAGGCCCAGACGTCGAGCCGCCCTCCAGTCGAGAGCACGGCGGCGTAGTTCTCGAGCGTCGGGCTGCGCACGCTCAGGCCCGGGTTGCTGGCAATTTCACCCGCGGATTTCAGGGAGGTGACCAGCGTCGCGATCACCGGGAAATTGAGGATGAAGGCGGCGAGGCCGAAGACCAGCCAGCGCATGCCTTTGTCGAGCCCGCGCATCATGCGTCCTCCCTGCGCAGCTGACGCGCTGCCAGCCACAGCATGGCAAAGGCTGCCGCGAACAGGATCACGCTCGCCGCCACTGCCTTGCCTATGTCGCCCGACCGGAAAAAGGTCACGTAGATATAGATCGACAGCGAGGTGGTGGAGCCGCCCGGACCGGTGCCGGTCAGCACCCAGATGTTGTCGAAGACCCGAAAGCCATCAATGAAACGCACGAAGAACGCGATCGCCAACGTCGGCGCCATAAGCGGCAGTTCAATCCGGGTCAGCATTCGCCAGCTGCGGGTGCCGTCGACCGAAGCCGCCTCGCGAATATCCCCGGGGATCGCCTCGTAGGCCATATGGAACAGCAGCAGAGCAAAGGGGGTCCATTGCAGCGTCTCGATCACGAAGATCGTAAGGAAGACATTGTCGGCCGTGAGAAAGCCGGGGCTGTCGCCGAACCATGACAGCAGGTAGTGCGGCAGAGGGCCGATGAATTCGTGCAGCACGAGCCGGTACATGAGACCCATCATGGCGGGTGCCACGATCATCGGCATGATCAGAATGGCCAGCAGCCAGGGATGACGGCGCAAAAGCGGCGCGAGATAGATCGCAAGCGCCAGCCCGAGCAGGCATTCCGCGCCCGCCGTCAGGGTCGCGAACTTCAGTGAGAACCAGCTCGCCTGCCAGAACTCCGGATCGGTCAGCACGGCCGCAAAGTTGCCCAAGCCGATGAAGTTTGGAGCGCGCAGGGTCTCGAACCGGACTTCCGAGAGGCTATAGACGATGTCGAGCAGCGTCGGAAAGCCGAGCAGCGCCAGCAGAAAGAGCACGAGCGGCGCCGCGAGTGCCGCGTTTTCCAAGCGGGGTCCGTGGATCATCTCATGTCCTTTGAAAGGGCGGCGACCTTTTTTCAGGCCGCCGCGAGAGTGAGACCTACTTGCCCAGCAGATCAGCCATGCCCGCCTGCGTTGCCGCAAGCGCCTCATCGAGGCTCTGGGTGCCGCCCCAGTAACCAGTGAACTCACGCGCCTGCAGCTCATAGACCGACAGGGCCTCGGCCGACGTCGCCCCGGTCATGACGAAACCGTGGTCCGACGCGTATCGCCCAAGCGGCACCAAGTCCGGCCGGTCCGCCGCCACCGCCTCGACAGCGGAGCCCGTCAGGCCCGGGGCGCCGCCGGCCTTGGCATAAGCCACCGCGGCCTCTTCGCTCGACAACCAGTCGAGAAAGGCCCGCGCGCCATCGGGGTTGCGCGCGTTGGCGTTGAGTCCCAGTCCCAGACCGTGAATATGAGTAAACCGACCATCGGGCCCAGCGGGGGGAGCCACGCTTTCGGTTGTCTCCGCCGTGGCGGGTGCTGTCTCGGCATCGGTTAGCGACGCCGCCGCCCCGTTCCACTGCACCATCATTGCCACCTGACCGGAGGTAAAGGCAGCATTGGCTTCGGCAAATTCATATGACAGCGAGTCGCGCGGTGTAGCGCCCGCGTCGAGCAGCAGTTTGTACATCTCGAGACCGGTCCGGTAGGCTTCGGAGTCGACCGTGATCTCACTCGCCTCGTTCATCCAGTCAGCGCCGTAGGCCCGGGGCAGGGACTGAAACACCATCATGTTGAACAGCAGGTTCTTCATCTGCAGGACCGTGCCGTAGCGGGTCGGGCTGTCAGGGTTCACGGCCTTGGTGAAATAAAGCGCCGTTGCCGCAAAGTCCTGCCAGGTCCATTCGTCGGGGTGCTTGGGCTGCAGTGCCTCGCCCAGATGCTCCTGCGCGATGGCCGCATAGGTTTCGGCCGCCTGCGGGTCGGCCAGCAGCGCCGTGATCAGGTCCGAGCGGAAATACAGGAAATGCATCGAGAGATCGGTGGGAACGCCGTATTGCTGCCCATCGTATTGCATGGTCGACAGAACGGTCTCGCCAAAGACGGCCTCGGCTTCGGGCGACAGGGTGATCGGCTCTAGGTAAGGGGCGTAACGGCCGATCGAATAGGTCGCGAGAAGGTTTACGTCGAAGGCATCGCTGCCAGCGGCAAGGTCGGCCTGAAGCTTGTCGAAAAAGCCGTCGCGGCTGAAGAGCAGAAGTTCGACCTGATCGCTCTCAGCAACCGTCTCACGGGTGTTGTAGATTTCGGTTACGGCGCGAAGCGCCTCTTCCTCCGGGCCACCCGGCCAGCCCAGAACGGTAACTTCGGCCTGAACGGCCGTGGTCGAAAGCAGTGCTGCGATGCAGGCCATGCCTGCGAACAGTCTCGTGGTGTTCATTGTCTCATCTCCCTGTTGTTCGTCTGATAATCGTCGTCAGGTGCCAGCGTGCCCGGCCAGACCGGCAATCCCGATGATGCCCGCCGCGCCTCCCAGTGCGGCGACCCGAAGGTCGGGTCTGAGCGGCTCCGGCAGTTTTGACAGCCCGGCGCGGATCCGGTCGAGAAAGCCCGGTGCCAGCCCGACCCCGCCACCGATCACGATGCGGGGCGGGTCGATCAGCATCTGCAGATCCGCGCAGAGCGCGGCCGCGCGGGCCGCCGCCGTCGACACAATCTCCTCGGCCCAGCCCGCCCCCTGCCCCGCGGCCTCGAAGACACCGCGGGCATCGGTGTCGTGGCCGGACAGGGCCGCGGCCTGCGCGATCCAGCGACCGGACATCTGGTCCTCGACGAGAGCGCCGCGCAGATCCAGGCCACGCATCTGACCCGCATGACCGGCGAGCCCGCTGCGGCCAGACAACAGGCGCCCACCCACCACGATGCCACCTCCGATGCCGGTGGAGATCGTCAGATAAACCATGTCCTGAGCCTCTCCCGCGCCATGCAGGAACTCTCCCCAGGCCGCAGCCTGCGCATCGTTGGCCAGCGTCACGGGACAGTTCAGCCGTGCTTCGGCCATGAGCGCATAAGGGGTCTGCTCTGGAACCGACAAAGTGCCTGGATTGAGCGCCGACCACATCCCCTCCGAGACCCGGCCGGTCACGGCGATGCCCACGCGCTCAAAGCGTCCCTGCCATGGGGCCGCGAGCCGTGCGGCGGCATCGAGCCATGCCTCCGGACCTGCCTTGCGCTCGGTGGGTGTGGTAACCTGCTCGATCACATGGCCCGCTTCGACGAGGGCGCAAAGCAGCTTGGTCCCGCCTTGGTCGATGGCCAGAACCGGGCCGGTCATGCCGCGCCTCCGGCCCGGCGCACGGCCTCTGCGAACCAGCCGGTGACGTGTTCGATGCGGGTGATCGCCGAGCCGACAACCACCGCATGCGCCCCGGCACGGATTGCAAGGGCCGCCTCTTCGGGGCGGTGGTAGCGTCCCTCGGCAATGGCCGGCAACCCGCAGGTTGCCAACGCCGTGACCAGATCCAAGTCCGGCCCGTCCTGCGGCGCTTCGGCCCCGGTGTAGCCCGACATGGTTGAGCCGAGCAGCGCCGCTCCGGCGGCGGCGGCGCGGCGGCCCTCCTCGGCGGTGGCGCAATCGGCCATGGCCAGTCTTCCGGTAGCGCGCACCGCTTCAAAGAGAGCGGCCACGGTTTCGGGGCGGTCGCGATCGGTTGCGTCGACCGCAATGATGTCGGCTCCGGCGGCTGCCAGATCCGCGACGTCCTGCGCGAAGGGCGTGATCCGTACCGGGCTGTCCGCAAGATCGCGCTTCACTAGGCCAATGATCGGCGCATCGGTCAGGGTGCGCACCGCGCGCAGGTTGGCGATTCCTTCGATCCGAAGCCCCGCTGCGCCCCCGTCGAGCGCAGCCTTCGCCATCGCGGCGACGATCTCAGGACGGTCCATCGCTCCGCCGGTTACCGGCTGACAGGACACCATGAGGCGGCCGCGTAGTTGATCGAGCATGAGACGGGATCTCCGATTCTATGTGCTCCCCACATAGAACCAGATGAAATACCGGTATGCAACTGGTCTTATAACGACTGTCGTTCTGTCAGCTTTGCAACTCGGTGACGAAATCGTACATTTCGCCGTTGTAGCGGGTCTCGGTGAACTCCACGCCGCGCCCATCAGCAAGGCGACAGCGCCGTTCCACGATGAGGAGCGGCCCCCCCGCCCGGCTGTTCAGAAGCTTCGCCTCCGCTTCGGACATGATCCCAGCCCTGATCCTCTGCGTGCCCAGGTGCGGCCGAACCCCGCGCGCCTCTAGCGCCGCATAGAGAGATTCCCCCTCGAACTCGGCTGATGGCAGCAAACTGCGCGGGATAACGGCATGTTCGATGGCAATGGGGTCGTCATCGGCGAGGCGCAATCGACGCAACCGGATCACCTCGTCGCGGGCGTCAAGGCTGAGCGCCATGACCTCGGTCGGGGTCGCGTGCCCCTCTTGTCGATCAAGCCAGCGCATGCCGGGCTTCATGCCTCTGGCGCGGATTTCCTCGGAAAAGCCGACGAGCCGCGATAGGCTCTTCTCGACCCGCTGTGCCACGACGGTGCGCGCACCCTGTCGCCGGGCCAGCAGGCCACGACCGATCAGCTCCTCAATCGCCTTGCGTACGGTGACCCGCGATAGCGCAAGGTCTTCGGACAGGCGGCGTTCGCCCGGCAATGTGCCGCCGCGTGGCAGCTCTCCCGCTTCGACCGCCTGCGCCATCGCATCGGCGAGCTGTCGATAGAGCGGCTCTGAGCTGTCGCGGGGCCCTAACCGCGCCGCGAGGCGCTCCAGCATTTGCGTGTCATTCATCTGCGTTCGCTTTGACTTGCCTGAAACCCATACCACTGGTCCTAACCTGTGCCGCGTCCAATGGACAGAAAACGCCCAACTCTGACCCACCTATATGCAAGGGGCCGCCCCCACCGGACGGCCCGTTCACATCATTGAGCGAGAGCGCGGGTTGCTACTGCATCAACCCGGGCAGTCCGGTCGCAAGAAACGGAAAGACGCAGACCAGCAGCAGCACCACCACAGGCGGGATCAGCCACGGCAGGATCGCCCGCGCCAGCCGGTGGAACGGGATCTCACCGACCTGGGCCACCACGAAGAGCGCCATGCCCATCGGAGGGGTCAAGATCGAGATCATCAGGTTGAGGATCACGATGATCCCGAAATGCACCGGATCGATCCCGAAGCCCATCGCGATCGGCACGAGGATCGGCACCACGATCAGCAGGATCACGAGGCTCTCGATGAAGCAGCCGAGCAGGAAGATCATCAGGTTGACCGCGATCAAGAAGGAGATCGGCCCATCGGCGAGGTTGAGGAACATCGAAGCGATCTGCTGCGGCGCCTGCTCGCGCGCCAGCACGAAGCCTAAGAGCCCCACCCCCGCCACGATGGTGGCGATCGAGGCCGAGGTCAGCGTCGAGTCGTAGATCGCGTCCCATAGCCGGCGCAGCGTCAGCTCGCGGTAGAACAGAAGGTCGATCGCGATGGCGTAGAGCACCGTCACCGCCGCCGCCTCGGTGGGCGAGAACAGCCCAGAAAAGATGCCGCCGACAATCACCGCGGGCGTGAGCAGCGCCGGCAGGCTCTTGACGAAGAGAAGGCCGACAGCGCGCGCCTCGGGCCGGGGATCGCGCGGATAGTCGCGCTTCTTGGCGGTGGCATAGACCATCACCATCAACGCCACGGCGCAGAGCACGCCTGGCACCACGCCGCCGAGGAACAGCGCCCCGATCGAGGTATTGGAGATGACGCCGTAGAGCACCATGGTGATCGAGGGCGGCACCAGCGGGCCGATCATCGAGGACGAGGCCGTCACCGCGCCCGCGAATTCCTCGTCATAGCCCGCCTCGCGCATCGCCTCGATCTCCATCTTGCCCAAGCCCCCCGCATCGGCGAGCGCCGAGCCGGACATGCCCGAGAAGAACAGCGAGGCCAGCACGTTGACATGACCCAGCCCGCCGGTGATGTGTCCGACGAGGGCGCGGGCGAAGCCGAACAGGTGATGGGTGATGCCAGCAGAGTTCAGGATCGCGGCGGCGAGAATGAACAGCGGCACCGCGAGGATCGGAAAGCTGTTGAGGCCGTCGACCATGCGCTGCATGGCAAAGCTCAGCCCCATGCCGGTGTGATAGAAATAGCCCATGGAGACGATGATCATCGCCACGCCGATCGGCACGCCGATCAGCACCATGAAGAGCCAGACGAGACCGACGGAAGCGAGGATCATGCCACGTCCTCCAGGCCGGGGCCGCCCGGGGCCTGCATGTCCGGCCCTTGCCTAAGCCGCGCGAGAATGCGCCGCGCCACGCGGTGCAGCACGAGGATCACCGCGACGAGACCGGCGGCATAGAGCACAGCGTCGGAAGCAGGCAGTGTTACCGCCTCGTTGTTCCAGGTGCGCAGAATCGTCTTCCACGAGATCCAGACGAGGTGGCACAGGATGCCGCCCCACAGCAGGTCCACGGCAATCGCGAGCCAGTGTCTCGATCGAGCGGGCAGTAGGTCAGCGAGGAACCCCATGCGCAGCTGGGTGTCGTTGCGCTCGACCGCGGCGATGGCGATGAAGGCCATCCAGACCCAGATCCAGCGGGCCGCTTCCTCGGTCCAGACCGGCCCCCGGAACACAGGGGTGCGGCCGAAGATCTGGATCATCAACACGCCGAAGAGGACGATGAAGAGCGCCGAGGCGATGATGCCTTCAAAACTGTATCTGCGCATGGGATCTCCGATCCGTCGATTGGGGTCGTGGCGGCGGAGTGGGAGCCCCGCCGCCGGGTCTTGGCGGCAGGCCGGGCGGGAGGCCCCCGACCGCCGCCCGTCCGCGGCTTACTCGCCGCGTACCTTGGCGATCGCGCCCTCGCCGAACTCGGCTTCGAGCTCGTCGTAATAGGGCTGCATCGCGTCGCGGAACGGCGCGAGATCGGGGCGGGTGATGGTCAGGCCGCGCTCCTCGAAGGTGGCGATCAGGTCTTCTTCGGCCTTGACGGTCATCTCGTCCGAGACCTCGCCACCTGCCTCGATCGCCTCGCGGACCCACCCCTTCTCTTCTTCACTCAGGCTCTCCCATGTGTCGCCCGACATCAGGATCGCAGCGCTGGCAACGAAGTGGTTGGTCATCGCGACGTGGTCCTGAACCTCGTAGAACTTCATCGCATCGATGGTGGGCAGCGGGTTCTCCTGCGCGTCGACCTGGTTGGTCTGCAACGCGAGATAGACCTCTTGGAAAGCCACAGGCGCCGGGGTGGCACCGACATTCTCGGCATAGGCGATGAGGAACGGCACGTTGGGGGTGCGCATGCGCAGGCCCGTCATGTCCTCCATGCTCTCGATCGGCTTGTTCGCCGTGGTCTGGCGGGTGCCGTAATACCAAAGATCGAGCATCTCGACGCCCTGCTCGCCGAACTTCGCGTCCATCTCCTGGCCCCAAGGGCCGTCCACGATCTCTTCGAGATGCGCGAAATCATCGACGACATAGGGCGCGCCGACGAGCTTCAGCTCGGGGATGACATAGCTCATGTCCGGGTAGCCGGTGATGACCATGTCCAGCTCGCCCGCCTGCACCTGCGCCACCATGGCCTTGAAGTCGCCCAGCGTGCCGGAGGGGAACAGGTTTACGGTCAATTCGCCGCCTGACAGCTCCTCTAGCTTCTCGGCGAAAGCCTGCGTGCCCTTGAAAACGTTGGACACCTCGTTGTCCTGCATGCCGAAGGTCAGTTCGCGCGCCTGCGCGGTCCCGGCGATCAGAGCCAGCATCGCGGTCGCAGCGAGCATCTTGGTATGGATCATGGTCGTTCTCCTCCTTGGTAGGTCGTTGGCCCCAGGGCGGCGTCAGCCGCCGTCCGTTGGCAGGTCTATCCCGGTGCTGCGCGGGGCTTCGAGCCGGGCGCGGTAGGATCTGGCAAGATGGCGATCCATTACGTCGGTGGCGGTCACCACATCGCCCGCGAGCACCGCCTCGTAGATCGCGCGGTGTTCTTCATAGGCGATGCGGTCGTAATGGGCCGGGTCGTCCGTCGGCGCGCGGCGCGCCAGCATGCCGCTCACGAACATGTCGTGCAGCGCCAAGATCACCGGGTTGTCGATCACCGTGACCAGAGCCCGGTGAAAGGCGATGTCGGTGCCTGCAAACTCGGCCGTGCCGATCGCCTCGAAATTCCGATCGAGCGCTGAGCGGATACGGGTGATGCGGATGTTGTCAGCATGCATCGCTGCCTGTCGCGCGGCGCCGCTCTCGATGAACTGGCGCATCTGTTCGAGATGGGCGCGGCTTTCGTTGTCGCCCAGCACGTCGCGCAGGTGGTCGCCCGCCGCTGTGAGAATGCCTTGCAGCGACGGTGTCGCGGCGCGGGGACGGTAACCGGTCTGGGTCTTGAGATATCCGCGAAGCTGCATCTGCGCGAAGGCCTCGCGCACGGTGGGGCGGGACGCGCCGAAACGTTCGCCTAGCTCGCGCTCGGTCGGAAGCGGTGCGTCGGGGGCGATGTCGCCCGAGCGGATCTCGGCGATCAGCGTTTCGGCGATGAGGCCGGATGCGCGTTGCGTGGTCATGTCGTCCCCTCTCTCAGTGCAAAACCCTGTCTCCCGTCACTCTTGGTATTTTCAGGATTACATATTGTCAAACCAAAAACTCCAATATAGGCAATATTGGTATACAGGCACCACGCTGGGCCCGATCCTCGGGCCGGTGTCCATCACCAGAGGGGGAACGCCAAGGTGGCCAAGCAATTTTCGGGAATGTACGCGGCGCTGATGACCGGCATGGACGACGCCGGGGAGTTCTCGCCCGAGCGCCAGCGCAATATCGATGCCTATGTGCTGCGACAGGGGCTGGGTGGCCTTTATGTCGGCGGCAGCAGCGGTGAATCGGGGCTGCTCGACACCGAGGAGCTGCTGGCGCAGCAGGCCGTGGTGGCCGAAAGCGCCAAGGACCATGACGCCCGGTTGATCGCCCATGTCGGCGTACCGTCGCTGCGCGACTCCGTCGCGCTGGCGCGCCGGGCCGAAGCCTTGGGCTATCACGCGTTGTCGGCCCTGCCGCCGCATGCCTACCCCTTCACCGACGACGAAGTGCTTGCCTATTACCGCGAGCTTTCGGCCGCGACCGCACTTCCGCTGATCGTCTACGAAGTGCCGATCCGCACAGGACGCCCCTTCGGCCTCGACACCTTGGTGAAGCTTCTGACGATGCCGGGCGTCGGCGGCATCAAGTTCACCTCGACCGACCTGTTCAAGTTCTCGATGCTGCGGCGACGCTGCCCCAATAGCTTGTTCTTCTTCGGCTTCGACGAGGTCTACATCACCGGTGCCGCGCTCGGGGCCGATGGCGGGATCGGCACGACATACAACATCCTTGGCAGGCTCTACGTGGCGCTCGACGCCGCGATGCGCGGGGGCGATCTGGCGCGCGCGCAGGAGCTTCAGAACTTGTCGCAGCGCTTCGTCGAAGCGCTTCTGGAGATCGGTGTTCTGCCCGGCATGAAGGCGGCATTCCGAGCAATCGGCGTCGATTGCGGCCCGACCCGCGCGCCGCTCACCCCTAAGATTGTGGATGCCGAGGCGCGCATGAAGACGGTCCTGGATCAACCCGAATTCAAGCGCTGGCTTGCCTGAAACAGCTCTTGCCCGGCGGCCGAAGCGGCCGGGCAAGACCACGACCCTTTTGGCAGCAACCGACCCTGCGTCCTGCGCCGTTCAGGCCGCCCCAAATCCGCCCATCGAGAGCGGTTCGGGCGCCACCGGGCGCGCTTTCTAGGATTTCGGCCGTCTCGCGGACGAGGCGAAAGCCGCCTTGATACTGCCGAATGCAAGACAGGATCGGCCGGATCTGCGAAAGCCGGGCCCCGGCTTTCGCAACGCGCTTGCCGGCCGAAGACTTCAATGCTTGGAATGCGTTCCATTTGAAAGAAGCGCTTCATCCATCGGAACGTCCCATGGCATCGGATAGATGGTCGGCAGTTCGCATCCCGCGAAGCCCATGCCGATGATTCGTGGCCGCTGCTGAAGCCGCGCCAATATCCGGTCATGATAGCCGCCGCCTTTGCCGAGCCGGTAAAGATCCCGGTCAATGCCTACCAGGGGCGCGATGACGATATCCGGTACGCGGGCCTCGCCATCCGCCGGCACGGGAATGTTCCAGATGCCACGGGTCATCAGGCAGTCGGGCGACCAGTCGCGGAATTCGAGCGGCATGGCCTTCGCGACCACGACCGGAAGCAGGATGCCCGCACCCGCCGCATGGGACTTGGCCATCCATGGCCGCAGATCCGGCTCCCCGCGGATCGGCCAGTAGACTGCGATGGTCATGCCGGCTTTCGGCGCGATGATCCTGTCGAGACCCGGGATCAGGGCCGCCGTCCCGCTTTCGCGCTCACGCGAAGACATGGTGCGAGCCGCGAGAAGCCGCGCCCGTTCGGCGCGCCTGTACCGCGCCACATCCCGCGCCGTCCCCGCATCGACCGGATGCCCGTCGACGAGCAGATGAGCAAAGCAGGGTGAGGAACCTCCATCAGTGTTGTCCTCCATCTCGGATCACCCATTGCGGTCCATGCGGTCCGAACAGCCTAGCGCAGACACGGGCAAAGACGATAGCGCCCCATGCCGGTTGATCGCGATGCGCCTTAAGCGGCTGCGCCGTCCCCTGCCCCGCGCAGCAACAGCCGAATGATGTCGGAGCGGGTCAGGATGCCGACCAGCCGCTCCTCTCGCACCACCGGCATGACCTCGCTGCCCTGCGCTGCCAGCCGGTGCAGCAGCGCGCCGACCGGGCATGTCATGCGGCACCGCCCGCGCGGCGGGCCGCATCACCTCCGATACACTGAGGCGCAGCGATCGGGGCTTAAGGGCCAGCGGGCGCCCCTGGGCCACCACGGCATCGAGCAGGCGGCCTGCAGCACGATACCGCGCAGTGTCATGTCGACTTCGACGACGGGAAGGCTCTTGATGACGTGACGGCAGAACAGCCGCGCGGCCGCCGGCAGCGGCATGTCGGGCCGCACGGTGATCAGCCCGGTGGTCATAATGTCGGCGCAGGTCGTGCCGTCGAACCGGTACCGGGCCGCCTCCGCCTACGCCGCCGCCAGCATTCGACGATTTCATTCCGTGTTTTACCTCCGAAAGTTCGTCGAACGGCATAGGCATTGGTCCGCTCATCATCACGCAAGCGCTCAATGGCTACACGGTAGATAGCAGCGTTGGCTTGCCGGTTGCCGCCGCGGTTCAAACGCATCCGGTTTGTCTTGCCGCTGGATGCCGGGACCGGACAAACGCCACACAGCTTGGCCAAGGCGGCTCCGGTTTTGATGCGCTCAGGATTGTCTCCCACGAGGATAAGCATCTCGGCCACGGTTTTTGTGGAGATGCCATACGATTTCATCAGCTCGGGTGCTTTCTCGCGAACCAACCGATTCAAGCAGCTGCTCGTGCGCTTGAATTTCCTCATGCAGAACAAGCCAGCACCGTGCGATCGCGCGCATGGCCGCTTTAGCGGATGCCGTTGACGACGTGATCTCTCCCGGTCGCAATGCCGCAACATGGCGTACCAAGGAGATCCGCCCCCTGATAGCATCGAGTGTATCGCGGAGTGCGGCTGGCGCGTTTATGATCAATGTTTTCAGCGTGATGATCGCTTGCGACTTGGCTTTGACAGCGCTGTCTTGCGCGATTTTCTGGATGACGGATCATCTCCGATGACCCGTTCTGCGCCTTGGCATGGGCCGTGGCTTGCCCGTTCAGCAGCGACCTGGCCGCGCTCGCGGCGTCGAAGAAGTCAGATTTGCTGTGAAGATATCGTAATTGCCGATTGGGGTGCATGACGTCGAGGACCTTATGTCCCTTGGCCAGCAGGTCTCTGGACGGGCCTGCGCCGTAAGAGCCGGTTCCCTCGACACAAAGGCTTTGACAGGACCAAACTGGGACGCCCAGACTTCGAGATTCTGGTATCCCTTCTGCGTCGTTGGAATGGTGGTGCTGCCCAAACGGGCACCGAGCGCATCGATAGCAACGGCTATGTTCGTGGATTTGTGCGCGTCGACGCTGATGATAACGTGATCCATGAAGGCCCTTTCGTTGGAATGGCCCGGGCACCGATCGAAGAGGACGGGACCGTGATGGTACGCAGACCGTCAGGCTGCTATGAAGTCACGTCTCGCCCGACGCCGGGGCAACCTGACAGCCGACACGTCAATGCAATTACACGAAGGCAGTCATAGCAAGGGTCAGACCATCATGCTGCGATACCACATTCACAGTCATGGCAGTTGCCGGTTCTGATGCTATGACCGGGTCGACGGCTCGAACCACGGTCAAATTCCGATCTATCTCTCTATATATATCAGACAGTTGATCCTCATCATTGCCACCTATAGTTGCATTTTAGGTGGGTTCGTTCGGCTATCGTAGCGGCACCCGGGATGCGAGTACCGCCGCTTATGTGTCATTCCCGCTCGTATCGACTGAGCAGCGCCAGCAGGTCGCGCTCGAACTCGGCACGGTTCTGTTCGGGCACGCGGATGTTGCGGACCGCCAGCGTCATGCCGCGCGCCGTCTCCTTCACCGCGACAGAGCCGCCCCGCGGAAGGTGCAGCTTGCGCCCAGTGGCCCGGGGCTGGGCGGGTTTCGGTCGGGCCTCGTCTGCCGCCTCACCGGTAATCTGCCGCCCCTGCCCCAGCGTCGGTGCAAGAATCCGCAGATCGCGGTGCGTGGCATCCGCCGGTGCGCGCCGCAGCAGCTCGTCGCGGTTACGAAAGCAGGTCAGCCCGATCGAGACCGTGGCCTGCGGCACATTGAGCCGGCTGGCGATGGCGCGCTGACTCATCTCCGGCAGCAGCGCCGCAATCTCTCCCACCGACAGGAGCTGTTCAACCGGCGACAGCGCTTGGCGCATGGTGTTTTCAGCGAAGCGCTCTTCGAGATCGGCCAGCGCCTCGACGCTGCTTCCCGCGGCCTGTAGCTCGGCGGCGCCCTGCCCGAAGGACTGGGTGATTTCCGTGGCAACCAGCGCCCGAACCGGCAGCCCGAGCTTGCGGCAGGCGGCGAGCCGACGCCGCCCCGACTGGAGCACGAAGCGCGCCGCTTTGTTGACAGCGAGCGGATCCGCCTCGGCCGGACGCCAGGCCGGATCCTCGGGCCTCACCCGGATCGGCTGAGTCTGGCCGCGCTCGCGGATGTTGCGCACCAGTGCGTCGAAATCGGCGTCGCCGTTCCAGTCGCCGATCCGGTCGGTACCCACCGCATCGACGATCGCGTCGGTGTCGATCTCCAGCGCGATCACGCCGCGCAGCACGCCCTCGCGCACGGCCGTCAGCCGTTCGCGCGCAGCATCGAGCTCACGCCGGGTCACGGCGATCTGCCCCTTGATGGCGCCGCCCCACTGTCCGCCGAGCGGCACCGCCTTGGCCGCAGGGGCCGTTGCCTGACGTTCCTCGATCTCGTCGGAGGCCAAAGGTTTCGCGTTTAACTTGCGCTTTCTCATTCCTGCCACCTCGCCTTGATGAAGTCTCTCGCGTAACCGCGGCTCGGCAACGCGCTACCCCAAACCACCCCGACCAACGCGTCATTCACGGCGTTGGCGCTGTCTATGAAGGTCTTGGTCGAGGCCCGGCGCGACCGGGGCGGATCGTATTCGTAGATGCTCTTGTACTCCTCGGCGGCGTTGGCCACCGCGTCGGATCGCGGATACCAGACCTGCAGGAACAGTTCGGGCGCGCGTTGGTACAGATCGACGATCTGATCGACGTCCTTGTCGTTCGCCTCCTGCACAATCGTCGGCAGCACTACGTGACGGCCAATGCCGATAGCGTCGGCGGACGTCTCTTCGATGTAGTCGAGGTACTCGGCGATGTTCTGCGAATAGGTGCTGAGCGTGCTCAGGTCGAAGCCCTTCATCGTCTGCGGCACGATCACCGAAGTCGCGGCGACGAGACCGTTGAGCTGCATCAGGGTCAGGCTCGGCTGCTGGTCGATGACGATCACGTCGACGGTTTCGCGCAGCGCCGCCGCATAGCGTTCGGTGTCGAAGCTGCCATCGGCGCGACGCAGATCGGCAAATCGGTTCTTCGGGCCATAGTCGTCGTCCCAACGCTCGATCGCGTTCTTCAGCACCGAATGTACCGGCACCTGCGCGCGCTGCGCCAGTAGGAACAGGCTGATGTCGCCGTTCTGAATATCGCTGCCGCCGGGAATCAGCCGGATCCCGGCCCAGGGGGTCGGCTGCCACATCGCGTCGAGTTCGGCGGTGGGCCGGGTTACGAGGTCGGTCTCGCCGGGTTCGGACACACCCATGAACGCGGCGACGGTGGCGATCTCCGGGTCGAACAGGTGCGACTCGTCATCCGCGAAGTAGAGGCTGGCGGTGGCCTGCGGGTCGCAGTCGATCAAGCCGACGCGTAGGCCGTAATTCATCGTCAGATACTGCGCGAAATGCGCCGCTGACAGGCTCTTGCCGGTGCCGCCTTTTTGCGCCCCGAAGGTCACGATCTTCAGCGGGTCGCCCGGCTGGCGCCAATGCAGGTAGGGACGGCGCCGGTGGGGCAGGCTTTGCAGATGCGCGCGGATCAGCATCAAATCATCCAGCGTGTAGTGACGCTCGCGACCGTCGCGGACGCCGGCAGGGAAGCTCGGCTCCTCCTCAGCACTCTTCGACAGCATGCTTTCGTAGTAGTTTTTGGTGAGACCGAGCAGGTCGCCCACTTCGCGCATAGAGAATTTCTTTTCGACCCGCGAGCGCATCGTCAAGTCCCGCCGCAGCCGGCTGTTGACCACCTGCATGGTGCCTGAGAGTTCACCTATGAATGTTCGCAGCATCCGGGTTGGCGCCTTTCTGTGTGGAATGATTACCGCGGTAATCAGCCTAAAACTCGTGTTCGATCTTGTTGCATGCAGGGTGCCGCGTCAGCCTGCAATGTCGACGTTCCCGATCCACCCGCGCAAAATGCGCTCGACCGTTGCCGCGACACTGCGGTTTCGCCAGCGCTAGAAGCTTTATAGCCTGGATGATTACCGCGGTAATCATCCGGTTTCCCGAAGGCGCAGCGCCGCATGTCGTCGCAGGTCGCTAGCCAGAAGCCGCAGCTTCACCCCGAGATCGGCGGGCTGAGTTGGCAGGCCTGCGATCATCGCCTCGAACTGCGCCGGCGTCGACATACGCCGCCAGTGGCGTGGCCAGTGTGCCGCGAGATGCGCACCGAGCCGTTGCAGCAGACCGCGCGGATCGGGGTCACGGATCAAAAGCCGCAACTGACCATCTAGCAGCGGCTCCTCCACTTTGATACCGCGATCCTGCCAGAGCTTCTGCAGTGCGATCCGGATCTCGGACGGGGCAGGGGGCGTCTGCGGGACGGTCATCGTTTGAACCAAACGTCGCGTTTCGGTGACCAATTCGTCTGGCACCTCCGCCTCAAAGCTTGGGAACGGGGCGCCGCCCTTGGCCGTCTGCCAGCGACGAACCAGATCATCGACCACCACCACCACAGCCTTGTCGCCCACGCGATCGGTTGCCGGTTTCGAGACTGGCTCCGGCCGCGCCGTAGGGGTGTGGTTTACCTGGATATGGTTTTCTTCCTTATGGCGTTCGGCGAGCTGAACGGGGCGTTCGACGGGCTGAACTGCCGATGCTGTCCGACGTTGCCGCAGCGCCGCCCGCCAATCGCGCCAGAACGTCACCAAGTAGCGGAGACGATAGTTGCCGCCATGACGGCAGATCTGGTTTTCGGTCTGTACGAGGCCGAGCCCGCGCAGCTCCTTCACATAGGCCGAGACGCTGCCCTTGCTCTTACCCATCATCGCGGCGAGCTGCGATTGCGACGGGTAGCACTCGCCGGTCTCGGACGAGGCGTGAGAGCACAGAAGAACCAGCGTTCGAAAGGCGCCATCGCTCATCGGGAAGGTCATCAGTTCCTGGGGCAGGGCAGTGTAGCCGGTGGCTACCGGATTGAATCTAAGCATTTCGCACACTTTCGTGGTCTCGCGAGCCATAAAGGCTTGCAAAGGGATCGAAGCGGCTGCTAAAAGAAGAGTGTATAGGGCTTTAGCAGCCAGGACATGTAGAGAGCTCGGTCAGCGCCAACTGGTCGGGCTCTCGTCTTGTTCGGGGCGGTATCTACAGCGGCATCGGCATCCGGCTTTCTCTATAGGCAATGCTGTTAGCAGAGATGCACAATTGCCCCTAGTTAAGCAATCACAAAAATGTATCCGCGTCATGCTAGGATCGAGCGATGTGTCAGAAATCCATTTAACACTATGAATACAAATGCTTTTGTCATCAGAACTTGTTTCTGATCTCGGCTGCAGCGAAGCAGCGGCGGTTTGGTTCGGACCAGACAGCAGTGCGGGATCGCGTCAAATTGGAGAATCGTCGGACCAACTCAGGGACGATTCTGGCTGATTTCGCGGGCTGTTAGCCGCTAAGCCGTGTGCAGTAACCCTTGAGGGTTCGGGTTACGCAGTTTTGTAGAGTAGCAGGGTTCCGAATGGGCACTAAAAGGGCAGGGTGGTCGGGACCTGTTCGGCAGTAATCGAAGTCATCAAAGGGCGGCGTCATACTGTGACCCCACCCCACAGCAGCAAGCTGCGCTCGCGAAGAGGCGTCGGTCAGCGATTTCGATCCCGATCATGCCCACATGCGACTTCTCGAGGAACGCCTCCTGCGCCGCGCGCAGATCGCGCAGCTTGTAGGTCTCGGCGAGGACAGGCCGGATCTCGGCCCGCTAGATATAGCCCACCAGATCGGTAAAGACGCGGGGGTCCTGCCGGGTACTGCCGATCAACGTCAGGTCCTTGAGGTGGAGCGTGCGCAGGTCCAACTCGACGATCGGTCCCGCGATCGTACCGGAGGTTACGTAGCGGCCGTGCGCCGCCAGCGCCTCGAGCAGCGCGGGCCAACGCGGCCCGTCGACGAGGTCGAGCGCGACGGCGAAAGCGCGCGCGGGCAGCAAGTCGTCGCGCCAAGATGGCGTCGGCGCCGAACGCCTGCAGTTCGTCGGCCTTGGCCGCGCTGTTCACCGCCGTCACATGCGCGCCGCGCCGCTTGGCGAGTTGCACCGCCGCCGAGCCGACACCGCCCGAGGCACCGGTGATCAGCACCCGCTCGGCGCCGAGGCGTGCGCGCTGGATGATCCCCTGGGCGGTCGAGAAAGCGCAGAGGAGGGAGGCTAGCTCGACATCGGAGAGCGGGCTGTCGATGTGTAGGGCGTGATTGCATTCGACCGTGACGATCCCCTTGCACCGACAGAGCTCCGCAACGCTGTCCTCGCCATCCAGCCCATCTAGGACGATGCGGATCTCCTCCTAGGTCGAATGGTGCTTCCGCGTGCGCTGACGGATGTCCTGCACCAGCGACTCCGTCGTCGGTCTGGCTGTTCGGCGTTTCTGTCTCATCTCCACTCCTCAGTGGTTACGATGAGCCAGAACCCCTCCGTTACAAAATCAACTCAGATGTCCCAGAGGCGCCGACGGGGGACAGGCCGCAGTTATGTCCACCCCTGGCAAACGGGAGATGGCAGAAAAGCTCTCCGCTGAGATCGGCGCTATGTCCGTCGGAGTGATCGCCCGGGCCGAAATGCATACCCCTACCTCCGTTACGGACGAGGCACTATCCGAGGTGCAGAATTTGGGCGCCGACTGCCTGCTCGCGATCGGCGGCGGCTTGACGATTGGCCTTGGCAAGGCCCTCGCCTGGAGAACCGGCCTCCCTCAGGTCGTTCTTCCGACGACCTATGCCGGTAGCGAGGCAACCCCGGTGCTGGGTCAAACCGAGGGGGCAGCAAGACCACTCTGAGCGATCCTCGGGTGTTGCCGCAGGTCGTCCTCTACGACGCAGAGCTGGTCCGCTCGTTGCCGATCCAGATTACGGTCACAAGCGCGCTCAACGCCATGGCTCATGCCCTGGAAGGGCTCTACGCAGAGGACCGGAACCCGATCTCGACAGTGCTCGCCGTTGAGGGACTCAAGGCGTTTTGGACCGGTCTTCCGGCTGTTCGCGGCAATCCCGACGATCTTTATGCGCGCGGCCAGACACTCTACGGGGCTTGGCTATGCGGGACTGTCCTCGGTCAGGTCGGAATGGCGCTACATCACAAGCTCAGCCATGTCCTCGGCGGCACTTTCAACCTGCCTCACGCGGAGACCCATGCCGGCATCCTGCCCCACGTGATTGCCTTCAACGAGGAGGCCGTAGGCGCGCTGCTCGACCCAGTCAGGGAGATTTTCGGCGAGCAGGATGCAGGGACGGCGCTGGCAGCCTTCTCTCGCGAGCTGGGGCGCCCCAGCCACTGCGCGTTCTGGGCTTGCAGGAGGCCGATCTCGAGCAGGCCGCCGACTTGACCATGCATGCATCCTACTGGAATCACAGATCGCTAACGCGGGACGAGGTTCTTCAACTTCTGAGGGACGCTTGGGCCGGAAGAATAGCCGGTCGGCAGGTCCGCTTGAACCAGCCGATACTATCCTCGAGATCGAGGGGGGCAGATTAGGCACGTCCTCGCGGTGTTCAGCGGTGAACATGGTGATCGCCCCCAATGAAGTGCCGCGGCTCGAAGGAAACGAGCCGAAGCGAAAACAGACCGGTCAGGCGAATTGGCCGAGGCGGCGATCCAGTTCGGGCACGCGCAGGGCGAAAGCCCCACGCCCCAGCACGGCGACGATGCCCTGCACGACGGTCCAGAAGAGCGGGTATTCCCAGCCGCCACCTTCGTTGGAGAAGCTCCAGCCAAAGCTGGAGTGGGCCCAGGTGGCACCGAGAAGGACGGGTATCAGCGCAATCGACACGAGCCGGGTGCCAACGCCCAGGATCAGGGCGACACCGCCGGCCAGTTCGGCGAAGATCGTGAGGTAGGCGAGAAAGCCGGGCAAGCCGAGACTTTCGAAGAAGGCGACGGTGCCGGGGATGGTGAAGGCGCTCACTGAATAGCCCCGCGATTCACAGGGCGCGCCTCCGCGGGAAACCTGCGGAGGCGGCTGGCGTCATCGCCTTTTGTGAGCTCAGACCGGGTCCCAGTTGAACACATCGGCCGAGACGTCGAGTGGCACGTAGCTCGATTTCAGCGAAGCCATCGCATGGCGCGTCACGCTGTCGATGTCCCAGCCCTCGCCGCGATGGACGGCCCGTACCGGACGGGGCTGGGACATCAGGAAGATCTCGTTGCTGCGCACTGCAAAGATCTGTCCCGTGGTCTCGGCGCCTTGGTCCGACGCGAGGTAGAGCGCGACGGGGGCGATCTTCTCGGGCTTCATCTCCTTCATCCGATCGACCCGCTCCTGCTGCTCGGGGCTATCGACCTTGATCGAGGAGGTCATCCGGCTCCAGGCGAAGGGCGCGATGCAGTTCGAGCGGATGTTCCAGCGCTTCAAGTCGAGCGCCATGGATTTCGACAGGGCCGCGACACCCAGCTTCGCGGCGGAGTAGTTGGCCTGAGCGAGATTGCCGATCAGGCCCGAGGTCGAGGTCATGTGGATCAGGCTGCCGGAGCCCTGCTCGCGCATCACCTCCGACGCGGCCCGGCTGACGTTGAAGGTGCCATAGAGATGCACTTTCACGACAGCGTCGAAGTCCTCGAAACTCATCTTGTGAAAGAAGCAGTCGCGCAGGATTCCCGCGTTGTTGACGACGCTGTCTAGGCGGCCAAAGGCGCTGACGGCCTGCTGCACCATGTTCTTCGCACCCTGCGGGTCCGAGACATCGTCACCATTGGCGATGGCGACGCCACCCGATCTTTCGATCTCGGCCACGGTGTCCTGTGCCGCGGCGCTGGACTCGCGCTGGCCATCGAGGGATGCGCCGATGTCGTTGACGACGACTTGCGCCCCGGCTCTTGCGGCCTCCATCGCGATGGCGCGACCGATGCCGTTGCCGGCACCAGTTACCAGCATGACCTTGCCACTGAGGGGTTTCATGTCGGGCATATCTCCTCCGTTCTTCATGGATGTTTCGAGTGGTTTCTCGAGGGGCACGGCATTGAACCTAACCGCGTCGCGTTATTTCCCTAAAAGAATATTATTTACTATACAGAATACCGTTTGTAGAACAAGGGAGGATGCAGTTCGTGCCAAGGGGAGGACCAACCATGGCGAAAGGTGTGGACGAGGATGTTTTCGAGCAGCTCGTGGAAACGGTGGGTCGTTTCGCTCGCGAGCGGCTGATCCCGGCGGAACGCCGGGTCGAGGAGGAGGACGCGATCCCTGAGGAGATCGTGACCGAGATGAAGGAGATGGGGCTTTTCGGACTGTCCACGCCCGAGGAGTTCGGCGGCATCGGCCTGAACGTGCCGCAGGAGGCGCGGTTGATAGAAACCCTGTGCTACGCCTCGCTGACCTTCCGCTCGCTGATCGGCACGAATGTGGGCATCGGCTCACAAGGTATCGTCATGGACGGCACGCAGGCGCAAAAGGAGCAATGGCTGCCCGGCGTGGCGAGCGGCGAGGTGATCGCTTCCTTTGCGCTGACCGAGCCCGACCATGGCTCCGACGCGGGCGGCATCCGCACCTCGGCCCGGCGCGACGGCGATGATTTCGTCATCAACGGCACCAAGCGCTACATCACCAATGCCGTGCGCGCCGGGGTGTTCACCGTCTTTGCCCGGACCGATGCCGACAAACCCGGTGCCGACGGGGTCTCGGCCTTCATCGTGCCCGCGGACACGCCCGGCATCACGGTGGCCAAGCCCGACCGCAAGCTTGGCCAGCGCGGCACCAAAACCTCTGACGTGATCTTCGAGAACGTGCGCGTGCCCGAAAGCGCGATCCTGGGCGGGCCGGAGCGGCTGCATCAGGGCTTTCGCACCGCGATGAAGGTTCTGGACCGGGGCCGCATCCACGTGGGCGCGATGGCGGTGGGCCAGAGCCAGCGCATGCTCGACATCGCCACAGACTACGCGCTGGAGCGCCGCCAGTTCGGCAAGCCGATCGGCGAGCACCAGCTGGTGCAGGGCATGATCGCCGATTGCCAGGCCGAGCTTCAGGCAGCGCGCGCGCTCGTCCGGGCCACGGCCGACACCTTCGACCGCGAGGGCAAGGCCATCCTCGAGGCCTCCTGCACCAAGTATTTCTGCACCGAGGCCGCCGGGCGCATCGCCGATCGGGCGCTGCAGATCCATGGCGGCGCGGGCTACATGGCGGAATACGATATCGAGCGACTCTACCGCGACATCCGGCTGCTGCGGATCTACGAAGGCACCAGCCAGATCCAGCAGCTCGTCATCGCGCGCCGCACGCTGGCGCAGAGGGCGGGCTGAGCATGGTCGCGCATGTGCCCCGCGGTATTGACGATATGCCGCCGCAATCGGCGTTCTCGGTGCTGCTGGGGATCGAGATCGTAACCTGCACACCCGAGGAGGTGGTGTGCCGGATGCGGGTGACCGAGGCGATGGGCAACCGCAACGGCGTGCTGCATGGCGGCGCGATGATGACGCTGGCCGACACGGCGGCGGGCACCGCATCCTTCATCAACAGCCCCGCCGAGATCTCCAACACCACGGTCGAGGCGAAGACCAATTTCATCCGGCCCGTCAAGATCGGCGACACGGTGATCGCGCGCTGCGTGCCCGTCCACGTGGGGCGCACCACGGTGGTGCTTCAGGTCACGCTGACGCGCGGCGATGGCAAGATCGTCGGTTCGACCTCGCAGACGCATCTGTTTCTGGGCTGGAAAGACTGAGACGAAGGGGAGGGACAAATGACCGAAACTGAAATCGCGAAGCTCGGCCCGCAGGCCGCCTATGAGGCACATCTGGCAGCGGGGCGGTTCATGATCCAGCGCGCCGCGAGCACGGGGGAATACGTATTCTGGCCCAAGGTGACATCGCCGAGCGGCGCCACCGACCTTGAATGGGTCGCGGCGAAGGGCTCCGGGACCGTGCATGCGATCACCGTGAACCGTGCGCGCTCGGGCGACTACAACATCGCGCTGATCGAGCTCGACGAGGGCGTGCGCATGATGTCGACGCTGCCCGAGGTGGAAACCGCCGAGATCGGCGCGAGGGTCAGGGCACGGATCGAGGATGCCGGGGACGCGCCTCGCGTCGTCTTCGACCTCGCAGGCGAGGGCGCGGCATGAGCGCGGACGCCATCCGGGGCAAGACCGCCATCGTCGGCATGGCGACCGCCGGCATGGGCGCAGCGCCAGGGTTTTCGGCGATGGAGCTTCTGGGGCAGGCGGCGGTCAAGGCCGTCGCTGAGGCCGGGTTGAAGCTGCAGGACATCGACGGTGTCTTCGCCGCGACCAGCAGCCATGCTTTCCCGACCATGAGCGTTGTCGAATATCTCGGGCTGATGCCAAGGTTCTTTGACGCCACCAACGTCGGGGGCTCCAGCTTCGAGATGCACTTGCTGCAGGCCACGCTGGCGCTTGAGGCCGGGCTGTGCGACGCGGCGCTGGTCTGCTACGGCTCGAACCAGCGCACGGCGGGCGGGCGGCTCGTGTCGATGAGCGAGCCGCAGTGGCACGAGACCCCCTACAATCCGCGCCACCCGATCACCGCCTATGCATTGGCCACGAGCCGGCACATGACCCAATACGGCACGCGGCGCGAAGATCTGGCGGATGTGGCGTTGGCCGCGCGCGACTGGGCCAACCTCAACCCCGAGGCCTTTGCTCGCGGACCGCTCACCAAGGACGAGGTGATGTCGGCGCGGATGATCTCGGACCCGCTGAGCAAGGCCGATTGCTGCCTCGTCACCGACGGGGCCGCCGCCTGCGTGCTGGTGCGCGCGGACCGGGCGAGGGATCTGCCGGGCAAACCGGTCTATTTCCTCGGCGCAGGCGCCGCGAACTATCACCGCTCGATCGTGGCGATGCCCGATCTCACCACCACCGCCGCCGCCGAGAGCGGGCCGCGCGCCATGCAGATGGCCGGTGTGACGCAAAAGGACATGGACCTCGTGATGGTCTATGACGCCTTCACCATCAACACGATCCTGTTTCTCGAGGATCTGGGCTTTTGTCCCAAGGGCGAGGGCGGGCGCTTCGTTCAGGAGGGACGCATCGCCCCGGGGGGCGAGCTGGCGGTCAACACCAATGGCGGGGGCCTGTCTTGCGTGCATCCCGGGATGTACGGGCTGTTCCTCATCGCCGAGGCGGTGGCGCAGATCCGCGGCGAAGCGGGCGAGCGCCAGATCGCCGATTGCGACCTCGCGCTGTGCCACGGCAATGGCGGCACCCTGTCGAGCCAATGCACCGCAATTCTCGGATCGGAGGCCGTCCTGTGACCAGTCTTTCGCATATCGACGGGCTAATCGCCCCGAAATCCGTGGCCATCATCGGCGCCTCCGATGACCCGACCCGGATCGGCGGCCGCCCGATCGCGGCCATGCTCAAGGCGGACTACGAGGGGCGCATCCTTCCGGTCAACCCCAAGCGCGACACGGTGCAGGGCCTGCCCTGCTACGCCAGCGTCGAGGCACTCCCCGAGGCGCCCGAGGCGGCGCTGATCGCGGTGCCGGCCAAGCTGGTCGCGCAGACCATCGAGGCGCTCGGCCGCAAGGGATGCCGGACCGCGACGCTGTTCTCGGCGGGATTTGCCGAGATGGGCGGGGCGGGCGAGGCGGCACAGCGCGATCTAGTCGCGCTGGCGCGACGGCACGGCATGCGGCTTCTCGGGCCGAACACGCTTGGCGTTTACAACGTGGACATCGGCTACTTCGGCACCTTTTCCTCTTCGCTCGACACCGGGCACCCCAAGCCGGGCAACATCGGCATCGCCAGCCAGTCGGGCGCCTTCGGCGCACATCTGGGCGCGCTCGCGCGGGATCGGGGGCTTGGCGCCTCGGTGTTGATCACCACCGGCAACGAGGCCGATATCACCGTCGCCGATGCGATCGGCTGGATGGCCGAGAGCGACACTATCGACGTGATCTGCACCTATCTGGAGGCCGTCAACGACGCGCCTGCGCTGCTAGCGGCGCTCGATGCGGCGCGCGCGGCCAAAAAGCCGGTCTTGATGCTGAAGTCGGGCCGCTCGGCGGTGGGCGCGCGCGCCGCCGCCTCGCACACCGCCTCGCTCACCGGCGATGCCGTGGTCGCGGATGCGGTGCTTTCCGATCATGGGGCGATCATGCTGACCGACCCCGAGACGATGATGGACATCGCCTATGCCGCCTCTAAGGGCGTGCTGCCCAAGCGGCATGCGCTGGGGGTGGTCACGGTCAGTGGCGGCGCGGGGATCGTCATCAGCGACGAGGCCGAGCGCATCGGCCTGCCGATGCCCGCCATGCCCGAGGCCGCGCAGGCCCGGCTGCTGGAGGCGCTTCCCTATGCCTCCGCCGCCAACCCGCTCGACTGCACGGCGCAGGCGCTCAACGAGCCCGCCTTGCTCGAACAGTTCACCCGCACAGCCCTCGAGGAGGGCGGCTACGGCGCGGTATTGTGCTTCCTGACCTATGTGGCGGGCAGCCGGGCGATGTCCGACGTCATCCTCGAGGCGATGGCCCCGTTGCGCGCGGCCTACCCTGATCGCATCATCGCCTTTTGCGCCCTCGGAGACCCGCAGGTGCTGCACCGCTACGACGAGGCGGGCATCCTCGTGTTCAACGACCCCTGCCGCGCGGTGCGCGCGCTGAACGCGATGCTGCGGCTCGGCGCGGCGCAGAACATACCTCGGGCCGCGGCGCTGCCTGCGCCCGATCCGGTAACATTGCCGGCCCAGAACATCGACGAGGCCGAGGCCAAGCTGCTGCTGGCCAAGGCGGGCATTGCCGCCGCGCCCGAACAGGTGGTGCAGAGCGCCGATGCCGCGATCCTTGCCGCCGAGGGCTTCGGCTATCCCGTCGTGATGAAGATCCTGTCGCCCGATATCCTGCACAAGTCGGATATCGGCGCGGTGAAGCTTGGGCTTGGCGATTTGCAGGCTGTGCGCGCGGCCCATGCCGAGATCTTGGAGGCCGCGCGACAACACGCCCCCGAGGCCGCCGTGACCGGCGTGCTCGTGGCGAAACAGCTCTCGGGCGGGGTGGAATGCCTAATGGGGATCAACCGGGACCCGACCTTCGGGCCGATGGCGGTGTTCGGGCTCGGCGGCATCTTCGTGGAGCTTCTAAGCGACGTGGCGCTGCGCGCCTGCCCCTTCGATGCCGCCGCGGCGCGGGAGATGATCCTGTCGATCCGAGGCGCGGCGATCCTTCAGGGCGCGCGCGGCACGGAGCCCGTGGATATCGAAGCGCTGGCAGAGATGCTGTCGAAGCTGTCGCTCTTTGCTGCCGCCGCAGGGGATCGGCTGGCCTCGATCGATCTCAACCCGGTTCTTGCGATGCCGGCGGGGCAGGGGGCCTATGCGCTCGACGCGGTCATCGAGCTCGGCCCAGGGGAGGCGCGCGCCGATGGCCATTGATCATGATCACCTCATGAACTTCGACATTCCCGAGGTGCGGCAGAGCTACGGCCTTGCCGAGGTGGCGCGCTTCGGGCTGACGGTGGGGCTCGGGCAGGACCCGATGGACATGCGCCAGCTGCCCTATGTCGGGGCCTTGGCGGATGATGTCCGGGTCATGCCCGCGATCGTCAACGTGCTCGGCCATCCCGGCTTCTGGCTGGCAAACCCCCAGACCGGGGTCAATGCGCTCAGGCTGGTGCATGGCGAGCAGGGCATCACCATCCACAAGCCGATGCCTGCCGAGGCCACGATCATCGCCAAGACCCGCGTCACCGGGCTGATCGACAAGGGGGAGGGGCGCGGCGCGCTGCTCTACTACGAAAAACGGATCCGCGAGGCCGAGAGTGGTGACCACCTCGCCACCTGCCGGGGCACGACTTTCCTGCGCGGTGATGGCGGTTTCGGCGGCCCGATGGGCCCGGTGAAACCGGCGCACAGCCTCCCAGAGCGCGCGCCGGACCATGTGTTCGACACGCCCACCCGGCCGGAGCAGGCGCTGTCCTACCGCTGGAACGCCGATCCGAACCCGCTGCACCTCGACCCGCGCGTCGCGGCCAAAAGCGGCTTCGACCGGCCGATCCTGCACGGGTTGTGCACCTTCGGTTTCGCCGCGCATGGGCTCCTGGCGGTGATGTGCGACTACGACGCCGGGCGTTTCGGGTCGATGGACGCGCGCTTCACCGCGGCGGTCTATCCGGGCGAGACGCTGCGGACCGAGATCTGGAACGACGGCTCGTTCCGGACCCGCGTGCTGGATCGCAACGCCATCGCCATCAACAACGGACTGTTCAAACTCAGGCAGGCATCATGAGCATCGACATCGAAACCGACAGCGACGGGCTGCGCACAATCACCCTGAACGAGCCCGACCGGCGCAATCCGATTGCGCATCTTGGCCGGACCGAGCTCCGCGCGGCATTCGGCGATGCCGCCGCCGATGAATCCGTGCGCGCGGTCGTCCTGACCGGGGCGGGGGGCAATTTCTCCGCCGGGGGCGACATCCGCGATCAGGGCGAGCGCAGCCTTGGCGCGCATCGCGAACGCTTCGCGGTCATCGCCGACATGGTGACCCGGATGGCGGGGTTCCCCAAGCCCCTTGTGGCCGCAGTCGAAGGCTGGGCGGCGGGCGGCGGCTTCGCGCTCGCGCTGGCCTGTCCAGCGGTCGTCGCTTCGCGCGAGGCGCGCTTCGTTGCGGGGTTCACCAAGATCGCGCTGATGCCCGACATGGGCCTGCTGAGCACGCTGCCCGCCCGGATCGGCCCGGCGCGGGCGCGCCACCTGCTCTTGAGCAACCGCATCGTCGAAGCGGGCGAGGCGCTCGATCTGGGGATCGTCGATGCGCTGGCCGAGCCCGGAGAGGCGGCGCGTGTGGCGGGCGAGATGGCGCTGCAGGAGGCCGAGGGTGCCGCCCTGCCGCGTCAGTTCATCCTCGACTGGTTCGCGCGGGATCTGGCCGCCGCTCTCGACTACGAGGCGACGCTGCAGCCCATGTTGCTCGGCAGCGGCGATGCTGCGGAGGGCCGGGCAGCCTTTGCCGAAAAGCGTCGGCCCGTGTTCCGCGGCCGATGATCGCGAATGAGCCGATCGGCACACTGCCGCCACGTCCGTAGATGCCGGAAAGGCCCGCTTCTGTAGAAGCGGGCCTTTCTTCTGTCGCAGTTTGACATGTCAGCAGTCAGTTGCGAACACCGATGATCGAGGGGCGTGCTACAGCTTTTCGGTGAGCTCGGGCAGCGCGGTGAACAGGTCGGCGACGAGGCCGTAATCGGCGACCTGGAAGATCGGCGCCTCTTCGTCCTTGTTGATCGCCACGATCACCTTGGAGTCCTTCATGCCGGCGAGGTGCTGGATCGCGCCGGAGATGCCGACCGCGACGTAGAGCGCGGGCGCGACCACCTTGCCGGTCTGGCCGACCTGCCAGTCGTTCGGCGCAAAGCCCGAGTCGACCGCGGCACGCGACGCGCCGACGGCGGCGCCGAGCTTGTCGGCGAACTTCTCGATCAGCGCGAAGTTCTCCTGCGAGCCGACGCCGCGGCCGCCCGAGACCACGATGCCGGCGGAGGTCAGCTCCGGCCGGTCGCTCTCGGCGAGCTTGTCCTCGACCCAGGAGGACAGGCCCGGATCGGCGGCAGGCGCCACGTCCTCGACCGCCGCCGACCCGCCATCGCCCGCCGGCTCGAAGCCGGTGGTGCGGATGGTGATCACCTTGGTCGCGTCGCGCGACTTCACGGTCTGCACCGCGTTGCCGGCATAGACCGGGCGGTCGAAGCTGCCGTCGCCATGCACCGCCAGCACGTCGGGGATGATCATCACGTCGAGGAGCGCCGCGACGCGCGGCATGACGTTCTTGGCATCGGTGGTGGCAGGCGCGGCGATCACCTCGTGGCCTTCGGCCAGCTGCGCCACCAGCGCCGCGACCGGCTCGGCCAGGCGGTGGGAGTAGAGCGGATCCTCGGCGCAGAGCACGCGGGCCACGCCTTGAATCGTCGCCGCGGCGTTTGCGGCGTCCTTGGCCTTGGCGCCGACGCACAGGAGCGTCACATCGCCCAGACCCTGCACCGCCGAGACGGCGCGGGCGGTGGCGTCACGGTTCAATTCGCCGTCCGTGACCTCGGCCAGAAGCAGCACGCTCATCCCACGACCCCCAGATCCTTCAGCTTCTCGACCAGCTCGTCGACCGAGCCGACCATCATCCCCGCCTTGCGCTCCGGCGGCTCGGCGGTCTTCACCACCTCCAGCCGTGGGCTGACGTCGACGCCGAAATCGGCCGCCGTCTTCTCGTCGAGCGGCTTCTTCTTGGCCTTCATGATGTTGGGCAGCGAGGCGTAGCGCGGCTCGTTCAGCCGCAGGTCCACCGAGACGATCGCCGGCAGCTTCACCGAGATGGTCTGCAGACCGCCATCGACCTCGCGCGTCACCTGCGCCTTGTCACCGTCGATCTTCACCTCGGAGGCGAAGGTGGCCTGGCTCCAGCCCAACAGCGCCGAGAGCATCTGCCCGGTGGCGTTCATGTCGTTGTCGATCGCCTGCTTGCCGCAGAGCACCAGCTGCGGCTGCTCCTCCTCGACCAGCTTGGCGAGGATCTTCGCCACCGCCAGCGGCTCGATGTCCTGATCCGGCGCGTCGGCCGCGACCACCAGGATCGCCCGGTCCGCGCCCATGGCGAGCGCCGTGCGCAGCGTCTCCTGCGCCTGCTTCACGCCGATCGACACCGCGACCACCTCGGAGGCCACACCCGCCTCCTTCAGCCGGATCGCCTCCTCGACCGCGATCTCGTCGAACGGGTTCATCGACATCTTCACGTTCGCCAGATCGACGCCCGTACCGTCCGACTTCACACGCACCTTCACGTTGTAGTCGATCACCCGCTTCACGGGGACTAGGATCTTCATGCTCGCTCTTTCTCCTGATGGTCACCCCTGTGCCGCGCCGGATCGCCAGTCTGCCTCGCCGTCGTGATGGGCGGATCTCTCACGAGGGGCCGCTCGCGGCGAGGATGGTCCGGGCGCGAATGCGGACTGGCTCGTCCACCATCGCACCATCGATCACGACTGCGCCGTCGCCCGAGGCCAGCACGCGGCGGGCCCAATCGCACTCGGCCTCGCTCGGCAGGAACGCGGAGGCCGTGGGCGCAACCTGCCTTGGGTGAATGCACAGCTTGCCCGTCATGCCCATATCGCGCGCATGGCCCGCATCGAGACGGGTGATCTCGGGGTCCGACAGGTCGGTCGTCACGCCGTCCACCGGTGCCGCGATGCCCGTGAGGCGCGAGGCCAGCACCAGCTCGGCCCGGGCAGGCTGCAGCACCTCGCGTAGATGCGCGCAGCCCAGATCGGCGCAGTAGTCGATCGACCCGAAGGCGAGCCGGACGACGCCCTCTGCCGTCGCGATGGCGCGGGCTTGGGCGAGGCCGCGCGCGTTCTCGATCAGCGCCAGGATCGGCATCCCCCCGCCGAGCTGCCGATGAACGGCAGCCAACGTTTCGGGCGTTTCGGACTTCGGCAACATAACCGCCGCGGCACCAAGGGCGCAGACCGCCGCGAGATCGGCGTCGTGCCACTCAGTCCCGATGGCGTTAACGCGCACGATCACCGGCAATTCGGTAAAGCGCATGTCGAGTGCTGCGCGCGCCATCACTTTGTCCTCGCGCGCCACCGCATCCTCGAGATCGAGGATCACCGCGTCGGCCCCGGATGCCGCCGCCTTGGCGAAACGCTCGGGCCGGTTGGCGGGCACGAACAGCAGGGTTCGGATCGTCGCGACATCTACCATCGGGCACGGGCCTCCATTGCTACGGGACCGGCGTCGCGCGCGGTCCAGAGGCGCAGCGCATCGGCCTCCTCATCAGCGTTCAGGGTGAAGTCATGGGTGTCGAACAAAGGCGAGAGGCTGCGGAAATCGAACCGCGCGGGTGGCGCGCCGCGAATATCCTGCGCCATTTGCAACAGCATCGTCGCCTGCATCGGTCCATGCACGACAAGGCCGGGATACCCTTCCTCGTCGCGCGCGTAGCTCCTGTCGTAGTGGATGCGGTGGCCGTTGAAGGTCAGCGCGGAGTAGCGAAACAGCAGGGTCGGTGTGGCCGCAACGGAGAGACGACTGCGTCCTTCGGGGGCAGGGGGCGGACTCGGTGACGCGGGCGCCGTCGCCTGAGCCATGCGGTAGACGATGTCCTGCCGCTCGGTCAGCGCCCGCCGGCCGCCGCTTTCGACGTGGTGGATGACGGTGACGAAGCACAAGGGCCCACTGCGACCCTCCTTCAGCACGACATCCTCGATCACCGAGCGGCGGCGCACCGTCTCGCCGATGCGCAAAGGCGCGTGGAATTCGAACGCGCCTCCGGCCCACATACGCCGGGGCAGAGGAACGGGCGGCAGAAAACCTCCGCGAGCCGGATGCCCGTCGGGGCCGAGCTCGGCAGCCGGGGAGTTAGGCTGGCCGAGGCACAGGTGGATCATCGGCGGCGCGTCCGCGCCGTCCTCGCAAGGGTCGCTTCGATCGAAGGTGGCGTTGAACCGCGCGACCAGAGCGCCGGTCAGCGGCTCGGTCTGCACCTCCTCGCGGCCGATCCAGCCGCGCAGATGGTCGATGTCGAGATCCATGCTAGCCCTCCATCGGGGACAGGCCCGGCACCGCGCCGAGCCTGCGCGCGGCCCCGTCGAACAGCGGCGCGGGCGCGGGGTAGGCCACCGGGCCGTTCGGCGTCTCGACAGTGATCCGTCGCAGATGCGGATGCTCGGACAGCCCTGCCATGTCGTTGACCTCGGCCAGCGCCACGTCGGCTCGGGTCAGCGCCGCGACGGCCTCTCGGCCCGTGCGCCGCGCGAAGGCGGCGGCGACCAGCGCGTCGGTGCGCGCGCGGTTGGAGACGCGGGCGAGATTGGTGGCGAAATCGGGGTCGGTGCCGAGCGTCTCATCTTCGAGGAATTCGCGCGCGAGCTTGCGCCATTCGCGGTCGCTCTGGACCGAGATCAGGATTGATCGGCCATCGGCGGTGGTGAACACGCCGTATGGCGCGATGGAAGGATGCGCGAGACCCACGCGGCGCGGCGTCTTGCCGCCTTCGTGGTTCAGCAGCGGCACGGTGAGCCAGTCGGCCATGACGTCGAACATGGATATGCCGATGTCGGTGCCGTGCCCGGTGATGCCGCGCCCGATCAACGCTTCGAGGATCGCGGCATGGGCGGTGGCGCCGGTGGCGATATCGACGATCGAGACGCCGACACGGGCGGGTTCTTCCGGTCCACCAGTGATCGAGCAGAGCCCGGATTCGGCCTGTATCAGCAGGTCATAGGCCTTGCGCTCAGTCATCGGGCCGTCCTCGCCGTAGCCGGTGATCGAGCAGGTGATGAGCCGGGGATGCGCCTCGCGCAACCGCGTGGGTGCAAAGCCCAACCGGGCCAGCGCGCCGCGCCGCAGATTCTGCACCAGCACGTCGGCACCGTCGAGGTGGCGTGCCAGCTCGGCCTTGCCCGCCTCGGAGGCAAGGTCGAGCGTCACGGAGGTCTTGCCGCGATTGAGCCAGACGAAATAGCTCGACTGGCCTGCTGCCACGTCGTCGTAGCCGCGCGCGAAATCGCCTTCGGGCCGCTCAATCTTGATCACTTCGGCCCCCGCATCGGCAAGCCGCGCCGTGGCGAAGGGCGCGGCCACGGCCTGTTCGATGGCCACGACTTTGAGCCCTTCAAGCGGACGGTGCGCTGCCATCAGAACGACCTCGGCAGGCCGAGCACATGTTCGGCGACATAGGACAGGATCAGATTGGTGGAGATCGGCGCCACCTGGTAGAGCCGGGTCTCGCGGAACTTGCGCTCCACGTCGTATTCGGCGGCGAAGCCATAGCCGCCATGGAATTGCAGGCAGGCATTGGCCGCCTCCCACGAGGCCTTGGCGGCAAGATACTTGGCCATGTTGGCCTCTGCGCCGCAGGGGTCGCCCGTATCGAACAGTCGACAGGCCTTCTGGCGCATCAGGTTGGCAGCCTCGATCTCGATATAGGCCTCGGCGATGGGAAACTGCACACCCTGGTTCTGGCCGATGGCGCGGCCGAAGACCTCGCGCTCGGAGACGTATTTCACCACCCGGTCGGTAAACCAGTAGCCATCTCCGATGCATTCGGCCGCGATCAGTGTGCGCTCGGCGTTGAGCCCGGTCAGGATGTACTTGAAGCCCTTGCCCTCCTCGCCGATCAGGTTCTCCTCAGGGATCTCAAGGTTGTCGAAGAAGATCTCGTTGGTCTCGTGGTTGACCATGTTGAGGATCGGCTTGACAGTCATGCCGGTCTTCATTGCCTGCGCGATGTCGACGAGGAAGATCGACAGGCCCTCGGATTTCTTCTTCACCTCCGACAGGGGCGTGGTGCGCGCCAGCAGGATCATCAGGTCCGAATGCTGCACCCGGCTGATCCAGACCTTCTGGCCGTTGATGACATAGCGGTCGCCCTTCTTGACGGCGGTGGTCTTGATCTTGGTGGTGTCGGTGCCGGTGGTCGGTTCCGTCACGCCCATCGACTGCAGGCGAAGCTCTCCGCTGGCGATCTTGGGCAGGTACTTCTGCCGCTGTTCCTCCGAGCCGTGCCGGACCAGCGTGTTCATGTTGTACATCTGGCCGTGACAGGCGCCGGAGTTGCCACCCGCGCGGTTGATCTCCTCCATGATCACGGAGGCTTCCATCAGCCCCAGTCCCGAGCCGCCATATTCCTCGGGGATCAGCGCCGCCATCCAACCCGCGCGGGTCAGCGCTTCGACGAAGGCCTCGGGGTAGCCGCGCGCCTCGTCGATCTCACGGTGATAGGCATCAGGAAACTCGGCGCAGAGCGCGCGCACGGCATCGCGGATGTCTTGAAACTCGTCAGTGCTGGAATCGTACACGTGCTCGTCCTCCGGGATCGATCAATGCGGGGCGCTCCGCATGACCCCATCATCGGATCGGCCGATCCATAATACAAATATCTGGTCGAACTTTCAGATATGCCGAAAAGGCATGAATGAATGAAGCAGTTCGACTGAGGGGCATTCCGCGCAAGGCCTTCGCGTCTTCATCACGGCGCCGGAGCCTCGGCGTGACGGCCAAAGAGACAGCGTTCGATCTGTCTTGCAGCCTCGGCCAGCGCGCTTGCGACACGGGCGAGATCCTCTTCGGTCTTCTGGCCTGCGATGGTGATGCTGCTCATTCCAAGACGGGGCGATCCCTTAGCGTCGCAGGCCAAAGAGGCCACGATGTCGAGGCCGCGATAGAGCTGGCCTCGATCGCTGGCAGTGCCGGTCTCGCGCGCGGTCTGCACATCGCGCCAATAGCTATCGAAGCTCGGCGCGTCCTGCCAGCGCACCGTCTCAAAGCCCTTGCGCGTCCGGGCCTCGTCATACCCCATTGTCGCCGCGTAACAGCGCCCGATCGCGCCCGAAAAGGCTGGCAGCCGGCTGTTGCGCGCCAGCACCGCGTGCAGGATGTTGGGCGCGGTGAAGCGGTCTGTCAGCACGATCCGCCCCTGCTCGGTCATCTGCCACAGCGCGATCATCACCTCGTGCTCCTGCGCGATCGCGGTCAGGGCGGGCCGGATCATATCCGAGGGGTTCGCCCCCAAAAGCGGCGTGGCGAACTCCATCAGCCCCATACCGATCCGGTAGGTTTTGGTCTCGGGATCGAAGCTCAGGAGCCCTTCGTGGCTCAGCGTGCGCAGGATGTTGAAGGCCGACGAGATGTTGAGCCCGGTTTCGCGCGCGATATGTGTCGCCCCCATGGGACGGCCGTGGGCGGCGAGCCTGCGCATGAGCGTCACTGCGTTCTGCACGGCTGGCACAGGCTTATATCCGGTATCGTCTGTCACCATGTTCCCCATAAAGAATGCCGTTTACCATATAGAACACATCTGTTACCGCAAGAACGCGAGGATCTCGATCGGAGGGGGACCGCCAATGCCCAATGGCGTGAAGGGCAATGTGTTCGAACCGCTTCCTATCACGGCGACGATGGTCAAGCCTATGTCAGGCGATACACTTTGCCGGGCCGCATGGCGCGGGGGACAGGTCGCGCTGACCGAGCCGGGCCGCGCGAACCTTACCGCAGAGATACGCCTGCAGTCGCCCGGATGCTGAGCACGAGGGCCGCGCTGCCACATCCCGGCAGCGCCTCTATAGCGGCAACGGCGCGGCGGGGGATGATGGCAGTCGTCATGCTGACGACGCTGCTGCTCATCGTCGTGGAGTCCCGGCTGCTGACACTGCTCGCCACGGCGGCGCTGGTGTCGTTCCTCATGCTCGGCTGGCGCCAGTTCCGTGTCGGCACATGGGTGCCTCTGCTGCTGTGCGGCGGGGCATTGGCACTGGCGCTCTGGCGCGGCGTGGCGGCCGCGACGCTGTGGCAGGCGGTGGAGCGCATGCTGTTCCTCGCATCTCTCATCGCGATGCTGGGCACGCTGCGCTCGGCCGCAGCGATCGCGCCCGAGGTGCGGCAGGCGGGGCTCTTTCTTACCAACCAGCCAGCGTCGCACCGCTATCTTTCGATGACATTCGGCGGCCATCTCTTCGGCGTGCTGATCAATTTCGGCGGGCTGGCGCTGCTGCTCGATCTCGCGCGCCGCTCGATGTCCGACGAAAGCGCCACCCGGCTGCCCGCCCCGGCGCGCGAGGCGCGGCTCAGGCGCATGAGCATGGCGGTGATCCGGGGGTTCTCGATGATCTCGCTGTGGTCCCCCTTCGGTTTTGCGACCAACGCGCTGCTGATCTCGCTGCCGGGCCTGTCCTATATGGATTTTGGCCCCATCGGTTTTGCGATGTCCTTCGTCTTCGTCGCCATCGGCTGGGGCTTCGACCGCTTGGAGGGGCGTCGTTTCCAACGCCTCGGCTTGCCGCGCCCGAGCCCGCCGCCGGGCAGCTGGCGCGGCGCTGTGGCGCTTGTGGGGCATGTGCTTGCACTTGGAGCGGCGGTGTTCGCGGGCGAGGCGCTGACGCCGCTCGGGTTCCAGCAGGCGCTGATCTTCGCGGTGCCCGGCTATGCGCTTGTCTGGGCGGCGGTGACGGGTCACCGCGCCATGGACGGCGCGGCGGCGGGGGTCGGAGCCGCCGTGCGAGCGGCATGGACGCGGCTGTCGGATCTCGGCGCCGAGGTGGGCGTCTTCGCCGCCGCGGGCTTCCTACCAGTGGTGCTGCTTGAGATCCTGCCGACCACGCCTCTGCGCGCTGGGGTCCTGGCGCTCGGGCTCGGGCCGGTTGCACTTGCGCTGGGGCTGAGCCTCGGGGTTGTAGGAATGGCGCTGGTAGGGGTGAACCCGATCGTCTCGGCCTCGGTCTTCGGCACGCTCGCTTCGCAGCTCGCGGTACCGGGGCTGAGCGACACTGCCATCGCGCTTGCAATCACCGGCGGCTGGACCGCGGTGATCGGCCTGTCGCCCTTCATCACGACGCTAGTGATCGCGGCCACGATCGTCGGACGGGGCAGCCATGTCATCGGCCTCGTCTGGAACGGCGCCTATTGTGCGGCGATCCTGACCACATGGATGATATTTCTGGCAACGCTGATGCTGGCTGGCTGGATCTGATCCCTGCCTGCAGGGGCTCGCATGTTGCGGCAGCCGACCATGCCGGGGTGGCATTGCTACCGCGTCAGAGCGTGGTGCCTGGCCATTCGCCGCTGCCCACCATCGCGTGGACCTCCGCCCTGAGGAATTCGGCGAAGCTGGTGGTCAGGCGCGAACCGGGCCGGTTCAAGGGCGACATCAGTACCAATGTGCGGTCGATGGTGCGCCGGATGATGGGCCGGGCGATAAGCCGCCCGTCGCGCACTTGGTTGATCACACTGACCAGCGGCAGGATGGTGCTGCCGAGCCCGCGCTCGACGAAGACGAGCATTGTCGGCAGGATGTCGATCTCGAGCACCACGTCGAGGTCGATCTGCTCGTCGCGCGAGATCGCTTCGATGCGCCCGCGCAGCCCATGCTCGGGGTTGGGCAAGATGAGCGGCTGCGCCAGCGCCTCGGCAAACGGGATCGGCACACCGTCCCGGCCGGGGGCCGTGCGCGACGACTGGATCAGGAACAGTTGTTCCCTGATCATGGGGTGCGTCCTGATCGAGGAGGACTTCTGCCCCTCGTAGGCCACCCCGAGGTCGATCTTTCCGCGCAGCAGCCAGTCCTGCACATGGCCGCTGAAGCCGGAGATGACCCGCAGCTTCACTTGCGGATAGCGGGCCATGGTCCGCTCGATCATGTGGGTCGCGAGGATTTCCGACACGGTCGGCGGCAGGCCCAGCGTTACCGCGCCCGAGAGCGGCACACGGTGTCCCGAAATGTCGCCCGCCATGTCCTCGACCTCCTCGAGGATCGCCCTGGCACGCCGCGCCAGCCGCAACCCCTCCTCGGTCGGCATGACGCCGCGCCCGTGGCGGCGCAACAGCGAGACGTTCAACTCCTCCTCCAGCGCCTGCACCTGCCGGCTCAGCGCCGGCTGAGCAAGACGCAGGTGATCGGCCGCGGCGGTGATGCCGCCGAACTCGACGACATGGATGAAATTGCGCAGCTGCTTCAGTTCCATTCATGCCCCGACCATATCGCTGATATGTCTATAATGCATTTGAAACATACCTGCCAGCCCGGCAGTCTTGTGCCGTACAGGACGTCATCCCTGTTTGGAGTGCGCCAAAGCGCGCCTGACGGGGAACGGGTGGGTGGAGGATCGACCCGTGGACGGCTGCAAGCGCACAGGGAGGATAGCATGAAGACCGCGATCACTTACGGAGCCGCGCTGAGCGGCCTCATGGCGCTGGGGGCGCTCACCGCCTCGGCGCAGGAGCTGCCGCAGACCATGGTCTGGACCTCCTACGACGTCGGCTCCGCCGGCTATGCCGAGGCCTCGGCCATCGCCGACGCCTTTGGCAAGGAGTTCGGCACCCGCGTGCGGATCCAGCCCTCGGGCAGCGGCATCGGCCGCCTGCAGCCGCTGCTGCAGGGCAAGGCGGATTACGCCTTCCTCGCCACCGAGGCCTTCTTCGTCGCCGAGGGCGCCTTCGATTTCGCGACGCCTGACTGGGGTCCGCGCAACCTGCGCGCCGTGGCGGGCCGACCCGCCGGCATCACGCTGATCGCGGCGGGCGACGCCGGGATCGACACGGTCGAGGACGCGCGCGGCAAGCGCATCGCCTTCGTCGCCGGAAACCCTTCGGTGAACGTCAAATGCGAGGCGATCCTCGCCTTCGGCGGGCTGACGCTCGACGATGTCGAGGTGATCACCTTCCCGACCTACGCCTCGGCCATGTCGTCGATGACGCGCAACGAATCCGACGCGACCTGCACCACGCCAACCACCAGCCAGCTCTACGAGCTCGCCGAAAGCCCGCGCGGCATCCACTACGCGCCGCTCGAGGCGGACAACACCGCCGGCTGGGAGGGTCTGGCCAAGGTGCTGCCGATCATGGGGCCCTCCGACGAGGACATCGCCGCCGGTCTGCCCGAGGGCGAAATCGCCAAGATGGCGGCTTACCGCTACCCGGTGATCACCACCACCGCCGAGAAGTCCGCCGACGAGGTCTATGCCTTCATCAAGGCGCTCGACGAGACCTACGACCTCTACAAGGACGGCACTGCCACGATGGAGCGCTGGACGCTGGAGATGTCGGGCAAGCCGGCGATCGACGTGCCGTTCCACGAGGGCGCGATTCGATACCTCGAGGAAAAGGGCATCTGGACCGAGGAGGACACCGCCTGGAACGATAGGCGCACCGCCCGGATGGATGCGCTTCTCGCGGCATGGGAGACGTTCCAGTCTGAGAACGAGGGCCTCGAGGCCGAGGCCTTTGCCGAGGCCTGGATGGCCCGGCGCGCCGAGGTCGTGGCCGGCTTGAACTGAAGCGCGAGGCTCGGACGTCTCCCCGCCGCGACAACGGCCGGGGAGACGTCCCGCAAGGATCGGAACACCGCATGCAGTCGGAAAACACCACCGAGGCGCTGGCGCCGACAGGGCGAACCGCGCCTGCGCCGGGCGCCGCGCCGCGCCGCGGCATCATCCGCGTGATCGTCATGGTGATGGGCGCGCTCGGCGTCATGATGGCGATCAACCAGCAGTTCTTGCTGAACCTTTTCGGGTTCCAGCCGCTCGGCAACGCCTATCTCTACTACCTGATCGGGCTCTTTCTCGCGCTGGCCTTCCTGACCCTGCCCGCCAACCCGCTCAAGCCGCGCCAGCTGTGGTGGCTCGATCCAATTCTTGCACTTGCCGCCGTCGTCAGCGGCGGCTGGCTCGGGCTGCACGGGCTGGAGATTATCCAGAAGGGCTGGGAATACGACGCGCCGGTCACGGCCGACGTCATGGCTTTCGTGCTGATCGTCTTGGTGCTCGAAGGGGTGCGCCGTTCGGGTGGGCCGATCCTTCTGGTCACGGCGCTGCTGTTCGGTGCCTACCCGCTCTACGCCGATTTAATGCCCGGGTTCCTGTGGGGCACCGAATATTCGCTGGTCGGCACCGTCAGGGCGCATGTGCTCGGCGTTGAATCCATCATCGGCATCCCGATGCAGGTGGTGGCCGAACTGGTGATCGGCTTCGTGATCTTTGGCTCGGTGCTCGTCGCCACCAAGGGCAGCGATTTCTTCATGGAGCTGGCCTCGGCGCTGCTTGGTCACAGCCGCGGTGGCCCGGCCAAGGTCGCGGTGCTGGGCTCGGGCATCTTGGGCTCGCTCTCGGGCAGCGTGATTTCCAACATCCTGACCTCCGGGCCCTTCTCGATCCCGACGATGCGGCGCGTGGGCTATCCCGCACATTACGCCGCCGCGGTCGAGGCCTGCGCTTCTACAGGCGCCACGCTGATGCCACCGGTGATGGGCACCGTGGCCTTCGTCATGGCCTCGTTCCTCGGGGTGCAATATTCGGCCATCGTCATCGCCGCGGTGATCCCGGCGCTGATGTTCTATGTGGCGCTGCTGCTGCAGGTCGACATGTATGCCGCGCGTCGCGGGCTGATGGGCCTGCCGCGCGAGGAGCTGCCACCGCTCTGGCCGGTGCTCAAGTCGGGCTGGCCCTATCTTCTGAGCCTCGCGGTGCTGATCTTCGTGCTGATGGGAATGCGGCTCGAGGCGCGCTCGCCCTATTACGCCTCGGTGGTGATGCTGGTGGCGACCGCGTTCAACCGCGACACCCGGCTGACATGGGCACGCGCCAAGGCGCTGCTGCTCGACACCTCATCGAACATCGCGAGCCTCGTCGCCGTGTTGGCCGGGATCGGCCTCGTCGTGGGCGGGCTGTCCTATACCGGCGTGGCGGGTGCCTTCTCACGCGAACTGCTGCTCTATGCGGGCGGCAACACCGCGCTCATGCTGATCGCGGGCGCCGTGACGAGCTTCGTGCTCGGCATGGGGATGACGGTGACGGCCTGCTACATCTTCCTGTCGATACTGCTCGCGCCCGCGCTGGTGCAGGCCGGGCTCAACCCGATCGCGAGCCACCTGTTCATCCTCTACTGGGGCATGCTGTCCTACATCACGCCCCCCGTGGCGCTGGCCGCGATCACGGCGGCCAACGTGGCAGGCTCCAAGCCGATGCAGACCGGCATTCACGCGATGCGCCTCGGCATGCCGCTCTTCGTGCTGCCTTTCATCTTCGTCTACGACCCGGCGCTGATCATGGAAGGCACATGGCTGCAGATCATCGAGCGGGTGGCGCTGACGCTGGTGGCGATCTGGGCGATCACCTCGGCCTTCGAGGCCTGGATCTACGGGATCGGCCGGATCGGCGTGCCGAGCCGGATCGCCTTCGCGGCAGGCGGCGTGCTGATCCTGTTTCCCGAACTGACGACCAGCCTCATTGGCGCGGGCGTCCTGGCTGCGGTGATCGCCGTCAATCTCGGGCTGAAACGGCGCGCCGGCACCGTCAAGGTCTGACCAGAGAGACAAGAGAGACTTATGGACAAGAGCAAGACGGATCTGGCCGAGGCGGTGGCCCCGATCACCGACGGCGCCTCGGTGATGATCGGCGGTTTCGGCTCATCGGGCATCCCTTTCGGGCTGATCGACGCACTGCTCGAGCAGGGCGCGACCGGGCTCACGGTGATCTCCAACAACGCGGGCGCGGGCGACACCGGCATCGCGAAGCTTCTGAAGGAGGGGCGGGTGGCCAAGGTCATCTGCTCCTATCCGCGCTCGCCCGGCTCGATCTGGTTCGAGCGGCGCTTCGAGGCGGGCGAGATCGCGCTCGAGGTCGTCCCCCAAGGCACGCTGGCCGAACGCATCCGCGCGGCGGGGGCAGGGCTTGGCGGGTTTCTCACGCCCACCGCCTACGGCACGCTTTTAGCCGAGGGCAAAGAAACGCGGATCATCGATGGCAAAGGCTATGTGCTGGAGCCACCGCTTCCAGCCGATTTCGCGCTGCTGCGCGCAGATCGCGGCGATCCTTGGGGCAACCTGAGCTACCATGCGACGGCGCGCAACTTCAACCCGGTGATGGCCATGGCCTCGCGCCATGCGGTGGCCGAGGTGCGGCAGCTGTCATGCACGCCGCTCGATCCGGAACTGGTGGTGACGCCGGGCATCTTCGTCCAGGGCGTCGTGGAATACGGGGTGCGCCCATGAGCGTCATGTCTTTCAACTCTCTGACCGATGCCGAGCTGGCCGCGCGTGTCGCGCGCGACATCCCCGACGGCACTTACGTCAACCTCGGGATCGGCAAGCCCACCCATGTCTCGGCCCATGTGCCCGAGGGGCGCGAGGTGATCTACCATTCCGAGAACGGTATCCTGGGCGTCGGCCCGACCCCGCCCAAGGGCGAAGAAGACCTCGAGTTGATCGACGCCAGCAAGCGCTATGTGACGACCGCGCCTGGGGCGGCCTATTTCGAACACGCCGACAGCTTCGCGATGATGCGCGGTGGTCATATCGATATAGCCGTGCTCGGCGCCTACCAAGTGGCCGAAACCGGCGATCTGGCGAACTGGGCGACGCTCGACGAGAAGTTCCCCCCCGCCGTCGGTGGCGCGATGGACCTCGTGGTCGGGGTGCCGACCATCCTCGTGATGATGCGTCATGTCGACCGCGACGGCAGCCCCAAGCTTCTGAAACGCTGCACCTATCCGCTGACGGGCCTCGGCGTCGTGCGCCGCGTCTACACCGACCTTGCGGTGCTCGACATCACACCCGATGGCTTCGGGCTCGTGGAGCTGACCCCCGGCAACAGCCTCGACGCCGTGCGCGCCGTCACCGGGGCCAACATCCTGACCTGAAAGGACGACCCATGCCCAAGCGCAAGGACCACCTGACCTCCGAGATCGGCTGGAGCACCACCGACCGGATCACCGTGCGCGGCCTCGACCTGCCGAGCGAGATCCTGGGCGAGATGAACCTTGGCGACCTCGCCTTCCTGCTGACCGCGCACCGCAAGCCGACGCCCGAGGAGTCGAAGGTCTTCAACGCCATCGTCATCACGCTGGTCGAACATGGCATTACCCCTTCGGCCATGGTGGCGCGGCTGACCTACATGGGGGCGCCGGAGTCGCTCCAAGGTGCGGTGGCAGCGGGGCTCAACGGGCTGGGCACGGTCTTCGTGGGCTCGATGGAAGGGGCTGCGCGGATGCTCTACGAGGCGCTACCCGCCGAGCGGACAGGCCAAGGTGCCGATCTCGACGCGATCGCGCGCGAGGTCGTCGCCGATTACGCCGCGCGCAAGGCCATCGTGCCGGGGCTGGGCCATCCGCTGCACAAGCCCGTGGACCCGCGCACGCCGCGCCTGTTCGAGATCGCGGCCCAGAACGGCCTGTCGGGCGACCACGTGGCCCTGATGCAGGCGATCCAGCGCGAGGCCGAGGCGGCGCGGGGCAAGTCGCTGCCGATCAACGCCACCGGCGCGATCGGGGCGATCTGCTGCGAGTTCGGCTTTCCGTGGCAGATCGTGCGCGGCTTCGGCGTCATGGCCCGCTCGATCGGCCTTGTCGGGCATCTGCTGGAGGAGCGCAGCGATCCGATGGCCTTCGAGCTGTGGCAGAGGACCGAGGAAGAGATCCTGCGCAACAGCGGCCCGCAGGGCGGCTGAGCCGGGGGAGGGCATGGATCATGCGCGCGCGCTCACCGGGCCATCAGGGGCGCTGCCAAGGGTGGAGGACCGCATGGAGTTGATCGACCCGGGCGAGGACACGCCGCGCTTTCCGCTCTTCGTGCCCGCCGACAGGCCGGATGTCTTTGCCGCGGCCTGCGAGGCGGGGGCCGATGCCGTGGTCATCGATTTCGAGGATTCCGTGGCCCCCGACAGCAAGGCGGCGGTGCGGCGCATTCCGGCGGGCGCGCTGCCTGAACACCGCGCGGTGAAACTCTATCTGCGGGTCAACGGCACCGGCACGCCGTGGCACCGCGACGATGTGGCCTTTGCCCGGATGAGCGGCGTCGACGGCGTCGTGCTGCCCAAGGTCGAGAGTGCCGAGCAGGTCGCGCGGCTGCGCGCCGGTCTGGGAGAGGGGCAGCGGATCGTGGCGATGATCGAGACGGCACGCGGCCTGTCGAATGTCGAGGCCATCGCGCTGACCGCGGACCGGCTGGCGTTCGGCTCAATCGACCTGTCGGAGGACATGGGTTGCGCCCACACCCGGCTGGCTTTGCTGCCGCTGCGCAGCCGCATGGTGCTCGCCTCGCGGCTTGCCGAGCGTCCGGCACCGCTCGACGGCGTGTCGATCGGCGTGGAGGATGCGGCGGCGGTGGCCGATGACGCGCGGCATGCCCATGAGCTCGGCTTCGGCGGCAAGTGCCTGATCCACCCCCGGCAGATCGCCCCGGCGCGTGCCGGCTTCGGTGCGATCCCGCAGGATCTCGACTGGATCCGCCACATCGGCGCCATCGACGGCGGCGCGCCCGCCGAGCCCGTGCAGTCCCCGGTGGCGGTGCGAGCCCGGCGTCTTCTCGCGCGGAACGGCGCAGAGACAACGCGGCCCGCCGACCCGGCGACGCGCCCATCATCGACAGCAAAGTGAGGACGACATGACCGAGCAACGTCACATCACGGCAGGCGGGCCGGCCTCGGCGCTCAAGGCGGGGATGAAGCTGCCGCTGATCTGCGCGCCGATGTTCCTCGCCTCCGGCGTCGATCTGGTGGTGGCGCAGTGCTGCGCCGGGGCGATCGGCACCTTTCCGTCGCTCAACGCTCGCCCCGCCGAGCGTCTGGACACATGGCTCACCGAGATCGAGACCCGGCTGGAGACGCATCGCCGCGACACCGGGGAGACCCCGGCCGCCTACGGGGTCAACCTCATCGTCAACGACTACAACACCCGGCTCGACGACGACCTCGCCGCCATTGTGCGCCACAAGGTGCCGCTGGTCATCACCTCGCTCTCAGCGCCCGACAAGGTGGTCGAAGCGGTGCATGGCTATGGCGGCGTGGTGTTTCACGACGTGATCAAGCCGCGCCACGCGCGCCGCGCGCTCAAGGCCGGGGTCGACGGGCTGATCCTCGTCTGCGCGGGCGCGGGCGGCCATGCCGGCACGCTCAGCCCATTCGCGCTGGTCGAGGAGGTGCGCGGCTTTTACGACGGGCCGCTGGTGCTGTCGGGCGCCATCGCCAATGGCCGCGCCATCCTCGCAGCCCAAGTGCTGGGCTGCGAGTTTGCCTATGCGGGCACGGTCTTCATCCCGACCGAGGAGGCGATCGCGCCCGAGGGGCACAAGGAGATGATCCTCGCCGCCGCATCCGACGGCATCACCTACACGCCGCTGTTTTCGGGCACGCATGCCAACTACCTCACGGCAAGCGTCGAGGCGGCGGGCGTCGACCCCGAAGAGGCCCGCCGCGCGCAGCCGCGCCGTATGCAGGACAAGTCCGACCCTGAGCGGCCCAAGGCCTGGAGCCAAGTCTGGAGCGCCGGGCAGGCGGTGGCGCAATCACGCGCGCTGGAGCCCGCGGCACAGGTCGTGGCCCGTCTCGCGCGCGAATACGATGCGGCGCGGGCGGCGCTGCGCCAATGAGGGCGGGCGAGATGCCGGTAAGCGAGACAGGGGTGCCCGACAGCCGCGGGCAGAACAGCTACCGCAGCGATCCGGCCTTCGCGGCGCTGATATCGGTCTATCTGCCCGAAGCGCTGCGCCCGGTGATCGAGCCGCAGCTCGACCGCATGGGCGCGCTGGTCGGCGACCGGCTGGAAGGGCTGGCGCTGACCGCCGACAAAAACCCGCCCGTGCTGACGCTGCGCGACCGCACCGGGGCGGCGTGCCAGCGCATCGAGAAACATCCCGCCTATGTCGAGCTCGAACGCTATGCCTTCAGTGAGTTCGGTCTTGCCGCCATGTCGCATCGCGGCGGCGTCTTCGGCCAGCCGGACGCGCTGCATCCGATGGCGAAATACGCGCTGGTCTATCTCTTCGTACAGGCCGAGTTCGGCCTGTGCTGCCCCCTGAGCATGACGGATTCGCTCACCCGCACGCTGCGCAAGTCCGGCTCGGGCGATCTGATCGAGCGCTATCTCGACCGGCTGACCAGCCAGGGCATGGACGAGCTGTTTCAGGGCGCGATGTTCATGACCGAGCAGGCGGCGGGCTCGGATGTCGGCGCGGTGGAGACGGTGGCGCGGCACGAAGAAAGCGGCTGGCGGCTCTACGGCGACAAGTGGTTCTGCTCCAACCCCGACGCCGCGCTTGCGATGGTGCTGGCGCGGCCAGAGGGCGGCGGCGCGGGCACAGGGGGGCTGTCGCTGTTCCTGCTGCCACGGCACCTGCCCGACGGCAGCCTCAACGCCTACCGGATCATCCGGCTCAAGGACAAGATGGGCAGCCGCTCAATGGCCTCGGGCGAGATCGTGCTTGAGGGGGCGCAGGCGCATCTGGTGGGCGAGGCGGGGCAGGGCTTCAAGCAGATGACTGACATGATCAACATGTCGCGTCTGGCCAACGGCGTGCGCAGCGCCGGGCTGATGCGCCGCGCGGTCTCGGAGGCGCTCCACGTCGCCCGCAACCGCTGCGCCTTTGGCCAAAAGCTGATCGAGATGCCACTGATGCGGCGGCAACTGGCGAAGATGCATCTCGCCGCCGAGCAGGGCCGCGGCATGGTGTTTCATACCGCGCGGGTGCTGGAGGCGGCTGATCGCGGCGACGCGGGCATGGCCCGCGTGCTGCGCATCCTCACACCGCTGATCAAGTTCCGGGTCTGCCGCGATGCGCGCAAGGTGGCGGGCGACGCGATGGAGGTGCGCGGCGGCTGCGGCTATATCGAGGAATGGTCCGACGCGCGGGTGCTGCGCGACGCGCATCTGGGCTCGATCTGGGAGGGCACGAGCAACATCGTGGCGCTCGACGTGGCCCGCGCCACGCGGCGCGAGGGCGCGCTCGATGCCCTGCTCGATTATCTGCGCGACTGCCTGCACGAGGTCGAGCCCGATCTCGCACAACCTTTGAACGAGGCGCTGACGCGCGCGGCCGCACTGATGCGCAGCGTCGCGGGGCAGGAGGGCCCGCCCGAGCCGCATGAGACGCGCCGCGCGGCGACGGCGCTTTATGACGCCACCTCCGGCGTCTTTCTCGCTTGGGAAGCCGCGCGGCTGAGCCAAGGTGCAGCCGCGCGGGACCGGACACGGCTCGCAGGGCTGGTCCTGTCCGAAAAGCTCGCCGCGCGAGACCCGCTCGCCCCCGCTATGCCCGAGCCGGACTGGCTGCACGATCTGCTGCTGCGCGCGGGCGGTGCGGAGGAGCCTTCATCATCCCGGACAGGAGACCCGAAGCCATGACGATTGCCCGCACTCTCGCTGATTTCGCATCCGGGCCGGTGAATGCGGACGCGCGGATGCAGCGGTTCGTCACCCTGTCGCTGTTCGACTGGGCCAGCGTCGGCCTTGCCGGCACGGGCGAGCCCGTGGCGCGAGCGGCGCGCGGCATGGCGCTTGGCGGTGATGCCATGCGGGGCGCCACTCTCCTGGGCGGCGGTCGCGCGCAGGCGGCGCAGGCGGCCTTGGTCAACGGTGCGACAAGCCATGCGCTCGATTACGACGACACGCATTTCGGCCATATCGGTCACCCGAGCGTCGCGGTGATCCCCGCGGCACTGGCCATCGCAGAGACCGAAGGCGAGGTGGCCGATCCGCGCGTGGCGCTTGCCGTGGGGCTGGAGGTGGCCTGCCGGGTCGGGGGCTGGCTGGGGCGCAGTCACTATGAGGCGGGGTTTCACCAGACCGGCACCTCCGGCGCCTTTGGTGCCACGGCGGCGGCCGGGCGGATGCTGCGGCTCGATCCTGAGCGCATGGCGCAGGCGCTGTGCCTGACCGCGACCCGCGCGGCGGGGCTGAAAAGCCAGTTCGGCACCATGGGCAAGCCGCTGAACGCGGGCTTCGCCGCAGAGGTCGGCGCGACCTCGGCGCTGCTGGCGCGGGCCGGCGCCACCTCGGCCCCCGATGCCATCGAGGGCGCGCAGGGCTTCGGACCGACCCATGCGGGCAGTGCTGATGCCTCGGCGCTCGACGGGCTCGGGCGCAGTTGGATCTTTCCAAACATCTCCTACAAGTTCCACGCTTGCTGCCACGGTCTGCACGCCATGCTCGAAGCCCTGCGCGAGATCCGCGATAAAGGCCTGAACGCCGCCGAGATCGAAAGCGTGACCGTCCGCACCCATCCGCGCTGGCTCGCGGTTTGCAACCAGCCCGAACCCACCACCGGCCTGCAGGCGAAGTTCAGCTACCGTTTGACCGCCGCGATGATGCTCGCGGGCGTCGATACTGCGGCATTGGACAGCTACAGCGACGCCATCTGCGCCCGCGCGGACCTGCGCGCTCTGCGCGACCGGGTGCGGGTCGAGACCGACGAGGGCCTGAGTGACAGCGCCGCAGAGGTTTCGGTGATCGCTTCGGGCAGGACCCACGAGGCACGTCACGACATCCTCGCCCCCGTCGATCCGGCGCTGATCGAGCGGCGCCTTCGCGACAAGTCGGCGACCTTGCTGGGCGAGGCCGGGGCCGAGGCGCTCTGGCGCGCGGTCGCGCGGATCGACGAGGCAGAAGGGCTCGCGCGGCTCATGGCCCGCCTTGGCGCGCGGACCGCTCGGAGCGCGGCTAGGGACGGCTGACCCCGGCCCTGTGACACTGATGCCAGTTGCGACAGTGGGTCGGCACCGGCTGTTGATGATCCGCACGACGTCCTCCCAAGGCAGCCGGGGCCGGAACCTGCCGTACGGCAGGTAGCCACTGCTGTGCATCGCCGTTGAGCTTGTCGAAGTAGCTGCGGTCGCGCGCCCGGCTGACCGTGGCGATCGCCTCCGGGTCGCGGTCGCGCAGGCCGGGATTGCCACCGACGCGGCCCTGCTCGCGCGCCAAGGCCAGCCCCGCCAGCGTCCGTTCGCGGATCAGCGCGCGCTCGAACGGGACTGTCAGGTTGTTTTGGGTGGACGGAGAAGCTGCCGCCCGCGACCGCTCACGCGGACAGTTCGGTCGTGTAGGCGGCCCAGATGTCGAACGCATCCCGTCTTGCGTTGCGGTAAGAGCGGGCGGAGAGGCGGTGACGGCGTGGACGGAAGATGGCAGCTGTCTGGTCGTGGACCGACAAGAACCGCTGGGCGTGTCGCGATGACTTGAACCGCCCCATGATTTTCTCTCGTCGGCGGGTGTGCCGGTGCGATGCTTCGGCCGCGTTGTTGATCCCCTTGTGCCGGCGATGCGCGACGCCGGGGGCGAGTTCCGCCTTCGCGGCCGGATAGGATCCGAGCTTGTCGGTCACCATCACCCGCGGCAGACCCCACCGCTTGAATAGCTTGCGAATGAACCGCCTAGCGGCCGCCGTGTTGCGGCGCGACTGCACGAGGATGTCCAGCACGTCGCCGTTCGCGTCGATCGCCCGCCACAGCCAATGTCTGACGCCGTTGATCTTGAGGACGACCTCGTCGAGATGCCATTTGTCGGTTGGCCCGGGGCGGTCGCGTCGAATCTTCGCGGCGAACTGCGTCCCGAACTTCGCGACCCAGATCCGGATCGTCTCGTGGGACACAGTGACCCCGCGCTCCGCGAGAAGATCCTCCACATCGCGCAGGCTAAGAGCGAAGCGGTGGTAGGCCCAGACGGCGTAGCCGATCACGGTCCGCGGAAATCGATGGCCCTTGAGGCGCGAGAGATCGTCGAGGTTCAGCATGTCAGCCGGCTATCCGGCCTCCGCAGCACCATCAACCTGACAATGCCCCTCCGCAGCACCATCAACCTGACAATGCCCGCAGGACTGGTCCGGCATGAGCGACGTGATCGAGCCCTGGCTCGACGAGGCGGGCGAGGAGCTGGCGCGCGCCGCCGCCACGGTCTGCGCGGTGATCGACTTTGAGGCGGTGCTGATCGATGGCGGCTTTCCCGAGCAGGTGCGCGCGTCCTTGGTGGAGCGGGTCAGGGCGGGACTCGACCGGGTCGATCTTCGCGGTTTGATCCCGCCACGGATCGAGGCGGGCGCGGTGGGTGGCAATGCGCGTGGTCTCGGCGCCGCCTGCGCGCCGATCTTCGCGCAGTTCCTGCTCAACACCCATTCGGGGTTTGCCACCGGTTGACCTGGTGCGACAAGCTCGATGTCGTTGGCGAGCCACCTTACTGTAATCATGGGCGATGCACGTCGATTGCCATTTATGCAACCCAGTGCCCCTGCATGTGGCTCGACAGCCATATGCGCCTGCGTTGCGGTGGCGCAGAGACCGTTTACAGTATCAGATCGGGCCACCGACCCTTGGCCTCGGGGCCCTTCGCGCTCGAAGTCATGGGATATGACATTCTGGGCAACTCCCGCGCTCGACATCCGCTTAGCGCGATCTCGCAGCGCCGAAGGTTGTCGGTCTGCAAGATGAAGGCAATCTGCTGTCTTCCGAACCAAGATGTCCGCATCGGTCTTCCTCGCGTTGCATACCCGGCAGCTTACGAGAACTCTCCCAGATCGGGCGGTTCAGCTTTGCGGAAGTAGGCTCGTGCAGCACTCAAGTAGGCTGGTCCAACTGGCGCCGATCTGCATTGGCCCGACACACCCCTTACTGTGTATCAGCGCTCTCCCATCCGTCGTAATGGGCCGGGCAAGCGATCGCCTGCAAATCGCATCGGAGGCAGTATAGGCGGAACATTTTCCCTAATTTGTCATTCCGCGAGAAATATTGTGCCCGCAGTCAACGACCCGGGCCATTCGGCACTGGCATGTCCCGGCGGACGCTTCCAAAAGGCGCCGCGCAACCGCGGTCCCACGTGTGGCCGCGGTGCCCGGAGGCTCGAGAGGGAGAACACATGAACCAGCCGACACGATTTCTGCATGCCGGCATGAAGCTGCCCTTCATGCTCATCGTCACCTGTTTTGCCGCCTGGGGCATCGCGGCCAACATGACCGACCCACTTGTGCAGGTCTTTTCCAAGATCTTCTCGATGAGCGCGTTGCAGTCCTCGCTGGTGCAGTTCGCCTATTACGGAGCCTATTTCTGCCTCGCCTTGCCAGCGGCCTTCATAAATCGACGTTACTCCTACAAGACCGGCATCCTGGTCGGGCTGGGCTGCGCGATCGCGGGCGCCTTCCTGTTCTATCCGGCCAGCATATCCATGACCTATGGCTTCTTTTTGGTGGCGCTGTTCTTGCTGGCGGGCGGGCTGTCGATCTTGGAGACGTCGGCCAACCCCTTCGTTATCGCCATGGGACCGGAGGGCAACGCCACGCGCCGGCTCAACCTCGCCCAGGCTTTCAACCCGGTCGGCACCAATATTGGCGTGTTCCTGTCAGCGGCGCTGATCCTGCCCAACCTGAACACCGCCGACGCAGACGCGCGCGCCGCGATGGGAGCGGACGCGCTGCGGGCGCTGCGCGCCGAGGAGTTGCAGGCGGTGATGGTCCCCTATGTCGGATTTGCCGTGGTGCTGGTAGCGATCTGGATTGCGATCGCGCTCAGCCGCATGCCCACGCCGAGCGAGCGCGAACTCGAGGCCGGCCACGAGGTGCATTTCCAAGCGACGCTGAAGCGGCTTCTGAAGAACCGCCATTACAGCTTCGGCGTGGTGGCGCAGTTCTTCAATGTCGCGGCCCAGACCTGCGTCTGGACCTTCACCCTGCAATACGCGATGGCGGCGATCGGCACCGACGAGGCCGGGGCCGGCTGGTATCTGCAAGCCAGCCTGCTGGTATTCCTTGTATCGCGCTTCGCGATGGTCTGGGTGATGGGTTTCGTCCGGCCTGCGCTGCTGCTGGCCGGCTTGGCGCTGACGGGGGCAGGGCTTGCACTCTATGCCGCGCTGGTGCCGGGCCTGTCGGGCCTGTGGGCCGTGGTGATGATCTCGGCCTGCCTGTCGCTGATGTTCCCGACCATCTACGGCATCGCCCTCGAGGGGCTGGGCGAGGATACCAAGTTCGGTTCGGCCGGGCTGGTGATGGCGATCCTGGGCGGCGCGCTGCTGCCATTGGTGCAAGGCGCGGTGATCGATGTCGCCGGCGCGACCTTCTCCTATGTGGTGCCGGCCGCGGCCTTCCTGGTCGTGATGGGATACGGGCTGTTCGACTTCGCCGCCGTGCGGCACGGGGCGGCCCGGGCGGCCTAAAGGCGGCCGAATTTCGCAATTGCCCCGCCCGCCGTGTTGTCTAACCCTGTGCGGCGGACGGGGAGGAGTACGACATGCGGGACATGACCCTGCGCCAGGTCGAGGTGGTGCGTGCCGTGATGATGACCGGCACCATCAACGGCGCGGCCACGCTGCTCGGTGTCTCGGCGCCCGGCGTCAGCCGGCTGGTCAAACATACCGAAGAGTCGCTCGGGCTGCGCCTGTTCGAACGCAAGGGCGGGCTGTTCGTGCCATCGGTCGAGGCCGGGCCGATCTTCGAGCAGATCGGCCGGGTCTACCATAATGTCGAGAACCTGACCTATGCGATCGCCTCGCTCCAGCGCGGCGAGGACGCACAGCTGGCCTTTGCCTCGGCCCCCTCGATTGCCCAGTTCATCGCCGCGCGCGCGATCCGCAGGCTCAGGCGGCGCTGGCCCGATCTCTACATCGATCTCAATATCCTCAAGATCGAGGAGACGCTCGACTACCTGCTTCTCGAGCGCGGCGAGTTCGTGATGATGAGCTATCCTGTCGATAACCCCGCCATCGAGAGCGAACCGGTGGCGACGGGGCAGCTGGTTGCGGTGGTGCCGGAGGATCACCCGCTGGCCGCGTTCGAGACGGTTTCGGTCCATGAACTCGCGCGCGAGCCGCTAATCGGGGTCGATCCGACCGATCCCTACGGCGCAATCCTGCTCGCCCCCTTCGAGGCGGCAGGGCTCAACCCGCGCCAGTCGATGCGTGGCCGCTTCGCGCAGACCGTGGTGAGCCTCGTGCGCCACGGGCTCGGCGTGGCGCTCATCGACGAGTTCTCGGTGGCAGAGGTCTACATGCCGGGGCTGGTGCGGATCGCGCTCGAGGAGGACAGCTCGATCACCGCCTATGCCTGCCGCAAGAAGGGCAGGGTGCTATCGGGCTTCGCCGAGCAAGCGATTGCCGATCTGCGCGCGGAGCTGACCGGGGCGGTATCGAGACGCGACTGGGCCGGGCCAAATAATTAACATCAGGTTAACGCGTGGCCAATCTCGGCATTTGACGTTATCGCGGCCGCGGGGTCATGATGCTCCTTGTCGCACGGGCATGGGAGCGCCCGGCACACAACCGATCCTTGGGAGGATGACATGAAGACGCTGTTTACGGGCGCGCTGGCCGCGCTTGCTTTCACTGCCGTTCCGGCGCTGGCCGAATACCCCGAGAAAGAAATCCAGGGCATCATTCAATGGGGCGCCGGCGGCTCGACCGACACGGTGATGCGCGCGGTGACCCCTCATGCCGAAGAGGTGCTCGGCGGCAAGGTGGTCATGCAGAACATGACTGGCGGCGTCGGCGCCATCGCGGTCAAGTTCGCCTCGGCTCAGGATGCCGACGGTTATACCCTGCTGATGGGCGCCGAGAACCCGCTGCTCTACAAGGTGATGGGGCTCGGCGACATCGACTATTCGAGCTTCGTGCCGGTCAACGTGATCGCGCGCGGTGTGCCGATCCTCGTGGCCAACAACGATGCACCCTTCGACACGCTCGAGGAGATGGTCACCTATATTCAAGAGAACCCGAACGAGGTGAAGTTCGGCTCCACCGGCCCGGGTGGCCTGCCATCGGTGGTTACCGCGATGCTCCAAAGCGAGATCGAGCTGCCGGTGACGGCGGTGCCCTATGATGGCGACGGCCCTGCGCTGACCGCGCTTCAGGGCGGCGCGATCGACGTGATGCCTGCCGTGCTCGGCGCCTCGATCGAGGCGATCAAGGCCGGCCGCATCAAACCACTGGCGCTGATCGATACACAGGCGAACGAGGCTCTGCCCGACGTGCCGCCGATCACCGAGGCCTACCCGGCTTTCGAGACCTACTTGCCTTGGGGTCCGTTCTTCGGTGTCTTCGTCAAAGAGGGCACACCCGACGATGTGGTCGCCAAGCTCTCTGAGGCCTATGCGGCGGGCGTCGAGAACGCCGATTTCCAGCAGCTGATGGACGACCGCGGCTTCCAGGTGATGAACATCTCCGGCGACGAGGCGCAGGAATTTCTCGACAAGTGGCAGTCTGTGACCAGCTGGCTGGTCTACGACGCTGGCATCGCCAAGGCCTCGCCCGAGGAATTCGACATCCCGCGTCCCGAGTAACGCGGACCGGCGGGCCGCCGCGCGCGGCCCGCCCCCCTTTCGGGGCCGTCCCGGCCCGGACATTCCCTTTCCCGCGTCCATGCCCCGCCAGGGAGGCGATTCATGCACGATCCATCCAAGAAGATGCCCGGTGAGACCGCCTTCGCGGTGGTCCTCGTCGGGTTGAGCGGCTTCCTGCTGTGGCAGGCGATCCTGATCTCGGGCTTCGAGGCGTTGTCCTCGCCCGGGGCGTTCCCGATGGCGGCGGCCTTCGCAATGCTGGTGACCTCGGTGGCGATCCTGATCAAGACGCTCAGGCTGCGCGAACGCGCGGCGCTGAGGTTCTTCTCGGACGTGGCCCCGCCGGTGATCCTGGCGATGTTCGCGATGATGCTGGGCTATGCGCTGCTGCTGAAGCCGCTGGGATTCCTGCCGACATCGCTGCTGTTCCTGACCGTATCGATCTATGCGCTGCGCCGCCGGGGCCTGCTGTGGTCCTTCGGCGTCTCGCTGGCCTCGCTGGCCGTGGTCTATGTGATCTTCCGGTTGGTGTTCACCGTGCTGATGCCGTCGGGCCTTGTGCCCGAGGGCGAGATCCTGGCCTGGCTCGGCCACCTGTTCTCCGGGGGTCACATACAATGACCGAAGCGCTGCAATTCTTCCTGATCTCCTGGCTTGACCTCAAGCTTCTTGGGCTGGTCGCGCTTGGCACCTTCGCGGGCATCTATGTGGGCGCCATCCCCGGCCTGTCGGTGACCATGGCGGTGTCGATCCTTATCTCCTTCACCTTCGCCTGGGACGTCTACCCGGCGCTGTGCCTGATGGTCGGCATCTACATGGGCGGCGTCTATGGCGGCTCGCGCACCGCGATCCTGCTCAACATCCCCGGCGCGCCTTCGGCGATCGCTACCGCGCTCGACGGCTATCCGCTGGCGCAAAAGGGACAGGCCGGTGAGGCGATCGGGCTGTCGACCGTCATGTCCTTCGTCGGCGGCTTCATCGGCATCGGCGTGCTGGCGGTGGCGGCACCCTTCGTGTCGGAGTTCGCGCTGACCTTCCAGCCACGCGATTACATGCTCTTGGCCATACTCGGCATCCTGCTGGTCGGCTCGCTCTCGGGCGAGAGCCTGCTCAAGGGGGTGTTCGCGGGCGCGCTCGGGCTCCTAATCGGCGCGGTCGGCCTCGACCCGCTCACCGCCGAGGAACGCTTCACCTTCGGCATGGTCGAGCTGTGGGGCGGGATCTCCTTCATCGCCGTGATGATCGGTCTGTTCGGCGTCTCCGAGGCGCTGATCCAGCTGCATCACATCGACAAGGCGGCGGTGAAGCAGACCATCGGCCGGATCGTGCCGTCCTGGCGGGCAGTTGGGAAATACCTGCCGCTGTCGCTGCAGACCTCGTCGATCGGGGTGATCATTGGCGCGCTGCCGGGCACGGGTGGCGACATCGCCGCGCTGATGGCCTACGACCACGCCAAGCGGGTCACCAAGAAGCCCGAGGTCCCGTTCGGCGAGGGCGCGCAGGAAGGTCTGGTTGCGCCCGAGACCGCCAACAACGCCGCTGTCGGCGGTGCATTCATCCCGATGCTGACGCTGGGAATCCCCGGCGACGCGGTGACCGCGATCATCATCGGCGCGATGTTCATCCACGGCCTGAACCCCGGCCCCATGCTGATGATCGAGCAGCCGCAGATGTTCTGGTTCATCACCGGCGCGCTGGTGCTGGCCAACATCTTCATGCTGATCTTCGGCCTGACCGGCATCCGGTTGTTCACCAAGATCGTCGAGATGCCGCGCGCGGTGCTGATCCCGCTGATCCTGCTGCTGTCGATCGTCGGCGCCTACGCAGTCAACAATTCGATCACCGACGTCTACTGGATGCTGCTGTTCGGCGCCTTCGGCTACCTGCTCAAGACCTACGGCTACCAGGTCGGCCCCGTCATTCTCGGCGTGATCCTGAGCCGGCTGATCGACGAGAACTGGCGCCGGGCGATCATCTCCGAGCAGGAGGATCTGGGAAGGCTGTTCATGGGCATCCTCACCAGCCCGCTGTCGCTGGTGCTGTTCGGCGCCGTCGTCTTCATCTTCATCAGCCAGACCCCGCTCTGGACCGGGTTGCGCGCTCGCTTCGGCACCGCGCGGGCCCGGGGCGACGGGGTCTGACATGCCAAGGGACCATACCATGCCAGGCGACACGCTCCGACTTGGGCTGATCGGCGATAACATCCGCGCCTCGCGCTCGCCGCTGCTGCATCGCATCGCCGGCGAGATGCTGGGGATACCGACCGTCTATGACAGCCTGATCCCCGCCGAGCTCGGCCGTGACTTCGACGCAGTGTTTGCAGATTGCGCCGCGACTCGGGCCGGGATCAACGTCACCTACCCTTACAAGGAGGTCGCGGTGCGCAAGGTCACCGTCGACGACCCGCTGGTGCGCGGCATCGGCGCGGTCAACACCGTGCTGTTCGAGGCCGACGGGGCAAAGGGGCACAACACCGATTTCACCGGCTTCAAGGCTGCGCACGCCAGGGTGCGCGGCGCGGCGGCCCCGGGCACGGTGCTTATGATCGGCACCGGCGGCGTGGGCCGCGCCGTGGCCTTCGGGCTGGCAGGGCTGGGCGCCACCGCGCTGCGGCTGGTGGATCGCGATCGCGCCAAGGCCGAGACGCTGGCCGCCGAGCTCCGCGCCGCGGCGGCGGCGATGACGGTCGAGGTGGCAGGCGACGCCGAGGCGGCGGCGCGGGGATGCGACGGGCTGATCAACTGCACGCCCCTCGGTATGGACGGCTATCCCGGCACGCCGCTGCCGCGTGCGGCGATGGCGGGCGCAGCCTGGGCTTTCGACGCGGTCTACACGCCCGAGGACACGCAGTTCCTCACCGATGCGGCAGCCGAGGGCTTGCAGATCATCTCCGGCTGGGAGCTCTACTTTTACCAGGGGGTCCACGCCTCACGGCTCTTTACCGGACGCAGCCTTGACGAAGACGCGCTGCGCGCCCGGCTCAGGGAGGACTGATCATGCGCCGCTCCATCGCCACGGTCTCGGTGCCCGGCAACCTGCGCGAGAAGCTCGAAGCGATCGCGGCGGCGGGCTTCGACGGCATCGAAATCTTCGAACAGGATTTCATCGCCGAGGCCGGCTCGCCCGCCGAGATCGGCGCGATGATCCGCGACCACGGGCTTGGAATCGAGATCTTCCAGCCGTTTCGCGACTTCGAGGGGCTGGTCGGTGCGCGCCGCGTGAAGGCCTTCGACCGGGCCGAGCGCAAATTCGACCTGATGCAGCAGCTCGGCACAGATCTGGTGCTGGTCTGCTCGTCGGTGGCGCCTGATGCCATAGGTGGCATAGACCGCGCGGCGGACGATTTCCGTGAACTGGGCGAGCGGGCGGCGAAGCGCGGCCTGCGCGTCGGCTACGAAGCGCTGGCCTGGGGGCGGCATGTCAACGATCATCGCGACGCTTGGGAGGTGGTGCGTCGCGCCGACCATCCCAATGTCGGCCTGATCCTCGACAGCTTCCACACGCTGGGCCGCAAGCTTGACCCCGAGACGATCCGTCGTGTTCCGGGCGACCGGATCTTCTTCGTGCAGCTTGCCGACGCGCCGATGATTGAAATGGACCTGCTCTACTGGTCGCGCCACTTCCGCAACATGCCGGGCGAAGGCGATCTCGATGTGGCGGCCTTCATGCGCGCGGTGATGGCCACCGGTTATCGCGGGCCGGTCAGCCTCGAGATCTTCAATGACCAGTTCCGGGGGGGACGGCCCGAGACGGTGGCCCGCGATGGGCATCGCTCGCTGGTGCATCTGCTCGACCGGGTGCGGCGCGAGGAGCCGGGAGTCGACGTGGGCCTGCCCGCCATCCCCGACCGCATCGCCGCCACCGGGGTCGAGTTCATAGAGTTTGCAACTTCCGCTGCCGAAAGCGGCGATCTGACCCGCCAACTCGCCGCGCTCGGCTTCGCGCGCACGGGGCGGCACCGAACGAAGTCGGTCGAGCTGTGGCAGCAGGGCAAGATCCGAATCGTAGTCAATACCGAAACGAGCGGCTTCGCGCACAGCGCCTACGTCACACATGGCACCGGGATCTGCGACATCGGCATCGGCGTGTCGGACGCGGCCGCAACGATGGAGCGAGCACGTGCGCTCGGCGCGAACCCCTTTCACCAGCCGGTCGGGCCGGGCGAAACCGACATTCCAGCGATCCGGGGTGTCGGCGGCTCGGTGATGCACTTCATCGATGACAGCGCCGATCTCGCCGGGGTCTGGGAGCGCGAGTTCGTTGCTGAGGCCAACGCAGGATCAGGCACAGGGGGGGACGATGCCGGCCTGACCCGCATCGACCATCTGGGCGAGACCATGGCCTATGATGAGATGCTGAGTTGGGCGTTGTTCTACACTTCGATATTCGATCTCGCGAAATCCCCGATGGTCGACGTCGCCGATCCCGACGGGCTAGTGCGTAGCCAGGCGATCGAGGCGCCCGAAGGCGCGCTGCGGCTGACATTGAACGGGGCAGAGACGCATCGCACCTTCGCAGGCCGCTTCCTCGCCGACAGTTTCAATTCGGCCGTGCAGCACACCGCCTTCGCCTGCGACGACATTCTTGCCACCTCGACCGCATTGACGAGGATAGGCTTTGCGCCGCTGCCGATCCCGTCGAACTATTACGATGACCTCGCTGCACGCTTCGATCTGGATCCCGCCCTGCTGGCCCGCTTGCGGGCTGGTCAGATCATGTATGACCGGGATGCAGGGGGCGAGTTCTTTCAGCTTTACTCCCGACCGACGCCGGGTGGGCTGTTCTTCGAGATCGTCGAACGGCGCGGCGCCTATGCGGGCTATGGCGCGACGAACGCGCCGTTCCGCATCGCCGCCCAGAAGCGGTTGGTTCGGCCGAAAGGGATACCGAAATCATGAACGGTATCACGGATGCGGGTTTGACGACGTACCGGTGGGTACTGGGCGACGCGCATGTCGACCGTGGCGAGGCGGCCCGGACCGGCTTCGGCGCGCCGTTCCGGGCGCTGATCACCGATGCGGCCTGAGGCCATGTCTGGAGCCGCGGCATGATCAGCGACCGCGAGCGCTCGATGCTGACTTCGATCTTGTCATAGCTCTTTAACTGGACGTCTGCGCGACCCGGGTAATCATGGCAGAGCCAGCCACAACACGACGCTGATCGTCACGAATGACGCGGCAGTCATCGCCAGCATTGCGACAGCCGCGCTGCGCTCCTGACCGAAGCGCTGTGCCAGAATCGGGTAGATCCCCATTGCTGGCATGGCTGACATGATAACCGCCGCAGCTGCGAGGCCCTCGTCGCGCACCCCCAGCCCGGCAGAGGCCATCGCGACGAGCCCCAGCCCGACAGCGAGCGGGTGCAGCAGCAGCTTGCCGACTACCACCGGTATCACCGAGCCGTTCACTGCACTAAGCGGCAAGGTAGCCAGCGTACCGCCGATCACCGCCAGCGACAGCGCAGCGCTGGAGTTCGCAAGGGTCTCGACCGAGCGCTCGACCAGCAGGGGCAGCTGCAAGCCGAACCATGAAATCGCCATGCCGAGCGCCAGCGCGAGGATGATCGGGTTGCGGATCAGCCGCGCCCCGATCATGAGTGCCAAGCGGTGCCCCTCTTGCCCAGCCGAGCTCGCCCGCTCGGCCATAACCAGCACCAGCGGAATCATCACCAGGTTTTCGACCACCATGTTCATTGCCAGCGCCGAGGTAGCCACGGATGGCAGCGCCATGAGGAGCACTGGGTAACCTATGAAGCCGCTGTTCGCGCAAGACATACCCATGGCATGAAAGGTGCTGGCCTGTGGCGAATGATCCCGACGCCGCATCCACCAGTATCCCGCCACGAAAACCGCGAGCGAGCCAAAGAGCATCGCGGCGAGATAGCCGGGATTGGCAATCTCGCTCAACGGGCGTTGCGTTACCGCTCGGAAGATCAGCGCTGGCAATGCGAAGCTGACAACGAATTTGCCCAGCGTTGCCGTGTCGCTCGCGCCGAGCACGCCCATCCGCACGGACAGGTAGCCTACGCCAATCAGGACGAAGATCACGCCAGTGGTCGAAAGAATGTCGAACATGAACCCTCGCATTGCGGCCGGCAAAAAGCGTAAGAATCCGGCCGTTGAAGGTCCCGGCACCTCCGGCCATGCTTGTGAGACCACCTTGGTTCTTAGTCGAATACATTCACTAAACAACTGAATAGCTCCGTGGTCAGTGGATGCCCACTTCCTCAATCCTGAAACATGGATGCCATGATGAGGAGCAGCGGATCCGGCCATCAGGTTCAAGCGCGAGGCGATCGAAAAGTCACAAGCAGGTAGGCAAGCGGCTTATGGTTCCCAAGGAGAAACGGGCACTAACCATTTGGCAGGATCGGTTCCGGGCGGACTGCTTGACGGGCGGAGGCGGTAAGGAGAAATCGCAGGACGAAAGAGCGACAATGTGGAGTGCGATATGATTGTCGGCGTGCTGCTGGCTGCAGGCCGATCACGGCGCTTCGGTGGGACGGATAAGTTGCTGGCGCCGTTTGAGGGCCGCCCGTTGGTTGCCCATGCCGCTAGTGCATTGCGTGACGTGGGCCCTGACCGGCTCTTGGCAATCTGCACTGACCCGGCGGTGGTGGCACTGCTGCCGGGATATAAGACCTTAGCACCGGAGCCCTGCGGTGGTCTCTCGGCCAGCCTACGTGCCGGCGCGCGCCGGGCCCACGCGCTTGGGGCGAAGCGTCTGCTGGTGACCTTGGGCGATATGCCACGGGTGACACCTGCCTTCCTGCGCGAAGTGCTTGGCGCTTGTGACGATGCTTGCCCGGCAGCGGCGCATGACGGGTCACGGATTTCGGTGCCTGCGTGTTTTCCGGCAGGTATGCTGCCTGAACTTCTGACTCTTGACGGCGATCGCGGGGCGGCGGCGCTGCTGCGCGAGGCCGCTTCGGGCATGGTGCATCTGTGCCGCGCCGAGCCCTGCCTGCTCCTCGACATTGACACTCCTCAGGCACTGCGCGCCGCCCAAAGGAGTTAGCCATCTTCCGGGCTCCGGCTGCGTACACGTCGCGGCACGGCTGAAAGGAAGAGTGTGATCTGGTGTCGTACAGATTTTTATGGGACCGACGGCGGACCTATTGAGCAGCGGCGACGATCTCGGCCAGCACCGAGACGGCGAGCACGCGGGGATTGCGGCTGCCCTTGATAAGACCGATTGGCCCATGCACCCGCGCAATCGCTGCATCATCCCACCCCGCTGCGCGCAGTATTTCAAGTCTGCGCGCCTGGACGGTGCGACTACCTTGCGCACCGATCCAGAATGCGGGTGAGCGCAAGGCGGTGTCGAGTATGTCGGTCTCACGCTCATGGTCGTGGAAGAACAGCACCACGGCGGTCTCGGGATCAACTTCCTCTAAAACCAGCCTGTCGCGCCGCTCGCTTGGGTATCCCGCCGTCTCAGCCAGTCGGGCGAAGGTTTCGGCCTCGGGGCCGGTGCCAATCACCACCATGCGCGGCTCGGGACGGATCTCCACCTCGGGCAGATCAGGTAAACGCAGCCGAACAAGGCGGCGATTGCGCAGGGCCGCGAGCGGCACGTCGATGTGCGGGCCGGATGCGACAGGTACAAGCACCACATCAAGCCCGCTGCCGCAGGGCAGGCGGATATCGACGAAGGGCGAACCGCGCCCATAGCGTAGACGTCGCGGCTTTTTCGAGGCTAGAACATCGGCGGCATGCAGGGCGATATCGCCTTCGATGCAACCCGAAGACAGGCTTCCCACGGGCGCGCTGCCGGTGGGAAACGCCATTAGCGACCCAAGTGGCCGGTAGAAGGCCCCGTCGATCCCGACCAGCATGGCCAGAACACCGCCCCTACCGGACAAGGCAGCAAGGGCCGGCTCGACCTCGGAAGCGGGCAAGGCAAAAGACGTGGTTGCAGAAGACGGGGTCCCTGCAGCCACGGCGTCTTCGACCATTATGGACGAGGAGGGATGATGACCCACCGAGTTCAGTTCGCCGTCTCGGTTTCGGCTTCGTCCTCCGACATGTCACCCTCGGAATGCTCCATCTCGTCGTCAGAGCTGTCCATCTCTTCCATCACTGCATCGTCACTCTCAGACGTTTCCTCTCCGGGCATGTCATCCTCGAACTCGACGTCGGGGCTAAAGGTTGCAAGATAAGCATAGAGGTCGGCCGCAACCTGTTCGTCACGCACCTTGTAGGCCATCTTGGAGCGGGCACGGTTGTCATCGAGCGCCTCGCGCAGGAAGGCGGTCGGGTCCAGCAGGTAGCCTGCGGTGTTTTCGGGGCCCCAAACGACGGTTTCGAACTGCTCGCCGGTCGGGGCTTTGCCCGTCTTGTCCTCCGAGGAACCAAGTGCGCCATAGGCTACAAGCGCGTCGCTGTAGCGAAAATCCTTAACCGATCCGGGGGCGCGGCCGACTACACCATGGAGGTTGGGGCCGATCCGACCGTTGCGACCAGCTAGGACTTCACCGCTCTCGTCGGCCACAACGTGGCAGCTCACGCATTGGCGCGCGAACTCGGTCTCGCCGTTAGCAGGGTCGCCCTCCATCTCCTGCGCAAAGGCTGGGGCGGAAAACAGGGCAGCGGTCGCAAGGATGGAGGACAGTTTCATGGACAGGTCCTTTTCGGGCGAGTTCTAGATCTGCGGTGTCACGCGTGGCGCGTCATCACCGATCAATTCCTCCAGGGCGGCTGCGGTTCCTTCCAGTCTCCACATCAATGGCCACCGAAACAGGGAATCCTCGATCGTGACTGGACCCGGGGGGCATTCGTGCCATGTCGCCAATGACCATGAGCGGTCGGCGCCGCGCCGGACCGGGATCGACACAGGAGGAATCCGGGATGGTCACACTAGTCATCAACGGCGAGGAGCGTCGGTTCGACGGCGATCAGGACACGCCGTTGCTGTGGGTCCTGCGCGACGAAATGGGGCTCACCGGCAGCAAATACGGTTGCGGCATCGCCGCCTGCGGCGCCTGCACTGTGCATATCGACGGCGCACCCTCATTCGCCTGCATCACGCCGGTCGGCGTGCTCGAGGGCGCCGAGGTGACCACCATCGAAGGGCTTTCAGAGAGTGGCAACCATCCGGTGCAGGAGGCTTGGCGTGAGCTCAACGTTGCGCAGTGCGGCTACTGCCAGGCGGGCCAGATCATGCAGGCTGCTGCCTTGGTGGATCAGTATGACACCGTCACCGACGACGACATCGACGCGGTGATGAGCGCGAACCTGTGCCGGTGCGGCACCTATCCACGGATCCGAGCTGCGGTGAAGCAGGCCGCGTCGGCCAAGGCGGCCAAGTCCGGCAACCAGGAAGCGGAGGCACAGTGATGCGCGACTCCCCGATCATTAATGTAAGCCGCCGGGGCCTCTTGGGTGGCATGGGCGCAGGCGCCCTCGTGCTGGCCGTAGGCCTGCCCCGTCCGGGCCGGGCGCAGGAGGAGGAGCCGGAATTCGGTCGTGATGCGATGCCCAATGGCTGGCGCGACGATCCGAAGATCTTCATCGCCATTGCCGCGGACGGCCTGGTCACCGTGACCTGCCACCGTCAGGAGATGGGGCAAGGCGTGCGCACCTCGATTGCCATGGTCGTGGCCGATGAGCTGGGCGCCGATTGGGAAAAGGTCCGTGTCGATCAGGCTCCAGGCGACGAAGAGAAATACGGCAATCAAGACACCGACGGGTCGCGCAGCCTGCGGCACCACTTCATGCCGCTACGCCGCGCCGGTGCCGCCGCGCGCACTATGCTGGAACAGGCTGCTGCCGAACAGTGGGGCGTCGACGTCTCCGAGGTGAAGGCCGACGGCCACAAGGTGAGCCATGCGGGTTCGGGCAAGTCGCTGGGCTATGGCGAACTGGCTACGGCGGCGATGGATCTTGAGGTGCCCGAGCGCGACAGCCTCGCGCTCAAGGACCCGTCCGAGTTCCGCTATATCGGCAAGGGCTCGATCGGCCTCGTCGACAACATGGATATCACCACCGGCAACACGACTTATGGGATCGACGTGAAGCGCGACGGCATGCTCTATGCCGTGGTCGCGCGCCCGCCGGTCTATGGAGGCAAGGTGGCCTCGCTCGACGACAGCGCGGCGCTCGCCATCGAGGGTGTCGAGAGGGTGGTGCAAATCGACCCGGCCGAGTTTCCGACCGAGTTCGCGCCGCTAGGTGGGGTCGCGGTGATCGCCCGCAACACCTTTCTCGCGATGAAGGGCCGCGACGCACTGCAGATCGAGTGGGAGGATGGCCCCAACGCCGACTACGACAGCGAGTCCTACCGCGAGACCCTGTCGCAAGCCGCGAATTCGCCAGGCGGCAAGGTGATCCGCGACGAGGGCGACTACGACGAGGCGGCATCCGGCGCGGCCCAGACCGTGGAGGCGGAATACTACATCCCGCATCTGGCGCAGGCGCCGATGGAGCCCCCCGCCGCGGTGGTCGAGATCAAGGACGGCAAAGCCGAAGCTTGGGCCTGCGTGCAGGCGCCCCAAGTGACGCGGCTCAGGCTGGCCGAGCGGCTCGGGCTGCCCGAGGACGCGGTCAAGGTGAACGTGACGCTGCTGGGCGGCGGCTTCGGCCGCAAGTCTAAGCCTGACTTCGTGCTGGAGGCGGGCATTCTCAGCCAGGCGATGGACGGAGCCCCCGTGAAGCTCACCTGGACCCGCGAGGATGACATCCATCACGGCTATTACCACACCGTCTCGGTGGAGAAGATGTCGGCGGGCCTCGACGCGGAGGGCAAAACGATCGCCTGGCGCCATCGAACGGCGGCGCCGACCATAGGTTCGATCTTTGCGCCCGATCCAGCGCAGAAACTGCCCTTCGAGCTTGGGATGGGGCTTCTCAACATGCCGCTGGCTGTAGAGAACATCCGCGCCGAGAACCCGCAGGCCCAGGCTCATGTGCGGATCGGCTGGTACCGCTCGGTGTCGAACATCCCGCATGCCTTCGCGATCCAGTCCTTCGCCGCCGAACTCGCAGATGCGGCCGGGCGTGATCAGAAAGACTACCTGCTGGAGTTGATCGGACCCGCACGTCAGATCGACCCGACCAATCAAGGCGACGTCTGGAACTACGGTGAGAATCCGGATGTCTATACGATCGACACTGGCCGCATGGCGGCAGTGGTCGAGGCGGCCGCCGAAGGGATCGAATGGGGCCGCGAGATGCCCCAAGGGCGCGGCCTCGGCATCGCCGGGCATTACAGCTTCGTCTCCTATGTCGCGGTGGCTGCCGAAGTCGAGGTCGTCGATGGCGGCGTCACGGTGCCGCGCGTGTCGATCGCGATCGACTGCGGTGCGCATGTGAACCCCGATCGCATCCGCAGCCAGATGGAGGGCGCGGTGATTATGGGCGTCGGCCAGGCCCTGATGACGGAGGTGACCTTTGCCGAGGGCCGCGCGGTACAAGACAACTTCGATACCTACCTCGTACCGCGGATGGATCAGGCACCCAAACGGATCGACGTGCATTTCGTCGGTGACGACGCGGCCTATGACCGTCCGCTCGGGGGTGTCGGGGAGCCGGGTCTACCGCCGGTGGTGCCGGCGATCACCAACGCAGTTTTCGCCGCTACCAAGAAGCGCATCCGCCGGCTGCCCATCGCCGACCAGCTTCGAAGCTGACAGGGAGATCCATCATGACGAAACTCAGGACCACTTTGGCAGGGGGCGTCATCGCCACCTTCCTTGCCGGGCCGGCACTTGCGCATGGCTGCGCGGGCCGGATTGACGATTTCGAGCGCCTGCTCGATCTCGCTGCCAAGCAGGCAATATCCGCCTCCTCGAGCGGTCAGGCCGTTGCCGGGGCACGCGAGGCGCAGGCGGTAGAAGATAGCGGTGCCGCCGACGAGGACGAGGAGACCGGCACCGCGCCGGAGGCAGACGAAGGCGAGCCGGTGATCCCCGTGCAAGACGAGGCCGAAGAGGCTGCGGCCGTCGAGGAAGCGGACGAATCCGGAGATGCCGGGGAGCGGGTGATCGAGGCGCGCACCGCGCTCCAGCAGGCGCGCGAGATGGCCGAAGACGGCAACGAGACCGCCTGTACAGAGGCGCTCGACGAGGTGATCGTTACGGTGATTGCGAATTAATCCGCGCGCCCGCGGCCCAGCCTGGCACTGATGGTGAAGTCGGCCAAGCCGGCGGCGAGACCTGTCGCGCAGATGGCGGCAGGTCTTCGCGACTTTGACGGTACCAATGCTCGGCCACACGTCGACGGTTTGGCCGCTCAAGAACTTGGCTAGCTCGCCTTTATCAGGGAAGGGGAGAAAGCCCTCATTGCTCACTTCGGCATAGCATCAACGCCCGTAGCATCCGTCATATGCATCGACCGGACTGTTCCGGCCGAGCCTTCAGATTTGCTCGAGCAGACCGGCCAGCCGCGCCCGTTCCAGCAGGTGCGCCACCGAAGACGTTGCCCACTTCGAGCGGCCCCGGGGCGTCGGCTCACGCATCGCCTCGAGCCGCGCCGCGATCTGCTGCAGTGTGATCTCGGGCGCCGAACTCTTGATGCCCGCTATGATTGCGAGCAGCCGATCGTCCTTCTGCGCGGGCGGGGCGCGGTCGAGCACGGCACGATCCAGCAGCCCATCCGTTACGAAGCGCCCGGCGGCGCGCCGCAGCCGCTCGACGGTCCAAGGCTTCGCGCCTGGATGCCGGCTGTTGATGATCCGCACGACGTCCTCCCAAGGGAGCCGCGGCCGGAACTGCCGGACGGCGGGCAGCCATTGCTGGGCTTCCTCGTTGAGCTTGTCGAAGTAGCTGCGGTCGCGCGCCCGGCTGACCCTGGCGATCGCCTCCGGGTCGCGGTCCCGCAGGCCCGGATTGCCGCCGACGCGGCCTTTCTCTCGCGCCGAAGCGAGCCCCGCCATTGTCCTCTCGCGGATGAGCGCCCGCTCGAACTCGGCCGTCGCGCCGAGGATCTGCAGCGTGAACTTGCCCTGCGGCGAGGTCGTGTCGATCGGATCGCCCAGAGATCGGAAATGCGCGCCGCGGGCTTCCAGCGTCTCGATGACCTCGAGCAGGTGCGACAGCGAGCGTGCCAGGCGGTCGATGCGCACCACGACCAGCACATCACCGCGGCCGAGGCTGGCTAAGAGCTTGGCCAGCACCGGGCGGGCGCGGGCAGCACCGGAGGCGAATTCGTCGTGGATCTCGGTGCAGCCTGCCGATTTCAGTTCGCGGCGCTGTGCCGCAGTGTCTTGAAGGTCGGTCGAGACGCGGGCGTAGCCTATGAGTGCCATCAGCGTGCCGTCTCATCGCACAACACGACCTCGACCGTATCCTGGAATGGCGAGCCGCTCCGCACCTCGCTCAGATGTTCGGCGATCCGGGCGAACCATTCGCGCGGCGTCGGTTCGAAGGCAGGGGAGGGGAGGTCCATGGTGATCTCTTTCGCACTAGATCTTTGCCGGAGCGGCGGCCGGCGTTACGCCAGCTCCTGGAATGACTGCGTGTCCTCATCTCAGACCCCGCCGTTGCTGACGAGCTCGGTTTCCGCACTTGCCTTGGAGTTTCGGGAGAGCTTCCACACGGCATCGAGAAGCTCGGCAAGCTCATGCCCAGTGACGCGTGCTATCACGCTTTCGGGGAGGGCACGAAGTAAGGCCTCAGCGGTAGACCTGTGCTCGCCAACCTCGGCCAGCCGCATGGCGCGGTTGATCTTGGTCCGATGGCTTGGGAACGTGGTCATGCTGAATCCTTTGGTTCGGCCTAAAAATGCAGGCGAAATGGTCATTGCCATTGATCGAGCCCTAATGCGGCTGCCAGATCACATCTTCTCCAATTCAAGCAGGTAGAAGAATACGGTCGTTTGTAAATGAATGCAAGGGCGCGCTCTGTGGCGCTGTTCATCAGAAAGCCCTTGGTTTCCATACGCAGAGCGCGATCAGGGAGGTCTCGCGGACCATCGCGCGCGCGTGCTATGTAAGGTGTACAAACGCACTCTGATAAAACCCTTGGGTAAAGCTCAAAATAGCTGTATTTTGCGCATATGAGGCCTGGAACCCCCGCATTGTATGATGAATCCGACGCGCTCGGCATTTATGCTGAGGAGGTCGAACAGGCGTCTGAGGACGACCTGTGGTTTCTGCCCGGTCCGATGGACGACGAGCCGGACTATTTGCCGCCGGGACCACGGGCCGAACCGCGTGAAACCGAGGTCCTCGACGAATGGCGGAAGGCAGAGGGCGGGCAGGCCGCGCGTCTTGCCCGTGTGGCCGGTCGCGTCGGCGCGCTGGATGACCGGTTGAAGCGCGGACCGGAAGGATGGCGGCATCGGCTTGCGCTGATGGAGGCCGCAGATTTGAGCTGGCACACCGGTGACCGCATCAGCCAAGACCGGCTGGCGCTCTGGATCTCGCTGCGCCTGTCCGGTGTCCAGGACGACACGGCGGCGCTGGCGCGAGTCGGATGGGCGATTCGGCGACTGACGGGTGGACCGGGACCGGAGCAGGACCTTTCCGCCTTCCTCGACCGTCGCGACCCCGAGAACATCAGTGATGAGACCGAGCCGTTCGTGGATCGCGCGAGCGGTTGGCTGGATCTGATGGGGCAGGCCACGGACCTGCACCCGATCACTCGCGCTTGCGCGGGCTTTCACCTCTGGCGCCTCGCGGGGCTCGGGCAGCACGACGACCGTATGGAAGCGGCTGTCGCAGCTGCGCGGATCGCGGCCAGCGATGGAAGAGGCGCAGTCTTCACGCCTCTGGCCATGGGCGGGGCAGGGGGACTACGAGCCGGTGGTTCACCGTTCGAACGTCTGGAACGCTGGCTATACGGGATGGAAGCCGCGTGCCTGACCGCGGTGCGGCACCTTGACGATATCGAGGCATGGTCGGCGCGGGCGGAAGCCGAAATGACATTGCTCTCGGGCAGGACGCCGCCGGCCTTGCGCGCAGTGCTGACCGAATGGCCGCTCGTCTCTGCGCCAATGGCCCAGGCCCTGACGAGTGCCAGTCGCGCCGCTGTTCAGCGCAACCTTGCATGGATGCAAGAGCGGGGTCTGATCCGCGAGGTGACAGGACAGGGGCGGTTCAGGATGTGGAAGGCGACAAACTGAAGGTTAGCGTGGGTCTCACCCGCTCACTCGACAGCAGCGATAACCGCGAGCACGCGGCAGGGCGCGCAGAAACTCACCAACACTTAATGCATTTGTTGCACTTATTTCATATATGGTGGTAGAGAACAGAAACCGGAGAGGAGACCACCATGAACATGCTGGCACACCGACATCTTCCGCCCACGCCGCAGGACGCAGCGATTGCGCGCGTCTCTGGCCAGGCATTGTCACGCTTCGCCCAGGCGCGCGCGCCGTTGAAACTTCGTGTGACGGACTCCGAGCAGATGGAGCCGATCGAGCTTCCTGCGGGCGCCGTATCGCTGCTCATGGAGATCCTCGAGGCGATGGCAGCGGGGCGGGGGGTCACCATCATCCCCGAGAACGCCGAACTCTCGACCGTACAGGCCGCTGAGGTTCTGAACGTCTCGCGTCCGTTCCTGATCAAGCTGCTCGAGGATGGTGCCATACCGCATCGGAAGGTCGGCAAGCATCGCCGCGTCCGCATGGAAGACGTGATGTCCTACAAGGCCGCGATCGATACCGAGCGTGAAGCTGCGCTCGATCAACTGGCCGCCGACGCTCAAGAGCAGGACATGGGCTACCGCTCGAAATGAGCCAGTACACGGTCCTGTTCGATGCGAACGTCCTTTATCCCGCGCCGATGCGCGATGCACTGATGCAGTTGGCGGTCACAGACCTTTTCAAGGCCAAGTGGACGGCCGATATCCATCGGGAGTGGATTGATGCGCTTCTGCGCAATGAACCTCATCGGGAGCGCGCCGCGCTGGAACGAACTCGCGACTTGATGGACAGGGCCACACGCGACTGTCTGGTCACCGGCTACGAGGCATTGGTGCCGGCCCTAACACTGCCGGACCCTGACGATCGGCACGTTCTGGCGGCGGCAATCGTTGGGCGCTGTGACGCGATCGTCACGCAGAACCTGAAGGACTTCCCACCAGCGGCACTTGCGCCCTTTGGCATCGAGACCCAACACCCTGACGACTTTTTCCGGAACCAACTGTCTCTCGCGCCCGGTCTGGTCTGTTCCGCGCTGCGGAAAGTTCGCGCGCGCCTCAAGAATCCGCTCAAAAGCGTCGACGAGTATCTCGCGATCCTGACACAGCAGGGGTTGGTCGCCACGGTTGCCGACCTGGAGCAATTCGCCGACCTGCTTTGATCCCAGAACTGCCCTGACTGAATACGTTCTGGCCAGAGTTGTGGCACCCGATCCATCATCACCGCGAGATTTCGCCCGCCAGGACTGCACGCCCGTGGACTGCAAGCGTAGCAGTGAACCTCGGGCAACCGAACTGCCGGATCACGGCGACAATGCGCGCATCGTACGCCGCTTGCCCTATGACGCGACACAGGTCTGACGCGTGAAACTGGCGGTTCGAGCTTGGCGCAGCCTTGATCTGTTCGTGCAGCTCGCGCTCTCGTGGCTCTTGAACCGGCTGTGGTGCGGGGAGAGCCGGTGGGCGCGTCGCTTCTCCAAGCGAGGTGCGCCACCGGCGCATGAAGCCGAGCAGGAAACCGGCCGGAACCTTGCTGTTCCCACGGGCCCGGTTGAAGGCAAGGAAGCGTTCCCAGATCACTTGCGTATCGACGTTCCAGCAGGGTAGGGCGCTCTTCGCGGCCTTGATCAGCTCGGCCCAGCATGTTCGGAACACGTTCGAGCAACCGTCAATGTTGATCTGTCCTGTGAATATAGTTTTGTTAGATTCTTCTCTAGATAGTGATGTGTCGTCTCCGTCTGACACGAGATCGTGGGTCTGTTCGCCGTCGTCAAAGGCCGCGAAGCGGAAGAGCCAGGGGGCGAACTTGCCGTTCGACTTCTCGCGCTCAAGCTTCAGTTCAGAAGTTTCAAGCTCACTCAGCAGAACGCTCAGGTACTGGCGCGAGACGCCCATCTTCGCTGCCAGAGAGGACAGGGTGAAGGCAGCCGTGCCGCGGGGCAGGCCGTTATACCCGTCCTTCCACGCAATTCCGTCGAGGATGAGCGTGGCCAGTTTGTGCGCCGAAACAGAGAGGTCTGTCTGCGTGATCCGCCTTAGGATCAGGCCAGTCGTTGGTTCCATGGTCGTATCTCCTGAGAGAGACGATGCCATGTCGAGAGCAAACAACATTCTTGCCAGCAAAAACACTTTGCTGGTTGCAGGGGTTCGGACACTGCGCTAGAAGAACCGTGTTCAGGGGTTTTTTTCTAGCGCGGCGTCAGGCTTCTCGGTCTGGCGTCGTTTCCCTTTTTTTGGGTGATGCACTGGGCGTTGTTGCAGAACTCAGTCGGTGAAGGATTCACATCGGGAATCCATGCGGTTAGACGATCTGCATGAGCAAGCCCAAGCCCGCCCGCTACCGCACGACGAACTGGTCCAGCTACAACGATGCGCTCAGGAAGCGCGGATCGCTGCTGATCTGGCTGGACAAGGAGATGACCTGGCACGCGCCGCATGAGGGACGCCCAGGGCGCCCGCCGGTCTTTTCGAATGCCGCGATCCAGTTTTGCCTGTCGCTCAAGGTTCTGTTCAAGCTACCGCTCAGGCAGACAGCCGGAATGGTCGCGAGCCTCCTGCGCCTGGCAGGGCTAGACTGGCCCGTTCCGGACTACTCGACGCTGTGCCGCAGACAGAAGACCCTCAAGGTGCAGATCCCCTATCGCCGTGCCGAAGGGCCGCTGAATCTTCTGGTGGACAGCACCGGCATCAAGTTTCTTGGCGACGGCGAATGGCAGGCCCGCAAGCATGGCGTTCAGGGCCGCCGCCAATGGCGCAAGGTGCATCTGGCGATGGATATCGCCACCTCGGATATCCGGGCCGTCGAGTTCACCCCTAGCCGGGAAGGCGACAGCCCAGTCCTGCCGGACCTGTTGGGCCAGATCCCCGAGGACGAGGACATCGGCACCGTGACCGCGGATGGTGCCTACGATACCCGCCGCTGCCACGGCGCCGTCATCGCACGCGGTGGCACGGCAATCATACCGACCCGAAGGAACGGTCGAGCTTGGAAAGAGGACTGCCCGGCTGCCAAGGCGCGCAACGAAACCCTGCGCGCCACGCGTCACTACGGTCGGGCATTCTGGAAGCGGTGGACCGGATACCACGCCCGTAGCCGAGTGGAGGCCAAGATGCGATGCCTGAAGGCCTTCGGTGAGCGCATCGCCGCGCGGGATCCAGATCGCCAAACCGCCGAAATCCACATCCGGGTCGCCCTTGTCAATCGCTTCAACGCGCTCGGCACCGCCCACGTCGTCCGCGTGGCATGAAACTGAATGGGAAAGGGGCACTCACAACTCAGGCCGACTTTCTGCAACAACGCCCATCGCGCCCCATGTTCAAGGTGGAGCGCTGGTGAATTGAGGGCAGAAACTGAAGACGACGGCCGCATCGCCCTCATTCAATCGGACATCTGGATCGGCTTTCCCCGAGCGGAGCAAGTGCTGGACCGGCTGCATGGTCTGATTGAGATGTCGCGGCAGACCCGCATGCCTGGCCTTCTGGTGCATGGGGCGTCCGGCATCGGCAAAACAATGATCGCCCGCAACCTGTCGCGACGCTATGCGCCGGAGTATGATCCGGAGTCGGGCGTCACCCACACCCCGTTACTTCTGTTGCAGGCGCCACCCGCTCCTGATGAGCGGCGGTTCTATATGCACATCCTCGCAGCCGTCGGAGCCCCGTCGTCGACGCTGAGCCTGAAGGCGCAGAGTGTTGCCTCGCTGGAAGTTCGGGTCGTGGGCCTTTTGCGCGACCTCGGGCTGCGGATGATCATGATCGACGAAGTCCACAACCTTCTTGCGGGCACGCATAGGGAACAGCGCCGGTTCCTCAATGTCTTGAGGTATCTCAGCAACGAGCTGGAGGCATCTTTGGTCTGCTACGGTGTCAGCGAAGCCGTCGATGCCATTCGCGGCGATGTCCAACTGGCCCGTCGGCTTGATGAACACCACCTGCCGAATTGGCGCGATGATGCCGAGTTTTCGGATATGATCCAGACATTGATCGCGGCCATGCCGCTGGAGAAGAAATCCAATCTGCAAGTGCGGTCGCTCAAGCAGATCCTCGCATTAACTGGCGGGGTGACGTCCCGCATCTTTGCCTTGGTCAAGGATCTGTCCATCGACGCGATCATCAGCGGTGACGAGTGCGTCACTGATGATGCCATCGCAAAATGGACACCGGTCTGGTCGCGCCATGCAAACGCTCAGCGACGGCTCGAGAAATCTGGGGCGTGACGTGTATCCCGCTGCCGATATCGGTGACGCCAGTGCCGGACGAGTTGCTTTCTGGTTGGTTATCGCGACTGGCCGCTTCCAATCATTGCGAGGTAGCAGACCTGCTCGCCCATATCGGGATCGACGCAAAATATGCTGCAGCCCTTGATTTTGATCTCGACATGCTGGCCGCGGATAGGATTTCCGTTGCGGCGCGCTTCGATCCAGCGTTCGTGTCGTCGATGACTTTCGCGGCGATGCCGGAAGCAGAGATGCGGTTGACCGCACAGGTGCCGTTCCAGGCTTGCACAAGCTGCGCTGATGGCGGCCTTGAGCTCAGGCACTGGCGTAGGGCCTGGGCGTTCGACTGCCAGATTTGTGGTGCCCGGCTTCTTCCAAAGGCCGACAGGCAAAATGGCGCAGCGGTCTCCGAAAAGCTGGTTGATCGTGCCCGCCGGGGGGCACGGATCCTGGAGCGTGTCGCGGTGTCGGGCAGCGCGCGTCAACTACGCCGAGCCATGCGGGCGGTCACCTTCGCGATGGGACTCAAAGCTTTATGTGGAGACCCTTTCTTCGCGCTTCAAAGCCCCCGCCCGAACATAAGGCTCTTCTGCCTTGCCGCCATTGCCTCCGCCCAATCACGTCCACTGGTAAAGGCTGCGTTGTGCAGCATGGACATCGACGTCTACGCACGAGTTGCCCTGCTTCGCGCCTACGATAAGGAGCCCCGACTGCTTGCAACCGTCGACCAGATTGCTCAGCGGATGCGACTACGCGTCGGCGGTTCAGCCACCTCATCTCAAATTTAAGGGCAAGAAAGGCCGGAAAACGCGCCGTGTCTCGGATTTAAGGGCAAGGCGACACCCACTTCCGAGAGAACCAGGAACGGTTGCCTGACCATGCTGCGGCTGCCATCCATGCGTTGATCTGCCAAGCGGAGGCGATTGCCGATCAGGCTGAGGCCCTGGAGAAACGGATCCTCGAGTGGCACCGGACGCACGAGACGAGCCGGCGACTGGCGACCATTCCCGGTATCGGACCGATCACCGCCAGCGCAATTGCTGCAAATGTTCCGGATCCGAGCCTGTTCCGCTCGGCACGACAGTTCGCGGCCTGGCTAGGCCTGACGCCACGGGCGAACTCAAGCAGTGGCAAGGATCGACAGACCGGGATCAGCAAGCAGGGTGATGGATATATCCGGCGACTGCTCGTTTCCGGCGCGACTGCGGTGCTTCGCTTTGCAAGGCAGGGCGATGCCGGCAAGGCTTGGATGCTTGGGCTTAAAGCACGCAAGCGACCGAAAGTCGTTGCGGTCGCGCTCGCCAACAAGACTGCCCGGATCGCTTGGGCGCTCCTGCGCCGCAACGAGATCTACGCGGCCCCTGTCTCCTGAGCGCGGAACCGCTGACGGAATGCGTGAAGCTGAGAAGAGATGACAAACCGGTCGAACCGGGGATCGGGACACCCCAGGGGGTCAAGGCGCAGAAAGCGCGCAATTTTGATTGGGACCCGATCCGCGGACTTCATCTGGGCCAGCGGCTAGACCGCACCACAAAGGCCGTAGACATGACTGCTTTCGGCATAGGCGCGTCAATTCCCAGCTTGCGCAGCAGGGGTCGTCCAGACATGGGAACACTTGCCCTCGCCAGAGATGCCCACTGCGCGTTGGCGACGGTCCACCAATGACTTGCGCCACCGGACCTGTGGGGGAACCGGCGCAGCGCCAGTTCCCCATCGGCTCATTCTGCCGGAACCCAGGGCCGGTTATAGGCTGCCACGCGCCAATCACCGTGTTCGATGAACCGGGGGGCGCTCCCGGTTTCCAGCGCCTCGGCTGCGGCGTTCAGCGCCTCGGGCGATGTCTCGGGCCAGGCGCCCGTTTCGATCCGTTCGACCAGGGTCTCGACGATGGCCGTGCTTTCGGCAGCCGTGAACTCGCAATGGCCCGTGCCCTGGACCAGCGACTGCCGATACAGATCGCCGGTACCCTGCTCCTGCACCAGCGCGCCGTAGCCTTCCATCAGCGTGTAGGGAATGGCCCAGTCGCCCAGCATGTGGATGCGGATCGCCGGAACCTGCAGATCGCCGGTCGTCGTGCGCCCGTCTGCGGCCCAGAAATCGCGCGCATAATCCGAGGCCGCGATGCGGGGGGCGGCGTCGATCCTGGCAATGTCGGCCTGAAGGTCCAAACCGGCCTGTTCGTAGAGCGCCTCAACCGTCCGCGCCATCGCGGGTGCGGCATTCTGGTAGAAGGCGGCATAGTCGACCCCCTCGTTCCCGGAAAGTTGCTGCCCCGATGCGGCGTTTTCGAACAGAAGCCGCGAGGACCCGCCAACATTACCGCCGATGCGCAGCGCCGAGGCCACGATCATGTCGGCCATGGCGCCGGCATCCGCGGTGTCGGGTAGTTCGGTCCCCTCGACCATCCACGGCGACCACTGTCCGATGGCGAAGGCAAGCGCCAGCCGCGCGCGGCCCTCCGGGCTTTCGCCCGCCGTTTCGATGGCGGCCATCCAGGACGCACGGATCGCGTCAAGGCTGCGCTCGCCACCCGCTCCGGCATTGGGCAGGCCGACGATGGCGAGATCGCTGGCCGGACCGTGCCCAGCGGCCTCATAGCTTTCGCCCAGCAGGGTCTGCATGGCGAACCAGCCATCCAGGAAACTGCTCATGATCCAGACCGGCGTATGGGCGGCAAGCACGGCGGCACCGTCGATCCTGTCCGGGTAATCCTCGGCCGAAGCGAGGCTGTCGAGCCCTCCGCCAGAACAGCCGTATTGCAGCACCATGTCAGGAGCGCGCTCCAGGTCCGTGAAAATGTCCTGAACAGCTTGTAGATTCAGGATTTCACGCTGCGGATCGTATTGCCACAGGCGCAGCGGGTGCCGGGCGAGCCCGGCGAAGGCATAGCCACGACCGAGCAGGTCGTCATACCGCTGGACCGCTGACGCGACCGAAACGTTGCTGGCGAAATCCAGATCCCTGAGTAGTCGACCATTCCAGTTCTCGGGCACGCGGATCAGCCATGCCGTCCCGTCCGGCAGGGTTCCCGCATGTTCGTTGAAGGCGGGCTGCTCCTGCGCCGACGCGAGCGGGGCGAAGCCCGCGGTCAGAGCGAGGCAAAGCACCACCATTCCGGTCCGCGAACGCGGGCCGGCCAAATTGGCTGTCCGTGACATGAATTTCCTCCAGTTTGATGCAGCGATGAAATCCGGCTCCTCTTCCGGGGAACCATCGCCGGGAAAAAACATAGATAGCTAATTATTAGTGTCAAGGGCTCTGATGCACAAATCGGCTTAAGGCCGAGGTTCCCCTTTCCCCGGACGGACTTATCCCACAGCTTCCGTGACGGGTATTCCGAGCGCGGTGTAGCCGTTCAGGACGGCGATGCGGACCTGGAGTTCGGCGACCTGTCGATCGAAGTCCCGTGCCATGAGCCGCTGGCCCAGCAACTTGATACAATGCATCTTTGTCTCGACGCGGCTTCGGCGGTGGTATCCACTCCATCGTCGCCAGAGCGCGCGGCCCAGGTATTTCGCCGCGCGCAGGGCCTCATTTCGCGCCACGGCTCCGGCGGTGATCGTCTTCCAGGGCTTCGCGTTCTTGCGGGGCGGGATGACGGCATGGGCACCGCGATCTGCAATCGCATCGTGGCATTTGCGCGTGTCGTAGGCGCCATCAGCCGTAACGCTACCGATTTCCTGGTCCTGCGGGATTTGGTCGAGAAGGTGGGTAGGATGGGCGCATCACCGATGTGGCTCCCGGTGACTTCGACGGCCCGGATCTCCAACGTTTCTTCATCGATCCCAAGGTGTCGCGTAGCCCTTAATTGTGAGATGGGAAATCCAACGAAATCAACGGCTGAGCTTTGCCCTTAAATATGAGATTTTGCCTTTAATTCTGATATTTTTGCCCTTAAACCTGAGACAGGGTTCACAGACATTTGCGGCAAATATCGATGAATGATGATGGCGAAGACTCCGTTGCCGTTGGTGCTGAAGAGGCGCGCAGGGCCGCGGTGCTGCGCCCTCTTGTTCAGGCATATCTCAATGGGACTGGCAGCCTGGAACGTGGCATCAATGACGCCGTTTGGGAGCTTGGTGTCAGCAGGGCGACGGTCTGGCGTTGGATGAAACGGTTGGCGGAAGAGGGTGGGCGCACCAGCGCTCTGGCTCCGCGGAAACGGGGCCGCCCGACCGGGACGATGTTAATATCCAGCAAAGTCGAAGCGGTAATCGAGGAGCACCTTCGCCGCTATTTCTTGCGCCGGGAGCGTTCGAGCTTGTCGCGCGTCGTGACAGAAATCCGCAACGCTTGCTGGCAGGAGGGCTTGCAACCGCCGACACGGCGAACGGTTCAGCGTCGTCTGGATGCGATGGGTGCCCGCGAAGTTGCGAAGGCACGAGAGGGCGCAAAGGCGGCCCGCCAGAAATTTGCGCCGGTCACAGGTGAGAACAAGGCCAGTATGCCACTGGAGATCGTCCAAATTGATCATACACCGGCGGACATCATTCGTAACCGCCCGATTGAGACCGCGGCTTAGGCGTCGGGCGCCCATCTCCACGGGAGCAATTCGGCGAGCCGATTGATCTTGTGATCGTGGATGCGCTCGAGCACGTCGGCGAGCCAAGCCTGCGGGTCCAGCCCATTCATCTTCGCGGTCTCGATGAGCGTCATGGCACGGGCAAGGGTCTCTCCGCCGCTGTCCGAGCCGGCAAAGAGCCAGTTCTTCCTTCCGATGCCGATCGGGCGCATGGCGCGCTCGGCCGGGTTGTTGTCGATGCCGATGCGTCCGTCCTCGAGGAACAGCTCGAAGGACGGCCAGCGGGACAGCCCGTAACGGAACGCCTTGGCGAGGTCGCCCTTGCCGGGAATACGAAGCAGCTGGGTTTCGGCCCACGCCTTGAAGGCGTCGACCATAGGTTTGGAATGCCGCTGCCGCGCGGCCTTGCGCATCTCGGCGGACTGGCCGGCGATCTCTCGTTCGACATCGTAAAGCTTCCCGATCCGGTCGAGTGCCTCCCGCGCGATCTCGGACTTCGTGGTCTCCCAGACGTCGTGGAAGTCGCGCCGCAGGTGTGCCCAGCAGGCGGCCTCGCGGAACTGGCTGCTACCGTCCGCGCGTTGCTCGTAGAGCTGGCCGAAGCCCGCATAGGCATCCGCTTGAAGGATGCCAGCACTACCTTGGAGGTGCCGCCGGGGATGCTCTCCTTTCCGGTCCGGTGAGAAGCGGTAGACCACGCCGGGCGGGGCCGCGCCGGCCCAAGGTCTCTGGTCCGAGACATAGGCCCAGATCCGTCCCTGCTTGACCCCCTTGCCCAAGCCCCGGTCGCGGCGGGACCGGTCCAGAACGCGGATCGGCGTGTCGTCGGCGTGCAGGACCGACGCGGCCATGACTTCGGCCTCGATCCTGTCGATGATCGGCTCGAGCACCTTCATGGCCCTGCCGCACCAGTCCAGCAGCGTGCTGTCGGGCACGTCCGCACCCATGCGGGCGTAGATCTCGTTGAGGCGATAGAGCGGCAGGTGGTCATCGAACTTGGAGACCAGCACATGCGCCAGCAGACCCGGCCCCGCCATGCTGCCAGGGATCGGACGGCTCGGGGCAGCGGGCTGCACCATCTTCTCACACCGGCGACAGGATTTCTTCAGCCGCGCGATCTGGATCACCTTCATCTGCGCCGCGACCATGTCGAGCAACTCGCTCACATCCTCGCCGACCACGCGGAGGTCGCCGCCGCAATCGGGACAGCAGGTGCCGGGGTCGAGCTCGCGACGTTCGCGGGGAGTGGCGTCGGACACCCGTGGCCTGCGACGGGGGCGCAGTTCAGCGGTCCCGGGATCAGCGGCCAGAGGCTCCTCGTCCTCTTCGTCGACCGGCTCGCTGCGCTGCTCGGCGGCCGCGACCAGCAGGTCTTCCAGCGCGAGCTCGAGCTGGGCGATCTCTCGTTCGATCTTCTCCGAGGACTTGCCGAAAGCCTGCTTCTGGAGCCTGGCGATCCGCAAGCGCAGGGCTTGGACCAGCTGCTCATGGGCCTGAAGCGTGGCCGACATGCGCGCATTCTCCGCCTGAAGCGCGGCTATCATCGCCTTCAGGACGGCAGGGTCATCGGAGAGAATGTCGGCGTCTTCGGACATGCCGACAGATACCATGCGGCATTCGGAATGGCCAATGAAACAAGGGACTTGAGCAGGACAAACTACCCGACGCGGGCCGGCGGCGCACCCCAGTCCGGACGCCGCCAATCGATGCCTTCCCAGAGCATCGCCAGCTGCGCAGAGGTGAGCCGGGCAGCACCACCCTCGGCACCAGGCCAGGGAAAGCGGCCGCGTTCGAGCACCTTGTAGTAGAGGCAGAAACCTTGGCCATCCCAGTAGAGCAGCTTCAGACGATCGCCCCGGCGCCCTCGGAACGCGAAGACCGCGCCGCTTGCGGGCTTCTGGCGCAGGACATCCTGTGCGATGGCGGAGAGACCGGCGATGCCCTTCCTCATGTCGGTGACGCCGCAGGCCAGATAGACCCGCACCCCCGTTCCGGGCCCGATCATGCCGCCTCCACCGCCCGGATCAGCCGGGTCAGCGCGTCATCATCCATGCTGCTGTCGAACCTCAGGCACCGCCCGTTGCTCAGCCGCAGTTCGATCAGGACCGGCCGCGAGGGGGCGGATACGGATGCGCAGGCAGGTTCCGGGGGCGCATCGAAGTCCACCGGAAGGAAGACAGTTCCGCGATCCGGCGACCATAGCCCTTTCTTCTTCAGATCCCGACGCCACCCATAGATCTGCGACCGGGTGAGCTCGTGGCGCTGCGCGACCTGCGTCACCGTCGCACCGCCAATGCCGACCTCCGAGAGGATCTCGAGCTTCTCGTCATCGCTCCATCGACGGCGCCGCTCGACGCCCAGAACTTCGCCCAGCATGGCCCCTCCAGATAAGACACGTCGTTAACGACGCCGTTATGCACGTGTCTTAGATCAGAGAGCCCCAGTCAGGCAGGCGGTCTCAATCGGGCGGTTACCATCATTCTTGTCGACGGCTTTGAACGCAAACCAATTGGGCGGCCTTGGGTCACGCTGGCGATCGACGTCGCAACGCGGATGGTGACCGGATATTACACCTCTCTCGAGGCACCTTCGCGTCTGTCAGTGGCGCTTTGCCTGACACAGGCGGTGGCCCTCAAGGAGGAACTTCTTGCGGAATTGGCGTGCGATGTTCCTTGGCCGGCACAGGGCAAACCGCACAGCATCCACGTCGATAACGGTCGCGATTTCCGGTCGCGCGCCTTTCGGTCGGCCTGTGCGGATTGGGGGATCGATCTGGTCTATCGACCGCCAGCAAGTCCTCACTTCGGTGGTCACATCGAACGGTTGATCGGCACCATGATGGGGGCCGTTCACCTGTTGCCGGGAACAACGCAATCCTCGATCGCGGCAAAGGGCGACTATGACGCCGAAAGCAAGGCCACGATGACGTTGAGCGAATTCGATCGCTGGTTTGCTCTGGAAATCTGCCGTTACAACAACAGCATTCATTCAAGTCTTGGCTGCACGCCCGTTGCCAAATGGGAGGCGCTCTCAGAGCAAATGACAGGCGACATCCCCTTCGAGATGGAAGCCTTTCAGGTGAGCTTCCTGCCGAGTGAACTGCGCAAGATCAGGCGTGACGGCATCCATCTGTTCCAGATAAGGTACTGGTCCGATGCCCTTGCAGGCCACATTGGGCGCGGGGATGGAAAGGTGGTCGTTCGCTACGATCCTCGCGATATCTCAATGATCTGGGTCGAACTGGACGATGGCCGGTATGTTGAGGCGCGGTACAGAAACCTGGAAATTCCGCCCGTCTCGCTCTGGGAATATCGCGAAGCGATGAGGAAGGCCCGTGCCCTTGGCAAGTCCGGGTCTAATGAGCTGGTGCTGGCTGAGCTGATCCGACAGCAACGCCAGATCGAAGCTGAAAGCCGGGGCCTGACGAAGGCCGAACGCAGAACCCGTGAAAGAAAAGGGACATTGAAGGGCACGAACTCGGCCGTCTCGACAACCGAAGGGCTGCGCCCGATCGATACGGGTGATACATCGCGCCCATTGTTCAAGGTGGAGAGATGGTGAATTGAGGGCAGGGACAACTGAAGAAGACGGCCGGATCGCCCTCATTCAATCGGATATCTGGATCGGCTTTCCTCGGGCGGAACAGGTGTTGGACCGCTTGCAGGGCATGATCGAAGCGCCACGACAAACCCGTATGCCTGGGCTTCTTGTGCATGGCGCCTCCGGGATCGGAAAGACGATGATTGCCCGAAACCTGTCGCGCAAGTACGCACCAGAATACGATCCGGCGTCGGGCATCACCCGCACACCGCTTCTGCTGTTGCAAGCGCCGCCCGCACCTGATGAACGGCGGTTTTACCTGCACATCCTGGCCGCCGTCGGCGCCCCGGCGACGGCTCTTAGCGCCCGCGCTCAAAATGTGGCTTCCCTCGAAGTCCGTGTCATCGCGCTCTTACGCGACCTTGGCCTGCGGATGATCATGATCGACGAGGTCCACAATCTCTTGGCCGGGACCCACCGCGAACAGCGCCGATTTCTCAATGTCCTGCGGTATCTCAGCAATGAACTCGAGGTGTCACTGGTCTGCCTTGGGGTCAGCGAGGCCGTCGATGCTATTCGCGGTGATATCCAGCTTGCCCGACGGCTGGACGAACATCATCTGCCAAACTGGCGCGACGATGCCGAGTTCTCGGACATGATCCAGACCCTTATTGCTGCCATGCCACTGGAAAAGAAGTCCAACCTGAAGGTCAAATCTCTCAAGCAGGTCTTGGCACTGACCGGTGGGGTGACCTCGCGCATCTTCGCTCTGGTCAAGGATCTTTCCATCGACGCCATTATCACAGGCGAGGAATGCATCACCGATGACGCAATCGCAAAATGGACGCCGGTTTGGTCGCGCCATGCGAACCCCCATCGGCGGCTCCAGAAGTCCCGGGTGTGAAGCCGCACCCGCTGCCCAAGACTGTCGCGCCGCTGCCAGACGAGTTGTTGTCAGGTTGGTTGTCTCGGCTGGCGGCGGCCAACTACTGTGATGATGCGGAACTACTGGCTCATCTCAGAATCGATACCGCGCATGGCACCGCCTTGGACTTCAACGTCGACGCGGCTGCGGCGGCGAAGATTGCCAACGCCGCACGGATTAACCCAGATGTTGTTCGATCTTTGACCTTTCCGGCAATGACGCCACGAGAAGCCTCGCTGACGGCTCAGATGCCATTCCAGCATTGCATGCAATGCGCCAGAGAGGGTCTTTCGCTCAGGCATTGGAGGCGGGCCTGGGCATTTGACTGCCAAGTTTGCGGGACGAGACTTGTGCAGACCCTTGGCAAACTCCGTGAGGAACAAATATCTGGAAAACTGATATACCGAGCGCGCCGCGGGGCAGAGATGCTTGAGTGCGCCGCGCGCTCGCGCGGCCCCAAGCAACTTCGGCGCGCAATGCGCGCAGTCACCTTTGCCATGTCACTCAAAACCTTCCGCGGGGATCCGTCGTTCGCTGTCCAGAACCCCAGATCGGAAGTTAGGCTGTTCTGCCTCGCCGCAATCGCCGCCGCTCGATCTCATCCCTTGGCTAAGGCAGCCATCGTCAGCAAAAGCATCGACGACTATGCAAGGGTTGCTCTCTTGCGCGCCTTCGAGAAGGAGCCTCGATTGCTTGCCGCGGTTGATCACATAGCGCAAAGGTGCGCGAGAAACAGGGGCCCCATGACAGCCGTATCTCACAATTAAGGGCAAAAATTGTCGCCGAACGCGTCGCGTCTCAGATTAAAGGGCAACGCGACAGCCGCTCTTGGGAGGCGAGTGCGCCCTGGCTTGTTGCAACTCTCGCCTCTAGCGGTCGCCGGTGCCGCGCATATGGTCAGCCGGTTCGGTGGGATGGAATGGAGGCGAGGGCATGACAGCTGGGGTTCTGCGGGTCACCGCCGACCCGGTACCCCCTATGATATGTCCCTTGAAGGTCTGCGGGCCGACCTGCCATCGGCGGTAGGTTCACCGGGATGGTAAAGCCCGGTGAAAGGCTCAGAGCTGATCTGTCAGCTCTGAGCCTACCCCTCCCAAACATCTGGACTTTTTTCTGGCCACATCGGCGCAAGCCGGTGGCGCATTGGGCCCATAATGCATGTGGCTCACTCCTCACCTCCCGAGAGGACTAAGTCACGCCGGCACGATGCCCGGCTTGATCGCGTTGGATATACCTATCCTGTTGCATGGTATTGCACATCTTTGGAATGGGTATGTTCGACCGGTATGGGGGAGAAGTTTAGACGCGCCTGAACTGAATTTCTGCTCCGCTCGGCAACCCACGATTATCAGGAGTGTAAGCGCAAGGCGCCTACACTCTTGGGCACATGAAAAGCAAAACGTACATCCTGTAGGGGATTTGCCGGTCTAAATCGTATCCCACGGAGTGGTGTAGCTGAGGCGACCATCGGTTCTTCGGTAGGGTCGGGTTGTGAGAGCCAGCCTGAACCGAGGGAATACTTCGATGATCAAACCCATGAGGAACCTGAGAGAGCTCGTCGAGAAGAACGGCGACGTAGATCTTCTGCGCGAGGTGCTCGGCCCTGCGGCCGAGCGCTTAATGGAACTCGAGGTCGGCGGCCAGAATAGCGCTCCTACGGCGAGAGAAGCTGTGATTGGTGGACGCAGCGCATTTTTGCCGCGACCGGGACTGGTTGGCCCGCGCCGGGAACGTGGAGCGGCGCAGTCAAAACTCGTTCACTGGGCCTGCGGAGACGGCGCGGCGGTCGGCGGGAGCCGGCAGCCCGATTGTTGCCGGATGCCGAGCAGGACCGGCAGATCGCAAAACTACTGGAGCGTTACGGTCTGTAACGGGCGGCACGTCACGTCTCAACTATCGTCGCCCTCGACGCTTTCACAGTTTCCGCCCCTCGAAAACAGAAGGCAGCGCCACGGACAGTTCAGCACCGTGATCGGCCAGACCCGATCGGCGCGGGAGCGGTCGAGGACGTCAATCGAAAGCGCAGCACGCGATGGCCTCCAGAGCCGTCCGGTCGTCAGTTTTCTTCCCTCATCTGCGAAGCCACCATGCATGCCAAGAGGGCATATTCAGGATTTGAACTGGCTTTTCCTGCGCTCGCTTCCAAGGCCAAAGCGATATAGAGGCGATCGCTCAGCGACAGATCAAGGGTTTCGGCGATACATTCGGCTACTTCAATCGCAGCTTCCCTGGTCGCAGTTTGTTCGGCGGGTAATGGTCGGTCAGCGGTCATCCTTCATCTTGGCTCCAGCTTTGTCCCAGGGCGATAGCAGGCCCTAGCGTCAGCAGGGTCATGGCAATCAGCGGGTCGCAGAGGCGCCAATGCAAGATCGCGGCCCCCAGGACAGGAAAGACGATCGCACCCGCGAAGACAACAGGTGGCCTGTAGGGCTGCGTCCGATGGCCTCGAAACAGAGGTTGCAAAGATAGATGGAAGCCTGTCACCAGGAGCGGCCCGATAGCCATCAAGGCGAACGGACATGTCATGCCGAGACCGCCCAGATAGACGATTATTCCTCCTACGGCGATGGAAGCCCCGGCAATAAATGCGACCCTGCCCGTTTCAATCATTTCCTCTGCGCCTCGCTGTCTGCACGAGGCCGTTTCGGACGCAGTTTGAAAGCATATGCGCTTGCATCTCCAGCCGACCAGTCGACGTAGCGGTGGCACTCAACGGACTTCCCCTTCCAGGGGCCATTTCATGAAAACCTTGACCCGGCAATTCTGTTTCTCGCCAGTTCCAAGGTGCAGCCTGCCACCGCATATCTTCCCATCCGCGGCCGCTCTCACAGTGCCGTTTGCCCTCATTGCGGTATGGAAGTCATCAGCCAAATGCCTCGGAAGGTATCCGATGGGTTGCCCCGATGCGGTAGCCTGCACCGCCTTGCGGTCGAGCCGGTCCGCAGTGCCCCTGAAACCACAGCATCTGATGCCTTCAAGTTGTTTTCGCAGTGTCGATAATCTTCTTTGGGTAAGGTTTGTGGATCGTCAAGTTTTGATCGGAGAATGTGATGAAGGTTGTCTTATAAGCGCTTGTTGGCGTGATGGCGACCGGCCTGCAGTGGCCTTATGGCGGCGAGGATCGGGCGCACCCCTCACTGTACCCCGATGACCAGTAGCACGAGCGGCAAGGTCGCGATCACCGCCAGCGTCTGGGTCGTCACGATGCCGGCCATCAGGGTCGCGTCCCCGTTCATCTGGCGCGTCAGTGCATAGGCGGTCGGGGCTGTGGGCACCGCTGAGAACACGACGAGCACCATGATCTCGACCTCAGACAGTCCGAAGGCATGACCCACCGCCCCGGCGAGGACCGGCATGGCGAGCAGCCGCGCCGCGCCGATGCCCGCCAAGGCAGCCCAATCCCCGCGCAGCGAAGTGGGCGTCAGGGCCGCACCGACGCAGAGCAGCCCCAGCGGCAGGCTGGCCTGTCCCATCAGCGCCACGAAGCTGCCGGTCCCGAGCGGCAGGCCGATCCCGCTCAGCGCCAACCCGAAGCCGCTAAGGCAAGCAAGGATCAGCGGGTTTCGCAGCACCGTGCGTGCCACCAGCGACAGCGACCCGCCCTTTTCGCCCAAGGCGAGGATCGACAGGAGGTTCACGAGCGGCACCGCGATGGCGAGGTAGATCGCCGCGCGCTCGATCGCCGGGGCGCCGGACAGCAACGCGAGGGTGGAAAGCCCGAGATAAGTGTTGAACCGGATCACGCCTTGCAGGACCGGGCCGAAGCGGGCGGCGGGCAGCGGGCGGACACGCGGCAGCAGCGCCACGAAGCCCGCAGCGATCAGGATCGTTACAATCGCGGTCCCGCCCAGTCTAAGGAATCCGGGATCGTCCACAGGCGCTTCGGCGAGGCTGGAGACGAGCAGCGCCGGGAACAGCAGGAAGTAGTTCAGCCGATCCGCCATGGGCCAGAAGCCCGGCCCCGGAAATCCGCTGCGGACAAGGGCGTGTCCCAGACAGATCAGCGCGAAGATCGGCCAGATCGAGATCAGAAGCATGTCGGCCCCGTGTCCTGCGCCTGACGCCATGTCGGGCCGAAGGCGATGGCGCGGTGGGCCATCATCCGACCTGTGTTAGCGGCTGTCGGGACAGCGTGGAAGGACCGGCTCGCCAGGATGGGCGCGGTAGTTTTCGTCCTGCGGACGCACGACGGGGGCCACAGTATCGGCCGCTCCAAAATCAGACATCCGCTTACCGCGCAGCATCGAATGACAGGGCCTCGGAGCAGAAGTTCGCGACGGGGGGCAGATTGCAGCTAGGAGCCGGTCGACCAGTCGCCGTCATCCAATTCTACGTAGTCCGATTTTTGTGGGGGGTTCAATGGACAGAAACTGAAGCGGACAGGACCATGCTGGGCGGGTCACACCCAGCATGGCCAAAGCCGAAGTCACGTGCGGTATTCGAGCCTCAATGACGCCCTGGGCCAGGGCGGCGCCGCCTCTCCATGCTGCGACGTCCGCTCCCCGAGTGGCGTCTTCCTCCCTTACCGGGATCAATTCGGCATCCGCACCAGTTCTCGCCCGCCCATATGGCTCAGGACGGTATAGGCAAGCGTGCCGGCCGCGTCATAGGTCGAGGTCGACGCCAACGAGCGCGGCAGGTAGACGACCTGGTTTTCGCGGCAGGCATGCAGCGCGTCGCACCAAGAGGGTAGGACGCTGTCTAGGGCGGCCTTGGCATCGGCCGCCGTTTCGCCGCGGTCGGCGCGATAGGTGACGAAGATCATGTCCGCATCGAAGCGCGGCAGCATCTCGGCCGAGAATGCCTGACGCTCGTTGCGCTCGATGGCGTCGACGATCTCTGGGAATTCGAAGCCCGCGTCGCGCAGCACCTTGCCGAGCGTGCCATAGGTGTTCCACACCAGCAGCTCGCCGTCATGCCCTTGAATGACTGAGACGCGCAACTCTTCCGGTTCTACCTGGCCACGGACCAGATCGAGCTGCGCCTCATAGCGTGCTTCGAGCGCGGCCAGCCGATCGTTGCGGCCGGTGATCTCGGCCAGCTTGGCATAGACGTCGAAATCACTGGTCGTCGCGATGTCGAAGACATAGGTCGGCGCGATCCGGCGCAGCTGGTCCTGATCGGCTGTCTGCCAGCTCGTCGTCACGATCAGATCGGGGTCGACCGCGGCGACGCGCTCCACATCGGCTGGCAAGTTGCCCATGAACGCGATGTCGGAATTGGCGAAATCCATCCCCGTGGCCGTGGCGGAGGAGCGGATATAGGGCGTGCCGTCCGCCCGGGTCCGTCCGTGCGAGCCGACCGGCTCGATCCCCAGTTCGAGAAGCGCGACCGTCAGCGAGGTGTCGTGCAGCGACACGATCCGCTGCGGGTTGGCGGGCAGGGTGACCTCGACCCCGGTGCCGTCGACGACAGTGCGGACCTCCTGCCCGGCCGCGGGCGCGGCGACCGCGATCAGGGCCATGGTGGCGAGATGCTTCATGAGACCTCTCCTCTTCTCTCGCTCAGTTCGCATCAGCGGTCGTCGCGGGATCGCCGTCGAGAGCGGTCTCGATCAACGGGACAAGGCGTTCCACAGCGTAGGGGATCGACAGGAGAGAGGCATGCGAGAACGCGCCGACCAGCTCCTCGTCGAGAAAGATCTCGCCCCCTTCCTGGGCGACATTGAGGAACTTGCGTGCGGGCAGGTCGAGGATCGGCTGCCTGTCTCCCTCCTCCGGGAGCCAGACGAGAAGATCTGTATCGATCGGCGAAAGATCTTCGGGGGAGAAGTTGACTGCGAATTCGTTGCCGACGATCAGGTCGTCGATCGCCTGCGGCGTCTCGAAGCCAAGCTCCGCGAGCAGCTGCGGGCGGACATCGTTCGACGTGTAGGCGCCCAAGTCGCCGTTCCACATATAAGCAACGGCGGCGGTCTTGCCGGTCCAGTCCGGATGGGCATCGGCCGCTGCCTGAAGCTCGGTCTCGACCGCTTCTATCCGCTCTTCGGCTTCCGCCTCGCGTCCGACGGCCCGGCCGGTCAGGCGCGCGCGCTTGTCCCAGGGCAGGGCGTAGTCACCGACGCCCTCGGGGACCGCCACCACCGGCGCGATCAAGCTCAGGCGCTCGTATTCCTCGGCCGTGATACCAGACCACAGGGCAACGATCACCTCCGGCTCAGCGGCGGCGATCGCCTCGAAGTCGATCTGGCCGCGAAGGATCGTCGGGGTGCCTTCGAGCAGCGGCTCGGCCCAGGGCCAGACCGAGCGGGGATAGTCGCCATACCAGTGCCGGATCGTCACAGGCTGGATGCCGAGGGCCAGCAGATCGTCGGCCCCGGCATAGTCGAGCGAAGCCACGCGCTCGGGCGCCGCCTCGATCACCGTCGTTCCGAACTTGTGCTCGATGGTCAGGGGGTATTCTTGCGCAAATACCGGCCCTGCAAGGCCGATAAGGGTGGACATGGCCGTCGTTAGGCGAAGCATGGTTTTCTCCGGGTTTTCTGGATCGGGTTTTGGGCTCGGCCGGGGGCACGCATGGCGGCGACAGGCCGGGATCTGGGCACGAGGGGGCATGGTGGTTAGTCTTGCGCCTGCTCGAGCGGGGAGGCGCGGCCGTCCTGGTAGGGAGAAGCCATTACGTCTCCTCTAGCCCGTGCTTGCGGCGCAGATGGGCGCGCAGCAGCGCCTCGCGGCTTTTGGAATCGCGCAGGACGCAGGTCGAACAATATGCGCCGCCCTCCGTCGTGTAGTAACGACAACAGCCGCCCCGTGCCCGGAACCATTCGGCGATATCGGGTTGTTCGGGCAGATCGATCCGGAAGAAGCCGGTCTGGCGGGAATGGAGCGGGCTCCCGCGATCGCGCAGAACCGCTTCGGCAATCTCCATGGCCTCTTCCTCTTGCCCGGCATGCTTGCCCTGCATCAGGAGCGCGCCTGACAGGGCATCGCCGACGAGCCGCCACAGCGCCCCCCGCGACAGGCCGGAGCGATTGACGAGATATTGCACCAGCGGGGCAAGCAGATCGGGCAGCGCGGCACCCAACACTGCGGAAGGCGCGTCGCAAGGCACGAGGTGGGCCTCCGCAAGCACGATGTCATAGGCGCGGCCCTCGCCGCTTTGCCCATCAAGCTGCCACAGGGCGCGGCGGGCGCTCAGCGCCACCGCATCCGGGGCGAGACGCGCGGGTTGCAAGCCTTGCAGCGCAAGGGCCGCAATCACCTCGCTGATGGCGAAGGCAATCCGGCCCAGCAGATAGGCCGCGGCGAGCTTGTCGTCGGCCCCCTTCTGCGCCTGTGCCTCGGCGGTGAGCCATGCGTCCACGAGGTCGGTGTCCGGCGCATCGAGCCGAAGAGCCTCTCGGGGCGTAGTGCCAGCATGCAGATTGGCCGAGAAGGCATCGCGCAGTCGAGGCAGGTGCGCGGCGACCGCCGCGAAATCGGTCCCAACGGCATCATTCCGTAACGCGGCGCCGTCGATCGGGAACGGGGCTTGGCCATGTCGCATCATCCTCGTCACAGGCTGGCCCTCGCCTGAGTGCGAAGAAGGAGCCATACGAAGAGCGGCACGCCGATAAGCGCCGTCACCAGCCCCGCCGGGATCTGGACCGGTGCGAAGGCAAGGCGGCCGGCCAGATCCGCCGCGCCCACGAGAAGCGCGCCGGCCGCCGCCGAGAGGGCGAGGTGGAGTCCCACACCGCAACGCGCCAGCCGGTGAGCCAGATGCGGCGCGACGAGGCCGACGAAACCGATCGGCCCGACCATCGCCACCGCCGCCGCGGCGAGCGCCACGGACAGGGTGATCAGCGCCATGCGGGTCCGACCGACCCGCAGCCCGAGCCCCACCGCCATCTCCGGCCCCATGCGCATCGCCGCCATCGGCCGTGAGGCCACGGCGAGGGCCGGGGCGAGGCAAAGCAGCGCGCCGCCCAGGACCGCCACCTCGCCCCAGCCCGCCGCATGGACGGAGCCCGCCAGCCAGCCAAGCGCCGAGATCGCGAGGTCGATCTGCCCATAGGTCAGGAAAGCCGAGGTCAGCGCGGAGACGAAGGCCGCAACGCCGATGCCGGTCAGGATGAAGCGCATTGTCGCGCCGCCCGACCTTCGCATGGCGATCCCCTGGATCAGCGCGGCCACCGCGAGCGCGCCGCCGAAGGCAAGCAGGGGCCGCATCGCCTGCGGCAGTTCGGACCAGGCCACGACCGCCGCGACGACGGCAAGGCCCGCGCCCTGGCTCACCCCGACCAGCGACGGGTCGGCCAGCGGGTTGCGCGTGACGTTCTGGAGCGTCGCGCCCGACAGGGCCAGCAGCGCACCGGCGGCAAGCGCGGCGAGGGCGCGCGGAAAGCGGAACTGCCAGACCACCGTCTGCGCCAGATCCGACGGTGCCCGCCCGGCGAGGGTCGCGGCGACATCGGCGGCGCCGAGCGGGTAGCTGCCGGCCATCAGGCTTGCGACCACGAGGGCGCAGATCAGGCTCAGCAGGGCCGCCAGCAGGCCGAGCGCCCGGACCGGCAGGGCATAGGTGACCGGCCCGTCGAGCCGGATGAGCAGCCCCGCGCTCACAACCGTGCCCTCACCAGCCAGACGAAGATCGGCGCGCCGAGAAGGGCGGTGACGAGGCCGGTCGAGATCTCGACGGGGGCCAGCACCATGCGCGCGGCCACGTCGACGACGAGGAGATAGCCCGCGCCCGCGAGTGCCGACCATGGCACGATCCGCCGGTAATCCTGCCCGGCAAAGAGGCGCACGACATGCGGCACCACGAGGCCGACGAAGCCCATCGGTCCGGCCATGGCCACGGCGGCCGCGGTCAGCGCCACCACGGCGAAGAGCGCGAGCGCCTTCACCCGCCCGACATTCAGTCCCAGCCCCGTGGCTGTCTCTTCCCCCATGGCGAGCGCCGTGACCTGCCGCGCGATGGTGAGCGCAACGATGAAGCCGGAACAGAGCCACGGCAGGGCCCATAGCATGACGCCGCCCTGCGCACCGGCGAGCGATCCGGTCATCCAGACCCGCAGCTGCTCGAAGCTCTGCTCATCGAGCAGGTTCGCGATGATCACGAGCGCGGCGAGAAACGCCGTGACCGCCGCGCCGGACAAAACGAGATTGAGCGGCATCGCCCCGCCCGGCGCGGCCACGGCGATGCCCCAGACGGCCATGGCCGCGATGACCGCGCCGAGGGCCGCGACCGGCGGGATCAGGGCCGGGGCGGCAAGGTCGAACACCCCCACCACGAGCACCACCGCGAAGGACGCGCCGATCAACAGCCCGAGGATGCCCGGATCGGCCAGCGGGTTGCGCGTCACGCCCTGCATGAGCGCGCCGGATACCGCCAACGCGGCGCCGACCATCGCCGCCAGAAGCGCGCGTGGCAGACGCAGGTCGACGATCACCACATGCTCGAAGACCGACGCGTCGTAGGAGAGCAGCGCCTCGGCCACGACCGGGAGCGGAATGGTCCTCGCCCCGACCGAGACATGACAGGCGAAGACGAGCGCGAAGGCGGCGAGCCCCAGCAGAGGCGCAAACCCGAGCCGTCGCCACGCCGGGCGGGTCGAAGGCGCCGTCATTGCGCGGCGATCCGGGACATGACGTCCGCGTTCGGGGTAACGACCGGCACGCAGACCGGCCGGCCGCTCGCAGGGTCGCGCAGCACGTTCGCCTCGAGGCCGAAGACCTCCCGCAGGTTCGCGGCAGTGAAGACGCGCTCCACGTGGCCCTCGGCGAGAATGCAGCCCTCCTTCATCATGACGAGGTGATCGGCGAAGGCGGCCGCGACGTTGAGCTCGTGCAGGACGACGACCAGGCTGCGCCCGTCTTCCTTCGCGATCCGCCGCAACAGGCGCATCAGATCGACCTGGACCTTGAGGTCGAGAAAGGTCGTCGGCTCGTCGAGAAGCAGGATGCCTGTCTCCTGCGCGAGCACCATGGCGATCCAGCAGCGTTGCCGTTGCCCGCCCGAAAGATCCGACACGGGCCGGTCGGCGAACTGGATCACATCCGCGGCCCGCATCGCGGCATCGACGGCCTCGGCGTCCTCGCGTGACCATTGCCGCAGCAGCGACTGGTGCGGATAGCGTCCTTGCGCCACCAGCTCGCGCACGCGCAGCCCTTCGGGGGCGATCGGCCCCTGCGGCAGCAGGGCGAGTTGCTTGGCAACCTCGCGCGTCGGGGTCGACCGCAGGAGGCGGCCATCGAGCCTGATCTCGCCCGCGCTGACCGGCAGGACGCGGGCCATGGCCTTCATGAAGGTGGATTTTCCGGAGCCGTTGGGACCGACGAGAACCGTCAATGCGCCATCCGGCACATCGAGAGAAACATCACGGACGATTGGGGCGTCGCCATAGCCGACCGCGACACCCGCCACGCGAAGGCGAGATGCAGCGCTCTCTTCCGGAGCGTCTGAATTGTTGTATCCGGTCATACTCTGCCCCTGTTTCGACTCATGCCTAAGCAAATTTGTCGGATTAAACAAGTTGACTGACAATATTGGTCGGGTATGAGGGGCGCCGGATGAAGGAGCGGCGGACGCCAATGTCTATCCGTCTCCTTTTTCGACGTGATGCCTGATGGACATCGTCGGGAAACAAGATGCTCGACCAACTCTGAACCTGGATGAAATTATGTTCCTCGCCGCCTCCGACCCCCGCGTCGTCCCTGACAGCGACCAGCGAGCTACATTGGAGCCCAAGGACCGGGGGCTGCTGGCCCAGATGCGCCTGTCTGCACTACGTTGCCGGTCCCGGAGCCGGATCGAACTGGCGCAGGCCTGCGCCATGGTTGGCACTCGGCGAGACATTCCGCCGGACACCGTGCTCGATGCCCTGATCCGGACGCTGGGTGAAGCGCTTGGCCGCTCTCCCCGCTTCTATCGACCGACCGCCCGGGCGCTGTCCTTCGACGAGAGCTGGCTGCTGCGCCTGATCGCCGCTCTGCGCGACGACGACCTCACCAGCGCCACGTTCCTGTTGCACAGCCGCGTGCCAGCGCAGGTCCGGCGGTCCTTGGTTCATCTGGTCGCTCGTGTCGCGTCCGATAGTGACGCGTTGACACGTTTGGCGGATGCGACAGATGATCCGGCATCCCCGAAGTTGGAAAGGATTGCGTCATGACACAGCCTGCCATCGAGTTGAGCCCCGACGCTCGGAAGGAGATCGCCGAGGCGCTGAACCAGAGCGTGGCGGAGACCGCGGTCACCACCATGCTCGCCCAGAACTTCCACTGGAACGTCACCGGCATGGCTTTTGGTGAATTGCATCGCCTGTTCCAGGAAATCTACGAGGATCACTTTCAGGCGCAGGACGATCTTGCCGAGCGTATCCGTGCCCTGAACGAGCATGCCGAGGGCAAACTTGCCGGCATGCTCGAGCGATCAAAGGTCGAGGAGCATGACGGTCATCAAAGCGATCGCGAGATGGTCGAAATCCTGATGAAAGCGCAGGAGACCATTGCTGCTACGCTGGGGGGTCTTGGCGAACTCGCAGCTAATCACGGTGATACTTTGACCGAGGATCTTGCCATCGAGCGCGGGCGAACCCACGAGAAATTCGCCTGGATGCTGCGTGCCCATATCGCCTGAAAACGGCGGAAGAGACAATTAAGCGGCGCCCGAGGGGCGCCGCTTTCTGTTTCAGAATAACCCGAACCGCAGCAGGCTTGTCCGGCATTCGGAGGCACTCGGCTCACGCCGCCGCCCCCGCTTCAGGACATTGCGATCAGGTCGCAAGGGGCGGCGTCACGTCCTTCTTTGCGCATTTCTTCAGATAGGCCGGTGCCCAGTGCCGGAACCGGCCCAAGTCGTTCTGCTGATGCACCAGCATGGTTACAAAAGCCTCACGGTGCTCGGGCTTCTTCAGCGTCTTGAACATTTTCTTCTGGGCCTTGGTCATCGAGCAACCGATGCAATGACCTTCGCGGCGGAACTTGCAGACGTCGATGCAGGGGGATGGCAGTTTCTTCGCCATGGTCTCTCCGATGCAGCTGGGGCCTTCTGCCTTGCCGTTCCAAATAGAGTTTCAGGTCTTTCGGAAAAAGGGCGGTCACGGTGTCTGTTGTGCTGTATCCTTCCACGAAGATGTCCAGCGTGGATTCTGCAAGAGACAGATTATTGGATACGAGTTTCCGGGCATGTGACAGGGGTGATCTGGCCGAGCCGGCTGGCCTTCCGGACACCGGCATGCTTCCTTGCCTCTTCAAGCGCACGACCCGTTCCGGGGTGCGCGGTCGACCAAAAAAGGGACCTTCATGAAACGTATCGCCTCACTTCTCCTTCTCGTCGCGATGGCCAGCCCGGCCGCGGCACATCTGCCCTCCGGCGACTCCGGCTCGCTGACCGCGGGGCTGCTGCATCCTCTCCTCGGCGCCGATCATGTTCTGGCCATGCTCATCGTTGGCCTCTGGGCCAGCCGGCTCGGCAACCGCGCTCTCTGGGCCGTTCCGGCCGCCTTCATGGGAGCCATGCTGGCTGGTTTCGGCCTCGCCCTCCTCGGGATGCCACTGCCCGGCGTCGAGCCGATGATCCTGGCCTCCACCGTGGTGCTCGGGCTGGTCGTGGCCCTGGCGCTGCGTCTTGGTCTTTGGGGCTCCGCCCTGTTGGTCGGGTTCTTCGCACTGTTCCATGGGCATGCCCATGGGGCCGAACTCGGTGAGGCGGCGGCCCTGAGATTTGCCGGGGGCTTCGCGTTTGCCACCTTGTCGCTGCATCTCCTCGGCGTCGCCGCGGGGCATGCTCTCTTCCGGTCGTTCCCCCGGGGCGACCTGATCGCACGCGGTCTTGGCGGTATGGCCGCGCTGGCCGGAGCGGCCCTCGCATTCGGCTGAGCGCCAAGAAAACAACAAGATCGTCAGCGGCCGGCCCGGGAGCGATCCGGGCTGGCTGCCCCTCGCGATCACCGAGGAGGTCCGGCTGCGCTTCATGTGCGACGATTTCGCGGGAGCACTGTTTGGCGCCATGCGCAGGGTCGAACCTGCGCATGGCGGTCCGAGTTTCCGGAAAGCGACCATGGGGAGCGCCTATGATCCGACGGGCCCTCCCCAAGGACGCGGGCCGCTGCGGGAGCCGGGGCAGGAGGAGGCCGAGCGCGAGGCCCTTATACCTCTTTGCCGGTGCGGCCGGTTCCTACAGAACCCGCATTCGCATTCCAGCGTGCCCATGGAGGATACCGACGAGGCGATGGAGGTCGTCATGATCGCCAGCCACCTGCTGCGCATGCTCGACGCGCAGCGAGCCGCACCGCAGGAAAGACAGACAGATGCAGGGTGATCCGGAGCTCGAGCGAGACATGTCCGGGCCGTCGAAGCCTATGGAAGGCCAACCGATCTCTCCAGTCATTCGAAGATAGGCATACTTAGCGCCTTATCCACTCCAGGATGCGTGTCGGCGATCCTGACCTGTTTGCGCCTCCTCGAAATACCTCTAAGCATGCAGCACGAACCCGATGACCGGGCCCCTCTGGCGGAAGTGACGGCGCTTCCGTGATGTCGGCATCGAAATCGATCTGCCTTCATCAGGATTTCATTCATGTCTCATACTCGCACGCCTGCCTCCGCCGGAGGGGCAGGCCCATCGCAGCGGGGCGTTCTCCGCCACTTTCGCTGGGCCTTCGCCGTCACCGCGATCGGTCTCGTCCTGGGGACCGCCCTGGGCTGGCAGTCGACCGGCACCCTGGGCGGAATGGCGACGGTTTTCATGATCTGCGCGGTGCTCGCGGTGCTCGAGATCAGCCTGTCCTTCGACAATGCGATCGTGAATGCCAACAAGCTGAAACAGATGACGCCGGAATGGCAGCACCGCTTCCTGACCTGGGGCATCCTCATCGCCGTATTCGGCATGCGGATCGTGTTCCCGTTGCTGATCGTCGTCATCGCCGCGCGGATCGGGCCCTGGGAAGCGGTCGTTCTCGCCGCGTCGGACCCCGATCAATACGCCCGCATCATGCAGGAGGCGCACCTGCCCATCGCCGCCTTCGGCGGCACCTTCCTGATGATGGTCGGCCTGTCCTTCTTCTTCGACAAGGAGAAGGACGTGCACTGGGTGCGGTGGTTCGAGCGCAAGATGGCGCAGTATGCCACCATCCGCGGGGTGGAAGTGGCCATCGTTCTGCTGCTCGTGCTCGCCTTCTCGAGCCAGCTGCAAGAGGCACAGAGCGAGGTCTTCTTTCGCTCGGCCATCTGGGGGCTTCTGACGTTCCTGTGCGTCGAGGTCGTCGGAGGGCTTCTCGACCATTCCCGCGAAGCGGTGACGGCCGGGGCGAAGGGCGGGCTCGGCGCCTTTCTCTATCTTGAGGTTCTGGATGCGTCGTTCTCCTTCGACGGTGTGATCGGGGCCTTCGCCCTGAGCCAGAACCTGTTCGTGATCGCGATCGGGCTGGGCATAGGCGCGATGTTCGTCCGCTCGATGACCATCATGCTCGTCGAGAACGGCACCCTGACCCAGTATCGGTATCTCGAACACGGCGCGTTCTACGCGATCATCGCCCTGTCGGTCGTGATGTTCGCCCAGTCCCTGGTTCACATTCCGGAGGTCATCACCGGGCTGGCCGGGGCCGTGCTGATTGGCATCTCGCTTTGGTCCTCGATCGCCTGGAACCGGAAGAACTCGACGTAGCGGAAGGAAGCCTGCTCCGCGCAGCTGCTCATATACTGAGGAGCGGTAAGAGCGCCGCGCGCGCTGAAGGCCTCTGCTTGCGTTCGGTTCATTCGCCATCCCGCCAATCCGTGGTCGCAACGCGTCGGTTGATCACGCCGAATATCATTCCGGAACCATCTCCGGTCGTGATGCGGCACTTGGGGGTCCAGCCCGGCTTGGAGGTGGTGGCCGTGACTTTCCCCTCTGATCAGCCAGCTACGGATCTCAGCTCATAGCGTGGCTTTGGAAACTTGAGGACGACCCGCTCCGTTGAGTGCCGTAACCGAACCGGATTCTCCGAGGTCCCCATGGCAGACGACCGCAGGCGCGCTCTCAGCGAGGTTCTCGATCAGCTGGAAAGCTCGGTCCAGGGGGACAGCATCGCGATCGCGGACGTGATCGAGAAGCTCGGTCACAAGTCGTTCGCGTCCCTGATGCTGGTGTTCTCGCTGATCTCGACCTCGCCGGCGAGCGCCATTCCCGGCATCACGACCGTGGTGGCGGCGATCGTCTTCATCCTCGTCGTGCAGATGATGGTCGGGCGCAAATGTCTCTGGCTTCCGGAATTCATCACCCGTCGGCATATGTCGGCCGCCAAGCTCTGCAAGGGGATTGGCTGGTTGCGCGGGCCCGTCCACTTCGTCGAGCGTTACCTGAAGCCCCGCATGACCTTTCTCTTCCATCGCCCCTGGCTGTGGCTGCCGCTGATCCTGATCCTGTGTCTCACCCTCTTCATGCCCGTGATGGAGATCGTGCCGACCTCTGGCTCCATCGCGTCCGCCGTCATTGCCCTGTTCGCGGCCGGGCTTCTGACCCGCGACGGCGCCCTGGCGGTGATGTCCCTGATCCTGCTCCTCGCGGTGCCGGTCGCCGTCTGGCAGTTCGGGTTCGCCGGCTGACCGGGGCCGTCGGCTTCATGTCCACGGGGGCATTCTCCGTCGCAACCTTCAAGGCCGATGGCGACGGCGGCCTGAGGCAGCCACAGCATTTTCCATTTGCCTGAATATGCGGCAGAAGCATCGCAGTCCGCTTACCGAGCAGGCGGCTCACAACAGACAGATCCCGCGATGCACCCTTTTCACCACCTCTTCCCCGCCATGGGGCGCTTCCCGGTTCCGGAGCAGATCAGGGCCGCGGGCGGAGCCTCCTTCGGTCTCGCGCTTTGCGGCCTCGTTGCCGCGTTGAGCCCCGACGGCTTTGGGCTGCCACTCGTGATCATCGCCCCGATGGGCGCAAGCGCGGTCCTGCTGTTCTGCGCCCCCAACAGCCCGCTGGCCCAACCCTGGTCAGCCATCCTCGGCAACACGAGTTCGGCCTTGGTCGCGCTTCTTGTCATCGCCCTGGTCCCGCCGCCCTGGACGGCGGCGGTGGCCGTCGGACTGGCGATCCTCGTCATGATGCTGCTGCGCGCTCTGCATCCCCCCGGGGGCGCGGTCGCCTTGCTGAGCGCGCTCGATCCGGAGCCTGTTCTGAGTGCCGGGCTCTGGTTCATCATCGGGCCGGTCGGTGTCGTGACGGCGGCACTCGTGCTGACCGCCACCGGATACAATCGCCTCACCGGGCGGGTCTATCCCTTCCGGCAGATGGAGGAGGCGCAGGCAGATCGAGCGGGCCAACGCCTCGGACTGACAAATGAGGACCTCGAGGCGCTCCTCGCGCGGTTCAACCAGTCCGCCAACATGGGGGCCGCGGATCTCGGCCGGGTGCTGACCGCGGCCGAGGAGGTCGCGGTGCGACAGCGCTTCAACGGGATCACCTGCGGCGATGTCATGACCCGACCCCTGATCACGACCTCACCTGACGCATCGCTGGCCGATGTCGCAGCGCTGTTCCGCGATCACCCGATCAAGAGTGTGCCGGTTTCCGGGCCGGGCGGGAGACTGCTGGGTTTCGTGTTGCAGGCTGACCTTCTGCAACCTTTGATCGCTGTCGATGAGGCAGGGCGGGGCGGCCAGGCGTCGGAACTCACCGCCGAAGATGTGATGCGCCCGCCGACCGAAATCGCCTCCCATGACCAGCCGATCGGGTCTCTCCTGCACCGGTTCGCCTGGCAGGGTGCCGAGGTCGTGCCCGTCATGCAGGAAGGCCGCCTGGCCGGTGTGCTGACCCGATCGGACGTCCTGAAGCTCGTGCTCGAGGTCTCGCGCGAGCCCTCCCGAGCATAGCTGCTCTGCGGAAGTCTCAGGCCTTCGGGGCGGCGGAGCGTGCGATCCGCCTCTGCTCCTCCGCTGGGGCCGCCGCCGGCATGGTCATCGTGAAGACGACATTGCCGCTCCGCATCTCGGCGGTCAGATGACCTCCATGCGCCCGGGCGATTTCGGACGCGATGTAGAGCCCCAGGCCGATCCCGGAGCCCTTGCTGTCTTTTCCCCGTGAGAAGGGCTGGAACAGCCCGTGCAGCACCGCGGCCGGGATGGGGGCGCTCGCATTCGACACCGTGAGCTGGAAGATCCTGTCCAGAACCCGGGCCTCGACCCGCACGGGGAGATCCGGCGAGCCATGGGTGACGGCATTGCTCAGCAGGTTCGAGAGAAGCTGCCCCATGCGGGCGCGGTCGCAGTCGATCCGGGCGATCGCGAGGTCGACATGGATTGCGCGCGGCGTGACGGCTTCGATCTCGGCCACGACCTGCTCAAACTCCGATCGCAGATCGGCTTCGGGATCGCGTTCGAGGGGCAAGCCCCCGTCGAGGCGACTCATCGTCAGATCCAGGAGATCCCGGATCATCGTTTCCATGCGTCGGGCGCTGTCACCGATTTGCCGGATGATCGTGGCGGCGTTGTTGCGCTGCGGCTCCCGCTCCAGAAGTCGCGCGCCGGCCTGGATCGCCTGCACCGGGTTGCGGAGATCGTGGGCTGCTGCCGGTCCCGTGGACAGCAAGTTAAGGTAGCATTGCGCGGGCCTCGAATTCCATCGGGCTGATATAGCCCAGCTTCGAGTGGCGGCGCTTCGAGTTGTAGAAGCGCTCGATGTAATCGAAGACGTCGCTGCGCGCGGCGTCCCGGGTGCGGTAGACCTTGCGGGCGGTGCGCTCGGTCTTCAGCGAGGAGAAGAAGCTCTCCATCGCGGAATTGTCCCAGACATTGCCGGCCCGGCTCATCGAGCATGTGATGCCGTGATCGGTCAGAAGCCTCTGGAACTGGTCGCTCGTATACTGGCTGCCCTGGACGCCCTTCTGTTTGTCAAGCCGCGATGCCGGTGGCGTTGATCTGCTTCTGGCGGTGCATGATGACGCCGTAGACCTCTCGAGCAATGTAGCGCTTCAGGGCGCGGATCGCTTCGAGCTTGGAATGGCCCTCGGCAACGCGGCGCGCGACATAGGCCTTGGTCCGGTCATCCGTCCTCAGGCGCCCAATGGCGATGATGTGCAAAGCACTGTTCGCTGCTCGATCGCCGCCCCGGTTCAGGCGGTGCCGAACAGTCTTTCCCGACGAAGCGGGAACAGGGCTGACGCCACAGAGAGCCGCGAAGCTGGCCTCCGATTTCAGGCGCTCGGGATTGTCGCCTGCGGTGAGGAGCAGCTGGGCCGCGCTGTTCTGACCGATCGAATTGCGGTCCAGGAGCTCGGGTGCCAACTCGTTGACGATGGCGCCGATCATCACGTCCAGATCGGCGATCTCGTCGTGCAGTTCCAGATACCGCCGGGCCAGGGACTTCAGGCTGATCCGGTAGGCAGCTTCGAGATCACGGTAAGTGGTAAGGTCGGGCCGCAGTGCTGCGAGCGTCCGGATCAGTTGCATCAGCGTCATCTGACGAAGCTGATCGCGCAATCCGTCCGGTGCCGCGATGATCGTGTTCTGGATCATCTGCAATGCGATGCGGCGCGCATTGACCGCCGTCTTCCTGCAAACCCTTAGAACCCTGAGAGCTTCCACCATCCCGTCACAGCTGCTAGGCGTCACTGTGCGGTGCCCTGCAAATGCGGCATGTGCAGCATTCTGCGCATCCAAATCATCGTTCTTGCCACGCTTGCGGCGATCATGGCGGTCCGGCGCCGTGACCTCCATCACCTCGATGTCGGCCGCCTGCATGAAGCGCAGCAATCCCGCCCCGTAGCTGCCCGTCGACTCGATGCCGATGCGCACCGGTATTCCGAAAGAGCGCATCCAGGCGAGCATCTGGCGATAGCCCTGACGGGTTGTCGGAAAGCTGCGCGTGCCCAGAACGCGATCACGTCCATCGACGACAGCGGCAACGTGAAGATCCTTGTGGGTGTCGACACCGCCAATGACGTCGGCGGTCAGGCTCGTATGGTTGTTCATGGCTCAGATCCCGGATTGCGTTGAACTGCTGGCGCCGCCGCAGGCCGCTGCATGGACAGGACAGTCACGAGACCGGTGAGGTCAGGCCCTTCTCGGGTCACAGGCAATGGCCGAGGCAGAGCCTCACCGCAGGGCGCTCCCGGGCGGCCGACAGGTCCAGGGAAAGACACACCGGTCGATCTGAGTGCGGGTTAGGCCGCACCGAGGCACCCTGCGGCGCCAGTCTACCGGGGGCGATCAGTGTTTGAGTCAAACCACCGGGGAACTGACATCCATCCTTTGACTATCCGAATGATGCAGCAGAGCATCCGCGGTCGTGTCGCGAAGTTGGTGGAAATTTGAGGGCGACGTAATCTCCGGGTGACTTGCAACCACCCAACTGGCGGCGACAACCGCCAGGGAGATCACGCCATGGACCAGATTACTGAAAGCGCGAGCGTTTCGCCACTGGCGAACGAGGACGTATACGACCCGATCGAGGATCGCCTGCGAGCGAGTGTCCGGACCACCATCGAAGCGATGTTCGAGGAGGAGCTGGCCGACTTTCTCGGCCGCCTACGCTATGGCCGCGGAGAGGGTCAGGCGAAAGGTTACCGGCACGGGCACCGAGAGCGGCAGCTCACCGGCACCTTTGGCACCGAAACCCTGCGGGTGCCGCGCGCCCGGATCGAGGATGCCGAGGGCAAGGTGACGGAGTGGCGGTCCAAGGCGCTGCCACGCTATCGGCGGCTGACGCGAAAGGCCGAGGCGCTGATCGCCGCGGTCTATCTGGCCGGGACCAACACGCGACGGGTCAAGCGGGCGCTGATGGGGCTGTTCGAGGGCGCGGTCAGCAAGGATGTCGTGAGCCGCGCCTGGCGCAAGGTGAAGGTCGACTGGGACGCATGGTGCGCCCGCAGCCTCGCGGATGAAGACATCGTCCGGCTCATTCTCGACGGCACGGTGATCAAGACCCGGCTGGATAGGAAGGCCACGAACATCTCGGTGCTGGCCGCCATCGGCGTGCGCCGGGACGGTCAGAAGGTGCTGCTGTCCATCCGGAACATGGGCGGGGAGAGCACGGCGGCGTGGGGACAGTTCCTGGCCGAGCTGGATGCGCGCGGCCTGAAGCGTCCCGCCTTCGTCATCGTCGATGGCGCGCCGGGGCTCGAGGCCGCGCTCGTGGCGCTTTGGGGCGACGACCTGCCCATCCAGCGCTGCACGGTTCACAAGCACCGCAACCTGCTGGCCCACGCTCCGAAGCGTCTGCATGAGGACCTGACCGAGGACTATCGCGACATGATCTATGCCGACACCGCGGCCGAGGTCGACAAACGCCGCAAGGCCTTCGTGCGGAAATGGCGCCTCAAGTGCAGGGCCGTCGCCGACAGCCTCGAAGAGGCCGGGGCCAGGCTATTCAGCTTCACCCGCCTTGATCCTTCGCAGTGGAGATCGGCGCGGACCACCAACGCCATCGAGCGGTTGAACGAGGAATTTCGGCGCCGCATCAAGACCCAGACCGTGCTGCCCTGCGCCGAAACGGTGCCCATGCTGCTTTGGGCGCTCCTGGCTTCCGGACAAATCCAGATGCGCAAGGTCGACGGCTGGGAGACCTTGTCTCAGCCTCTCGAGCCCATGCACCTTGACCTCGCCGCCTGAAGGACAGAACTTTCACAGGCTCGGAGAACGCCGCCGGGAAATTCCACCACATTCGAGACACGACCGCCGACCTTCGGAGAGGTCCAAGTCTGATCAGGTGGCCACTGCGGGCAACCTGATGTCGGGATTGTCGATGACGCGCGCCAGGGATTCAAGGCTCATGTAGCGGCGCGCGACGGTCCACTCGTCATTGGTTTCCAGCATCAATGCGCCAACGAGCCGAACAATGGCCTCGTCGTTGGGAAAGATGCCGATGACATCGGACCTCCTCTTTATTTCGCGGTTCACCCGCTCAAGTGGGTTCGTCGACGCGATCTGGGGCCAGTGCTCGCGAGGAAAATCCATGTAGGCGAGCACGTCATCGCGGGAAGCGTCCATCAGGGCGCCGAGCGTCGCCTGCTTCTCACGCAGCGCGTCGGCAACCACCTCCCACTGGGCTTCGGCATCGGCCTTGTTGTCCTGGGCGAAGATCGTCTTCAGCATCGCGGCCACGGCCGTGCGCTGCTTGGCGGGGGCATGGGCCAGCGCGTTTCGCATCCAGTGAACCCGGCACCGTTGGTGGGTCGCATTGAAGACCCGCCGCGCGGCGGCCCGGAGCCCCCTGTGATCGTCGGAGATCACCAGTCTCACGCCCCGCAGGCCGCGGTCGGCAAGGCTGCGCAGGAAGCCGATCCAGAAAGTCTCTGCCTCGGAGAGGCCCGTGGCGACGCCAAGCACCTCGCGCTTGCCATCCTCATTGACCGCCACGGCCACTATCACGGCACGGCTGACGATCCGCCCGCCGTCACGGACTTTCAGATAGGTCGCATCGAGCCAGAGGTATGGCCAGCTCCCCTCCAGCGGCCGATCCAGGAACGCGTTCACCCGCTCATCGATCTCGGCGCAAAGGCGACTGACCTGGCTCTTCGACATGCCACCGGCCCCCATGGCCTTCACCAGGTTGTCGACCGAGCGAGTGGAAATGCCCTGAACGTAAGCTTCCCGGATCACAGCCACGAGCGCCTTCTCGGCCATGCGGCGAGGCTCAAGGAAGCTGGGCAGATAGCTGCCCTTGCGCAGCTTCGGGATCTCCAGAGAAATCCGACCAGCGCGCGTGTCCCAGTCCCGGCCGCGGTAGCCGTTTCGATGAACCTCGCGCAGCGGCGAACGCGCGCCTTTGGCGGCGCCGGTTCTCGCCTCGACCTCTGCTTCCATGATCCGCTCGGCCGCGAAGGCCAGCATCTCGCGGACCAGATCTCCATCAGCCTGCTTTTCAACCAGCTCGAGCAGAGCCATTCTGTCGTCGGTCATCGTCGTCTCCATCTGGTTCAAGGTTGCCCAACCCGAACCTACTCCGAAGATCGACGGTGACCGCCAGCGTCACACCCGGCCGCGCGCTACGCTACGCCGAGGGCTCCGCGCGCGGCCTCTTACACCAAGCGTTGGGACACTATCGGGCTATTCAAATTGCCAAGCTCGCGCGTGCAGCAGATGGCGCGATTAAGCGACCGATTTATACCGGCCACTCACTATCACAGCTCTGCCGCAGCGCAGCTGACCGGAAGCCGTCGTCCATGTCAGGGCGCGCTTCAGGCCGGCTGAGCGGAAGGTGCGGATGCTCGAAGAGGCGAGCTGAGGTTGATGGACGAAAAGGCTCCCGGTCTTTCAGGGGCTATCGCTTGAGGTTCTTCCCGACCGGATGACGTCGAACGCCAGCGGCTCCTCAAGACGCGAGGTAGGTGTTGAACCACGCGATGGTTCGATCCCAAGCCAGTTCGGCGGCCTTCTCGTCGTAGCGCGGGGTGGAGTCGTTGTGAAAGCCATGGTTCACGTCTGGGTAGATGTGGGCCTCGTAAATCTTCTCGTTCTCGATCAGCGCTTTCTCGTAGGCCGGCCAGCCTTCGTTGATCCGGTCATCGAGCGCCGCGTAGTGCAGCAGCAGCGGCGCCTGGATCTTCGAAACGTCCGCAGCCGCTGGTTGGCGGCCATAGAACGGCACCGACGCTGCCATCTCGGGATAGGCCACGGCCAGTGCGTTGCACACGCCGCCACCGTAGCAGAACCCGACCGCGCCGACCTTGCCGGTCGAGTCGCCGCGCGCCATCAGGTGCTCGAAGCCGGCGAAGAAGTCGTTCATCAGCTTTTCGCCATCGACCGAGCTTTGCAGCTCGCGGCCCTCGGCATCGTTGCCGGGGTAACCGCCGACGCTTGAGAGCCCGTCGGGCGCCAGTGCCATGAACCCGGCCTTGGCCAGGCGGCGTGCGACGTCCTCGATATAGGGGTTCAGGCCACGGTTCTCGTGGACCACGAGCACGGCCGGCAAATGGCCCTCGGCGGCGCTTGGCCGCACCAGATAACCGCGCACCTCGCCATGCCCGTTAGGCGATGGGTAGGTGATGTATTCGGCGGTGATGTCGGGATCGTTGAACGAGACCTGTTCGGCCAGCGCGTAGTTCGGGCTCAGCATGTTGAGCAAGGCGGCTGCGGTCAGTCCGCCCACGGCCCATTTGCCGGCACGATCGAGAAACTCGCGCTTGGTGATCTTTCCATGGGCGTAGAAGTCGTAGAGATCGAGCAGATCCTGGTCGAAATCCTTGGCGGTCATGCGGGTCATGGTGATCCTCTCTTCAATACCTGTTCAACGGTTGGCGCGGTTAAAGACAGGATCGCCGCTTCGACGATGCGCGTGTCAGACCGGACGACGGGAGGCGGTTCAAGCCGCCTCCCGCTTGAATGTCACATGTCCGGCATGAGAACCGTGTCGATGGCGTGGATCACGCCGTTCGAGGCCTCGATGTCGGCGGTCACGACGTTGGCATCGTTCACCATCACGCCACCTTCGGTGCCGATCGTGACCATGCCGCCCTCAACCGTCTCGGCTTCCATGCCGTCGGTGAGGTCGCCCGACATCACCGCGCCAGGCACAACGTGGTAGGTCAGGATGGCGGTGAGCCGCTCCATATTTTCGGGCATCAGCAACTCGTCAACGGTGCCCTCGGGCAGCGCGGCGAAGGCCTCGTCGGTCGGCGCGAAGACGGTGAAGGGGCCTTCGCCCTTCAGTGTCTCTACCAGACCGGCCGCCTCGACCGCGGCGATGAGGGTCGAGAAGTTCTCGGCACCGGCTGCCGTATCGACGATATCCATGGCCTCCATCGAGTGGCTCTCGGCATAGGCCGAGGTTGCTACAAGCGTCGCGGCGGTGATCGAGAGGAAAGTTCTGCGGATCATGTGTCGCTCCTGTGAATACGCCGAAATGGCGATGCTGGACGAATTAGGTCGCCGGGCCGTAATAGGGATGCGTCAAGCTGCCGCTCCTTATCATATTATTGCGCAGCAAGCCTGCGTTTTTGCAGGGGCTGGTGGGATTGGGAGCGGCGGATATTGTGCCATGGCCGAGACTGAATGTTCGCTGCCCGATGCAAAACGGCAGCGATCTAATCGATCGGGATGATCGTCAGGGCCCTTTCGATCATGACAGCAGCGGGCTTGCGCCGACCGTCACGAAGAGACATCCTACGCCGAGCAATGGCTGCTCGCCCCTCGGAGCCGATTCGGCAGCTCTCATAGAATTTCGGGCCAAGCACGCTAATGAGATGGGCACACCGAAATTGCACCGAACCAGCATCTTGTTGGCAGCCATCGCGCTGACGATGGACCGAAGCATGTGCCCCAAGGACCTCAAGTAACGGCCCCAACAAAGCCAAAAGCGCTATGACCAGTGCTTCAATCTCTCGCCGCTGCGGGACTAGCGGCGTTGTGCAATGCGCCTTGACTGGGACGCCCCGTTACCGAAGTCTCGAGCCGAACTGCGCCCTATCGTGACCATAATGTAGCGGCGCCGGGACGCGAAATAGCGCCAGCCGCGCACTTCGTCCTAATCGTGCCAGCTGAGCCAGCGTTCGACTTGGCGCAGAAGCAGCAGCACGAGGATCACCATTACCGAGGCCATTGCCGCCAGCGGGATCTGCCCCGCGCCACAGCCGAGGCCGACTGCGCCAGAAAGCCAGAGCGATGCGCCGGTCGTGATGTTGCGAACCTGACCTTGCGATGTGAAGATGATCCCGGCCGCCAAGAAAGCGACTCCGGCGGTCACCGCTTCGATCAGACGCAGCGGGTCGATCCGCATATCATCGGTCCCGCCAAAGTCGAGATGGGTCACCTCTTGGCCCAGCATAACGAAGAGGGCGGCTGCGAGCCCCACCAGGATATGGGTCCGCAGCCCGGCAGGTTTGCCCTGCCATTCGCGCTCCAGACCGATCAGCCCGGTCAGGACAATCGCCGCGAACAGACGCATTGCCGCAACCGATGGTGACGTCGCAAAGAAGGACTTGGTGAGATCGGACTGCAACGCCTCGAGCATGGTGGAATTATCCGTTCGCAACCTTCTCCGGAAACTCTAGGCAGTCGCCCCGCGTTCCACTGGATACGTAGATGGTCGGAAGGGAAGCCCTGCGGCAAAAAAGACGGCGGCCCTGCCCGAGCAAAGCCGCCGAGAAACCGGCACCCAACGGGGCGCTGGACCGGCTCGCCAGCATTAGCGTGCTGCTGGGGGCTGTAAAGGAACAATGTGCAGGGCTCGATCACCGCGAAGGACGATCGGCGGCAGAGGATCTTTCCGCGGGGCTAGCGCGATCCTCTGCCGCCTGCAGCTCCAGAACTGCATGGCTGACTCGGGAAGCGAAATTGCCGGTCAACCGAGGCGCACTATGAAGCCGAAGATGCCGTAAACAAGCGGAAATTTTCCGGTACCCTGGACCTGTTCTTGCCAAGGTCGATCGCGCCTCTAAATCGCATGCTGCCGGTGTATGAGTTCAGATGGTCCGCGCCGGTCACAGCGCGAGGTCAAGTTCGTGCTGGGAGCCGAGGGTAGCGTTCCATCCCCCCCTCGGCTCCATTCATCCTTTCGACTTCGGCGCGGTGCTGCGCCGCTGCACAGGGGGGGGGTCGTGTATGAAGGGCACTGCAATATCCATGTTCGCCTGCGCTATCGTGGTCGCTGGCGTTCTGGGGCTTATTGCCGGCCTTGCAGGCGACGGCAGCGGCCGGGGGATATCGGCAGAAGCTCCAACGCGGGAAGATGCCGGTGCGGCCTCCCCAAAAGCAGGTGGAAGCTGAACGGGCCAGCTGCGGTACTGTCACGTCGTCCGGCATTGATCCGACCACGTTTCCGCAATCATCATCTCCTTGAAGACCGCGAGCGGGCGATAGAAAAGCATGCTGGGCGCACTTGATTGCGCCACGCACTTTTTCGTTCGCCCGAGAGACACCTATGCCCGCCTATATCGTGACCTACGACGCTCACCACGACCGGGATTATCAGTCTCTATACGACGCGATGGAAGAGATTGGCGGTGTACGCTTGGCCGGAAGCGTATGGGGGATCTCATCGGTGCAGTCCGTCTCGGAGGTGCGCGATTGGGTCAGAGCCCTGTTGGACGCCAATGATACGGTTGTCGTCCTCCGCATCCAGCGCAGGCCAGCCTGGGCAACCCGCAACGCTCCGAGGGAGGCAACCGACTGGCTGCATGCGCGCGGTCGATAGCCCAAACGGAGCCAGCACTATCGTTACAGGTCGGCGCCGGGCAAGGGGCCGCAACTCCAACTTCTGGGGAAACTTCGGTCGGCGTTGACGCCATGTGCAGAGTACTGCGGGCGGCATGAACCAAGCCATCGGCGGCGAGTTGTGCGTGCAGAATCCTTATGGAGATTTCCAATGATCAAGCTCTCAGCCCTGCTCTTCAAAGGGAACGGCACGTCGGCCCTATGAGGCTCCGAGGGCTCAGGAGCTCGACGACTCCGACAGATTCTTCGGCGTAGCAATGCGATAGTGCCTCGAAACGAGGAGCATCCTCTTTAGTCGCGAGCGCGACTTCCGGCACCCTCCCGCCGCTCGCCCGCCTTCGCGGGACTTGCGCCGTTCCCGCGGGGCGCATCAGGGCCCGAGTTGTTTCCGATGCCACGCTTTTGGCCATTTTGCCCGCTCGCCCGCGATTTTTCAGAACCGGCCCCAGCGGGCGCTGTCCCTCGACGCGCTCTCTGACCCTCGCCAGCAAGACCGGGAGGAATTCCTGTGGAGGCCTTACCCTGAGCACTCGGGGAACTCTGGGAGAATTGAACTTCGTCGGGTGTGACTCGACCATCGCCATTCCGGTCGAGACGCTTGAACATGGCCCGCCAGCGGCTGCCAAAAGCCAGCCGGAGTTCCTCGGCGGAGAGCACTCCATTCCGGTCGAGGTCTATCTGCGTGAAGCTCTTGGAACCGCCATCTGGATGCCCGAAAAGGTCTTCGTATTTGAAGAGGGCGAGGATCACGCCAGCGTTTCCATCGAACGAAGGGCCGGGGGGTGTAGGGACAGAGGCAGCTGCCGGCGCGACAGCTGCGCAAAGCGCCACAAGAATGGCCCCATCCTTGAAAGGCCATTTGGGCAGCCAAGGCTTTCGACATGCGCTGGTCATCGTGGACAGGTAAAACGCCGCCGGTGCTATATCCAGCCACACGACCCAACACTCGCGCGCCCGTGACATAACGATTGCACTTGGGAAGGTGAGCGTTCAGGTTAATCCCGCCTCACGTGAGGAGCGCTCTAGGAGTTAGGACCGCTGTTGTTGTTGTGTTTTCAGGGAGGCGGACGCCTTCGCCGTTCTCTGGACCAGCCCGCGCGTTCCGGCTGGTGCGGCTTGCCCGGTCGGGCGCCGGTAGCTAGTTCCTCTGCTGCCGCGGCGTTGATGCTCCCTCGATGGATCGGGGCCGCTGCAGTTTTGGTGGAAAAGGGGCGAGACGGTTGAACGCCAGATTGTCGCTGAGCCAGCGTCTTTTTCTTCTGACCGGGGTAGCGCTCCTACCAGCCATCCTGATTGTCACCAGTGCCGAGGTCTCCTCCAGACGTATCCGCGAAGCTGAAGCTCAAGGCTATGTCGCCAGGATGAGTGACCTCGCCGCATCCGAGATCGAACGAGCACTGACGTCGGCGGCGACGCTCATGATTGCTGTCGCGGCGGCTCCGCCGGTCACCCGGCGCGATAGCGAAGGCTGCGAGACCTATATTCAGGAGGTCAACAGGCAGCTCCCGCAGCTCAATGACATCATCGTCGCCGACGAAGAGGGCACGATCTTCTGCCATACGGGCGCAACGCCCAACGCCGCGCTGCCCGCGGTTGCAGACCCGCTGATGGCAGAACTTTCGGGCTCGCGTTTTGCCATCGGCACCTATCAGGACACGCCCGCTGGACCCAGTCTGCCCATCGGGATGGCGGTCAGGACCGAGGGCGGAGAGGAGCGGTTCGTCTTGCTCGGCATCAGTCTCACGGCGCTCGAGGAGGTAATTTACGACAGCGGCTTTGAAGCCGGCACCGAGATGACGATCGCCGATCGAAACGGGACCATCTTGGCGCATCGCCCTTTCGTATCGAATATCGTGGGCGAGAAACTCTCGGAGGGAGCCGCTGCGCTCGCGGCGTCCGGGTCAAGGGGGACAGCTTCCTTGCCGGGGAGCGACGGCCGGGAACTCTTCGTCGGATACCAGCCACCCGTGGAGAGGCGGCCATTTTTCATCTCCGTGGGTCTGCCGAAGGACCAAGTGATGGCCCCGGTGAACGCTGCGACCCGCCGTTCGGCATCCTTGGCGTTGGCTGGCGGCGCCATCGCGTTTCTCATGGCCTGGATGTTCGGGCGGGTCTTCGTGCGTCGCCCGGTGCAAAATCTCGTGCGCACGATCAAGCGGTGGCAAAGCGGAAACAAGAACGTACGGACAGGTGCGCTGGAGCGCACGAGCGAGCTGGGCTTGATCGGCGCGACCTTGGATCACCTGCTCGATGAGCTGCAGGAACGTGAGGAAGCTCAGCGACAGGCCGAAGGGCAGCGTGACGTGCTTGCGCGGGAGCTCGAGCATCGGGTCAAGAACCTGCTTTCTGTCGTCCAGGCCATCGCGCGCCGTACCTTCTCCGATGGCATCGAGTTGCCCGAGGCACGCCGCACCTTTCAGGATCGTTTGAACGTGCTGGCCAGGGCTCAAACCGTTCTCACGTCCAGGCAGAGGTCAGGGACGACCATCGCGGAAGCAGTCCGTTCAGCCTACGAGCCTTTTGCAGGGCTCGATGCTGGACAGATCACCGCCTCTGGCCCGGATATCCCTCTCGGTCCCGAGGCAAACCTGGCCTTGTCCATGGCCCTCCATGAGCTGCTCACGAATGCGATGAAATATGGCGCCCTCAGTGTCTCCGATGGTCGGGTGTCCATTGAGTGGGCTGTGCAGGACGCGAAGAGCAGCGAGTGCCTTCATCTCCGGTGGAGCGAGCATGACGGTCCACCTGTCGTTTCGCCTGAGAGGGCCGGCTTCGGCACCATCATGATCAAGCAGATGTTGGAGACAGAGACTGGAGGAAAGGTGAGCGTCGATTACGACCCAGCTGGCCTCGTCTGTGAAATCCAGTTGCCGGTGAAAGCAGGTGCTCAGCCGAACAGGATCGAAAAAGAGCTTTCCATCTGACTGAATGAGCTGCTCCCGCGCTGCGCTGGTCTCTCAACCACAGCGGCGCCATCCGATGGCGCGACCTGTCTCGGAACGATCCTGCCGGGATGACCCGGCTGAGCGCGGCTTATGGCATGCGCTACGGCGCAGTCGCCGCCTTTCGAGAGCCCAGCGGGCTGCGCTCCCATGGCCTCTTCTATCGCCATGACCGCGACCACGAGGAAGCTGAGCTCGAGCAACTCGCCCGTTTCATCGCCCGCCGGCATCGCGGTGCTGACGGCGATCAAGCAGGGTGTCCGCATCAAGCAGATCGCCCATGGCTTCAACGTGAGCGAGGGCGCGATCAAGCAGCGGCAGCGTAACGCCCCCTGAAGCTTGACGCCGCGACCGGCGCGCAGGCCGCGATCAAGGCCAGCGAGGCCGGGCTGATCTGACTTCAGGTTCCGCGCTGCGCACAGCCGCAACGAAGGTCGAAATGCCTGCTAGCCCTGATGAAGTGCTTCCTAGACCATCATCGCCCGAGCCCGGAATACGGCATTGATGGCTGTTCCGGTCCGAGGGCATGTCATAAGGGAGCGAACCATGCTCAGGGTATCGATGACGGGGGTTGGGCTTCTGGAAGGGGAACCATCGCGGACCTGAAACGTTCAGAAGAGCTCCTGAATGACATGAAGCTCCTTCGGTAAGGAAGCCCATGAAGCGCAGAACCAACAAGACCGCCATTGCTTCGTTGCGGCCTTTCGTTCTCCTCTCGTGGGCCTTGATCATCGGGGGCACGGCGATGATGGTCTTCGCTGGAATACCTTTGATCATCATCGCCACAATGCTGCTTCTGTTGTCCTCCGTATGGTGGCAAAGTCTGACTATGTATGGCGGATGGTAACGCGGCTTTACTGAGCTCACGGCCTTTCTCATGACCGGCGAACGGCGCTCTGCCTTGGGAAAACTGAGCCGCAGCTTATCCGCCAGCGCTATGCGCAGCACCAGATACACCAATGACGGTCGTTCTTCCGACGATCGAGCACGCGACGGCCGTTGAGGCCGACGCCGGTGAAGGGTGGCCCGACTTCAAAGAGTTCAACCGAGCCCGCCCCCGCCCTGCCCGAACAGCAGCATTGCCCAGTCGCGGCGATCGAGCCGCTTCCTGCGGAGCGCGTAGTTCTTGCATAGCCCCGCCAGCTGCCGCTCGATCCAGGCGACCGACAGGGCGCGCGTTCTGCCCGCGGAAGCCGCAACATCTTTGAAGTGAAGTCCAACTAGCTTGGGGTGGGGGGCAGAAGTCGGTTCCCCTCGACCGGTACCCAAACGTGAAATCGGGCCAGTCGTTCGCACAGGCGGTGCGAATGTTCACGGTGACGGCGTGGTCGGCGCAGCTGTGAACGTTGCCGATCGAGCGGTCGAGTATACCGGAGCCTCTGACATGATCGGGCGGGGCGAGCGGGGCGGGGGCATGGGCGATTTCGACCCGCCAAACAACCTACCGCGCTAATGTCCGATAGGAGACGGATTATCGGATACGACTTCCTGCGTGTGCGAAGAGGGGGCGGGGCCGAACAGACTGGCCGTGGCTGTGGCGCTTCGCATTGATTTTCGGGACTGCACTGCTGGTGGGTCTTCGCGCGGTTCCTAGAACATGCCAAGGGTCGAACTCGGCAAAGGGGCGATCTCACTTTTTGTGGGGGCTTCCCTTTCGCCACGCGGTCGCGGCATCCTCTCGGCCTTGCCGCAGGACGGGCCCTCATCCAGCTGGTCTCCCGGGTCGAACCGATCGCGGGCGATCCCGGTCGTCTGTTTGCAACTGCCGGAGCGGTCATGGCATCTGGCAGATCCGCCGGAGACGTATCCGAAGAAAAGCCCAAGTTCCGAACCAAAGCCAAAGCACCGGAACCTGAAAACCCCTTCCTGACCGTGCCGATTTTCCGGGTCTGGTCACGAGCAGGGAACAGGCTTGGGAAACCCGACGTCGGCCGCGTGGTTGAGGCGGGAACCGAAACCGGATTTTCCGAGGTACTTATGGCAGACGAACGCAGGCGCGCCCTCAGCGAGGTTCTCAATCAACTGGAAAGCTCGGTTCACGGGGAAAGCATCGCGATTTCGGAGGTGATCGAGAAGCTCGGTCACAAGTCGTTCGCCTCCCTGATGCTAGTGTTCTCGTTGATTTCCACCTCGCCGGCGAGCGCCATTCCCGGCATCACGACCGTCGTGGCGGTGATCGTTTTCATCCTCGTCGTGCAGATGCTGGTCGGGCGCAAATGTCTCTGGCTGCCGGAGTTCATCACCCGCCGGCACATGTCGGCCGCCAAACTCTGCAAGGGCATCGGCTGGCTGCGCAAGCCGGTGCACTTCATCGAGCGGTTCCTGAGGCCCCGCTTGGCCTTTCTATTCCATCGTCCCTGGCTCTGGCTGCCGCTGATCCTGATCCTGTGTCTCACCCTCTTCATGCCCGTCATGGAGATCGTGCCGACCTCGGGCTCCATTGCCTCCGCCGTCATCGCCCTCTTCGCGGCTGGGCTTCTGACCCGTGACGGACTCTTGGCGGTGCTGTCCCTGATCTTGCTACTCGCTGTTCCGGTGGCCGTCTGGCAATTCGGCTTCACCGGATGAGGGGTATCATGACAAGGATCTCCAATGCTGGTCTGGCGTCCCGTCCCGATCTGCTCGACGCGATCTTGCCGGACTGATTGCGTCATGGCCCTTGTCTCCAATTTTACTGCGGCACTGGCTCCGCCACGACGCCCTCCCCGTCGGCATTCCGATTACATTGCTATACGCGGCGATACGCTGGAGCAGTGCCGAATGTCGCAGGTCAAACGTGCTTCGGGCCGCAGAAGTTCTGCCCGCCCATGGGACGCAATGTCACTTTTTGAACCAGATCCAGACGATCGCCGTTACCCGGACATCGGCCCTGTGGGAGGCGACCATAAGGAGGAGGAGCGATGCCTCGAACTGGCGCGCCGACCGGGAACGCGGCGTATCGCAAGGACTTGCTCCGTGGGTTCGGTGGCGCGATCCTGTTCGCTTTCCCACTGTTGATGACCATGGAGATGTGGCGGCTGGGTTTTTACATGGAGCCAAGCCGATTGGGGCTTTTTCTGGGCCTGAATTTCCTGGTGCTGATGGGGCTGTCCTGGTTCGCGGGCTTTTCGATCAGCGACGGATGGCTGGACATGGGTCGCGAGGCGATCACCGCCTACGGGATCGGGATCCTGGCTGCCGCCGCTTTGCTCTATCTCCTCGGCGTCATCACGACGTCCATGCCCCTTTCCGAAGTGAGCGGGAAGATTGCAGTTCAGGCGATCCCTGCCAGCTTGGGCGCCATCGTCGCCCGGCGCCAGCTAGGCGCGTCCTCGGAGGACGATGGTCAGCAGCGCCGGGAGAACCGTGCCGGCTATGCCGGACAGCTCTTCTTGATGACCGCAGGTGCGCTCTATCTTTGCTTCAATGTCGCCCCGACGGAAGAAATGGTGCTAATTGCATTCAAGATGACGCCCTTGCGTCAGATGCTGCTCGTGGGGCTTGCCATTCTTCTGCTTCACGGGTTCGTCTACACGGTCGGATTTCGGGGGCAGGAACCCGTTGGGCAAGCCGGCAATGGTCGGGTGTTTCTAAGCTATACGCTCGCAGGCTACGCAATTGCGGTCCTGGTCAGCCTGTATGTGCTCTGGACCTTTGGGCGGACGGATGGCACCTCCGTGCCGCAGATCGTGGCGATGATCACGGTCCTGGGGCTGCCGGCTGCCTTGGGTGCAGCCCTGGCCCGCTTGGTGGTCTGATGCCAGAAAGTGGACAGGACCTGCCGCACGACGAGGAACGGGTCGCGCCGCTCGAATGGTTGGCGGCGGGATTGGGGCTGGTCCTGACGCTCACAATGCTCGGGATACTGATCTGGCAGATGTGGATCGAGCCCGAGGAGCAGCTGCCGCTCGTGAGCGTAAGAATGACAACCCATGAGGCATCCGGCTCACTCCACGTGGTGGGCATCGTGGCCTACAATGCCCGCGCGGCTACCGCGGCCAACGTGGTCATCGAGGGCACGCTCCTGCAGGGGGGGCAGGTTGTCGAGAGCGCGCAGCTCTCTCTCGATTACGTACCAGGGCATTCATCCCGGCACGGCGGCCTATTCTTCACCCGGGACCCCCGAAACCACGAGCTGAAGATCCGTGCGCTCGGATACGCCGATCCGTGATTTCCGCACCGGCTCGGTGGGCGGACATGGCGTGTCACTGCGGCCACCGCCTCGCTTGAAGAGCGGTTGAGGTCATTTCCGCATCCAAGCCATGGGTCGGTGCCCCAGAATTGAGGCGACCCGGCACAGCTACCCTGCTGGCTCCTCTTGAATGACGGGAGGGGCCGCATGCTCGTCTCTGAGACTGCCGTCCAAGGCTGGGGCCATCAATCGCTGCATTTCCATTCTGCCTGTTAATCGGGCAAAAGACCTGCAACCCGCCTCTTCGGTGCGCGACACCTTACGTCCTGATCCCACTATGCGTCTGATCCGACATCTTTTTCCCGCCATGGGACCTTTCCGCAGGACCGAACAGGTTCGGGCCGCAGGCGGCGCGGTCCTTGGTCTCGCGGTTTGCGGTCTCATCACCACGCTGACCCCCGTAGCCTTCAGTTTGTCAGAGGCGATCATCGCCCCCATGGGCGCAAGCGCGGTTCTGCTTTTTGCAGCGCCCAACAGCCCGCTTGCTCAGCCTTGGTCGGCCATGATCGGCAATATGAGCTCGGCCCTGACAGCGCTTCTCGTTATCGCCGTGGTCCCGGCGCCCTGGACGGCGGCGGTGGCCCTCGGGCTGGCGATCCTCGTGATGATGCTGTTGCGCGCCCTGCACCCGCCGGGCGGAGCGGTTGCTCTTCTGAGCACGCTCGATCCGGATCCGGTTCTGAATGCCGGGATCTGGTTTGCCATCGGTCCGGTCGGGGTTTCGACGATGGTGCTGGTTGGTTCTGGCTGCCACGGCCTACAATCGCCTAACGGGACGGGTTTACCCCTTCCGGCAGGCGGATACGCAAGCAGACCGAGACGGCCAGCGTCTCGGGCTTGCGACTGAGGAGTTGGAAGCATTGCTGGGCCGGTTCAACCAGTCGGCCAACATGGGGGCGGCGGATCTGGGTCGCTTACTTGCCGCGGCCGAGGAAGAGGCCGTGCGGCATCGCTTCAACGGTACGAGCTGTGCGGACGTGATGACCCGACCGCTGATCATCACCCTCGCGAACGCACCACTGTCGGACATTGCGAAGCTGTTTCGCGAGAACTCGATCAAGTGCGTTTCGGTCGTCGATGCGGAGGGCCGGCTATTGGGTCTCGTGCTGCAGGCGGATCTGCTGCAGCCCCTGATTGCGACCGGTCCCGTATGGCGGCGGGGCTGGAAAGGCTCGGAGCTCCGGGCCGCCGATATCATGCGGCCCGCCACCGCCACTGTACCCCATGACCAGCCGATCGGATATCTTCTGCACCAATTCGCCCGGCAGGGTGTCCAAGTCGCGCCGGTCATCCGCTCCGGACAATTGGTGGGAATCCTCACGAGGTCGGACCTCATGAGGCTGCTTTTCTAAAGCGGTCGTGGACAGGTTCGAGAATAGCGGGGACGTGGGATCACCGGGATTTCGAAGACGCAGACTGCGTGACCGGCTTCCCTTGCCTGGCCGCCGCACCCACCGGCATTGTCATCGTGAAAATGACAAGACCGTCCTGCATCTCGGCGGTCAGATGGCCCCCATGCGCCCGAGCGATCTCGGAGGCGATGTAGAGCCCCAGCCCGATCCCCGATCCCTTGCTGTCCTCGCCGCGCGAAAAAGGCTGAAACAGACCGTGCAGAATTGCCGCCGGGATGGGTGGGCTGCCATTCGAGACCGTGAGCCTGAAGACCCCATCCAGGACCTTGGCCTCGATCCGCACCTCGGTACCCGGCGTGCCATGGGTGACGGCGTTGCTCACGAGGTTCGAGAGAAGCTGGCCCATGCGCGCCCGGTCGCAGTCCAGTCGGTCGATGACGAAGTCGGAGCAGATGCCACGATGCGTTACGGCCTCGATCTCGGCCACCACCTGTTCGAACTCCGATCGAAGATCGGCCGCAGGATCGCGATCGACGGGCAGGCCACCGGCCAGGCGGCATTTCGCCAGATCCAGTAGGTCGCGGATCATCGTCTCCATGCGGCTGGCGCTGACGCCGATTTTCTGGATGATCTCCAAAGCGTCGTCACGCTGCGGCTCTCGCGCCAGGAGACGCGCGCCGGCCTGGATCGCCTGCACCGGATTGCGCAGGTCGTGCCCCAGCACCGCCAGGAATTCCTCGCGCAACCGGCTCAGTGCTCGCTCGTCCGCCAGATCGTCATCCCGGCGCGCCAGCTCCCGCTGCGCATCAAGTTGAGCGGAAATCAGATCGGCGAAAAGTGCGGCCGTCTCCCGGACCGCAGGGGTGTCGATCCGGCGCGGCTCGGTGTCGAAGCCGCAGAGCGTGCCGAAAAGCCCACCATTGCGACAGGAGATCGGCACGGAGAGATAACTTTCGATCCGGTGCCCCGCCAGAATCCAGCCCGACCGGTCCCTTCCGGGAGATGACCCGTCACTCTCCGCGACCAGCAGGTCCTGGTTCGATAAGCCGGGGCAGGGGGCTTCTCCGAAGGCAATCATGTCACCGACTGTGAGACCAAAGCCGATCTCGTCCACGCAGGCGCAGATGACCAACCCCTTCGAAGTGGACCGGGCGATGGCTGCGAACCGCAGCCCCGTCATCGCACAGACGGTCTTCAGGATCCGGCAGGTGGAGGGCAGCCGAAGCACCGCATCGAAGTCGTTGTCCAGCACATGATCGTCTGCCACCGCCCCGATCCTCATTCCCTGCGCCAGAACGCCCCTGATACGTTCATGAACAAGTAATCACGGCGCCTTGTGATTGCGTCGAGTATGGCACCCTTTTTGCGGATCTCTGACTGAAAAGAATGCTCATGTCATGCAGTTCTGCCGCCTTGGCAATGATCGGCCGATCATCGGATGTCACGGGGAGTGAACGGCGCCCCGCAGGGCGATGAGCAGGGAGGAGAGCTGAGTTTCGGAAAAGGGCTCCTGCAGGCGAGGCCTGTCGCGGAAGGCCGGCTCGATATCCGCGTAGCCCGTCGAGAAGAAATGGGGGATGCCGAGCATGGCCAGTCGTTCGGCTAGGGGGTAGCTGGTTTCGCAGCCCAGATTGATGTCGAGCATGGCGAGGTCTATGGGCTCCCGATCGATGAGCGACAGCGCCTGATGCACCCGTGCGGCCGGGCCCACCACGATACATCCGAGATCTCTCAGCATGTCCTCGAGATCCATGCAGACGATCATCTCGTCCTCGACCAGCAGGACCCGCAGCCCTCGAAGAGACATTGCGGTCATAAGTATTTCGCGGGGTCGGGGAGCGAGATCTCGCAGCTCATCCCGGAGCGGGCCAGGTGGACCCGCACCTCTCCCCCAAGCTCATGCGCGAGCCCTTTCTCGAGCAGTTGGAGGCCGAACCCCTGGCCCTGCACGACGTCGACCGGGGGGCCTTCCTGCTCGACCCAGGACAGGTGCAGGGTGTTGTCGTCCATCTCTCTCCAGCGGATTTCGATCCGGCCCTGATCCGACCGGAGCGCCCCGTGCCGGACGGCGTTGGCCACCAGTTCGTGAAACCCCATTCCGAGAGCGAGAGCGACCTTCGGGGCCAACCGAATATCGGGCCCGTCGAGCTGCACGCGCTCGGCTCCACTGACGGCGTCGAGGAAGGGCGCAAAAGCCGTGTGCGCCAGCTCCCGGAGATCGACCGGTCGCCAGTTTTCCCGCATGATCAGGCTGTGGCTTTGCGACAGAGCCAGCAAACGGTTCTGGAAGGTCTCCATCGCGATCTGGTCGGCCCGCCCCCGCAAGGTGCGCTTGGCAATGGACTGCACGGTCGCGAGCATGTTCTTCACGCGGTGATTGAGCTCCTCGATCAGGAGCTTCTGATGCGCTTCCACCTTTTGACGTTCCGCTATTTCCTGCTGGGCCGCTTCGAACAAGGCAGCATTGTCGAGCGCGACCGAGGCCTGGGCCGCGATCGCGGTGACGATCCTTTCGCTGCGCTCGGTGAAGACGCCGGCGTCTTCATGACCGAAAATCAGGGCGCCATGGATTGTCCCGTTGCAGGCCTTCACCGGCACGGACAGATAGCTGGTGACGGGCAGGTGCCTCGGCGGCATGCCCCGATACGGCGCGTTCAACCCATAGCGCGGATCACGGCGAATGTTGTCAGAGCGGATGACGACGCCTTCGGCAAATGTCGGACCGAAGACCGCTGTATGTCGGGGTTGAGGGAACGCCGCGAAGGCCTCCCGTGGCGCACCGCAGAGGGTGTAAAGTTGCAGGGCTTTCCCGTCCCGGATGACATTGTAGAAGAACGCTCCGAACCGCGCCCCTGACAATGTGGTCGCCGCCTCGGTGACAGCCTGGACGATTTCCTCGAGGTCCAGCTTGCTGGCCAACATGGCCCCGGTTCGATGAAGCGTTTCGAGAATGCGGGTTTCCTCTTCCAGCGCCTCGATCGCCTGACCTTGGCCCCGGGTTCTGCGCACTTCCAGCACGGTGCCGACGACATGCCCCTCCTCATGGACCGGCCTTGCCGTATAGGTGACAGGATGGAGTTCTCCATCCCTGTGCAGGACAACACCGCGCTCCGCCATTCCGCTGCTCACGGGAAAATCCCGTTCGACCGGCTCGCTCCGCGAGGAACGATGGGCCTCCTCGGAGACGCCATGGAAGGCGACGTCATGAAGCGGTCGGCCTCGAAGCTCGTCGAGACTGAAGCCGATCAGCGCCTCGGCGGCGGAATTCATGAAAACGCAATGCTGCTGCGGATCGAGGAGGAACAGGGCTTCGCTGGCGTGGTCGCACAGCGCCATCAGCACGCTGTTCCTGGTGGCGCAGCCCGGCGCATTCTCGGTGGGGTTCAGCATGATTTCTGACAATGTATGGGAGGCGGCCGAAGGCCATATGTAAACCCAAATGGCCCCGGTTCCAGCCCCCTTCCGTCCCACACGATCACGGACCTCTCGAGATGGTCCAGAGTCCTCGAAGGCGGTCTGGAAAAACTCCAGAAGGACCCATTAAAAGACAACGGCCGACCTCGAAATACAGGCAACGAAAATCACGGCTCGTGCTAAGCAAGAGGGGTGGTGGGCGCGCGCTTGATCAAAGGTTCTGCGACCCGGTCACGTTCTTAGCGTGCCTTGTGCCACTTGTTTTCAACGAGTTGAATGGTTTGCGAAAGCGGCCCGCCATGGCTTGGCGGGTCGTTTCGTTTGATGGATAGCATCGCTTGCGTGTGCCCCATCATCGCCCTACGCGCTGCATGGCTTGAGGTGGTCCCGATTTTCCAGACAGGCGCGCGGCGCTGCCAAGGTTGCCCGTTGATCAAGCCGCCGCTTCCAGCCCAGGGTCAGCATGGGCCTCGACTGATGTTCGCCCACCAAGCGCCGTGTGAGGCGGCGGGGAAATTGAAGTGAGGCACTGAAGTTCGGGTGAATCGTAGGATAACAGGCGGGGCTATCCCTATACATGCATTAGATTTGCATCTATTGACGCGACATGAAGCTATCACGCCATACCGATTATGCCTTGCGGGTCCTGATCCATCTTGCAGCCGGCGAAGGCGAACTGATCTCGATCCGGAGGATCGCGCAAGCATACGGTATTTCTCAGAACCACCTGATGAAGATCGCGCTCAATCTTGGGCGCGCCGGATTTATCGAGACTGTCCGGGGTCGGTATGGTGGGCTGCAATTGGCTCGTCCGGCACCTGAGATCGCTGTCGGCGCGATTGTTCGCCATACCGAAGGGAACGGTGACCTGGTTGCCTGTGACAATTGTTTGATTGCGCCGGCTTGCGGGCTCCCGAGGATCCTCGACGAAGCCATGGAAGCGTTCCTGCGGGTGCTGGATGGCTACAGTCTCAGTGATATCGCCAACCGGCCCAGAATGCTGCGGGATCTATTCCATTGCTCTACAGCGCCTGCGCGTGAATGCGATCGGGAGGGGGCGATGTGAGTGGCCTGACCGACAAGCGACTGCAAGGCATAATCAAGAAACGGAAAGGAGTCCGATGCCTCACCGGCTGAATCTTCGCTGCGCCGATTGCGGCATCCGTCATCGCGCGGTCTGCGCGCGCTGTGACGAGAGCGAACTCGAGCAGTTGGAGAAGATCAAGGTCTACCGACGCTACGAGGCGGGGCAGAAAATTGCCTGGGCGGGCGACCCGATGAACTTCGTGGGTTCGGTTGTCTCCGGTATCGCCACCTTGTCGCAAACCTTGGAGGACGGACGGGTGCAGATGGTGGGGCTCCTGCTGCCATCGGATTTCATCGGGCGGCCCGGACGTGACAGCACACCCTACGACGTCACGGCCGCCAGCGACGTGACACTGTGCTGCTTTCGACGCGGACCTTTCGAGCGACTGCTTGGGGAAACGCCGCATGTGGGCGAGCGTCTTTTGGAGATGACGCTTGATGAACTCGATGCGGCGCGCGAATGGATGCTGGTGCTTGGTCGCAAGACGGCCCGCGAGCGCATTGCGAGCCTTCTCGTATCGGTCGCGCGGCGGGAGGCGAGTTTCGATCTGACGCCCAAAAACAGGGATATACGGCTTGATCTTCCGCTGACTCGCGAAGCGATGTCCGAGTATCTTGGCCTGACCCTCGAAACGGTGAGCCGGCAGCTTAACGGGCTTGGTCGCGAAGGCCTGATCGAACTCGATGGCAAGCGGCGGATCACGATTCCGGACTTGAACCGGCTTGCGACCGAAACCGGGGATGGAGCAGGGGCATTGTGAAATGTCATCGGGCGAGGATCACGGGTATCGGCGGATCGTTCAGCATCTCACGGGTGGTCCTGCCAAAAAGCGTCTCGTGGGCACGTGGGTGACCAGAGCCGCCCATGACCATCGCTTCCGCGCCGGTGATGGACGCATGGCATTTCAGGACGTCCGAAATTCTCGGACGGCTACGCGAAAGTACGTTGATCTCGACCCGGACACCATGTCGGGCCAGGAACAGCGCCAGATCTCCGCCGGGATCCGATCGGTCCCCATGCCGAATGTCGGGATCAACCACGACTACATCGACGAGGCGAGCACGTCGTAGCATGGGCAGGGTGCTACGAGTTGCTCTCAGGGCCTCACGGCTGCCGTTCCACGCCAGAGCCAGTCTATCAGGTGTGGATGACATCTCGACGCAGCCCTCGGGCACAGCGATGATCGGTGGCCCGCCTGCGACCAAGACGGCATTGAACATCGCTGCCGACAGTCTCGGGACATCGATGTGTCGACAAGGCGCGGCGACCACGATCCAGTCAGAGAAGCGCCGAATCTGCTCAAGACCTCCCGCGAACATCCCTTCCTGGAACTGCTGGCGGTGAAACTGGACATCGTGGCGATGGCGCGGAACGAGAGGCTGCAATTGCCGCTCGAGTTCTGTGGCGCACTCCACGGCGGCCTTACGATCTGGCCAGATCAGCGGGATGACGGAGCCGGTCAGAACGGCATTGGGACATGGCGTTTCGACAGCGAGACAATGGATGTCGAGGTAAAAGCTTTCGGTTTCCGACAATGCGATGGCGGTCATGACCGCGCTATGATCGCGCGACGCATCGGTTGCCAGAACCGCCACGGTTCCATGTAACATGCAAGCCTCTCCCATAAGCAACGCTCCTTTAATACGGCCCTCGAGAGCGACTGTGTCTTGATCCTGATCAAGCCATGCCCATCAGGCGCATACGGGATCCTCGCCTATTGCGAGCAGCTGACAGTCTCGCGGTGCCATTGAGCCGGAGCCGGTTTCATGGCGCCCACGGAGCACGATTTCGGTGAGCACGTCAGAACCGCCACCTCTACAAGCCAGCGCTTCTTGACATGGTGAATGGAGCTTGCTCAGGATTTTGAGCGGATTTGATCTGCATCAAGGCCATTCGTCGCCTTGACCCCGATCATGCCACCATGAAGCATATCCCTTTCCCCTCCGATCTTCTCGAAGCGCGTGTGCCCCGATACACGAGCTTTCCGCCTGCCAACCGCTTTTCCTCGGACGTGGGGCCGGCCCAAATGGCGAGCTGGCTTGATGCGGTCCCGGATGGCGCGTCGGTTTCGCTCTATATCCATGTGCCGTTTTGCCGGCGATTGTGCTGGTTCTGTGCCTGTCACACGCAAGGCGCGCGCTCCGACGAGCCCGTCGATCGTTACCTCGATCATCTCGAAGAGGAGATCGCCATGGTTCGGGCAAGGCTGCCGGTCCGGCTTCAAGTCTCCGCGCTCCACCTTGGCGGGGGCACGCCTACCCTTTTGTCTCCTGACCGCCTTGACCGGCTCGCGGCGATGATTGCCGCATCGTTCGCCGATGAAGATGACAGGGAGTTCTCGGTCGAGATAGATCCAGCGGAATGCGACGGCGCACGTCTTGACCGGCTGGTTGCGCACGGATTGACCCGAGCGTCGATCGGTGTGCAGGATTTCGACCCGACTGTGCAGTCTGCGATTGGCCGACAGCAAAGCGCTGAGTTGACGGCCGAGACGGTGCAGGCTCTCCGCGACCGGGGTATCGGGGCCATCAACTTCGATCTGCTTTACGGGCTACCGCATCAATCCCAAGCCACCCTCGCCGATACCCTGCGAAGCGTTCTCGAGATGCGACCGGATCGGATTGCTCTTTACGGCTATGCCCATGTGCCTTGGATGTCGCGAAGGCAGCGGTTGATCCCCGATCATGTCCTGCCGAACTCGCAAGAGCGCGTGGCGCAGTCCTCGATGGCACGCGAGGCATTGATCGCGAACGGCTACGTCCCTGTCGGCATCGATCATTATGCCCTGCCGCATGATGCGCTGGCCGTGGCCGCACGGGCCGGAACGCTGCGGCGGAACTTCCAGGGCTACACGACGGATGAAGCTTCAACTCTAATCGGATTAGGGCCATCGGCGGTTTCGCGATTTGTCCAAGGCTATGCCCAGAACGCGCCAGTCACCGGGCAGTGGCAATCCGCCCTGAGCGGTGGCGCACTGGCTACAGTGCGCGGACATCTTCTTTCGCCGAGTGACCGGCTTCATGCCGATATCATCGAAGCGCTGATGTGCAGCGGCAGCGTGGACCTGGCGGACTGTTGCACGCGTCACGACGCCAACTTGGAGCCGTTCATTCGCATTGCGCGGGATGCGGTCAAGCAGATGCCGGGCGCTGCCCGCCTGGAGGGCACGAGGATCACGGTCACCTCTCCTCTTTGCACGAGACTGATTGCCTCGCGGTTCGACCCCGCGCTCGAGCGGTCGGAGGGCAGGTTCAGCAAAGCCAGCTGAGCCGGAGAAAGGCGCCTTTCAACATATCGAGACATGAGCACCGCTTCTTCCTCAGTTGCAGGTGTTTGCGCAGGCGCACCGGAGGCGCTCCTTCGGCGACGAGGGGGACGAGCGTCGAGCTCTGTTCAGACCGGGAACCGGCCATGAAGTTGAAACTGCCATTTGCTTGATCTGGATCAAACCGGCTCTTGCCGGATGGTGCCACACCCCGGGGATACGAGTGCCTGATGGTGCGAGTGATCGTCGGCGGGGGGGAAAGGAGCGCAACTCCGCTCCGTCCGGCGGGGGAAATCCGAGGGATCGCAATGAAGATGGACAACAACGAAAGCCATGGGCCTGCAACGCCGGCATCGGGCCGATGGAAAACCGATCCGCGCTCCCGCGCCGAGCGTCAGACGATGGTCCGACCGACGGCAGCCGGGCAGGGGTCTTGCCTGCTTTCGGTTCCGGGATTGCGCTGTGGCGGTTGCGTGGCCGCGGTCGAACGGTCTCTGGCCGAACTGCCCCAAGTCGTGTCGGCGCGGGCCAACCTGACGCTGAAGCAGGTGCGGGTGATCTTGGCGCGAGCCGATGACGATCCACTCCCGATCCTTGAGAGGCTCGAAGCTCTCGGCCACGAGGTTCATCCTATCGAGGCTGACCCACAAGCAGATCCGAAAGGTGAGGGTCCGGGGCTGCTACGCGCCATGGCGGTGGCAGGCTTCGGCGCGATGAACGTCATGCTGCTTTCGGTCGCGGTGTGGGCCGGAGCGGACGGCGTCATGCGCGAGACATTCCACCTGATCTCCGGGCTGATCGCGCTGCCCGTGGTGGCCTATGCCGGACAGCCCTTCTTTCGGTCCGCGCTGTCAGCGCTGAAGGCCCGGCGGCTCAACATGGACGTGCCGATCGCGCTCGCAATTCTTCTGGCGGTGGCGCTGAGTCTGTTCGAGACAGCGCGTGGCGGCGACGAGGTGTTCTTCGATGCGGCTGTGACCTTGCTCTTTTTCCTGCTTACGGGGCGCTATCTCGACCAGCTGATGCGGGACCGCGCCCGTAGCGCCGTCACGGGCCTCGCGAAGCTCGCGCCGAAAGGTGCCATGCGCCTGCTGGCGGATGGCGGTCAGGAATGGCTTCCCAAGGAGGAGATCGCGCCGGGCATGCTGCTGATCGTCGCGGCTGGCGAACGGCTGCCGGTCGATGCGCGGATCCGGCACGGCGCCACCGATCTCGATCGATCGATCGTCACCGGTGAGGCGATGCCCGTGTCTGCCGGACCGGGCACGGATCTCGAAGCTGGTACGTTGAACCTCACCGGGGAGATCGAGGTCGAGGTGCTGCGCCCCGCCAGCACTTCTTTCCTCGCCGAAATGATGCGGATGCTGGGTGCTGCCGAAGGCGGACGTGGCAGCTACGTGCGCATCGCCGACCGGGCGGCGCGGCTCTACGCGCCCGTCGTGCATCTCCTGGCGCTCGTGACCTTTGCCGGCTGGCTGTGGGCCACGCGCGACTGGCAGGCTTCTGCCTTCGTCGCGATCAGCGTGCTGATCATCACCTGCCCCTGCGCGCTCGGTCTCGCAGTGCCGGTGGCGCATGTCGTGGCAGCCGGTCGGCTGATGCGCGAGGGCGTGCTGATGAAGGATGGCGCGGCCTTGGAACGGCTGGCCGAGATCGACTGTGCGCTGTTCGACAAGACCGGCACGCTGACCACGGGCATGCCTCGGATCGCCGGGGGACCGAACCACGCGGAGGAACGGGCAATTGCCAAGGCTCTGGCCCAGCGATCGCGCCACCCTGCGGCGCGCGCCATTGCCGCGCAGATCGACGCGCCCGCCATGACGGCTGACGACGTGACGGAGCATCCTGGCCTCGGCGTAGAGGGGGTGGTGCAGGACCGGCGCGCAAGGCTGGGTCGTGCGACCTGGGTCGCCGAGATTGCCACAGGGCCTCGGCCCGAGACCGGCCCTGCATTTGCTATCGAAGGGCAGCCGGCCCGCATGTTCGATCTCGACGAGACGCTGCGACCCGCGGCACGAGATGCCGTGGCAGCTCTCAAGGCAACGGGCCTGCCCGTGGCGCTTCTGTCGGGGGATGGGGATGACCGCGCGGCCCGGGTCGCAGCGATCACCGGGATCGACGAGGTGCATCATGGCGCGACGCCCGCGCAGAAGGTGGCGCTGCTCGACGGGCTGCGCGACCGCGGCCACCGCACGTTGATGGTCGGCGACGGGCTCAACGACGCGGCGGCCCTGGCGGCCGCGCATGTCTCGATGGCACCGGCGAGCGCATCCGAGGCGGGCCGCACCGCGGCCGATTTCGTGATCCTGCGCGAGACGCTCGATGCCGTGCCGGCGACTTACGGGCTTGCACGTGCCACCGCGCGGATCGTGCGGCAGAACTTCGCCCTCGCCATAGCCTACAACTGTATCGCCATTCCGCTGGCCATGGCGGGCCTGGTCACGCCGCTGATCGCGGCGCTGGCGATGTCCGGCTCGTCGATTTTGGTCATCGGCAACGCGCTGAGGCTGAACGGGCGTCTTGCGTTGCCCAAGGCCCGGCCGGAGCCACAAGCCCTGATGATGCCGGCATGAGCGTTCTGGCCTTCCTGATCCCGGTGACCCTCGCCATGGGCGCCATCGGCCTCGCGGCCTTCTTCTGGAGCCTGCGAAACGGTCAGTACGAGGATCTCTCCGGTGATGCCGAGCGCATCCTGTTCGATGCCCAGGACAGGCCACTGACACCCAAACGCGCCTCCCCGCGCCGCGACACGATTTCGAAGGAGACGACGACATGATATCGAGCTTGACCCAGGCGGAACGCGGGGCGGCGATGCTGATCACGCTGGCCGGCATGGTGGCGGGTCTCGCCATGGCCGCGGCCGGGCAGGGCGATCCGATGGGCGCGCATGGCTGGATCGTGCTGATCTTCTTCGCCCTGTTCTTCGGCCTTCTGGCTCGTGCCGCTTACGGGACCGACGAGCCAGAGGACCGCGGCCTTGCCTACTATGACGACCCCACCAAGGTCGGCATCCTGATTGCGCTTGCCTGGGCAGTGATCGCGATGGGCATGGGGGTGTGGGTCGCAGCGCAACTGGCGTGGCCGGACCTGCGCTTCGACGCGGCATGGTCGGGCTTTGGGCGGCTGCGCCCGGTCCATACCTCGGGCGTGATATTCGGCTTTGGCGGCAACGCGCTGATTGCCACCTCATTTCACATCATGCAGCGCACCTCGCGCGCGCGAATGCCCGGGCAGGTCGCGCCGTGGTTCGTGCTTTTCGGCTTCAACCTGTTCTGCATCATCGCCGCGAGCGGCTACCTGATGGGTGTCACCCAATCCAAGGAATACGCCGAGCCCGAATGGTATGCCGACATCTGGCTTGTGGTCGTCTGGGTGGTCTATTTCACGCTCTATATCCGCACGCTGGCGCGACGCCGCGAGCCGCATATCTACGTCGCCAACTGGTATTATCTCGCCTTCATTCTCGTCGTGGCGGTGCTGCACATCGTCAACAACCTCGCGGTGCCCGCCTCGTGGACCGGGGCCAAGAGCTACTCGGCCTTCTCGGGCGTGCAGGACGCGATGACCCAGTGGTGGTACGGGCACAACGCGGTCGCGTTCTTCCTGACCTCGGGCTTTCTGGGCATGCTCTATTACTTCCTGCCCAAGCGCGCCGAGCGGCCGATCTATTCCTACCGGCTGTCGATCCTGTCGTTCTGGGGGATCACCTTCTTCTACATCTGGGCCGGTTCGCACCACCTGCACTACACTGCGCTGCCGCACTGGGTGCAGACGCTGGGGATGACCTTTTCGGTGATGCTGCTGGTGCCGTCCTGGGCCAGCGCCGGGAACGCGCTGATGACGCTCAACGGCGCGTGGCACAAGGTGCGCGACGACGCGACGCTGCGCTTCATGATGGTGGCGGCGGTGTTTTATGGCCTGTCGACCTTCGAGGGCTCGTTCATGGCGATCCGCCCGGTCAACGGGCTGTCGCACTACACGGACTGGACCATCGGCCATGTCCATGCGGGCGCGATGGGTTGGGTGGCGCTGATCACCTTCGGGTCGATCTACGCGCTGGTTCCGGGCCTGTGGCGGCGCGAGACGATGTATTCGTGGAAGGCGGTCGAGTGGCACTTCTGGCTCGCCCTTGCAGGGACCGTCATCTACGTCTTCGCGATGTGGAACAGCGGCATCATCCAGGGGCTGATGTGGCGCACCTACGGCGAGAGCGGCACGCTGCGATATTCCTTCACCGACAGCCTCGTGGCGATGCACCCCTACTACGTGGCGCGCGCCTTCGGCGGTCTGCTGTTCGTCACCGGCGCGATCATTGGCGCGTGGAACGTGGTGATGACAATCCGCCACGTGCCGCATCAAGTGCCCGCGCGCGACCACCCCACCACGTCCGAGACCATGGAGCCGGCCCTGCCGGTCGCGGAGTGATCCGATGAAGACCATCTTCAAACCCCTCCTGAAACCCTTCGCCGCCTTCTTCGAGGGCCACGCCAAGGTACATTACCGGCTCGAGCGGCATTCGCTCGGCCTCACCGCCGCGATCATCGTCGCGGCCGGGATCGGCGGCTTCATCGAGATCGCGCCGCTCTTCACCATCGACGAGACGGTCGAGGCGGCGCCCGACATGCGGCTCTACACGCCGCTCGAACAAGCCGGGCGCGACATCTATATCCGCGAGGGTTGCTACGCCTGTCACAGCCAGATGATCCGTGCCTTGCGCGATGAGGTCGAGCGCTACGGTCCCTATTCGCTGGCCGCGGAGTCGCAATACGATCACCCGATGCTCTGGGGCTCCAAGCGCACCGGACCGGATCTCGCCCGGCTGGGTGAGAAATATTCCGACGATTGGCACGTGCGCCACTTGGTCGATCCGCGCGCGCTGGTGCCGGAATCGGTGATGCCGCACTACGCCTTCCTGCTCGATGCGGGGCTCGATGTCGAAAGCCTGCCCGACAGGTTGGCGGCATTGCGCGCGGTCGGTGTGCCCTACAGCGACGAGATGATCGCCTCGGCCTCGGTCGACGCGATCGGACAGGCGCTGCCCGACACAGACCGTGCCGACGGGGTGTTCGACCGCTACGGCGAGGAGACCGCCGTGCGCCTGTTCGACGGCACCGCCGACAGGGTGAGCGAGATGGATGCGCTGGTGGCCTACCTGCAGGTCCTCGGGCGGCTCACCGATCTGCCTGCGCAAATCCAGCCCGTACCGGAGGGATGAGCATGGAAATCTCGCACGAGCTGTTCGTGGGCTTCTCGAAATCCTTCGGGCTTTTCTACCTGATCGCGCTGTCGGTCGGCATCACGCTCTACGCCTTCTGGCCGTCCCTTGGGGGCCGGTTCGACAAGGCGGCGAAGAGCATTCTGAACGACGAGGACGGACCATGTCGGTAAAGGACCGCGACCCGCTGACGGGTCATCAGACCACCGGGCACGAGTGGGACGGGATCACCGAGTTGAACACCCGCGTGCCCCGCATCGTCTGGATCGCCATCATCGTCACCCATGTCTGGGCGCTTGCCGTCTGGATCCTGCTGCCCGCCTGGCCGCTGGTGTCGAGCTATACCAAGGGTGTCCTGGGGATCGATCAACAGGAAGAGGTCGAGCAGGACATCCTGCGTGCCGGCCTTGCAAGGAGCGACTGGCTTTCCGCGATCGACGAAATGCCGATCGAGGAAATCCGCGCCGATCCCGAATTGATGTCGCGGATCGCGAGCACGGCGCCGGCGCTCTTTGGCGACAACTGCGCGGCCTGCCACGGTGCGGCGGCCACCGGGGGCCCGGGGTTCCCGAGCCTCGTCGACGAGGCCTGGCTTTGGGGCGGCGACGCCGAGGCGGTGATGGAAACACTGCGTGTCGGCATCAACGCGCAACATCCGGACACGCGATGGGCCCAGATGCTGGCTTTCGGGCGCGACGGGATCCTGTCGCGCGGCAAAATCCGCAGCGTCGTAAGCTATGTGCGGTCGCTGTCGGGCACCGAGACCGCGCCGGAAATCCGCGAAGTCGGGGCCACGATCTTCGCCGAGAACTGTTCGAGCTGTCATGGGGTCGAAGGGCAGGGCAATACCGACATTGGTGCGCCGGATCTGACGGATGATTTCTGGATCTATGGCGGCGATGAGCACGCGGTTTACCGGACGATCTGGGACGGTCGGCAAGGCATGATGCCCGCGTGGGAGGAGCGTCTGAGCCTCGCCGATCGCAAGATGCTCACTGTCTACTTGCAGGATCTGGCAGGGGAGGCGGCGCCATGACGGCTTGGTTCGAAACTCCGATCCGGGCGCGTCTCGCGGGCCTTGCCCTTTGCGTTGCGGTGATCGCCATCTTCGCCGCAGCCAATGCCCATCTCATCGCCGTCTCCTTCGCCTCGCAGCCCGACTGCGTCCTGTCATCGTCCTTGGAAGGCGCCGCGTTCCGCGCGGCGAAACCCGCATGCTGAGCAACCGCACCGATCCGCCGCCCCCGGACAACCCGCATGCCGCGGGTGCCATCCCCAAGGTCGTGCCGCCGCTGCCGACCCCGAACCCGCATGCACGCAACCTGCCTGTGAGCACCGCCTTGAGTTGGCTAAACGCAGGTTGGCGGGACCTGCGCGCCGATCCCGGACCGAGCCTTGCCTACGGGACTGGCGTCTTCATGCTTTCGGCCTCGATCGTCTGGCTGATGGTCCGGCTCGGGTTGGGATATGCGCTATTCCCGGCCCTGGCAGGCTTCATGGTGATCGGTCCGCTGATCGCCAATGGCCTTTACGAGAAGAGCCGGCGCCTCGAGGGGGGCAAGAGGACCAGCCTCGGGCAAATGCTCTTCGTTCGACCCCGTTCGGGCCACCAGGCGCTGTTCATGGGGGTCCTGCTTCTGGGGCTGTTCCTGCTATGGATGCGCGCCGCAGTGCTGATCTATGCGCTCTTCTTCGGCATCAACCCGTTTCCCGGCATGAACGAGATCGTGCCGATGCTGTTCCTGACGCCGACAGGGTGGGCGCTGTTGTTGGTGGGCGGGACCGTGGGCGCGCTGTTCGCGGCCTTCGCCTTCGCGATCAGCGTGTTCGGGGTGCCGATGCTGCTTCAGGAAAGAACTGACGCGCTCTCGGCGCTCGGGATCAGCATGGCGATGGTGTGGAACAACCTGGCCGTCATGCTGGCCTGGGGCGCTGTCGTCTTCGCGCTGTTCGTGGTTTGTGTGCTGACGGCCTTCGCAGGGTTGATCATCGTGTTTCCCGTGCTCGGCCATGCCACGTGGCATGCCTACCGCGCGATCCGCGCCGATGACCGGCAGACCGGCGATGCCGAGCGAATGTTCATCCGTCCCGCCTGAGCCGGCGTGAGCTCGCCGATCCCTCCTGTGGATGTCTCGCCCGCAGGAGGGCCGAACCGCGCACGGTTTGATCTCGGACAAGGCGGGTCAAACCCGCAGAGCGCATGTTTTCGATGCCGGTCATGAACGGACCGTACCCGCAACAGGAGAGCCACAATGAAGGTCGTCATCCTCTTTGCAAGTCTTGAGGGGCAAACTCGAAAGATCGCACATTTCGCCCAAGACATGCTGCGAAATGCGGGCCACGATGTTGCCCTGTTCGATGCCGCGGACAAGAAGGCCAGTATCGATCTCGAAAACGCCGAGAGGATCATTCTCGCCGGGTCCGTCCATGAAAGGCGCCATCCCATGGCGCTCGAGGTCTTTCTTGCCGCGCATCGACACGCGTTGGAGGCGCATCCGACGCTGCTGATCTCCGTCAGCCTCAGCGCTGCTTTCCCGGAGGGCCTCGAGGAGGCGGAGGATTACCTGGTAGAGATGATGATGCGCACACGCTTCACGCCAAGCCATCCCGCACTGGTCGCGGGCGCCGTCCGCACCAGGAAATACGACTACTTCGCGCAGCAGGTGGTGCGGCACGTCGTGTTGCGCGGGCGCGACTATGACCCGAATGAAGAAGAGCACGAATTCACTGACTGGGCTCGCCTGGAGGCGACCCTGTGGGATTTCATGTCGCCGCGATTGATCCACTCAAGAGCTTCGGTATCTGCATCTGTTTCGGGCTGAGCCCGAGACCCGACGCAGGCGCGACAAGTCTTCAGCTTCCGCTGGCCTCCTTAATGATCCAGTCCCGGAATGCTTGGATCTCGGGCCGCAGCGCCGACGCGCGGTCGATGACAAGGTGATGTTGGAGGTCCGAAACCGTGGTCTCCTCGACAGGCCGCAGCAGTCGTCCTGTGGCGAGGTCGTCAGCCACGAGGGATGAGCGTACCAGCGCGAAACCACGCCCTTGGCGACAGGCCTTCAGCATTTCGGAAAAGGACACGAACTCTCCGATCGTCCTGTCCGAGAGATGCCGCGCGATCTCGGTGTCGTTAATTATCTGCTCCCCGTAGATCTGGACCAGCCAGCGTTCCCAGTCGAGCACCGTATGGCGGCCGCCCTTGTAGCGCAGCAGCGGTGCGGCGTTGAAGGCTTGGGTTTCGGGTAGGCGATCCGCAAGATCCGGAGAGCAAACCGCGAACTCCTCTTCGAGCCCGAGGCGCAGACTTTCGTGCTCCGGGCTCCCGCCGCCGAGCCAGATCGCCAGATCCGCTTCTCCTGCGTGCAGATCCGCTCGCCGGTAATCCATTGAGAGGCTGAGGCTGATGTCAGGATGCGCCTTCAGGAACTGCTCGAGCCGCGGTGCCAACCACTGCGTGCCGAACTCGGGCGTCGTCTGGATCACGAGCCGGCCCGCCATTGCGGCTCGACGTGCGGCGGCAAAACCATCGCGCAAGAGTGCCAGGCCGCCCTCGACCGAGGGCTGAAGCGACCGGCCGAGCGGTGTAAGCGAAGCGCCCGACCGATCCCGAACGAAGACCGGCTGCCCGACGAACGCCTCGAGTTGCGCGATCTGGTGGCTTACCGCTGTCTGCGTCAGGCCGAGCGCCTCTGCAGCCCGTGTGAAGTTGCGCAGTTCGGCCACCGCCGCGAATGCGCGCAGGCAGGTCATCGAAGGTAGGGCCGTGGATTCAACTATCATGAGCGGAATTGATGGAATGCATGTCGGCTATCCGTTTCACTCGACCTTCTCCAGGCCTGATGATCAAGGGGTAAGCTTCCACCAGCCTGGAGATCAGACCATGTTTTCATTTGCGTTCAAAGCTGTCCCCTGGCGAAGAAACTACCTGCCTCGCGACAACGAGCATCTGCGGCGAGATGTCGGCCTATGCGGTGAGCAGCATGAACCTGTCGAATGGTGGCGGCATCGGGCCCGCCTCAGGTAGAACCGATGATGGCGGCGAGCAGTTGCAGCTGACCGGCTGGCTTGGGACCGGCAACAACCCCAGCATCCGACCTTCTATGTTGCTGCCATTGAGAAGACCTGGTTCTGGAAGGTGTGTAGGCTTCTTCGCCTAACCCGATAAGGACCATGGCCGCTGTGGGCAAGATCAGCGTTTCGATTGCTTTGGACGATGGAGCACGTCTGTCCCGATGAGGCCGCGGGCCGAAGGTAGGGTGTCCCTATCTCCTTCCCAGCCCGACTGCCGGTTTCACCTCTGCTCAGGAATCAGGCAGACACGACGACAGCGCGAAAGCATTCAGCTTCGCGCGCTGCTCTCGGAGAAACCCGAATGCGCGCCTGGCATCAATTCTATCCCGCGCTGCCGGCGTCTCAGAGATCCGAGCAACTGCGGGCCGGTTTCGGGGCCTTGATCGGCATCAGCCTCTGCGCCGCGCTGGTGAGCTTGGGCGCCACCTGGGCTGGTCCGGAGCTCTTTCTCGTGGCGCCGCTCGGCGCGACGGCGGTGCTGGTCTTCTGTGTGCCGAACTCGCCGCTTGCTCAGCCCTGGTCCGCAATCGTGGGCAACGTGACCTCGGCCCTGATTGCGCTGCTCGCGATCCGGTTTGTCCCCGCACCCTGGACGGCCGGCATGGCGGTCGGCACCGCGATCGCCGCGATGATGGTCATGCGCGCCCTGCACCCTCCCGGTGGGGCCGTTGCCCTGCTGATGGCGCTCGACCCGGCGCTGGCGCTGGAGGCCGGGCCGGTCTTCGCGCTGATGCCCGTGGGGGTGACGACGGCTGCGCTGGTCCTTGCGGCCATCATCTACAATCGGATGACGGGCCGGGCCTACCCGTTCCGCCATCCGGACGCGGACGGCGTCCAAGATCCCGCATTGCGACTGGGGCTATCGACCGAACAACTCGGTGCGCTGCTGGAGCGATTCAATCAGTCGACGAATGTTGGCATCGCTGACCTTGGACGGCTGCTCGCGGCCGCAGAGGCAGAAGCGGCGCAGCATCGCTTCGCGGGCACGACCTGCGCCGACATCATGACCAAGAATCTCATCACCGTGCAGCCCGGCACGACGTTGACCGAGGCAGCACAGCTTTTTCGCGCCCATGCCATCAAGAGCCTCCCCGTCGTGGAGGAGGGCATGAGGCTGCGCGGCCTCGTGCTTCAATCCGATCTTCTCGCCCCGATGGCAGCCGGGAGCGGCTTTGGGGCGCAACAGCAGATCGCTGCCCCATGCACCGTCGCCGATGTCATGCGCGCGGCCGATTGTGCCGCCCCCCATGATCTGGCGGTCGGGGTTCTGTTAAACCGGCTGGCCGTTCAGGGAACCGAGGTCATACCGGTGGAAAGGGACGGGCGGCTGGTCGGTATCCTGACCCGCTCCGACATGATCCGGCTGCTGCTGAGTGGCGCCGAAGAGCGCTCCGCGGCATAATCGTTCCGCCCAGTCTCGTCACGGGTCGAGGAATCCTCCGCGCGTCATCGCGCGGCTGGTTATCTTCTCCATCGTCGGGTGTTTGGTTACTCTCTCAAGCTGCGTAGCTTGGCACACCACTGAACCATATCGCCGATATTGTGCAGGTGCAGCATCGCGCCTAGCTTGCCTTGCATGACTTACACGATCGCTATTTCTGGCCGCATGATCCTCGCCTGCGCCCCCGATGGTCAGCCAGCGGAGCTTGCCCGTCGCTTGGAAATGGTTCTGCCCGGCGACATCGGCATGCGGACGCGAATAGAAAGCCAACTGGTCACGGTGACAGGCGTCACCTTGTTTCCGGACGACGTGACCGCATTCCGGGCTGGCGCCGTCGATCTCTGGCACGCCCGCCCCGGTGCCTTGAACGGCTTTGCCGATGCGGAGGGAAGGCGGGTGACCGTCGCAGCGCGGTTGGGCGGTCGGAAGCCTTGGGGCAACCGCCTGTGAAAAATGCCCGCCATCGGCGATGGCGAGCAGGAAGGGAAGGTTGCCAAGACAGGCATCCATGATGCGCGAGGACCACTCGCCGGTTCACGCTTCACGAGCGCAAGCCAGACGTCAATGCTTCAGGATTGCGCATCCCGCGGGATCACCAGGCCATTGCAAGATTGCGCCGACACCGGGACGGAAAGCTGAAGGCATAGCTTTGTAAACGCCATTCCCCTGTCAGGTCACATTACGTCAGCCATGCCATAGGCCAAAGCACGATCTGCGGCAGCGCGGCGACGAGCAGCAGGACAATGATGTTGATGGCGTAGAACGGCAATGCGGCGATGACGATTTTCTCGGCAGGGACCTTCGAGACATAGGCGGTGGCAAAAAGGCAGGTGCCAACGGGGGGTGAAGCAAGGCCCACTGCAAGGCTTGCTACCATGAAGATGAGGAAATGCATCGGATGCACGCCCGCGGCCATGGCGGCAGGCATCAGCACGGGGATCAGCATCAGCGCGGCGGCGACAATATCCATGAGCATGCCCACGATCAAAAAGATCAGCCCCATCAGTAGCAACGTGGTGAAACCCGAGCCGCCGAGCAGCGACAGGACACCGGATGCCTTCTGCGGCAACATGTCGACCGTGAAGACGAAGGTTGCCGCGCTTGCCACCATCAGGATGAGGAGTACCGATCCCGCAGACTGACCGGCCAGCACCGTGAGATCCCAAAGGTCCCGCCAGCCCGCTTCTCGGTGTACCAGCGCTGCAACTGAAAAGGTATACAGCACCGCCAGGCCGGCCGCTTCTGTCGGGGTGACAATGCCCGAGAACATACCCGTCAGAATGATGACCGGCGCGCCAACCGACGGGGCGGCACGCAGGAGTGCACGTAGCATCCGGCGACCATCGAACGCGCTCAACGTACCATAGCCATATCGGCGCGCCGCAAAGACATTGTAACTCGCCAGCGCGAAAGCCAGCAGCAACCCCGGTCCAAGACCCCCCGCCAGTGCGCCGCCCACAGATTGCCCGGCAGCGGCGGCCGCGACGATGATGAGGATCGAGGGCGGCACCAATGTTGCCAAGGTCGACGTGATCAGTGTCAGCGCCGCCGAATAGGGCAAAGGGTAGCCGCGGGAGGTCATCGAGCGAATGGTGATCGGCCCGAGGCTCGCGATATCAGCCACTGAAGAGCCCGATATCCCTCCGAAAACGAATGAAGAGGCGATATTGACATGTCCCAGCCCGCCGCGCATCCGCCCTACCATGGCCTCTGCCGCATCGAAGATCCGTTCCGAGAGGCCGCCGCGCTCCATGATCTGACCGGCGAGAATGAATAGCGGCACTGCGATCAACAGGAACGAGTTGATCGAGGTCGCCATCGACTGGGTCAGCATCGATAGTGGCAGGTCGAACCACCACAGTGTGCCGACCGTGGCTAGGCCAAGCGAAACCGAGAGCGGTATCCCAAGGATGGCAAGGACGGCAAAGACGAGGAGTAGCGTCGCACTCATTTCAATGTCCCTCCATGACGGGAGTAGCGGTTTCGGCCGCGCTATTGCTGGCTCCACCTGCAGGGGGCTGCTCGATAGGATCATTGCCCTTCTCGCTACAGATCGCCTCGATCGTGTGAAGCGCAGCGCCGAGCATCGATAGCCCCGCACCCAAAACCAGGGGCAAGGTAAAGAGCCACATGCCTACCTGCAGGATAGCCGACTGTTCTCCGAACCGTAGCTGCTGATGCAGCAGCTCAGTGCCGTGCCAGGCGACCAGGGCGAAGAGGATCATGGCGGCGAGAGGCGGAAGAAGTTTCAAAGCCACAGCCGCGCGCGGGGGCAAGAGGGAGGTTAGCACCGAGAGAGAGGGGTGTGCGCCATGCCGAAACCCTGTCCCGAGACCGAGCCAGATTGTCCAAATGAACAGCAGGCGTGACAACTCCTCCGTCCAAGCAATGGAGGCCCCAGCCAGCCGAGAACCGACCTGCAAGGCGATGAGCATGACCATGCCGAGCACACTGACCGCTATCACGGTGTCAACGACGCGCCAGAGCAAACGGTCGATCCATTTCATTTCGCCCCTCCCTTAGAAGGTGGGCGACCTCCTCGATCGCCCACCGTTGATCAGTTCTGTACGAAGGCGAGGCTCTCGGCCATGAACTCGGCCCCGATCTGGTCCTCATAGTCCGCATAGATGCCACGCGCGATGTCCTGAACGCGTGCCAGTTCCCCATCAGCGAACTGGTTTACCTGCATGCCGGCATCTTTGAGCTTCTCGATGATCTCGGCTTCCTGAGCAATTTCCTGGTCGTCGTGCTCGGTGATCATTTCAGCAGCCGCCTCTTCCACGGCGGCGTGGTGCGCCTCCGGGATCTTGTCCCAAGCCTGCCCTGACAGCGCGACGAGAAAACTGTCGGCCAGATGCTGGGTCATGTTGAGATGGCCCTGCACTTCGTAAAGACGGTTGTTCCACGGCACCTCTACCGGGTTTTCCTGCCCATCGATCGCCTTGAGCTGCAGTGCCGAGTAAACCTCGGAGAAGGCCATCGGGGTCGGGTTCGCGCCGAGCGCCTTGAACAGCGAAACGAACAGCGGATTATTCGGGGTGCGCAGCGTTACGCCCGAAAAGTCCTCGGCGGTCGTGATTGGCGTGTCGCGCGTTGTCACGTTCCGGAAGGTGCGCAGAAAGAACCCCAGGCCATGGATGCCGAGCCGATCAAGCGACGCGAGAAGCTGTTGTCCTGGGGCACCGCCAAGATAGGCGCGCAGCTGGTCGTAGTCAGAGAACAGGTAGGGCAGCGAAATCGCGTTCATCTTGGGCTCGAATGAAGCGTAGACGGAGCTTGCAAGGATCAGCCCGTCAAGCGCCCCGGATCCAAGTTGGTTGACCGCCGCGTTCTGGTCTTTCCCGAACAACAGACCATCGGGAAATACCTGAATGGTTACCTCTCCGCCGGTCTTCTCAGACACCAGCTCGGCGAAACGGGTGGCGGCCCGGCCAACCGAGCTTTCGGCCGGATCGGGCACGGCAAGCCGCAGGCTGGTGGCAGCCCAGACGGGCCGTGCCTGCAGGCCGAAGCCCGAAGCAATGGCGGCCGTGCCTCCAATCTGTGCCATTATCCGGCGGCGGGTGATAGTGTAGGTCATCAGGGTCTCCTCCCTCTTGAGACGGTTCAGTGGTGCAACAGAGTTCCGGGCACCGGCAGGCCATTTCGCCGCAGGAGCTCCAGGAACAAGGCTGAGTGGTCGAGATCGCCGCCGCCATGTGCGACGAGATCGGTGAAGAGTTGATCTGCGAGGTTCAATGCAGGCAGATCGAGCCCGAGGCGGTCCGCAACGGCGCGCGCCGCCCGCGTATCCTTGATCTGGTATTTCGCTGGCCCCCCGGGAGCGTAGTCGCTCTCGATCATCCGAGCCCCGTGCAGGTCGAGAATCCGCGACGCCGCAAAGCCGCCCAAGAGTGCCTCCCGCACCCGGGAAGGATCCGCGCCACCCGCCTGTGCCAGAAGCATGGCCTCCGAAATCGAGACGATCGTGGTTGCCACGACCACCTGGTTCACGAGCTTGGTCAGTGCTCCCGCCCCGGCGGGACCAACAAGGGTGACCCGGCCCATCGCGTCGAAGATCGGCCAGGCTGCGTCGATGTCAGATGCCGCCCCACCTGCCATGATCGAAAGCGTACCGGCTTCGGCCGCAGGGGTGCCCCCTGAGACAGGGGCGTCGATCCAGCGCAAGCCGAGTTCCCCCGCCAGTCTCGCCATGGCCTCGGCTTCGTGCTGGCCGATCGAGGACATGACAATGAGGAGGGCTCCTGGGGACATCTTGTGCGCCGCACCCGAGGGACCGAACAACACCTCCTCGCAAACAGGTCCGGACGACAACATGACGATGACAGCATCTGCCCCTTCCACGGCTTCAACAGAGGTGTCGGCGACCGCGATCCCGTTCCCCAAGGCCTGCGCCTTGGCACGATCGCGGTTCCACGCCCTGACGGTAAACCCGGCCCGCGCGAGGCTGCGTGCCATCGGCCCACCCATCAAACCCGTTCCGAGGACGGCAACCTGTTTCATGCCGCAGCCCGGTCGAAAAATTGCACGGGGCCTTCCTCGCCCGACAGGATCGCTGCCCGGAAGGCGGCCACGTGCGCCGTACGGAGATGGGCTTCGAATGCAGAGCGGTCGGCGTAGACCTCGTAGAAGAGCACTTCGACAGGTTGTGAGCTGCGATCGACACATATGTCGAACTGGTGGCAACCCGCCTCGTCCGCCAGAGAACGCGACGCGTCATTCTGCGCCGCCTCCAGAAAGGCGTCGAGCCGTTGGTCGGTCAGCTTGAAGCGCGGCACCACGACGAAGCTCATTCGGCGGCCTCCGCGACTTTCGGCCCCATCTCGCGGACCATGCGCCGGCGCAATTCGACAACATCGAGATCTTCCGTGAATTCGACATCCGACATCCGAACGATCTGATCGCGCGGAATGTCACGCTTGAGTTTGACGTGATGCGCAAGCCCCATGGGCAGCGCGTCATGTGCGGTGGAGACCCGGGCGGGGATCGCCTTGGCCCATGTGGCGAAACCACCTTCGCCGTCAAGGAAACTCCCGGCCTTGAGATCTGCTTTGGCAGTTGCCACTGCGTCGCCGCGAAATTCCCGCGGTGTCCCGGTGGGTTCGCCACGCAGCACCGCCGAGAGAACCGAAACGGAGGTTTCAAGACCGATCAAATGGAAGGGCCGCCACATCGATCCGTACCAGCCGGAGCGGTCAGTGAGCAGACCGTACTGCTCGAAACAGTCGCGGGTGTACGCGTCGGGCGCTCTGAAGGTGACGAACATGCCATAGCGGATGTTGTTGAAGACCTCGCGGCCGTCCGGCTCTTGGCTGGCCGCAATGTCGACGAGGCCGGTGGTGGGCAGCCGCCCCCCTTCGGAGGCCGGCTTGAAGACCTGCGCAAGGTCATGCAGTCCGGCAGGATAGAACCCCAAACCGTCGTCGGGACAATCCAGCCCAGTGCCGTTGGCAACGGCCGCCATCTCGATTGCGGCCTTGGTGCCATCTGTGAAGGAATTGTACATCTTGGGATTGAAGTCGCCCTTGGCGACGAATTCATCGGACCAACCGAAGTAGCCCCAGACCGTATCGGGGGTCGAGTAGCGGTATTCGGGCTGGAAGTTCATGCCTTTGCCAGCGGATACCAGTTCAAAGCCAGTGGCGCGGACCCAATCGACCAGTTCGCAGATGAAGGCGGGCTGATCGCCGTAGGCCATCGAATAGACCAAGCCTCTTTCTCGGGCCATCCGCGCCAGGATCGGGCCGCACATCACATCGGCCTCGACATTGACCATGACGATGTGCTTGCCGCCATCGATCGCCGCGAGCGCGTGGCGGGTGCCGGCGATCGGGTGACCGGTGGCTTCGATGATGCAGTCGATCCCTTCGAAGGCACAGAGTGCGCCTGCATCCTCCGTCACGAAGGCGCGACCGGTGTCATGCGCATCTGAGAGGGAGGTGGCAGCGTATTCCTCTTCGTTCCAGCCGGTCCGCTTGAGCGCGGCTCGTGCCTTGGCGCCGTCGAGGTCAGCGATGCCGACGATCTGGTATCCGTCGATCTTGCGGGCCTGTGCCAGCACCATTGAACCGAACTTGCCGGCGCCGATCAGGCCAACACGCACAGGTCGTCCGGCGGCATTGCGTTCGCTGAGCATGGTCGAGAGATTCATAGGGGACTCCGTTCAGGCCTCTGCGGCCGGGATGGGGCAGGGGTGCGCACCATGTGCGACATGTCCGAACGGTGCTCCCCCCGCAGGCCGGGATCGACCTGACAGGCATAAGATCGCTGTATGGCTGAATGAGAACAATTTAAGTTTTCTGGACGACCGATTAGTAATTCTAACCGTTGGGACCAGATTGCGAGATCTGCCACGAGCGAGCCTCGGCGGCGATCCAATCGATGAACCGCCGTACCCTGCTACGGCGCAGGTTGGCGGGTGGACAGACCAGCCACTGGGTGGTGATGCGGATCGCGGGAGCATCGCGAAGGGGTTGAACCAGCATACCCCCGGCAAGTTCGCGCTCCATCATGAGCGTACTTTCCAAGGCCACCCCCAATCCTAAAACAGCCGCATCCACTGCCATGTGCGATCGATCGAAACTCAGCCGCCTCGCCATGTTCGGAGTGGGCAGGTCCTGCGCTGCGAACCAAGCAGGCCACTGCACTTGAGCCTTGAGGGATTGGATCAGGCGGAAATTGACGAGGTCCTCGGGGCCAATCGATCTCGGTGGTGCCAGGCGCGGAGCGCAAACGGGAACGAAACTTTCTTCGGCCAGTGGCAATACGTGAAGTCCGGGCCAACGCCCCGTGCCATGGCGAATTTCCAGATCGACGGGATCACGGGCGAAATCGGTTGGCTCGTTGGTGCCGTCAAGGCGAACATCGATACTTGGATTGGCATCGAGAAAGCCGGGCAGGCGCGGCAGCAACCATTTTGTGGAGACCGTTGGGGTAGCTCGGATGGTGAGCGTTGCTGTCGTGCGGGTACCACGCATCGTTTCCGTCGCACGGATCAGGCCCTCTACCTGGTCCGAGATCAGCTCGAAATAACGCTCCCCAGCTTCGGTTAGTCGGATACGGCGACCCTGTCGGGTGACCAGCACCGTGCCGACCTGCGCCTCAAGCGCACGCAGTTGCTGGCTGACCGCCGAGGCCGTGACGCCGAGCTGATCAGCAGCTGCCATGACGGAGTTCAGCGTGGCGACATGGTAGAACACCGCGATGGCCCGAAACGGCGTCATGACTTGCCCTCCTTCTGCCCACGGCATTCCACCGCATCCGAAAGGGCAGCAAAAGCCCTATTGCAAACTTCACAGTTTCACGATTACACGTGAAGAAAGCTGGAGGCACCATGACACGATTCGCAACCCGCCTGAATTCCTTCGCCGCCAAGGCCGAGGTGGAATGGCCAGATCTGCAGGGAAAACCTACGGCGCTGATGATGGCGCGCCGCGCCGCGCGGGTGCCGGGCCTGACCCATGTCGATCTGAACTATCCCGACCACGTCACGGATGACCCGCGCACCGTGAAGGAAGAGATCGAGGCCATGGGGCTCGGGATCAACGGTCTCGCCATGCGCTACTACACGAACCCCGCTTTCAAGCTCGGCGCCTTTACCCATCCCGACAGGGCTGTACGGCGTGAGGCGATCGACCTGACCAAGCGGGGCATCGACGCGGCGCTGGAGATGGACGCCCCGCTGATGACCCTGTGGATGGGGCAGGACGGTTTCGACTACAGCTTCCAGGGCGATTATGGACAGATGTGGGACGACGAGGTGAGCGCCATCCGCGAAGTGGCGGAGCATGCCTCGGACTGCATGATTTCCATCGAATACAAGGCGAACGAGCCCCGCTCCTTCGCGCTTTTGCCCGATGTGGCCACGACGCTCTTGGCGATCGACGAGGCGGGAGCGCCCAATCTCGGGGTCACGCTCGATTTTGCCCACGTGCTGTATGCGGACGAGATGCCCGCTTTCGCCGCAACCCTGATCGCGCGTCGCTCGAGGCTCTTGGGCGTCCACCTCAATGACGGCTATGCCAAGCGCGACGATGGGCTGATGGTGGGGTCCGTGCATCCCCAGGCCACGTTGGAACTGCTCTGGCGGATCCGCCGCGACGGCTACGACGGCGTCATTTACTTCGACACCTTCCCGGATGCGTCCGGCATCGATCCGGTAGAGGAGTGCGCCGCCAACATCGAGATGGTCGAGCGCCTGATGGGCATGGCCGACCGCGTCGATGCCGACAATGCGTTGCATGGCGCCATCGCCACGCAGAACTCGCCCGCCGCCCAACGCGCGATCCAGCGCATTCTGGCCGGCGCCTGACCCGACTTCACAAGTCTCAAGATCATCGTAAAGGGAGGAAACCTGATGACCTCGAAGCTGAAGACCCTGCTGATGGCAGGCACTGTTCTGGGCATGGCCAATGTCGCCATGGCCCAGGATCTCGCCCCGCTCAATTCCGACGAGGAGCCCGATCGGATGGACTGGAGCGAGCTCGACGCGCGCTTCGGCGAGCTGCCCGCGCCGGAGGCGGGCACTGCGGTGGGTGGCGTCTCCAAGACGCTGACCAACGAATACTGGCGGTCTCTGGGTGAGGGTTACGAGAACCTTGCCCAGGAATACGACGTGAAATTTGCCTATCAGGCCGCACCTTCGGAAGGGGATCAGCTTGGCCAGCTCTCGATCGCCGAGAACATGATCCTGCAGGGCTACGACGCGCTGCTGTTCTCGCCGCAGACTGACAACAACCTGCAGCCGGCGCTCGAGACAGCACGTGCGCAAGGCATTCCCGTGCTCAACGTCAACGACGCGGTCATTCCCTCGGTCGAGCACTATGTCGGCAACGTGCAGCGCGACAATGGCGTGCGCGTGGCACAGTGGTTCATCGACAACACCGAGGGCGGCAAGCTCGCGGTGATCGAAGGCCAGCCCGGCGTCTTCGCCGCCGGCCAGCGCACCGATGGCTTCACGGCGACGATCGAGGAGGCAGAGGGCTTCGAGGTGGTGGCCAGCGTTCCCGCCAACTGGAGCCGCGAGCAGGCCTACGACGCGGCGTCCACAATTCTGCAGCAGCATCCCGATCTGATCGGCTTCTATGCCAACAACGACGGCATGGCGCTCGGCGTGGTCGAGGCGGTGAAGAATGCCGGCCTGCAGGAGCAGGTCGCGGTGTTCGGCACCGACGGCATCTCGGACGCCTACGCCTCGATCCGCGCCGGTGATCTCACTGGCACGGTCGACAGCTTCCCGGTGCTCACCGGAGAGGTGGCGATGGAGGTTGCGCTGCGTCTTGTCGCCGGGCAGGACCTGCCGCGTGTGGTGGCAACACCGCAAGCGTTGATCACCGCCGACAACATCGAGCAGTATGCTGTCGAGGATACCGCAGCGCTGCGCGACACGCTCCTCGCGCAGTAACCGGCATCCCAGAGGCGGCGCGCGTACCTCCCTGCGCGCGCCGCCCGTATCCGGAAGGATCCGACATGGTTTCCCAAACCCCGCGCCTTGCAGTGGCAGGCATCGAGAAAGGCTTCCCTGGGATCAAGGCGCTCGACGGTGTGTCCTTCGACGTGCGCCCTGGCGAGGTCCATGGCCTGCTGGGCGAGAACGGTGCCGGCAAGTCGACGATGCTCAACGTCTTGTCGGGCGTACTCAAGGCCAACGCGGGCGAAATCCGTGTCGATGGCCAGAGGCTCGACCTCCACCGCCCAGGCGATGCGCGCGCCGCCGGGATCGCGATGATCCACCAGGAACTTCAACATATCCCGGCTCTCACCGTTGCTCAGAACCTTTACCTTGGACGGCCGCTCAAGGCGGCGGGCGGCCTGCTTGTCGCTCGCCGTGCGCAGGAAGCCCGCGCTCGGGAAATCCTGGCCGATCTTGATCCCACAATCGATCCGGCCCGCCCGATCCACGAGCTGAAAGTGGCGCAGCAGCAGATCGTCGAAATCGCCAGGGCGCTGCTCTACGAGGCGAAGATCATCGCCATGGACGAGCCGACCTCCTCGCTCACTCCGTCCGAATTCGAAAGCCTCGCCGCACTGATCGAACGCCTACGCCAGGAAGGCGTGTCGATCATCTACGTTTCGCACAAGATGGACGAGGTATTCCGTGTCTGCCAGCGCGCGACGATCCTGCGCGACGGCCGCTTCATCGCGACGGTGGATCTCGCCGAGACCAGCGAGGCCGAGGTGGTCTCGCGCATGGTCGGTCGCGACATTCAGCACGAGCGCCACGTGAGCCACGCCACCGCCACCCCCGCGCTGCGGGTGGAAAGCCTCGGCGACGGCCGCATGATCCAGGACGCGTCCTTCACGCTGCACAAGGGCGAGGTGTTGGGGCTTGCCGGTCTGGTCGGCTCGGGGCGCACCGAACTCCTGCGCCTGGTGGCGGGCATCGACCGGGCACGATCGGGCCGTATCGAAGTGAATGGCCGGTCCCACGTCTTCCGTTCGCCGCGTGAGGCGATCGCGGCAGGCATCGGGCTGGTCCCCGAGGAGCGCAAGAAGGACGGCATCGTGCGCGATCGCTCGGTCGCCTCCAACATCGCGCTGCCCTCGATGCGTCGTTTCAGCCGAATGGGGCTGATCCGCCGCCGGGCGCTGAGGCAGGAGGCGACGGACCTCATGCGGCAGATGAACCTGCGACCCCCCAATGTCGATCGGGCCATCGGCCAGTTCTCGGGCGGCAATCAGCAGAAAGCCATCATCGGTCGTTGGCTCGCTGCCGACGTGGACATCCTGCTGTTTGACGAGCCGACCCGTGGGATCGACATAGGCGCGAAGTCCGAAATCTACGATCTGATCGAAAAGCTGGCCGCCCAGGGCAAGGCGATCCTGGTGGTCAGCTCCGAGCTGCCGGAAATCCTGCGTCTGTCCGACCGCGTCATGGTGATGCGAGAAGGTCAGATCGCGGCCACATTGGCAGGCGCTGACATCACGGAAGCGAACATCGCCGCTCACGCCATCCCCCAATCGAAACGCCGTGGCCGGTCCCTGGCCGCCGAACCCGCATGAGCTCCAAAATGACCGACACCACCGACGCCACAACCCCAGCCCGTGGGCTACGGTCCGTCCTGCCAGCGTCCCTGAGCCTGCGCGACGCCGGAACGCTTCTTGGCCTGATCCTGATCCTCATCGTCTTCGCGAGCCTCAACCCGGTCTTCCTGACGGCGCCCAACCTGCTCAACATCTTGCAGCAATCCTCGATCAACGCCTGCATCGCGCTCGGCATGACCTTCGTCATCATTTCCGGTGGCATCGATCTTTCCGTTGGTCCCACCGCTGCCCTATCGGCCGTGGCCGGCGCGGCCCTGATGGCCGCAGGCGTGCCGGTGCCCCTCGCCATCCTGGCGGCCCTTGCCACCGGCATGACATGCGGCCTATTCAACGGAACGCTGATCGCCTTTGCCGGCCTGCAGCCCTTCATCGTCACACTGGGCGGGCTATCGCTCTATCGAGCGCTGGCGCTGATCTTCACGGGCGGTAACCCGATCTTCGGGATTCCGCAGGAGTTCCGCGCGGTGATCAACGGCGATGTCCTGGGTGTACCGGTGCCGGTCGTCATCATCGGCGTGATCGCGGCCCTGCTATGGGTGGTGCTGAACCGAAGCCCCTTCGGTGAATATATCCTGGCCGTGGGCGGCAACCAGGAAGCCGCACGGATTGCAGGCGTGCCGGTCGCGCGCACCAAGATCACCGTTTACGTGTTGTCGGGGGGATTGGCCTCGGTGGCCGCACTCATCCTGACCGGGCGTCTTGGAGCGGCCGATCCCACCATGGGCAACCTGTGGGAACTCGACGCCATCGCGGCGGCGGCGATCGGCGGCGCCTCCCTGATGGGCGGCAAGGGGTCGGTTGTCGGCACGCTGCTGGGTGCGGTGATCCTCGGCTCGCTGCGCAACGGCCTGACGCTGATGAACGTGCAGGCGTTCTATCAACTCCTCGCCACCGGCATTATCATCATCCTTGCCATGTTGATTGACCGTGCCACGCGGGGGAGAGGCTGAGACCATGAAGATCGATCCGCGCACCGTCGGCGCTCAGGTCAGGATGCGGACCCCGTCGCTGACACCGCTCGAGGCGCGGGTCGTCGACACCATGACGGGGCGTGCGGATCTCGATCTCACCACCTCCTTGCGCGAGGTGGCCGAAGAGGCCGGCGTCTCGGACGCGATGATCGTCAAGATCGCCAAGAAGCTCGGCTTCAACGGCTACCGAGATTTCCGTGAGGCACTGGTGGAGTATCGCCAGTCCGACGTGGCCTCGCTGCATGCGGAGATTTCGCCCGAGGACAGCGCAGCCGACATCGTCCGCAAGGTGTTCAACACCGCCGTTCAGGCGCTGGAGGAAACCATGTCGATCCTCGACATGGAGGCGTTCGAGCGGGCCGCCGCCTTGTTGCACGGAGCGCGTAATCGCGACTTCTACGGGCTGGGCGGCTCGGCGCAGATCGCGCGGGATGTGGCGCACAAGTTTCTGCGGATCGGCCTGCGCGCCAATGTCCAGGACGACGCGCACATGATGCTGATGTCGGCCTCTCTGCTTGGCCCGGACGACGTGGTGGTGGCGTTCTCGCATTCGGGCGCAACCTCCGCCGTGCTCGAGGCGACGCGGCTCGCCCGGGCCAATGGGGCGCGCACCATCGCGCTCACCAATTACTCGAATGCGCCTTTGGCGGAGATCGCGGACGTCACCTTGTGTTCGACCGCGCAAGGCTCTCCGCTCCTGGGCGAGAATGCGGCCGCGCGGATCGCGCAGCTCAACATCATGGACGCCATCTTCGTCGCGGTGGCGCAGCGCGACTTTCCGGCCGCCGAGGCCCGTCTGGCCAAGACGATGCGCTCGATCGGTGGCAAGCGCGACAAGTAGGATCAGACCCCATGCCAAAGACCCCCGGTGCCGTCGTTGTCGTCGGCAGCCTTCACTATGACATCTTCGTCGAGGCTCCCCACCGCCCCGCACCAGGCGAAACCGTGACTGGCCATCGCTGGCACCCCAAGTTCGGTGGCAAGGGCGGCAACCAGGCGGTGGCCATCGCGGCCGAAGGGCGCGAGGCGCGCATGGTGTCGGCGGTGGGGGACGACGACTTCGGCACCTTTCTTCTGGAGCGGTTGTCCGAGAAAGGCGTGTTGACTGACCATGTGGCGCGGCTGCCTGGCACCCGCTCGGGCATGAGCGTGGCGGTCTCAGATGCAAGCGGCGACTACGGCGCCGTCATCGTATCAGGCGCGAATCTTGAGATCGCGGAGCAGGCGCTTGCTGCGGACGCGCTGTGGAAAGGTGCCACCCATCTGGTTTTACAGAACGAGGTGCGGGAGGAGATCAACGTCGCCGCTGCACGCGCAGCGCAGGCGCATGGAATCGCGGTCTGCCTGAACGCGGCGCCTTGGCGGGCCATGAGCGCGGGCTTCTTGGATCTCGTCGATATACTCGTGGTCAATGCGCTCGAGGCCGAGAGCCTGTGCGGGATAACCGTGTCGTCCCTGGATACTGCTGCGGCCGCGGCCGAGATGCTGTCTGCGCGTTTTCCTTGTGCCGTGGTAACATCCGGGGGCGATGGCGTGGCATTCCAATGCGGGCAGGATCGGGCGGCCCTGCCGGCCGAGAAGGTCGAACTCGTCTCGACGCATGGTGCAGGCGACTGCTTCATCGGCGCGTTGGTGGGGCAACTTGCTGCCGGAACGAATTTCACAACGGCGCTTGGTCATGCCAATCACGCGGCCGCTCGGCATGTCTCTCAAGTTTCGAATTGAGTTTAGTCAGCGTATTCCTCGACCCTGACCGATGTTGAGCTCGTTTGTCATGTAGCCCGGGTCATGTCCTTGATCCGAGTGGTCATCCTGTCATCTCGACGGCAAACAAGCTCTCTCGTCTGACACTTATTTCTCGGGGAAGAGGTTCGGCATCCATGCCGATGCGAGTGTTGCAGGGAAATGCAGCTGCAGTGGGGAGCGTGAACCCTCGGAAGCCAAGGCTTCCAGTTCGAGAAGCCGGGCCGTTACCTATCGTGCCTGTCGGTCGCTGACCCCCAGCATGTCGGGAACCGCTCCCCGCTCGATCTCGCCTTCCGTCACAATGGCCCGCAGGATCCGATCGCTGCCTTTGAGCACGACACCACGCGCTTCCTGCTGCCGCGCCCACCCATTCTGGGTCGAGCGCCGAGGTAGGTTCGTCGAACAGCATCAACTGCGCGTCGAGCGCCATCGCCCGGCCGATGCCCACGCGCTGCTGCTGCCCGCCCGAGAGCGCGGCGGGGTAACTGTCGGCCTTCTCCGAAAGCCCGATCTCGCTCAGGATCGTCGCCGCCCGGGCCTCGGCTTCCGCGCGCGGCTTCTTCTGCACCGTGACCAGGGCCTCGGTGATGTTCTCACGCGCGGTCTTGTTGGCGAACAGCGCGTAGTTCTGGAACACGAAGGCGGTGCGGCGCCTGAGCGCGAGGATCTGCGCCTTGCTGGCCTTCGCGGCATCCACCGTCAGGTCACCCAGGCGGATCGTGCCGGCCTCGGGCCGGTCGAGGAAATTCAGGCAGCGCAGCAGCGTCGACTTGCCGGTGCCCGACGGGCCGATCACCACGATCCGCTCGCCGGGTGCGATCGAAAGGTCGATGCCGTTCAGCACCGGTCCCTGGCCGAAGCCCTTGGTCAGTCCGGTGATCTCGATCATCGGGCGAAGGCCCGGTTGAGGCGGGTTTCGAGGCCGCGCTGCGCGAAAGACAGCGCCTCGACGATGATCCAGTAGATCACCGCAACCACGAGGAACGCCTCGAAGTAGAGCGCACAAGGCTTTGACAAAGATACAGCGCTGGATGCTTCTTGGGCACGAATTCCGGCCGACCCGATTTATACCTTCGAACTGACCGCAGCTCTCCCCCCATTACTTAATAGTTAAGAAACATCGAACCAAAATAAGGAAACATTTTTACAGACCAGCTGATATCTGCAGAAATATTCCTTCGCTTTGCAAGCAAGTTCCCCAAACCGATGTCAGGCACCCCTCCCGAGCGCCGACCCACCAGCCCCGATGTCGGACGTCTCACGACCGGGTTCAGGTAATGTAGCCTGAAGAGCTCACACGGGACGGGACAGGTTTGCAGGAGTGCTAGCCCTTGCAGGATGATGCGCCCGACGCTGCCTTGGACTGCCTGTGCTCTCTTCGCGTGACCTTCACCCAGAAGATCTTAAACGTTAGATTAAGAACGCCTCCCATACATCTGACATGACAGCGGAATCTTGCCGGCCCTTGGGTGGAGTGCTCACGTGTTCGGCCTTCGGCCTGTATACTGCCGTCAGAACAGCCCGGACAACGGGTGACGATGTGAGCCAAGGACGCCCTCCTGCTCTCATCCCGAGCAGTGAGACCGACGATGGGACTGGTACGCAGATCCACTTCACCCAACCCGAATGCGCTCTATGGCGTGCAGGATCCTGCAAACTGCCGTCCGAAGCCGCGCCTGACACTGGTAAAGGCCAAGCCTCCTTGCGGCGTCGGTGGCCGTTCGTTCATCGATGAGATTCGGCTGCCGCACTACGTACGAAGCAGCGCCAAAGGCAAAGCAAACCTCAAGCTTCACCCGAAGGCAGAAGTTCGAAGCGATGATTACATCTGTATCAACCCGTCATTTCGATCTGGGCGGATGCACAATGCCTTGACGTTTGATATCGACTGCAACAACGGTGTTGCAGCTTTTCTGGAGCTCTTCGAGGATACGGGCATTCATTTTTCGATGCTCGTTGGAGAGCCGTTCACGGACGCGGATATCATGGCCGACCTCAAGCGGGGCGGGTACGGCCAGCACGGCCTGAAGCGGTTGCATGCGACGATCCTGCTCGAATGCGGGGTCCCTGAGTACAACCGGCGCGCCTATTATCTGCTCAAAGTCATTTATCATAATATCTGTGAGCGGTTGCGCCAGTATGGTGCGGCCGTCGATCCAGGCCAGAAAGTCAGCACCAAGAATCCAGAGAGTCCACGATGGGCCGTAATCTCCGGAACCCGGAAGAAAACCTCGCTCTATGAGTTGGCTGCGCTGCTCGAACTCGATGTCGAAGAGTATAAGAAGATGCCGCGGCAGTATCGCCAGGATCTTTCTTGGGCGAGACGGAGTGCTCAGGAAGATGCGGATGCGACCGGCCGCAATTGCGGTGCTTGGGAGGCCTGCCGCTGGATTGCATATCAGAGCTGGTCGAGCTTCCGCTCAGAGGAGCGCTTTATCGAGCACATGATCCTGGAGGTCAACGAGCACAATCAGCTCCACAATGCCCACAACCCGATGTCGGTCAGCGAATGCCAGTCGATCGCACGCTCGATCGCACGCTGGACTTGGAAGCATCAGCCAGACCCTGCCACTTACAAGAACCGGGGCGCTGCGCGCGAATATATGCACGCAGGCAACTCGCGAAAGCGGCGTCAGGCTATCGGTGCTCTCTATGCCAATTCAAAACAGGTCGAGGCCAATGCGGAGAAGATCTCGGCTGCACGGGAGTTCATGAAGTCCCAAGGCGAGGTGCCGACGAAGAAAGGAGTGGCTCGCCTTACCGAACTGAGTGTGAATACCGTGCGCGCTCACTGGGATGGACATGCTTCCACCTCACGCGAGCGTCTCGACAGCCTCCGTCAAGGGGTGTGCGTTCGGCTGCCGTCCGACTCTCAGAGCGCTGCTCAGAGGGCGAGGATGGGGGTCAAAATGGTGCACTCAGAGATTGGCCCTATCAATAAATCCACCGAAGATACCGGCGCCACCTATAAGAAGGGAGAGCAGCCGAACGGCAAGGAGCATAAGGAAACCCTACCTATTGGTACAGGTAACCTTATAAGGCTGGGCAACCGCATGCCCCCTGCGGTGCGGGCAGCTCAGAAAGATGAGGGGCAGGTGATCCCTTTAAGCACCGGCATCTCCCCACCCAGGGACGCGGAGGGCAACGTCATCCGTCGGGATCATACGGATCCTCCTTTCTAGGGGTGTCTGGCTGATGAACTCTGCCATCGCGCTCGGGACCATGACCAAAAGCCGGCGGCGCAAAGCCTCCCTATGCTCAGGCCGCGTTTCGCTGACCATCTTGTGCACTAGCCCGACTATTTTGGAACGGAACGACCATGGGTCCTGCTGATGTCATCAGGATCTCGCACCCGATGTCGAAGACATGGGAGATCAGCTCGGGCCGGAACACCTCAGAGACGGGGCCCTGTCCGGCAACGCCGCCATCCCTGAAGAGCACCAACCTGTCCGCAAAACGCGCGGCGAGATTGAGATCGTGCAGCACCACCACCACGGTTCGGCCCATCTCATGCGCGAGGCGGCGCACGCGGTCGAGCGTCTCAAGGGCATGGGCGATATCGAGATGGTTGGTGGGCTCGTCGAGCAGGATCGCCGGCGCCTCCTGCGCCACGGTCATGGCCAGCCAGGCGCGCTGGAGCTGGCCACCCGAGAGCGCGGCGATGGGCCGGTCGGCAAGATGCGAGAGGTCCACCGCTGACAAGGCGGCATCGACTGCCGCGCGATCCGCTGCGCCCGGCCCCGTAAAGCGGCTCGCATGCGCATAGCGGCCAAGGCCTGCGAGATCGCGCACGGTGAGGTCTCCGGGGGCCTCGGGCGTCTGGCCCAGCATCGCAATCTCGCGGGCCAAGGTTCTCGCGCTGCGCTCGGTAACAGGGCGATCTCCAAGAAGGGCTGCCCCGTGCCGCAGCAGCAGCAGCCGGCGCATCGCCTTCAGCGCGGTCGACTTGCCGCAGCCATTCGGGCCGCACAGCGCGGTGACCTGTCCCGCCGGGATCTCAAGCGTGAGACCCTCGAAGACGAGCCGGTCGCCATAGCCGGCGGCGGCATTCCGAAGAGCGATATGGGTGTCAGGCATGGGCATCACCTCGGCGATTGAGAAGCCACAGAAAGAAGGGTGCGCCAAGTCCGGCGGTCACGGCGCCCACCGGCACTTCGAGCGGCTGGAAGGCCAGCCGCACCATCAGGTCCGCGCCTGTCGTCATGGCAGCCCCCAGTAGGGCCGCCCCGATGAGTTGCGGCGCGGCCCGCAACCCGAACAGCAGGCGCGCGGCATGGGGTGCCAGCAGCCCGACGAAACCGATCCCGCCGGCCACGCTGACCGCGCCCGCGGCGAGCGCGACGGCCAGGGCCAGGGCAGCCCCGCGCACGGCCGCCACGGGCAGGCCGGTGGCAAAGGCGCTGTCCGGATCGAGCCGCAGCTGGTCGAGCGGCCGCGCGAGAAGAATGAGCACCGGCAGCGAGAGGCCCAGCACGCTGCCGAGCAGCACCACATCGCGGCCCTGCGCGGCCTGCACCGAGCCAGCAAGCCAGATCAGCGCCTGCGACGTGCGGTATACGGGTCCGACGATCAGCAGCAGCACGACGATCGCCTTGGCCAGCGCGGCAAGCGCCACGCCGTAAAGCAGGAGGCGCAGCGGATCTGCGCGATGCCTGCCACCCAACAGCAGCACGAGAAGCGCGAAACCGGTGGCACCCAGCCCGGCGAAGGCGGGCTGCCAGGCCACCGGCACCGTCAGGTGGTTCGCGGCATCGGAGAAGATGGTCAGGAACAGTAGCACCCCGACGGCGGCGCCATCGGTAATGCCCAGCACCGAGGGCGCGGCGAGCGGATTGCGGGTGGCGCGCTGCAACAGCGCGCCCGACAGCGCCAGCGCGGCCCCTGCGAGCGCCGCGAGTGCCACCCGGGGCAGGCGCAGCGTCCAGACAATGACCATGTCCATGCGCTCGCCCGTGCCCAAGAGCGCGGCGATGACCCGGTCCGAACCGAGGAAACTGCTGCCGGTGCCGATCCCGGTCACCAGGAGGGCCATCAGCAGCAAGACCAGCAGGCCGAGGCGTGTCGCGGTGACGTTCATGCCGGGGCCCGCCGATGGAGCAGTGCCAGTAGGAGTGGCACACCGGCCAGCGCGGTGACTGCTGAGAGTGGCGCCTCGCCCGGCCAGATCAGGTAACGCGCGAGAATAAGCGGCAACGAGCGCCAGAGCGGCTCCCTGAGCGGCAGGAGCCGAGCATGTCCCATGACCCGCGTGGCGCGCGCCAGATGCGGCGCGCCGAGCCCGATGAAGACCACCGGGCCCGCGACCGCGACGGCGGTCCCCGCAAGCAGGGCGGCCCCTTGCCGCATGTGGCGGGGTGGAGCGTCGAGGGATATTGGGAGTGACGCCCACCCCGCCACCCCCATCATCAAGGCCGCGCCCATTCGTCACAGCAAGGTAGTTGGGGCGGCGAGCTATCTACCTCTACCTCCCGGCGTATTAACTCCCCTCCGAGCTTGGCCTCGAGTATCGCCTACAGACAAACTGCGTCCGGCATGCCACCCGCCCTCACGGTTAACGTCTGCGCGACTGCATTCCTGCGCGAGGCGTCCGGGGGTGCAGCAGCTCCGCCAGATCGTAGCCATGTCGCCTGGCCGCGGCCTCGGCCGCTCGCAGGGCCTTGTCCCGGTCCGACAGGTCAGGGGCTTTTCCGGTTTCGTCCAGTGGCCGGCGCCTGACGCTCTGAACCTCGGTCCTGTGTGTATGCCGGTCCTCGTCGTCGATTTCCCGAACAGCCTTCGACCAGTTTTCCTCCTCCCTTCCGGAAGGCTCGCCCTCGCGCAGCCAGATCTCATACGCGCGCTGCCGAATTCGATCCTCCCGAGATGGCGTCATTGCGAACCTCATGTCCTCACACTGCAAACTAGCCGGCCGGGAGGGCGGGACAATGCGTGGCAGGCCAGACAGCAGGACCGCCCGGAGGTGGAACTGTAGCTGCAGTCCCTGAACGCGAAACCCGTGGGTGAAGCCAGAATTGTCAACATTATGATAAATAGAAGAAAATCTGCGCCGACCGTACGATTTCCGTTGCGTGTCCGGAGGGCGCAAGGTATACAGGACCCATCAAGGGAAGAGCGATCGACCTTTGGCGCTGCATTGGCGGCTTACAATACAAAAGGATCAAACACGAGAAATCGTGATCCTCAAGATACAGCTTCATGGAAGCTGACCCCCGCCGCAAGGCGGCTTAGTCCCCGGAGATACTATCTCCGGGGTTCTGCTTTTCAGGGATGAGCCTACGCAGTTTTTTCGCCAGGCCTCTTCTATCCGACCCCTTGGGATACAGGGCGCCCGGATAACCAAGCAAACGATCCGGGCGCTGCATTGATCGTGGAATACGTCGGCGAACTCTCCTGACCAGCCCGCCGTTCAAGACACCAGAAAGGCACAAGCTTGGATGGAAGCGTGTGTTATCACCGGAACGACACGTTGCGATGTCATCTCGTATTCGCTAGACAGGCAAACCTGATTAATGTGCGACTGAAAAGGAATGGTCATGGCTGATGCCGATCTCGACAGCCTGGAGCTGGGAGAACTCAAGGAACTTCAGAAATCCGTCGAGAAAGCGATTTCCAACTACCACGATCGCAAGCGCGCAGAAGCGCGTGCCGCTGCGGAAGCGGCCGTCCGGGAACTCGGCTACAACCTCGATGACGTGATTGCGATGAGGGGCGCCAAGGGAAAGGCCTTCAAATCCGGTGCGCCGGCGAAATACCGCAATCCAGAAGACCCCACCCAGTCCTGGTCGGGGCGTGGACGCCAGCCGCAATGGATGAAAGACGCGATCGAGAACGGCGCCAATCGCGATGATTTCCTGATCGATCGCCTGAATGGTGGTCATGCGGCGGGCTGATTAAGCGACCACGCGCTGCTCCATGGGCAAACTGCTCCGCTAAAGGGGTCTGAAATAGAAACGGGCGACCGGAATGCACCGGTCGCCCGTTATCCGCCAAGCGTGGGTCCCGGACGGTTATTGCGCCAGCTGCCGGTGCCGTTCCACCATCCTCGCTGTCCGTGATCGCAGTCCTGTCGCGGTTGCAGCCCCGGAGGGCGGGGTCGAGGATCTGAGGGGCTGACGCTTGGCAGGCGCCACCGGCGCCGCTTTCGCGGCCTTTTTGGGCCCAGGGCGCTCGATCACGCTGTAGTCGAAGTCCGTACTCCAAGCGGGTAATCTGGCATGCGGCAGCTTGCCATCGAAGTGCCCCCGTAAGGCCCCCGGCGATGCCTCGAGAAAGGCGTCTCGCTCCTCAGGCCGCAGGCCATCGAGGTAAGCAATAATCTGGGGGTGCCGCAGCCGTTTCGCGATCTCCGTACGCTGGTGATCCGTCGGCGCTTGCAGGTAGGCTTTCATTGCCGGGATCAGGCGGCTGGGGGAGCCTGAGACCGCTGCGGGTGGCTGGGTCACGGCCGAGGGCGCGTCGAACTCCTGCTGACGCCGCGCCTGCTCCGCTGCAGCATCGTGCCCGCCGCCGCGGCTCCCCCCGAGGCCGAGGGCGCGCGCCGTCTTGCGCGCCGCGACAAGCGGCAACCCGAGGAGCTTCAGGATCAGGTTCAGAAACTTGCGCGCCAGCTCGAGCATGGCCTCGAGAATCGCAGCACTCATCGGCGTGACAGGTTCCCCTCGCCGGCGCCGGCTCGCGGGGTGGGTTGATGCATTCGTCATTTGGATCTCCTTTGTTGCGAATACGCGGAGGAGATCCGGCGGCGGGATGCATACGACAAACGACAGTACCCCCCGGGCAGGGAAGGGGGATACGCCTCAGTCCGCGTCGGTCCGGCCGGAGGCGGAGGTGCCAACATCGCTCAGCCGCGCGACGATCTCCTCGAGATCGGCCACGTCGGACATCAGCTCCGCATGCTCATCTTGCAGCGCATCGAGCTCCGCTTCGGCCGCCAGAGCCCGGGCCTTCGATGCCGCGAGGTAGTCACCGGTGACTCGGGCGACGCGGTAGCCCTCGGGATCCATGATGGTCCGCGGCCTGGAATTCATGGCCTGCGAGAGGAGGATCGCGGAATTGATAATGCCGAGCATGGAAATCTCCTATTGATGAGACACCCATAGACGATCGGGCCCGGATAATTATTGCAATACGTATTCAAGCGTTTCGTGTCGGAAAGCCTGGCCAGTGGTACTTGTACCGACAATTCCAGGCCGGCGTTACTCAATGCCGCCTCCATGAATCGATGCTGAAGGCCGGTAGCATTGTACAGCTGCACGATCGTTTTACCGCATTCGTTGCTGTCGCGCGCTTCGGCCGTGGGTGGGTAAGCCCTTGACCGCAGGTGACGCGCGAAATAGCCTCACCGCATGAGCAATAACGTCACCATACCTCGCACCTGATTTTCTGGCACCGGGCCTTGGGCCTGGATTTATAGAAAAACAGGAGAACGATCATGGATGACGATAATCCGCAATGGGATGCGGAGGTCGACGAGGCCATTGCCAACTATGTCGCCGAAGTTCTCGGCGAAACCGCATCTGCCGCGCCATTCAGCCTGCCGCAATTCGTAAAGGCGGTGCTCACGGAACGACTGCGAGACGCCAGCACCGAAGCTCAGGAAGCGGGCTACCGTGCCATCAAGCGATGGTGGACCCGCACAAACGAGCAGGCTCGCGCGGAAGCCGCTGTGCGCCATGGCTTCACCTATATTCCCGAGCCGAAGCCGCAAGGTACGGATACCGTGTACGACAGCATCGACGTGCTGCATGCCGAACTCGAAGATATCGGATTCCTGGGTGAGCTCGCGCAGATCGCGGACATGCAATTGCAGCACCAACTGGAATACCAGAAGCAGCGGCAGCAAATGGAATGCCGATGCCGAAAAACCGATGCGACCGGCGCGTCGCGGTCAGGTACTGGCCGCGCTGATCCCAATCAGGTGCGGTCGGAGGGACCGGGGCGGTACCTGCTCGACCCGGAAGCCCTGAAGAACCTGCCGGATGGCGGTCGCCAGGTGGAACGCAATGTAGCGCTGCATGCCGTGTGCACCGAGCCGGTGCCTTACGCCGAATGCCGGGATCGTGGCACGTTCGCCCGCATCCGCGAGGGGCTTGGCGCTCGCTTTCCCCACGCCACGGCGGTGATCGACGGGTTGCTCCGTCCGCTCGAGCGCAACTTTGAACAGGGCCGGGCCGTCATCTCCCTGCGTCCCGCGATCCTCGTCGGACCGCCGGGAACCGGCAAAACGGCGCTTCTGCGGGCATTTGCAACTGAGCTGGGTTTGCCGGCATCGCAGAAATCCGTCGCCGGCAGCGCGGATGGCAACCTGTTCGGGACGTCGGCGGGATGGTCGACAGCAATGCCATCGATCGTGTCGTCGACAATCTCACAGAGCGGTATTCTGAACCCGCTCATCATTCTCGATGAAATCGACAAAGCCCAGACGACGCATAATGGGTCGATCCAGGAGTGCCTGCTGCCGCTGCTCGAGCCCGGCGAAGCCAGGCGATACCACGAGCGCTATCTCGCGAGCGCGGTCGATGCCTCGGGCGTCAACTGGATCTTCAGCGCCAACCAGCTGGACCGGATCTGCGGGCCACTGCTGTCGCGGTGCGACGTCTTCGAGATGCCCCGGCCGGCGAGGCATCATGTCCGCGCGCTTGCCAGATCGATCCTGCGCGACCAAGCCGAACTGCTCGGTCTGCATCCAGCCTTCCTGCGGCTCACCGCGAGCGACCTCGCGTTCCTGGAAGAAACCTTCGACCGCCATCGCAGCGTTCGCGTCCTCGCGGAACTGGTCCGCCAGCTGATCGATGACAATGCCCGCGAGACGGCCCGTGTCGTGATGTGACGCGGGTCACGGACCGGGTCTGCAGCGTCGCGGATCTGGTCCGAGAAAGCTTCCCTGCCATTTGCAAAGCGATAATATCGGCCAGCGGGCCGAACGCCTCGGTTCTTTGGAATTGCTTTAATATTTCGTCGCTAGCCTGATGTCATGTTGCAATAGGGAGCGACCCGATGAAAACCCTTCACCTTTCGGAATTCAAGAAGCATCTGGAAACCGGCCATCTCAGAACGAGGTTCGAATACTTCGAGCCCCGGAAAATTGCCCCGGAGGTGGCATGGGGCAGTATTCAGAACGAGATCATCACGAATGGATCGCGCTTCCAGAACCTTGCCCTGTTCTATCATTGGAAAGGCGATCCGTCGCGGATTGAGGTCTACCCCTTTCTCCAGGGTGGCAGCCTCGGCGACGAGATAGGCTTCCATGTCTTGGACGACGATGGAAATGATGCGGATCAGGACGACATCGATCGGGCCGTGCTGGAGGTGCGACCGGATATGTCGGAGTTCGATACCTCGATCCTGGGGTCCGAGAAACAAGGCGTGGTCTGCATCGTCGACCGGGATACCCCAAAGACCTACTGCATCCAGAGCGCCCGACAGCAGGATATCGTTTTTGATGGCGTCATCCGAGATTGGTGGTGCGAAGATCAAACCTGGTTGGACTGGACCAGATGGATCAACCGGATCAAGTACGCCAGCACCCGGGGTACATTCGTCACCCTGCGCGAACGTACGCTGTTCCACGGCCGAACACGCGTCAGAACGAAACGCTGGATCGACGAGGTCCGCTGCGACGCCGAAGCAGATGATCTGTTCCGTGATGACAGCACTGATACGGCCGCGGAAGAGGTGCAAGAGGAAAGGTCATCTGTGTCGTTTCCATTCTGCCCATTTGGAAGGACAGATCAGCCCGCCAGCAAACATGTTTACCTGAGCGCTCCAATGCAAAAGCAGTTGTGAGGGACAGGCCGTGATATTTGTGCCAGCTGTCGTTTCGTCCGCTTCGTCAAAAATATTGAAATCTTCCCCCCGTATATCCTTCATAAATGAGGCTTGCGGAAGGGGATCAGGGGTGACGTTGTCAAACAGAATGGGGGTGGTTCACTCGGCTTTCCTGAACGACCTTCGCTTACATATCGCTCGGGAAACCTGGATGCATGTTCTAGCCCCCTGGGCGATCGATGAACGTTTGCTGTTGGAGGCGCTCGATCTTTGCGACAGCGCGCTCGCCGCGATGCGTGCAGGCGCGTTGGGCTGCAGCTTTCAGAAGACGGAAAACCGCAAGGATTTGCAGTCCGCCGGTCATGCCTGTTTCGACGCGATCCGTCCCTTGATCGGAATCGATCGAGAGCGATTTCTCGCGAACTACGCCGCTTGCGAACGCCGTATTCAACAGGCCATCGAGATGGGGGTGCCCATCGACGCCGCGATGACGAAGATCGAAAGCGGGACGTGGATCCGGTTCCGCGAAGAACGCAGCATGGCGGCCGCCGCCTGAACGGGGCATCGCTATGCGGCCAAGTGGCACGGGCACGGGCACGGGCACGGGCACGGGCGAAGTACACATGCGCAATGGTCGGAGGAAAGACAGACCTCATCGGCAAGATCGGTCTGGTGCGGCTCTGCGCTGTATCGCGGGGAGAGCACTCCCTTCGGGGGGGGGGGCAAGGCACCCTCAGACCCGATACATTCGCTCCTGCAGCGCAGCCGGATCGCGTTCGAACAGGGCGTGCATCTCGTCTGATAACGTCAGCGCGCGCCCGTCCTCGACACGCGTTTCTCCAGGCATGCCCGTCGCCATGCATCGCTCGTCGCTCTGACATTGTGCCCAGCTGTTAGTGCCGGACGTATTCTCCCCAAAAGTGCCGTTTGAAAATTCCCCAGCTTACCGGGTTTGAGCGCCAAGCTGTGGGGGGCATGCCCCCCACAGCTTGGCAGCGGCCACATCGCATCACCTGATCATGCCGACCGGAATGGAGGCGACGGGTGATCAGACTTGGGGAAGTTGTCATGATCCATGACTTGAAACGGCAGGGGCTTTCGATCTCTGCCATCGCCCGCAAGGTCGGGCTCGACCGCAAGACAGTGCGCAAGCACCTGGAGGTCGGCGTGACCGCACCGGTTTACGGTCCGCGCGCACCGCGGCCGCGGCTCCTTGAGGGGTTCGAGCCCTATCTGCACGAACGGATCCTTGCCTATCCCGACCTGTCGGGACGGCGGCTGCTAAGGGAGATCCGTGGAATGGGGTATGACGGGGGCTACACGGCCGTCACCGACTACCTTCGCGAAGTGCGTCCGGGTCGGATAAAGCCCTTCGAACGCCGCTTCGAAACCCCGGCCGGTCGTCAGAGTCAGGTCGACTTCGCCCAGTTCCGGGTCGAGTTCACCGATGAGCCCGGCGTGGTGCGGATCGTCTGGCTGTTCACCATGGTGCTTGGCCACAGCCGCTGGCTCTGGGGACGCTTCTGCGCCACGCAGGACCTGCAAACGGTGATGCGCTGTCATATCGATGCCTTCACCGCCATGGGCGGGGCACCGCAGGAGCTGCTCTACGACCGAATGAAGACGGCGGTGATCGACGAGGACGCCGAAGGGGTGATCACCTACAACAGCTCGCTGGTCGCGCTACTCACGCATTACGGCGCGCTGCCAAGAGCGTGCCGCCCTTACCGGGCCAAGACCAAGGGCAAGGTCGAGCGTCCCTATCGCTATGTGCGGCAGGACTTCTTCCTCGCCCGGACCTTCCGCAACATGGACGACCTGAATGCCCAGTTCGAGGACTGGCGCACGACCATCGCCAACTCCCGCCTCCACGCAACGACCCGGCGGATCGTCAATGAGCATTTCGCCGAAGAGCACCCACATCTGACCGCGTTGCCGGTCATCCCCTACAGCGCCGTCTTGACCGTGGAGCGGCGCGTGAGCCACGAGGGCATGGTTTCGGTGGGCGGCAATCTCTACAGCGTGCCGGACGCCACCCGCAAACGCGTGGTCGAAGTCCAGAACCATCCGCGCGAGATCCGCATTTTCGAGGACCGCGTGCTGATCGCCGTGCATCCGGTGCTGGAGGGCAAGAACCAGCGGCGGACCGATCCCAGTCACCGCAAACCCGTGCCGCCGAGACCGCCTGAGCTTTTGATGCCTGCCATGCCAGGACGGGTGACAGAGGTGGGGCGTCGACCGCTCGCCTTCTACGATGCCGTCGCCAAGCGGATGGCCTCAGGCGAGGGGCTGCGGAAATGACCGAAATCCTCGACCGCATTCGTGCCAGCCTTGTCGGCTTGCGCATGACCCGGGCGCTCGAGGCGCTCGACCATACCCTCCGCCGGCTCGAGCGCGGCGAGATCACCGCCATCGAAGCCATCGACGGCCTGTTGGCGGAGGAACATGTCACGCGTGAAGGGCGCAGAGTGACCGTCGCGGTGAAGACCGCGCGACTGATGCCGATCAAGACGCTCGAGAGCTTCGACTTCTCCTTCCAGCCTTCGCTCGATCGCGGGCGAATTCTGGCGCTGGCGCAACTCCACTTCATCGAGCGGGCGGAAGTCGTGCATCTGCTCGGCCCTCCGGGCACCGGAAAATCCCATCTCGCAACTGCCTTGGGCGTCGAGGCCGTCAGGGCCGGCAAGCGGGTCTACCGCGCCAGCCTGGCTGAGATCATCGACGCGCTCAGTCGGGCCGAGCGCGACGGCCGCTTGCCGGAAAAGCTCCGCTTCTTCAGCCGCAACAGCCTGCTCATCGTCGACGAGATCGGCTACCTGCCCATCACCCCTGGTGGCGCGAACTTGTTCTTCCAGCTGGTCAATCACCGCTACGAGAAGGGCGCTATGATCCTGACTTCGAACCGCGGCTTTGCCGAATGGGGCGAAGTGTTCGGCGACCCGGTCGTTGCGACCGCGCTGCTCGACCGCCTCCTGCACCATGCGATCGTCGTCCAGATCGAAGGCGCTAGCTACCGCTTGCGGGCCCATGCCGACCTCATGCCCGAACATACCCGCGCTCACGCTGCCATCGCGCCGCCTCCGCAGCCAAAACGCCGAGGGCGCCCCCCGAAAGACGGGAGGATCGATCAACTGCACGGCTGATCACCGCACCCGGAAACTGGGGAATTTTACTTCGGCACTTCTGGGGAAACTTCAGGCGGCGTTGACATCCCGAGCCCTGCCGGTTCTGCACATCTGTTCCCTCGTTCTGGATCCGTGTTTCTTTTGTACGGAGTAACGCGGGGAGAGCGGTTGGCCGAGAAAACCGGGGAACGCGCACTGTCGGGAAAATGCCAGGCGATCGCTCACAGTGACCCGTGTCAGCCGCAGGATCTGCCCACGCCTCTGGCCGCAGGCACACGCCGTTCACCAACGGCCGATTAAGCGCCCCCGATGCCCGCGTTTTCCGGACGTACTTCATCCCGCCCACGCTAGCCACGGTGGTGACTAGGGCCGAACGGTTGTGGCCCCTGAGCATGCATGGCGGCCCGGTTGGATCGGCGCCCTTGCGCGCGAGGCCGGATGGATGGGGGACCGCCCCATCACCGCATCGAAATCCCTGCATACGACTGGCAGGGCAACCTCAAGTCCCCGCGGCAGCCATTCCGGGACGGCTCGACCAGCAGGCGCGCCGCGCCGCTGCCCGTTCTCCTCCGCCATCCGAGCCCCGTGTTGAGGAGCTGGCTCATACGGGTCGCGCCGGCGGCGGCCGCGCTGCCGGCCATCTGCGCCAGCAGTCCCGCTGCGTCCTTCGGCCTTTCCAGAAGTGTGCGACCGAAGTGTTTTAGCTCCGCCTCCTGTGCCTTCGGGTCGGAAGCCTGCGCAAGCGCGGCGAGCATGGTCTTGAGCGAAGGAGACAGCATGGCGATCCCGCGAGAGATGGAAACAACTCGGGGGTTAGCCTGCATGGGGCAATGCATCGCTGCAAGCGGGAGACGGCTGGCGAAGTGGGATTACACAGGTCCCAGAACCCGGTCGTCGCGCCTCGACCGCCCCTTTGGCCTCCCATGCCGGCGACCTTGCGCGTCTCCGTCGCCCGGTAGGTCTCGAGCGCTTCGTCCGGATTGGGAAACGGATAGACGGAAGATTGGTGCTGATACCACGGGATCATCGGATCTACGGTTGCTCGGACTGTGCGCGCCGACTGGACCGAGGCCGGGTGCGCAGACAGCATCAGGGCTGCACCCTTGCCCGGTTCGAGCACGGCTGCATCCCGTTGCTTGAATATGCCCCCCCACAAGGCCATCACTCCCGGAGATCTGCCAGCGTGCCGGAGGGATTATGGCGAACATGACGGTCGGAAACCTGCATGACGAGATTCACGAGCGCCTTCGCGTGCAAGCCCAATCGAACGGACGCAGCCTCGAGACGGAGGTGCGCTCGATCCTCGTGCATGCCGTCATTGCCGCCAGCGACGGTGGCTTCGGCCACCGGCTCCGGGAGCGCTACGGGCGCCATCTGGGGGATGAGCTGGCCGTTGAGCGGGACCAGTCCGCGAACCAGTTGAGCCTGTTCGATTGATCCTCCTTGATACGAGCGTGATCGCCGAGACCCAGAGGAAAGTCCCGGACGATGCTGTCATGGATTGGCTCAATGCACAGGACCCCACGAACCTCTATCTGAGCGCGATCACGGCGGCGGAACTGATCTTCGGCGTTCAGGCGGTCCCGGAGGAAAAGCGGCGCGACGGACTGATACGGGCCGTCATGGCCATTCTCGAAGAAGACTTTCCGGTTGGATCCTGCCCTTCGATGATGCGGCGGCGGGGATCTACGGCACACAGGTCGCGGCCGCGCGCCAGAAGGGCTACGCGATCTCGATCGCGGATAGGCAGATCGCCGCGATCGCCCTCTCCCGGCCAGGCGCGATGGTCGCGACCCGCAATCCGATGCCGTTCATGGCGCTCGGTGCCGACGTGCTCGACTAGGCGGCGGCTTTCCTTGTCGGATCGTCAGCGGTGACCGGCGGCACCATCTGGTCTCTGGGCGGCATGGGCCTGAAGTGCTCAGGCGCCCTCGGCGCCATCGGCCCCTGCTCGTAGTGGGGCTCTACCTGAGCTTGCAGCCATTCCTCCCCCGTTGTGCCTGCGGCCCACACCGCAGGTCCGGAGCGCCGATGATAGGCGCCATTGGCCTCCCGCTCCTGGGAGCCTCCATTCTGCAGTGGAAATTCTGTGATCCGCTGATAGCTGTAACGCTACTTATTCTGGGCCCGGCGATCGCCCTCGGCCAAAGCTGGGGTCACGGGGATGGATGACGGAGCGAGCGGGAAAAGCGAGATGACCCTACCCGATCACGACAGCGAGCTGCCAAGCCCCGAAGAGCGCGTGCGCGCCCTCGAGGCCGAGCTGACCGAAACCCGCGCCACCATAATCGAGATCGTGCTCTGCCTCGCTGAGGCGCTGAACCTCGACGAGAGCCAGCGCGGCGATCTGGCCTTGGCGCTGGAGGTGGAGGCCGGTGCACCCGGCACGCTTGCTGAGTTCGCCCGGATCGCGGCGCTGGCCGCTGGCGCGCTCAGGGATTGACCGGGATGAATGAGCCCGAGGAGCACGATGAAGGGGATGCGTCGCTTTGGCGATGGGGCATGCTCACCGCTGCACTCCTGTTGGCTCTCCTTCCCGTGGCGGTCGGGGTCTGGATGATAGCGACCGCGTGGGGCAGCACCCTCCTCTCGATACTCCTCATCGTGTTCGGCCCGATGGTCGTTTTGTGCGCGCTTCTGGTGCTGTCGCTGTTCTTGGAGAGGTGAGCGTGGAGGCCTGATGACCTGGACAAGTGACGGAGTAGCCAGCGAAGCGGGCATGATGTCCGCGTCCGCCACGATTGCAATCGCAACTCCTCCCGCATTGGTCGAGGCGGTAAAGAGCATGGCGGCGAGCATGGGACTCTCGGAGCAGGAACGATCCCGCGCCGCCGAGGCGCTTGAAGCGTATGCGGCGAAGGCCGATGCCGATCCGGCCTATGCGCATGCCGCAGCCATGATCGCTCATCAACTGCGGGCGTTGCCGCGATGACCTGGCGCCCGAGCCGGCCCTGGCGGTGGGCCATCATCGCCGGCGTATTCCTGCTGGCCGCCGCGCCAGCTGTGCTCGGCCTCTCGCTGATCGATCAGTGGCGGGAAGTCACGGTGTTTCCGCTGTTCCTGATCGTGTTCGGCCCGCTGACGGTTCTAAGTCTATTCGTGGCTCTCACGCCGTTTCTGGAGGGATGGTGGTTGAAGAAACGACGAGAGCGGGGGGAAGAGGACCGGCGGTCGTGACCATGAGGGACAACGCAATCGGCCGGCTGGTCGTAGAAGCGTGAACCCTGCCTTCCGACGAGACGGCCAAACAGACAGCCGATGCTGTGCTCTGGGGGCCCAATTTCGGAACGTCGGGATCCGGAGCTTTCAGCCCCCATCCCGGTGACAGACCGGTGGCATCACCGAAAGAGAGTACAGGCCTCTCCTATGTGTCGTCCTGGCCGTAAACAGCAATCCTTCGAGAGCTTTGCTCCCCAGGCAAGCCGGGGCAGTTCAACCTACGGCCGCAATCGGGCCGAAGCTGAACTTGCTGGGGAGCGATGCCCGGTTCTGGAGATCGACACAGCGAGCCATCTCCCCCAAAATCTACTGGGGTCGGATAACGGCCCCTTCCAGCTCGGAACGGTCCCGCCCTGCCCTCGCGCAGGGCTTTCTCAGTGCGGCCAGAATTTGCCATCCATCCGCCAATGGTCCACCCTCATGCCCCGACCACCGTCGACGGAGGACCATCATGCCGATGCGTCACTTGGTCACCTACGAATGCGCGGACGATCTCGGTCGACGCCACGACGTGCAGCTCTGGCAGGATTTCAATACGGGCCGCTCTCCCGAAGGCGAGGTAAGTGAACTGCCAGGAACGCAGGAGTTGAGGCTGATTGACGGCCGCCCCGTCGGCTACGTCGACGAGCGAACGTTCCAAGTTCTCGACGACCACACGATCCTTCGACGGGTCGACTGAAAGGAACCGTCGGGGCTCCCCTCAGTCCGAGGACGCCCCATGCTGAATGCACTGTCACTGGAAAGGGCACGATGTCCAGCAAGCTCGGCAAGTTCCATCTTCGGAAGGCAATCTGGATGCCCGGCCTCCCGGTTGACGGTCCGCTTCTCCCGAGCGCGCCCGCCACGCTTCATGCGAAGGCGGAGGTGACGCTTGCCGATGCGGACCGCCAGCCGTACTTGCAGCCCAGAGCAGTCCTCAGCTTTACCGTGACCGCCAAGGACGAATTGTCTGCATCAGACACCCACGACTTGGCGCGAAAGGAAGTCATTCTCGTCCTTCGAGCGATGGCAGATGCAATAGAAACTTCGCTGGACAGCCGTCAGGATGTCCACAAGCCGCACGGCCGCTCCAGTTAGACAAGCCGCCGATGATTGAACAACTCAAAGCAGCAGTCCGCCATGGGTTGTCGCGACACCACCATGGAGGAAAGAAGTACAGAAGACTGTCCAGATCAAGTGCATCCGCAGGACCAATCACTGGAAGCCGAGAGCAAGCGAGAGCATAAGCCATGTAGGCGGCGGTACCCTCGCGAACCGCTGGAAGCTGGACCTAGGCAAGGTGATCCAAAAGATCGAGAGCGGCGAATGCCTGTTTTTCGTCCATGTCGATGGCGATCCTCTTGCAGTCGAAGTCGCTGTCGATCGCGATGGAGGGAAGTACATCAGGACGGTCGCGGACAGCGACCTCCTGGCCCATCTCCTGAGCCTCCCCGACTGTCCATGACGACGGCAGAATAATCCCGCCTTGCCTCCGCACGCGACCTTTCGTTGTTCCGGAGATTGCCACAGCCCCCGGTGACGATTCACCATCACGTCGCAAAAGCCATAGCTGGGACGAAGATGGCGATCAAAGCTCAGATCGGATGCAGCCGGAAAAGAGAGGGCGACAGCCCGTGGGAACGCATCACTCACATAGGGGGCGTCAATTCCGACGGGAGCCGATGGAAGATGACGCAGGAGCGCGCGGTCTACCTCATGGAGGAAGGCTGGGAATTCTATGTTGCGGTGTCCGGCAAGGCTGTATGGTGCGAGGTCGCAATCAGCGGTCAGGGAAACAAGTACATCAAGACCGCCATAGACAACGAGCTGCCGAGCAACCTTCTGAACCTTCCTGAATGCCCCTGATGCCGCCTCGGGCGGCAAATCTCCTTATCTTCCGGCTCCGGGCCAGAATTTTTCATGCGCAGGGTCTCCCTCGGTCTGTGGTTGAAGTCCGCAAACTCCACCATAACCGATGTCCCCGATGGCCACCCCGGTTACACCGTCACCGCAACGTGAACGTCCACCGCATGACGGGGCACTACTGGCGGGCACGACTGGCATCGTCCGCATTCGCACCCTAGATTTCCCTAAGGGAACTTAACGTCTATTCTCTTATCCACAGGGGAGGACACCAGCATGATCAAACATGCAAGCCACGTCGTGGAAAGCCAAATGCTTGATGCCGCGGGTGTCGCGGGGGCCCTGCGACGCTGGGTGCCCCTCGGCGCGACCGTGGCCGAGAACTGGGCGCGGGAGCGGCGGATTCTCGGTGTCGCGCGGGGCGGCGCGACCGCCTACCCGGCATGGCAGTTCGATCAGGCCGGGCTGCCGATCGGCGCCATGCGCGATGTCATTCTTTCGCTGAGACCGGTGCTCGACGCCGAAGGAATGCTGGCATGGCTGCGCGCGCCTTGCGCGACGCTCGGTGGCCGCGCGCCCTGCGACGCGCTCCGCGAAGACCCCGAGGCGGTCAAGGCCGCCGCAAGGCAGCGCGGGGCTGAGCCGCCGCGCTATTCCATGGCGGTCTGAACGAACACGCTTCGGGAGTTCAGCGCGGCGGTCAGGAAGCATCCCTGACGTTCCTTGCTGCCGCGTTCCACCGCGCCTCAATCCCAAGCCTCCGACCAGTTCCACTCGGCAATCTCCGCCATATCTGTTCCTGTTTCCCGAACATGCCGGTCATGCATCGACAATCGCTCGTGGCAATGCGCGGCCAATGCCTTGGCCGCCTCATCCTCCCGACCGGTCCAGCGCAGCGCCGCCAGTACCAAGTGGAAAACATCGAGCCCGTTGGCACCACGCCTTCATCAGTACTCTCGAGACCGCCTTGTAGCAGCAGCTCGGGCGCGTCGGAGCCGCGTGAAAACGCGGCGAACTTCACGCTGGACGAGCCAATGTTCAGGGTGAGAATGCTGCCGGTCATACGATGTTCCGATTAGGTCCGACCCCCTTCCGGGCGGGCGAGCAAGGAATTGCCGCGGGGTGGGTCGCCGCCCTACCCCGCGGTGTCTTCACGGACAGCGACCCTTCGGGCCGCGAGACGTCATTCCCCGGCGGCGGCAGTGCGGCACTTTGCGTATTACTGCTGCGAGACCATGCCGTCGCCGTCGAGATCCATCTCCGCGAATTCCGACCCGGCCTGCTGCGCCGCGTCGCCCTCAGGCGAATAGTCGGCGGTGCAGAACGAGCCCTCGCCATACGCCGCTTCATCCTGCGATTGCCCGGCGAAGATGATCTCGGGGCCCTGCGCTTGCAGGTCGGCGCGGATCCGCGTCATTTCGAGGCGCCGCAGCTCCTGCTCGATCTGCGATTTGAGAACCTCTCTACATGGCGGAGGAGGCTGGTGCAGATGACCGGATTTCCGGCGGTCGGCGTCAGCTTGGCATCAGCCGCGGCTCGCCCGAACAGGTGATCGATGGCTAAAGACATTTCGGCTACCAGCCGCCCGAAGGCGGCACCGGCGCCGATCTCGGACGGCACCACGCCGAGGTCCTGTTCGATGTGCTGCGCGGTGAGGGCTTCGCCCAGTCCAACCCCCAGCCAATGTTCCCGAACCCTCCGGGCCTGTTTCGCCTCGCGTCCTACTCCGAGGGGCTGCGTGACCGCATCTGGTGGGGGGCGGGATCGGACGCGACAGCCGTCTGGGCTGCAAGACTGGGCATGAACCTGCAAAGCTCCACGCTGAAGAATGACGAAACCGGCGAACCTTTCCACGTTCAGCAAGCCCGGCAGATCCGCGCCTACCGCGCCGCATGGGAGGAAGCGGGACATGCGCGCACGCGGCGGGTCTCCGTAAGCCGCAGTATCTTCGCGCTCGTGAATGAGCTCAATCGCGCCTATTTCGGTCGCGGAAACCAGTCCGCCGATCAGATCGACTATCTCGACCCGCAAACCCGGGCCATCTTCGGCCGCAGCTACGCCGCAGAACCGGAGACACTCGCCTCCCAGCTCAAGGAAGACGAGGCCATTGCTGAGGCGGACACCCTCCTCCTGACGGTGCCCAACCAGCTGGGGGTCGACTACAATGCGCATGTCATCGAAGCCATCCTCACGCATGTTGCACCGGCCTTGGGGTGGCGGTGAGGCTGCCCTTCCGTTTCTTCTGTTCTGACGTGGCCGCCTGCGAGGGGGGTGACCTCCGACCCGCCCATCATTCAAGTCGGCAGTGGGCAACACGCCATGGCATCGCGAAGTCGACTCCACCTTGAGAGGTGGCGGAGGAATGACCTGCGCCCAGAAACACGGTGCCCGCTAGTGCCTCGCTCTGTCGTACCCTCAGCCTTGCGGACATGTCTCCAATCGGCCCCACAAGTGGCAGCCCTATGAAGCGATCTTCATGAGGCCGTTGAGGAGCGGCCAAGCTCCCTCATGGTTCCCACCAGTGACCGAGATCGGCTTGCGGGAGCCTGCCGTGCCAGGTTGCGCGAGGAAAAACGATCACGGGGGGTGTCGCCCTCCTGTAATCCTGTTCCGGCATCAGCTCGCCTTGCATCCAGCGCAACCCGGCCAGACCCAAGTATTGGTTGTCCGGCCCGGCGCAGGGGGCCATCTGTTGTTGCAAGAAAAGCAGACACCAGCTGAAAGGGTACTCCCATGGCCCAGACCACAAACCTGACCAGCGGACCTTCGATCGTCCGGATCTTCGTCGCTCCCTTCGCTGCCATTGGCCGAGGTCTTGTCGCACTCGCCGAAGCTGGCCCGCGTATGCAACAGGTCCGCCGGCTTAACGAATTGTCCGACGAAGATCTCGCCGCGCTTGGCACAAACCGACCCGAGATGGTCCGCAAGATTTTCGGCGGCTCGATCTACCTCTGAGGTCGGCAGCCCGGATGCGCGAGATAGCCCTGGCATAGTTTGGTCAACGGCGGACTAAAAAAACCGGTCCCAGCTATGCGGACAACCTCGGATTTCCCTGCACAAGTCAGGGCGATCACTGATCGGCATGCAGCCGTGTGGAACTGAGGGAAGGTGCGATCCCGCCCGGCTCCCAGCATGAGTTCGATTTCGCGCTGCGACCGGCGACGACAGCGTGAACTCAACCGCCGGTCTCAAAATAGTAAGTGGCGCGCTTGGCTTCGGCAAGTGGGGGTAGGGAAACCCCTCTTGCGTTCAACATCTTCGGCTCCATAGTGCCCATGGCTGACCGGAAATTTCGCTTCCCGAGTCAGCCGTGCAGTTCTGGAGCTGCAGGCGGCAGAGGATCGCGCTAACCCCGCAAAAAGATCCTCTGCCGCGTCCTGCTGTTTCAGCAGTGCGGTAGGTTTGGTGCCAAATACGTCCTTCGAGGCGGTAACGCCTTTCGCCTGGCCTCGTTCCGGATTGATGGCGGAACACGCGATCGGTCTCCTGCAAAGCTACCTTCCCCCAAACAACGAGTATCTACGGACATCCGCGCGCAGCTGATGGGCACTCGTTGCTTTACCGAGTTTGATCGGTGACCGCGCAGCGCGCATGATGGTCGAAACCATGGCTTCCTACCTGGAGGTATTCGAGACATGCCGCAATCGCCTGCGTCATTCATGTTGGGCTTGGCCGCTCTTGCCATTTGCACGTCCTTGTCCCCCGCTTCGGCCGCCGCAGATGCCCTGCGCTGGCGCATGAACAGCCTGCTTTACCCGAAGTTATTCGGCGAGGCCGGGTCCCACTTCGCGGCCGAGGTCGAACGCCGGGCGAGGGGCAGCTTCACTATCGAGGTGCAGGACCGGATGGTCCTCGATCAGGACAGCTTCGGCGCGCTCGAAGCCGGATTGATCGACGCAGTCTGGGGCTCGGCCGGTCATCATCACCGCGAGGACCCGGCACTCGCGATTTTCAGCGGATTTCCCTTCGGGCCGGACCCGGACGGCTTCACCGCCTGGATGCGCGAGGGCGGCGGGGCCGAGGCACTCGACGCGATCTATGCGCGCCACGGGCTCAAGAGCCTCTATTGCGGCGTGCTGCCGGCCGAGGGCGGCGGCTGGTTCCGCGCGCCCGTCGAGACCGTCGCCGATCTCGACGGGCTGGCCATGCGCGCCTTCGGCTACGGCGCGCTGACGCTCAGAGCCCTCGGCGTCGTGCCCTACGAGCTGCCAGCCGCCGATATCCGCCCGGCGCTGGACACCGGGCTGATCGCGGCGGCCGAGTTCTCGTTGCCCTCGATCGACGCCGATCTCGGCCTGCACGAGGCGGCGGGGTATCTCTACCTGCCCGGTTGGCAGCAGCCGGCCACCTCGCTCGAGCTGCTGATGCCCGAGCGCAGCTGGGCGGCGCTGTCGGATGACCACCGATCCGCGATCGAGGCGGCCTGCGAGGCGACGCTGTCCTGGTCGCTTGCGATGGCACGGGAACGGCAGGTCGCAGCACTGGAGCGATTCCGCGCCGAGGGGGTCATGGTCCATGACTGGCCAGAGGAAATACTGGCGGCGCTGCGGCGCGCTTGGACGGAGGTGATCGCCGAGGAGGCTGCCCGCGATGCACTACTCGCCGCGGCTTGGGAGAGCTATCTGGGACATGTCGAAAGCCAAGGCTCCGCCACCGCGCAGGACTACATCGATTAGGGCGGATCAGCCAGGCAGCCCTGCTTGCCGCAGCCCGTCAAGGAACCGCTCCAGACTATCACGGTCGGTCCATCCATCGAGCGACTGGGCGACGGCGGCAATGCTGCGCTCCGGACGGCGTCCCTCAGCCGCGCGGATGATTGCCGCTGCCTCATCGGTGCGGCCCGCCTGCGCAAAGCTCGAAGCCAGCAACCAGCCGGGCCACCAACGCATCCCGGTGAAGGTGCCGGCGCCATGAAGCGCCCCGAAGGCTTCGGCTGCCCGGGCCGGCTCCTGCACGACGAGGTAGCTCAATCCGGCCACGTGCCGATACCAGTCGGGCGGGGACGGATCGAGACGCAGCGCCCGCTCGATCAGGCGGACAGCCTCGGCGCCATGGCCGGTCAGCGCCAGCACGTGTGCCAGCACGGCGAGGTTGTCGGCCTCGGCAGGGTCGATAGTCACCGCCGCCCGCGCATTGGCCAGCGCATCGACAGGCGAGCGCATTTCGGGAAAAGGCGACAGCAGCCGCATCTCGGCCAGGAGCCGGTGCGCGCTGGCCGCGCCCCCGAGGGCCACGGCGCGCTCGACCATTTCGATGGCCCGCGCCATCTCGCGGCGGCCCCCGCCCCAGGCGAGATGTCGGACCTCGAGCCAGTAGGTCAGGCCGAGATCAGCCCAAGCCGCAGCATTGCCGGGGTCGTCCTCGACCGCGGCCTCGAGCAGCGTGCGCGCCTGTTCGTTGGACTCCCGCCTCTGCCAGTCCCGTCCGTCGAGCAGCGCGCTGGCGGTCATGGCTTGTCCAAGTGTCTCGGGCGGGGCAACCGGTTCGGCGGGCAGCCACAGCCACCCCAGCCCCGCCATGACGATCGCCGCGGCGACCACCATGCCCTGCCGCACCTTGCGGCGCGGCAAAGCTTTGGCAGGGGCCTCCTCCTCATCCTCGAGCACGTAGCCGCGCCGGGGCACCGTGCGCAGCAGCGGGGCACCGCGCGGCCCCAGCGCGCGCCGGATGTCGCTGATGCATTGGGCCAGGGAGTCGTCCGACACGATCACGTCTGGCCATGCGTTGCGCAGAAGATCGTCCTTGGCCACCAGTTCCCCGCGCCGCGCCAGCAGGAGTTCGAGCACGCGAAAGGATTTGGCGCGCAGAACCCGCTCGGCGCCGGTCCCGTCCTCGAGCCGGCCGCGCCTGGGGTTCAGCACGACGTCGCCGATCCGAATGGTCTCGCATGCATCCACGACGATGACCCGGTGCTGGACCTGTCGATTTTAGCACGATTTCAGGCTTCCTTCAGGCCGTTTTCAGGACTTCGACCCGACCTCGATTGAAGCTTCGGGGACATCGCCACGGCCTCGGGAGGGTCATCATGCTTCGCTCTGCCCCTTACATCACGACACTTGCGTTGTGCTTCTCAAGTATGACCGCGGCGCCGTCGCCCGCCTTCGCGCAGGAAGGCGGGATGCGCGACGCACCGCCGCTTCTCGACACCCTCGCGCTGTGGCTCGAAGCCAACTTCGACCTGCCGCGCGCCGCCCGTGATCCGCATCTCGTCACACTGCCCGGCCCGGAACTGATCGCGATGCGCTATGGTGACGGGGCAGGCATCGCCCCTGACCGGGTGGTTGCGCTCTATGACGAAGCCACGAACACTATCTACCTCTCCGAAGGCTGGACCGGCCGCAGCCCCGCGGAGCTGTCGATCCTCGTCCACGAATTGGTTCATCACATGCAGGCCATGGCCGGGCACCGCTTCGCCTGCCCGGCCGCGCGCGAGCGACTGGCTTACGATGCACAGGACGCTTGGCTCGCCCTGTTCGGCGAGGATCTGGAAACCGCCTTCGACCTTGATCCGGCGATGCTGCTGGTCGGCACGGTCTGCACCCATTGACGGCTCCGGCTTCGCTGGAGGTGAAACGCAAACCGCAACGTTGAAAGGAAACCACCATGTCACGACTTCAACGCCATCCCCGGACCACATTCGCCCTGGGCCTCTGCGCCGGTCTCGTAGCCGCTTCTGGCGGCTTCAGTTTAGCGCAGATGTCGGGACCGACCGAGCATGCCGGCCTGACGGTCGACTTGCTGGCCGAGCTGTCTCCCCAGACCATGGAAGCCACCATTGGCCTTACGGGCTACAGCCTGCGGATGCGTGCCGTCGAGATCGCCCCCGGCGGCCAGATCGCCGAGCACAGTCATGCCGACCGCCCAGGCATCGTCACGGTGATCGACGGTAGCTGGGTCGAGGGCCAGCCCTCGGGCGAGCGCAGCGTCGATGCCGCCTCGCTGGGCACCTTCCCCGAAACCGAGGAAACGGTGCATTGGGTCTACAACCGCACCGAGGCTCCGGCCACCGCGCTGGTCTGCGACATCGCCAAGGTCGAGTAGGTCGCAGGCGCCAAGCTCGTGTTTTGCAGGACTGGAGGAACGGCCGGAGCTATCTAAGCTTGCCCCTCCCTATCGGCCATGCTTTTCGCGAGGCCCAGAAGGGCTTGCTTCTGCTTGTCCGGCAGGGACATCCAGATCCGAAGCAGTTCGGCCGAGCCGCGATCCGGGAACATCGATAGCACTGGGTCTGCCTGCTCCTTGCCCTCGAAGAAGTAGGTAATGGGCACGCCGAGCGCTTTGGCGATGTCCCATAACCGCGACGCGGAAACCCGGTTCGCCCCGGTCTCATACTTCTGGATCTGCTGGAACTTGCATCCGACCGCGTCCCCCAGATCCTGCTGCGTCGTTCCTCTCATCCAGCGGCCCTGGCGGATGCGTGTACCGACGTGCTTGTCTATGGGGTGGGTCATGTCGTCCGTTTTGGTCTGTTCATGGGCGTGAAGGCGCTGCGATGCGGCCCAACCCTGGAGCCCGCGCCGCCACTCATGTCACAGCTAAGGTAGTATCGGAGGTGACCGAACAGAACCGGCTTGGTTAGCGCAGTGACCCGACGTTCTCTCCTGCGCGTCGAGGGATCGTTACATCGTGCACTACCGTGACGACATCATCCCGCAAGTTGTCGTGGCTCTCTGCATCCGTGATGAGTGAGAAAGTCGGCCACGGAAGCGGCAGGGTGAGCCTCACCAGCCTAGGATGACTCCTGTACATGATGATGCTTTCGAGTGCCCTTGCTGGTCAAACGGCCAAGTCAGGGCGTCATATACCCGACCCAGAAGCCCAACTCTGCCAAAGCTGATCACCACTCCCAATCCACAAGATGGTCAGCATGGCGTCCAAATCACGCGCACGGAAATGGCAGTGGCGCGGCTGCGGATTTCGAACCCAGACCCAGAATGTATTGATGTTTCGAGGTCCCCTTACGGCTCCCTTGGCCCTCTCTGCGCAGCCTCTGCAGCTCTGGCATTCAAAATGGAAAGAAGACGGGGATGACAGCCACGGAGACTGCTCCGACAATCAGGTTCATGGGCACGCCGATCTTCAGGAAATCCGTGAAGCGGTAATTTCCGGCGCCGTAAACCAGCGTGTTCGTTTGATACCCGATCGGGGTTGCGAAACTGGCACTCGCACCGAACATCACCGCCACGGCGAATGGCCGCGGATCAAGGCTGAGATGCGAGGCGAGCCCTAGGGCTATGGGTGTGATGATCACCGCCACGGCGTTGTTTGTGACGGTTTCCGTGAGCAGCGACGTGAGCAGGTAGATCGCTCCCAGGATCACCACCGGCGGCAGGTTCTGGATCAGCGGGACAAGTGCCGCGACCATCAGAGCCATTGCCCCGGTATGCTGCAAACCCGCGCTGACGATCAGCATTGAGAAAATGAGGACCAGGATACCCCCGTCGATGGAGCTCCATGCCTCCTCGCTGTCGATGCAACGCAGGAGCAGAATGGCCGCGACGGCCATCAGCACCAGAAGACTGATCTCGGCCACGCCAAGCGCCGCCAGGCCCATCACCGCAATCAAGGCTAAAAGAGCCAGCGGCGCCTTCTGCCGTCGATAAGCACGTGCGCTTGCCTGAGTGATCGCGGCCAGATCACCCGCCTGCGTGAGGCGGGCAAGACCTTCCGCCGTCCCCTCCACCAGCAGCTTGTCGGCTGGGCGTAACAAGACTGTCGGAAGGTCAGGCCCCAGGTCCTGGCCATGTCGATGGACACCGAGCACCCGCATTCCATAGCGATGACCAAGGGCCAGCCGCGCGAGCCGGATGTTGCTGCCGCGCCCCGACAAGGTCACGACGGCCTCAGCTACGGCGACCTCCTCGCCGTCCCTCGGCCCATGCCGAAGGCCGACCTCCATGCCCTCCAGATCGCGCAGTGTCAGAAGCTCAGACGTCGTTGCACTGGCGACGATCCGGTCGCCGACCTCGAGCAGGTGCTCCTGGAGGTTCGACCGTTTGATCTCCGATTGTGCACGTATCGCGTGAACGTGAATGTCGGGACGGTCGAGGTCGGGAACCTCATTTATTGGACGGCCCAAGCCTGCATAACCCTCGCAAGGGCGCAATTCGGTCAGGAAATGCGCCTCGTCTCCTGAGCCGATATCGCCTGTCTCCCTGCGGCGCGGCAACAAAACCGGGCCCAGCACCAACAACGTCAAGCCACCCCCAACGGTGGCGATCAAGCCGACAGGCATTATCTCGAACATTGAAAACGGCTCCATGCCGAGATCGCTGGTCACCCCGGCGACCAGCATGTTGGTCGAGGTGCCGACAAGAGTCCAAGTTCCGCCCAGAACAGCCGTGTAGGACAGTGGGATCAGCAGACGCGTCGCAGCGACGTCCAAGCTCTGCGCCAGGCGCACCACCACCGGTATCAGGATGAGCACGACAGGGGTGTTATTCATCAGCCCCGAAGCGAGGAGCGTTGCCAGCAGGAATGCGGCGATCCCCAGAGACGGACGGTGGGTCGCACCTGCCACGACCCGATTGGCGACTGCATCCAGCAGGCCGGTCCGGACCAAGGCCCCGCTGATAACAAACATGGCTGCGATCGTGATCGGCGCAGGATTGGCAAAAGCTGCCAGCACGTCATCCGGCGGCACCAGACCCAAGCCGATGAACAGCGCTGCCCCACCGGCTGCGGTCACCTCTGGCGGATAGCGTTCGGTCACAAATCCTGCGAAGAGGAGCAGCAATAAGACGAACGAGAGGTAGGGCTCGTATTCCGCGATGATTTCGGTCATGGCGCGACGCTCGCCCATCCTCTCAATCAAGTCTAGTTTCGCAACTGCTCGCTCATCCTTGGCATCGCGCTCCAGAGCGCCGGCGTGACGGACAATGACGTCAACTTTACTGCAGCGCGTCGCTCATACAGGTCGTTCAAGATCCGAGCTTCGGTAGGGTAATTACCAGAAGTTGCTAAGTCGTAGGCGAGAGTATGTGAGATTGCACATCTCGCAGCGGAAAACATCGTGTTGAACCGCGGCCTTACCGATCTAACTGGCATGACGCACAGGTCGGCGATGTAGTTCGCCATGTCCTGCGGGCAACAACGGTCAGGAGCATGCCAATGCCGGTCGAAATCCTGCCGGGTAGCTATTGCGGCACGGCACCTCCGCCAGACCTGGCGTTGCGCAGCTGGAATCTCGACCCTCTGCTGCTGGCGGGGCTGCTCCTTTTGCTGATGGTCCTCAGAAACGCACGGACCGGCCCCGCCGCTGTCGGAGTGTTGGCGTTTGCCTTCGTCTCTCCTCTCTGCGCGATCTCGGTCGGCCTGTTCTCGGCCCGCGTGGTGCATCACGTGCTTCTCGTCGCGGTCGCGGCGCCGCTGCTGGCCGCAGCCCTGCCCGCCCGCAAATCCTCAGGCGTCGCCCTGCCCTTCCTCGTCTCGACGGCGCTGCTCTGGGCCTGGCATCTTCCGGCCGCCTACGACCTCGCGCTGAGCGACGTGGTCGTCTACTGGGTCATGCAGCTGACCCTGCTGGGGTCAGCCGTCTGGTTCTGGCGTTCTGTTCTGAGCGCGCGCGGCGGCATCGATGCCGTGCTGTGGTCGCTGGCCGGGCTGATGCAGATGGGCGCGCTCGGCGCGCTGCTGACCTTCGCGCCGGCGTCGCTCTATGCCGTGCATGGGCTGGCGCCGCTGGCCTGGGGTCTCACGCCACTGGCCGATCAGCAGCTCGGCGGGCTGATCATGTGGGTCCCGGCGATGCTGCCCTATGCCGCGATGATCGCGCTTTCGGCGCGGCGCGGCTGGCGGGCCGGGAATGAGCGGGGCCTCGCGTGAGCTGGCTCTACGATCTCGTCCCGCACCTCAAGGCGTTGCATGTAGGCATGCTGATCCTGTGGTGCGGCGGCCTCTTCGCTCTGCCCCTGATGCTGGCGCGGCACGACCCGGCGATCGGCCAGGGCGACTACGAGCGCATCCGTCGGGCCACCCATTACGCATATACCCTCGGCGTCACCCCGGCGGCGGTGATCGCCATCGCCTCCGGCACGGGACTGATCTTCCTGCGCGAGGTCTTCGTGACATGGATGTTCGCCAAGCTGGTCTTCGTGGCGGCGCTGGTGAGCTTCCATGTCTGGGTCGGCTACGTGCTGGTCGCGGTGGCCGAGCGTGAGGGCGCGCATCGCGCGCCGCGGCCGGTCTGGCCGCTGATGCTTATGATGCTGCCGATCCTCGGTATCCTGGCGCTGGCGCTTGCCAAGCCCGAGCTTGGCGAGATCCCGGTGCCGGGCTGGCTGGCGGAGCCGCTCGACCGTCAGCTGCCCTTCGACGTGCCCAGACGATAATCGAAGACGAGCTTGCCGCCATGCCACCCCGTGACCATCACCACGAGCACGCTGAATCCCGAGATCAGTATGCCGTAAGGAAGCACCGCTGCCTCGTAGCCTTGCAACCGGTAACCCCAGTTTGCGCCGAGGATCGACAGCAGCAGCACCGCGATCACGAAATGCGACCACGCCGGGGCACGGATGCGGATGCCTGGCACCATCAGAAGCTCGGCCGTGCCGGTGGCGCCGGCGGCGAGACCGAACAGGAAAGCCGTGCCAGCCGCCCAGATCGCGGCGCGCGCCCAGAACAGCTCGGCCGACCACCAGTAGAGCGCATCCGCCCCGAAGGTGCAGAAGGTCAGCGCCACCGGGAAGGCCACGCTCATCGCGTGCAGCGGATGGCCCCAGATACCGACGATGGATTCGGTCTCGTCGTAGCCGGCGGTCTCCACGATCGGGTCGTGAAGCTCTTCGTTTTTCGTCTGGACCATTTCCTCGGCCATGCCCGGTCTCTCCTGCGCTGGGGTCTCGCCGGCTCAACACCCTTGCTGCTCGCGAGTTGCGAGGAAAGCCTTTCGGCGGTGCACCCGGCGGGCCCGGCGGCCGCGGTCATCGCCCAGCTGTGGTGGGTGCTTCTGGGAGGCGCGACGGCGATCTTCCTCTTCGTCGCGGCGCTGATCGTGCTCGCCTGGCGGCGGCCACCGGTAGAAACGGAGGAGCGGCGCTTCGTGATCTGGCTCGGGCTGGTCTTCCCCATGACCGTGCTGGCCGCGCTGCTGGCCTATGGCCTCGTCGTGGGCGAGCGCCTGCTGCCACGCGCGACGCCCGATCTGGTGCGCGTTCACGCCGAGGCGCGACAATGGGCTTGGCGCTTCCGGTACGACGACCTGCCGGGGCTCGAGACCAACAACGTGCTGCACATCCCGGCCGACCGCCCGGTCGACGTGGTCATCACCACGGTCGACGTGGTGCATGGCTTCTGGGTGCCACGGCTCGCGGGCAAGCTCGACGCCGTGCCGGGCCATGTGAACGTGTTGCGGCTCGAGGCCGACCTGCCGGGGCGATACGAGGGGCTGGGATCGGAGTTCAACGGCGCGGGCTACCGCGACCACCGCTTCACCGTGATCGCGCATGACGACGCGGGCTGGCGGGCCTTCCTGCAAGGAGAGACACCATGAACGCGCTCAGGCGCCATCGTGCCCTGTCGCGGATCTGGGCCTCGGACCCCGGCCTCAAGGGCTGGTTCACCACCGTGAACCACACCGATCTGGGCCGGATGTTCCTCTTCGTGGCGACCTTCTTCTTCGTGGTGGGCGGCATTCTCGCGATGCTGATCCGGGCGCAGCTCGCCAGCCCTCGCTCGGCTTTTCTCGGCCCCGACCATTACAACCAGATCTTTACCATGCACGGGACCATCATGATGTTCCTGTTCGCGATCCCCTTCTTCGAGGGGCTCGCGGTCTACCTGCTGCCGAAGATGTTGGGGACGCGCGACCTCGCCTTTCCCCGGCTCACTGCCTACGGCTTCTGGTGCTACGTCTTCGGCGGCGCGATGATGATATTCGCGCTGCTGGCGGGGATCGCACCGGACAGTGGCTGGTTCATGTATCCGCCCTTGTCCTCGACCATAGGCGCGCCGGGGATCAACTCGGACTTCTGGCTGATCGGCATCACCTTCGTCGAGATCTCGGCGATCTCGGCGGCGGTCGAGATCACGGTAACGGTGCTGCGCTACCGCGCGCCGGGCATGTCGCTGTCGCGGATGCCGATCTTCGCCTGGTACGCGCTGGTCACGGCGGTGATGATCCTGACGGGCTTTCCGCCGCTGATCCTCGGCTCGATCCTGCTGGAGCTGGAGCGCGCCTTCGACATGCCGTTCTTTCAGGTCGCGGCGGGCGGCGACGCGCTTTTGTGGCAGCACCTGTTCTGGCTGTTCGGCCACCCGGAGGTCTACATCATCTTCCTGCCGGCGGCGGGCGCGATCTCGACCATCCTGCCGGTGATGGCGCGCACCACGCTCATGGGCTACGGCTGGATCGTCGCGGCGGCGGTGAGCCTCGGCGTGCTGAGCTTCGGGCTCTGGGTGCACCACATGTTCACCACCGGCATCCCGCATATGGGGCTCGCCTTCTTCTCGGCCGCCTCGACGCTGGTCGCGGTGCCGACGGCGGTTCAGATCTTCGCCTGGATTGGCACGCTGTGGAAGGGCCGGCCCGCGATGCATTTGCCGATGCTGTGGCTCCTGGCCTTCTTCGCGACCTTCGTGATCGGCGGGCTGACGGGCGTGATGGTGGCGATCGTGCCCTTCGACTGGCAGGCGCACGACACCTACTTTGTCGTCGCCCACTTGCATTACGTGCTGGTCGGCGGCTTCGTCTTCCCAATGATCGCCGCGCTCTATTACTGGATGCCACATTTCACCGGCCGCAAGACCTATTTCAAGCTCGGCCACGCGGCGTTCTGGCTCGTGGTGCCGGGGTTCCACGGCACCTTTCTGGCCCTGCATTGGGCCGGGCTCCTGGGGATGCGGCGGCGGATCGACAGCTACGAAGCCGGCCAGGGCTGGGAATTGATCAATATCATCGCCTCGATCAGCGGCTTCGTCATGGCGATCGGCTTCGCGCTGGTGCTGATCGACGTGGTCGTGAACGCCGTGGTGGCGATCCGCGGCTCGCGCGATCCCTGGGGCGCGGGCACGCTCGACTGGGCCATGCCGACGCCGGCGGCGCCCTACAACTTCGCGAGCCTCGCGCATGTCACCTCGCGCGAGCCGCTCTACGACGACCCCAAACTCCCGGTGCGGCTGGCGCGCGGCGAGGGGTATCTCGGCGACCCGGCCCGCGGCCGGCGCGAGACGCTCTCGGTCGATATCGCCACCGGCGAGCCCCGCTACGTCGTTATCTTCCCGGGCAACACCGCGCTTCCGATGCTGATGTCGGCGATCACGGGGCTGTTCTTCCTCGGAATGCTGCTCAAGGCCTACTGGCTCGTGCCGATCTCGGCGCTGGGGGTGATCGGCTGCGCGCTTGTCTGGGTCCGGGGGCTTGGGCGCCGTGCGCCGGAGGGGAAGCTCACCGTCGGCCGCGGGCTATCGCTCGAAACTGCCGCCGAGGCGGCCGATCCGCCAGGCTGGTGGGGCTCGGTCTTCCTGTTGCTGGCCAACGGCACCTTCTTCGGCTCGCTGCTGTTCGGCTATGCCTTCCTGTTCTCCATTGCCCCGAACTGGCCGCCCCCGGCCTATCTCGAACCAGGCATCCTTCCGCTGGTCCTCGTGCTTGCTGGCGCTGGCCTGACCCTTATCGGCCCCCGCCTCGACACACTCATGGGGCAGGGAGCAGCGCTCGTCGGCCTCGTCCTGATTGCCAGCGCGGCGCTGTCCGTGCTGTCAGAGAGCCCCGATCCCACCCTTCATGCCTATGACGCGACGGTCTGGGTCTTCGTCGGGTACGGGCTGCTGCACTGCCTCGTCAGCATATTGATGTGGTCGGCCGTGGGGCAGCGCCGCCTGTCGGGCCATGCGGCGCTCACCACGCTTGGCGCGAGGCGCATCGCCTGCCTGTGGAGCGACTACACCCTTTTGGTCGCCCTGTTGACGACCGCGGCGATCGGGCTGCCCGGGGTGCTGACATGAACGCTATCTTGCGCCTGTCGCTGCCGCTGACGCTCTGGCTCGCTGCCTTCAGCGCGGTCTACGGGCTGCATGGCCTGCTGTGCTCGAGCCGGTGGGCGGCGTTCGTCCCGGAGGTTCCAGGCCGGGCCCTGCTGGCCGGCGCAGCACTCGTCGCCGTGGCGCTTCAGATCGCGCTGCTTGCCGTGCTGAGGTCGTCACGATGGCCCCGTCCCAGTGTCGCCATCCACGGCATCAGCATGGTGCTTGCCACGGCTGCCTTGGTCGGTACGGCTTGGACGCTCCTGCCGGTACTGGCAACGTCGCATTGCTTGTAACGTCGATCCGTTCTGCAACTCCTTAGGCAATGAACCCGCCGTTCGACCAATTTGCTATGGAAATGTTTTCCTCCTGCTTGCTGCGAAGTGCCGCATCCGGTCCTCTTACCGCAGCTGTCAGCAGAATTGAGTCCATCCAAAGATTATCAGCAGTGAAGGCCCGCAATCAGTAAGCCCACAATGAGCGCCAAGAGGCGACTCTAATGGGTAGACTACCTGAAGTGAAACCTGCGATGGTTTGCTTCAAGGTAGCCCAAATGCGGAGAAATGTGCGCACCGGCGATGACTTGCCTTCAAGAAGATGGCCACGGGCACGCCGTTTGCAAATCCCAAGGCCAAGGTTGCTTTGGCCACTTCAGGAGGAAGCCTTGCGCCGTCGCCTCCCTCCAACCACGTGAACTCGTTTGGCATGTTCTCGACCGGCCCCGACGATTCCGTAGGGGGGCCATATATATCCTCCATACCCATACGCATCTCCATTAGAAGCCTCAATGGGTTCGTCGGGGGCCCGGCGTTCTCGAGACCAGTCACCGTCACGAACTCGCATATTTCTCCCGCGTCGGTTTCGACCAGATAACTGTTCCCCTGAGATTCCAGATTTATCTGAAAAAGGGAGAGCGAGCGACCACCCACGGACATCGTATCGATCTTTATCTTCTTTGAAGAGTATGGTGACGTGAAATCGACGCCAAAGAATTCAGTCAGTGGGTTCTGTGCTATAGCGCTTAAGGGGAAGCCAAAAAGGATCGCGACCGTTGCACCGTAAGTGACCCAAGACATCAGTCGTATTCCTCACTGGTTAGTTGACGCCGTCAGGAATTATTCTGCCCTACTGCACTTCGGCCTAGGTTCCGCTATCAGTGAAGTCGCCGGCCCGGAATGTCTGAGCGATAGCCTCCAGCTTCAGCGGCTCTGGTTGCTGTTAAACATAATGCCAAAAGAATAAGAAACTCTGAGAGAATTTCCTCGCACTAATGCGGAGGATTTTCCATCCCCAGCATATTTTTGGCTAACTCCAAAAGCGCTTTCCTCTGCTCTTTGGGCAGACCCCTCGCCACCTGAAGTAACTCGAGGCCACTCGAACAACACGCTGTCGGTTGCGCCGGCGCCACAGGAGAACTGTTTTAATTATCTTTCAATCGGAAGCGCAAACGTAATGATCTGATCTCCAACTTGCGGTTTCAGGATTGGATTTCCTCCCGCCACGAAGCTCACATATTGTCGCCCCTCATGTTCGTATACAGCGGGGTTAGCCACCGCCGGAGCCTCGACTCGCCAGTTCCAAAGTTCTTCCCCCGTGGCGGCCGAGAGCGCACGCACGTGAGAATCCATCGAGGCCCCGATGAAGATCACCCCACCCGCTGTGACGGCTGGCCCTCCTATCGTGGGTGAGCCCCAGCTGTCGGGCGCGTAGAAACCCCACTGCTGGGTCCGGCCAAAGGGTCGCTCCCATAATTGCTCACCGGTGTCGAGGTCGTATGCCAGAATGGTGCCGAAAGGAGGCTTCCAGCACGGCAGACCCAATGGCGTCAGGAAGTTGGTAAGCTTGAAACCGTAGGGCACGCCCTCCTGGGGATAGTACCCTTGCTCGGCACCGCTTTCGCCCGCTATCTGCTCGTATTCTTCGCGTGGTATCATTTTGAGGATCTGCGCGACCTTCTGGGTATTCACGTAGAAGGTATTGGTTTCGGGATCGAGCGCGCCGCCACCCCACTGCATGCCCCCCGCCGTACCGGGATACATCAAGGTGCCCTTGCCTCGGGCAGTCGGAGGAGTGAACAGCCCCTCGTAGCGCAGCTCTTCGAGAGTTCGGGAACAGTAACCGAGGCTTGTCAGATCGGCGAGCCACCAGATGCCGGGCCAGGTATCGTAGGTGTTGGTGGGAGACGGCACGTCTACAAAGGGCTGGGTTGGTGCGGCGTGCTCGCCCTCGAGATCCGAGGTGGGTACCGGCCGCTCTTCCATGCCGAAGACCGGCGCGCCGGTTTCGCGGTTCAGCACGTAAAGCATGCCCTGCTTCGACGTCTGAATCAGCGCCGGGATGGTTTCTCCCTCCCGCTCGATGTCCACGAGCGCCGGTGCTGCGCCGGTGTCGTAGTCCCATATGTCGTGATGGACTAGCTGACGCGACCAGACGATCTCCCCCGAATTGGTGTCCACCGCTGTTACGGATGTCGCCAGCGGCAGTTCCTCCACGCGGTTGCCACCATAATAGTTGGGCGAGGGCGAGGAGACTGGCATGTAGATGATGTCGCGCTCGGGATCGATGGTCATGTGGGTCCAAACATTCGCCGTGCCGGTGCGGTCCCACAGCTCCTTGGGGATGAAGTTCACCGTCCAGTCGAGCTCGCCGGTCCTGGCATCCACCGCAAAGACCGTTCCCGGGGGAGCCTGCGCGCTTTCCCAGTCCTTGCCGGCCCAGCCGATGAAAAGGCGGCCTTCATGCGCGATGGGCGGTTGCAGAAGCGACAGCGGCCAGCGGTCGTTGGTGTCGTTCCACTGGTTCACGTCAAGCACGCCGGCCTCGCCGAAATCCTCGCACGGCCGCCCGGTATCAGCATCGACTGAATGCAATTTTGCGTCCATCGTCCCGATATAGACGCGCTTTGCGCAGGTGCCCTCGGCACCTTGCTCCTCCCAATAGGTGACGCCACGGTTTTTGAGTGCGGGCTGAGTCAGGGCCTCCAGTCGGGCTTGGCTGTCGTAGGTCCAACGCTCCTCCCCCGTAGCCGGATCGAGAGCGAAAATGCGGTAGAAAGGGGTGCCGAGATAAAGCGTCTCATTGGCGTAAATCGGAGTGGCGGACCAGACCGTTTGAGGCAGATCGCCCGAGCCATCAGAGACGTCACCGGTCTCAAATTCCCAAGCCGGCTGAAGAAGATGCACATTGGCCGCATTTATCTCGGTCAGCGGGCTGTACTTGCGTGCCTGCAGATCGCCATGAAAGC
>NZ_CP139692.1:0-293598 GCF_034371605.1 Limimaricola variabilis | reverse complement strand
GCGGTCCGGATCGGTCGCCGATACGTATTGTAGGTCGCCGTAGACGCCGTCGACCTCCCTGTCGGCAAGGGCCACTGCCACGTCCGAAAGGACGTTGTCAGAGGCGAAGATATCGTCAGAGTGCATCAGGCCGATCACATCTCCCGTGGCGCGAGCGATGCCGGTGTTGATGGCGTCGTAGATCCCAGAATCACGCTCCGATACTACGCAGGTACGTTCGTCGGCCAAACGTTCGATCACCTGAAGCGTACCGTCCGTGGACCCTCCGTCTTGGATGACGTGCTCGATATCGCGGTGGCTCTGACGCTGCACGCTCTCGAGGGCTTCGCCGATTGTGCGAGCGCGGTTCCAGACCGCTGTGACAATGGAGATTTTCATTCCTTGCTCCGCTGTTGCGCCGGACGCGCCCGCCGCGAGCCGGCCGGGTGGCCGACATGTATGGTCCAGGACGTCATGTCCCCCTTCCCAAGGCTACCCATGCCGAGCACCGCTCCGGTCCCGAGCGTCGCGCCTGGTGCCAGCACCGCTCGCGCGCCGACCCAAGCGTGGTCGGCTACGGCGATTGGCCGGGTGATCAGGTCGAAGCTTTCGCGGCCCCAGTCGTGACTCCCGGTGCAGAGATACGCCCCCTGCGACAAGCAGGCATGGGCGCCGATACACACTTCCGCTAGGTTGTCGATCCAGACGTCCTCGCCGATCCAGCTATGGTCGCCAACCCGTAGCCGCCAAGGAAATTTCACGCGCACGCCTGGCTTGATCACCACGCCATGACCCAACTGCGCACCAAAAATTCGCAGCAGTCGGACCCGCCATCCTGAACCTGGCAGCCAGGACGAAAGAAGGAGGCTATTCGCTGCCAGCCACAAGGCCTCGACCACGCGCGGGGCGCCGCGGTCGAACCCGGCTGACGAGAACCGATCAAGCTGCATCGGGCTGCACGATCCAGGCCATCTGCGCGGCATAGAGGTCCTCACCATAAGGGGCGAGGCCCATGACCTTATCTTCCTCGCCGAACAGATCGAAGCCAATGAACTGGCACATGGCGGTGTAGTCGTGGCCCAGTGAATTGGGCAGCGACACGCGGTCTAAGATGTCGTTTTTCAAGTCCTCGCAGCGCTCCGTCATGGGCGAGGCGAAATCGCTCGAACCATCGTAGCTGAGCCCTACGACGGTGTCGAAAGGCGATAGGTAATAGGCGCTGGCGATATGTGCCAAGAGATGCTCGACGTTGTAGATCTCGTACTTGCGCCGGGGGGGATCCTCGCTGCAAACCTCAGGCAGGTTGGCCAAGGTGGCGGCGGTTTCCGTCTGCCGCTCCGCCCTTGCGCCGATCCGGGCATCATGAGTTCGGTCGAACTCGCGGGCGACGGCCACGTGGCTGACATCTGACCGCCGAATGCGGGCATCCGACAGTAGCCAGCGGATGGCGTTCTCGGGGAAGGCGCCGGCGTGTTTGTTGCGCGGGCCGAGCCGTTCCTCGGCGACGGCGCCTTCGAACTTGCCGTGGATGAACGGACAAGCCGAGCTATCGGCGTGGAAGGCGTTCAGCCCAAAAATTGCGGTCATTGGATCACCTTGTTTCTATCGCGTCGAAGGATGCACGCGCATCGGAAGGGGCGGCGATGTCGCCTCGGAACGCGCGGATCTCCACGGCTTTCCGGCTTCGGGGAATGGGTGGCTCCGCAGGGGACGTGGTCAAAATGAATAAGGCCGCATTACGCAGTCGTTGACGCCGCGACCTGATGAATGAGCGACGCCATCTGCGCCGTGGTCCGGGCGTGATCGTAATCGAGGAGAGCGTTTTTGTTTATTGCGAGACAACTGCTTTCCCCCACCAGCTTCAGCAACTGCTTGGCAGAGCTCTTCGGATCATCCGGGTCGAAAATCACTGCACCACCCACCTCTTCAAAAAATCGCTTCTGAGCGCCTGCACAAACGAAAGCCAAAGTGGGTTTGCCAGAAGCGAGATATTCGAAAGACTTCGAAGCCAGACAGTAGTCAAGACCATCGATTCTCTTCATCGAAGTCCCGAGAAAACCGGTCATCCTGTCAAGAAAGCCTGCAACATCCTGTTTGGGAAGCACACCATGGCACAGGCAGCGGTCCGCTAGCCCGTGCTCGGCTGCCATTGGCATCAGCCAATCGGGCGCGCGGCCTGCATGATGAAACCGCATACGTGCACCGATCTCGGGCGCTTGCTTGTCTAACTCGGCCCAGGCTCGGAAGAAGGACAGAGGCGACCGGTAGCTCCAATCCTCAGTTCCAGGATCGTACTGCAGATAGCGGTGGGGCGCAGCCAGTGAAGGCTTCTTTGGAGGGAGCCAGTAGAAAGTGCCTACGTAACCGATATCAATGGTTTCACCCGTTCCGACCCACAGCGCCTCACGAGGCAGATCGGCGGCCCCGCTTATGCCGTTCGTGATCGTGTGGAAGCGGTGGCGCGGAAGCTCGGGATGGCTGGTGGCGAACAGGTCGGTCAACTCGGGGGTGACGCCGACGATGGCGGCGGCGGCGGCGAAGGCACGGGCCTCATCGCGCTGCTTACGCGCATAGTGCAGACGGCTGATTTGCCGGCTCGGCGACCATTGCGCCCAAGCATCGCGCATGTCGATCAAGTATGGCAGCTGCAGATCCTCGGCTGCCCGTTTCCCTAGCATGGTAGCACCGAACGGCGGCGCACTGGCATAAACGGCGGCGTAGCGCTGTGGGTCCTGCTTCAGTTCAGCCAAGCAGGCATGTAGCGCGGGAGCGAAGCGGTCCTCATACGAATCGTCAAATGTGGAGAGCATACGCCAAAGGCGTGCCAGCGGCGTCCCGGTCACCGGCGCACGTTCTTCCCGAAGATAATGGACGCGAACGCTCTCAGGTAGCCGTTCCGACAAGACGGGGTTGATCTTGGCACCGAAAATGACGCTGGCCTGTTCGGGCTCGATGGTTAGAACAGTGGGCCGGACACCGTAGTCGGCCAGCCGTTTGGCAAACTCGATACTGCGAAAAGCTCCGGTGGTCTGTACTGGGGCGAATTCCAGCGCGATCATCAGGACCTCGATCATGATCGGCGCTCTACGCCGTCGCGCAGCAGACGGGCGATCCGCGCGCAGGCTTGGCCGTCGCCGTATTGCGGCGTCCATTCCGTTTTCGGCGTGCGTGCCAGCAGTGCCGGCACGTTGTCGTCGAGATTGGCCAGCACGTTCCAGCAACCTTCCAGTGTCTCGACCCATTCGGTCTCGTCGCGCAGCGTGATGCACGCTCGCCGTGCCCAGTAGGCCTCCTTCTGCAGGCCACCGGAGTCGGTGATCACATGACCGCAGCCGTCTAATAGGTCCAGCATCTCGAAATAGCCTACCGGCTCAATCCGGTGCACATGCGCGGGTAGATCCGCTGCCTCGACAGCGGCCCGGAAGCGCGGATGCACCGGCCAGATCACCGGCATGTCGATCCGCCCGAGGACCGTCCGAAGCCGTGGCAGAAATGTGGGATCATCGGTGTTAGACGGCCGGTGCAGCGTCATCAGCACAAAACCGGTCCGCGCTTCGCCTAGAATCCGGGCTGCCGTAGCCCCCGGCGTGATCCGGCTGGAGAAATGCCGGAAGGCGTCGAACATCACGTCCCCGGTGACGTGCACGCCCTCCGTGAGGCCCTCCCGTGCCAAATTGGTCTGGCCCTGCTCGGAGGAACAGAACAGCAGCTGCGACAGGTGGTCGGTGACCACGCGGTTTACCTCCTCAGGCATGCGGCGGTTGTAACTGCGCAGGCCGGCCTCCACGTGCACTAGCGGCACATGCAGCTTGGCAGCCACCAGCGCCGCGGCGACGGTGGAGTTGGTGTCGCCATAGACCAGAATTGCGTCCGTAGGCGTCACGAGTCCGGCCAGATAGGTCTCGAAGCGCGACATTATCTGCGCAGTCTGTTGGGCGTGGCTGCCCGAGCCGGCCTCGAGATTGGCGTCGATGGCGATGCCAAGTTCCTCAAGGAAGCGCCCACTCATGGCATGATCGTAATGCTGGCCGGAATGCACCACGCGCTCAGCGATCCCGGCCTCGCGCAGCGCACGGCTCACGATGGCCGCCTTCACAAATTGCGGTCGCGCGCCGATGACCGACACGACATGGAGAGGTTTCAACACAACGGTTCCTTCAGGCAAAGGGATCGGGCCGCTTGGTCCGGCCCGTCAGCCGGCGCAGGCTGCCATAGGCGCGGGCGATGGCGAAATAGAACTCGCGGTCGCGCGCATCAGTGCGGAATTCGCGATGGTCGCGCGGCGGAGCATTCAGCATCGCCTCGAACTCCTCTTGCGAGAAGCCCAGTTTCTTGGCGACATAGGTCTTGTCCTCGTCCTGCTGGTCTTCGTCGTAGGGCGGCTGCTGGAGTTCGCGCAGTGCGTCCTCGCGAGTGATTTGACCGGTCAGAATAAGGTTCGACAAATGCGCCTTGCGCTTGTCGATGCCGAACTTTTTCGGCAGTACGTAGCCTTGATAGAAGCGGGTGAAGATCGATTCATGGTGCTTGCCGCCATAGTCGCACCACCCCATTTCGTCGATCAAGAACTGTTTCGCGCGCGCCTTGTTGAACTCCATGTACTGCAGTGGCTGCACCATGCGGATCTTGCGGAAGTGACTGTAATAGAATTGCTGCCAGACTCCTAGCTTGGGCAGCTTGGATAGGCTGCTTCTTCCATATTGACGATCTATATCCATCAAGTTGCGCAAATCGAATTTGCTGAAATACCAGGCCTTGGGCAGCAGCCATTCGGTGTCGGTGTTATGCCCCGAGATGAGTACTTGAATATTGTGGCGCACAGCGATCTGGTTCAGCGCGGCGAAGATCATGTGATCCGTGGGAATTTCAATATCGACAACGGAAGCGCGGAAATACGCCGCCTGCAGGTCCCGAAAGGCCTCCCAATCAACCACGAAAGTTTCTAGATCTAAGTTCAGCCGGGTGACCAGTTCCTCGATGTTCTTGACTGCAAGTTCCGAGTTCCAGCCATTGTCGAAATGCACGATCAACGGACGCAGCCCCCATTCGTGCAGCTTGCAGGCCAGATACGAACTGTCCACACCGCCCGATACGCCTAGAAGGCAATCATAGGTACGTTTCGAGCCATGGGCTTTTATGTTACCGATTATCCTTTTAAGCTCGGCGTCGCGGGTCTCGGGGTCAGGCCGCCGCTCGGAAAAATCGCGGAACTCATGGACATAGTTGCACACCCCGTTCTCGTCGAAGGTGATGTCGGGGTCAGTGGTGTCCATCACGGTCACCTTGCAGACCTGATGGCGCAGGGAACTCGGCTGGGTCATGTCGGTCCTTTCACGGAAGATGTGCGTAGAGCTGGGTGCGCAGACGGTCCTGTGCGGGATAGCTGATCAGCACGCCGCGGCCCTTGCCCTGATAGATGAAAAGGCTGCCCGCGGCGACGGCGTCGCAACCCGCGCCGGCCACGGCCTCGCGGAAATGGGCCACCTGCCCCGCCCCGCCGCAGGCCACTACGGGCAGTGATGTGGCGGCCGCGACGCGCGCGCACAGGTCGGTGTCGTAGCCTTCCCAGGTGCCGTCGCGGTCGATGGCGTAGACGATGATCTCGCCGGCGCCAGCCTCGGTGACGCGGGCCACCACGGTGTCGAGGTCGTTTTTCAGCGGTTTTTTGCCTTGGCGCAGGCGCACCTGCTGGCGGCCGCGCCAGTTGTGCCCCACCGGCAGACAGACGGTGACCGCCTGTCCGCCCCAGCGCCGCGCGGCGATGCTGATCAGATCGGTGCCTTGGGCCAGCGCGCCGGACAGGATCACCTTCTCCACGCCGCAGTCGATGCTGCGCGCGATCTGATCCTCGGTGACCAGCCCGCCGCCATAGGCAACCGGCATGAAGGCCTCGGACGCGATTTCGGCGATGCGCGTATAGGGCGGTTCGCGGCCGTCGGCGCTGGCGTCGATGTCGATCAGGACCAGTTCGTCCACTTCCTTGGTATTAAAGATTCGCACCGCGTTGATCGGATCGCCGATATAGGTGCGTTTGCCGAATTTCACGGTTTTTACCAGCCGACCGTCGCGGTCTATCAGCAGCGTGGGGATCACCCGAACGCGGCGGCCCTGCGCCGGGCGGCCCGGGGTCGGAGTCAGATGAGCCTGCGTCATGCGGGATCCTCCGGCTGCCACTCCAGAAAGGCCTTCAGGATGGTCCTGCCATGGGCATGGCTCTTTTCGGGGTGGAACTGGAAGCCCAAGATGTTACCCTCGGCTACGCTGGCGGCGAATTCGTAGCCATGATGAGCGCGCAGCACCGCCGTATCGGGATCGTCGCATAGCAGGTGGAAGCTGTGCACGTAATAGAAGCGAGACTCGGACCCCAGCGTGTCTGCCATGGCGCGCGGCAGCCGGCCTTGCGCCACCGCCGGCGCATGCGCCCAAGTTTCGGCCCAGCCCATGTGCGGCACGCGTAAATCCGCGCCTAGGCGGCCGCGCTCGAAGGCGACCACGTCGGCGGCCACCCAGCCTAGGCCCGGACGCGCGCCCTCCTGGCTGTTGCGCGCGATCAGCTGCGAGCCTAGACAGATGCCGAGGATGGGTAGGCGCTCCTGTAGGACTTTGTCGTTCAGCGGTCCAAGGAAGCCGCGCGCCTCCAACTGCGCCATGCCGTGGTCGAAATGGCCCACCCCCGGCAAGATCAGTCGTGTGGCGCCCTCCAGCGCATCGCCGCTTTGGGCAATACGTGCCTTCGCCCCCAGTGCCCTGAGCATGTTCATCACGGACCGGATGTTCCCCGCCCCGTAGTCGATGACGACAATCATGGAATTAAACCCTCATATCTGCCAGACTGCAAAGCGCTGACCGGTTGAAGTCTGCAGCGTCGCAACCTCAGGGGCAAAGCGCTCGGCCAAGTGCGCCCGCCTTTCGTCGCTCAGAAAATGCCTTTAACTGCCCGAAAACAGCGTTTTTCGCCCCGCAGGAAAGTCACTGCCCACACTACACGACAGTGGGCTGGCTGAGAGCGGCTGAATGGATTCAACTGGACGAATCCGAGCAAGGAAACGTCCGATGCCAGACCACACCACAGCCCATAACATGCCGCGGGCCTGTTCTCTGACTGCGGCTCTGTCAAGCGGGAGAGCAAGTCGTTCGCCTAGGGTCATGGTTTTCTTCGAGGTCGTCCAATTCGCGCTTCATTGTGGTATTAGGTGGTGGTCGTCTCCAAGAACGTCTGGTCTACTGCCGCGGCTGGCCTCGTTCTTGGTCGAGGACGGCGCATCGATGATCGTCGCATCCACCAGCGTGCCCGAGCGAAGCGTGATCCCCCGGTCCGCGAGGTGGCGGCTCACCTCGGCAAAGACCTGCTCCGTCAGCTGATGCTTCTCCAGCAGGTGACGAAAGTTGGGGGTCGTCGTCTCGTCTGGGATGCGGTCGTCGCTAAGCTCGATGCCCGCAAACTGGCGCATGGCCTCGCTGTCATACAACATCTCCTCGGCCATGAGGTCGCTCAGCGCATACCATTGCCGGAGGAAGTAGACCCGCAGCATGGTCTCCAATGGCACCAGCGATCATGGGGACTAGATGGAGAACCCTAGTGGCGCTAACGCGCGTTGAAGACATTATACTAGTAGTTCCTTTGCACGGAAAGCCTCGAACTCCGTTCGCGGGACGAAGCCATGATATTCGTGGCGGCTGCGATGGCGCGGGCAGCTTGCCGGCTCCAGCCTTTTGATCACCCGGGCGGGGATGCCCGCGAGCACGCAGTAGCCCTCGGGGAAAGGTTTGGTGAGAACGGCACCCGCCGCCACGACGGTGAACGGGCCCAGCGTGACATTGGGCAGTACCACAGCGCCGGCGCCCAACCAGCTGTATTCTCCGATCTCGATCCGGCCGATGTCGTGTTCGCGCAAATCCTCTAGCTTATGGTTGGAGCTGATGATGGACACATTGGGTGCCACCTGCGTGTAGTCGCCCAGGATGACCGGTCCAAGTGCTTGAATGTAGCACCCGGGCATGGCGCCGGGGCTGGTTTCAATCCCCGCTAAAACGTTGCGCCATCCGGTGACCATGCTGGAGGGATGCACTGGCCAATACGGCCCGCGATTGATGCCGCGTACCTCCTGCCGATACCAGTCGCGGAATGAGATCGGCGTCTGGGTGTTCTTAGTTTCTATTAGAAAGCGCATCGACGGGTGCCGCGACAGCAGTTTCTCGGCCAGAATTTCGGGCGCACGGTAAATCCGGCGCAAGTTCTTGGAACGAAAGCTCATGGGCCCGCCACTTTGAAGGTCGAGATTAGGTATATTAGGTAGACAACGCCGTAACCGAGCGCGAAAGCCCAGATCACGGCCATGGCCGTGCCGATCACCGCCCAGCCTAGGCTGATCGCCAGCGCTATCAGTACCGCGGAGCCCAGCATCAGCTTCAGGTCCAGCGCCTGGTTGTCGGTGAAGAAGAACACAGTGGTTAGCGGCGACACGATCACCCGCAGCAGCAGCATCGGCGCGAGGATGCGGGCGATCTCTCCGGCTTCCCGCCAGTCGGGGCCGAGATAGACCGCGAACAGCCAGGGTGCGAAGGCCATGAATAGCAGGCAGGGGCCGAGCCCCGCAGCAAGCAGCCATCCCGCCGTGCGCCGCATCAGCGCCCGGCAGCTGCCGGTCTCATGGTAGAGTTCCGAGGCCTCGCGGCGGAAAACCTGCGCCACCGACTGGCCGATCATCGTCATGGGCAGCGACACCAGCTGACGGGCGCGGGTGAAGGCGCCTAGCGTGCCATCCGTTCCCAGCGCCGTCAGCGCGAAGACCGGCGCCTGCATGTTGATTTCGGACGAAAACCCGGCAGGCAGGGTGAAGGCTGGGAACTTCCAGTGGCGGCGCACCAGTACCCGTAACCGCGCTGCCCTCGGCCAGCGCAGCGTGGGTTGCAGTCGCGCCAACACCCGGGCATAGGCGCCGATCAGCACCGCCTGACCTAGGGCATAGGCCGCCAGTAGTCCGTTCGCGCCCCAGTCCAGCAGCCCCAGTAAGATCGACAGCGCTACGGTAGTCAGTACCTGAGCCACCTGCACAAGCGCGATCTGGCGGTACATCCGGTGGCGGTTAGCCAAAAACTGCCCCGTGGCCACCAAACCGGCGCCCGCCACGCTCAACGGCAGCAGCGTGAACCAGGCACCTGGGGCTGACTGAGCAAGGACCGGCACCCACAGGGCCGCCACCGCTAACGCCGTGGCCACGCTCGTGACCAGCGCGGACAGCAGCCCCAGCCAAGCCGCGACGCTTGCGCCCCGACCGGTACGTTCGGCGAGGATCGCGTTCTGGAACTGCAGGCAGGCCAGCACGCCCAGCACCGCCGCTGGTGCCATGTACTGCGCCAGCGCCCCGTAGTCGGCCGGCGTGTAAAGCCGCCCCAGGACCGGTGCCGCTAGGATCGGCACCGCCATGGACACGGCGCTGCCGCTCGACAGGATCGAGACGTTGCGCAGGAAGGGCGAGGTGATCAGTCGCCTGAACGTATCAGTCGCCATCATGCAGTGTCTCCACTGTAGAGCGCGGCCATGCGAACCGCGATCGCGCGCCAGTCGTAGCGCTTGGCCATCATCTCTCGGGCCCGTGTGCTCGCCGTCTTACGCCGGACCGGATCCGCCAAGAAGGTAGCCATCGCCGCCGTTAGCGCCCGGGCCTCGCGGGGCACTACGAGGCCCACATCAACCTCGGCCACTAAGTCCCTTGCTCCTACGCCGGGGGTGACGCAGGCGGGCGTGCCGACTGCCAGCGCTTCGGCTACCGACATGCCGAAGCTTTCCCGCACTGAAGGGGCCAGCAGCAGATCCGCCCCGGCTAAGAAAGCCCATTTGCGCGCCCCGTCGAGCGGTCCGAGAAAAGCACCCGCAGAAGAACCGTCGTCGCGGCGCAGGCGCGGTTCGAGTTTGGCCCGCAGGTCGATTTGGTCATGCCCAGCGATGCGAAGCACCGCGTCAGGATGGGCGCGCGCCGCCTCGATCGCCAAGTCGACCCCCTTGGTCCAGTCCAGCCGCGCCAAGAAGGCGACCCGCCGCCCCGGCGGCACGTCGCCCCAAATCTCTGCAATCTCTTCGGCGGTGGGTGCTGCTTCTGGGATTTCCACGCCATTGGGCACAATGGTCACCGGCGCAAGATCGCGCCCCATTGCCAGCAATCCCTCCGCCTCGCCTTCGGAGGTGACATGGATTGCTCGGGCACTACGTAGTATGGAACGCTCCTGCAGGGCAATCCAAGCGGTCTTCGCCAGCCGTGACTTGCCCGCCACCATTTCGGGCATCAGCATACCCCGCGGCGAGATGACCACGGGTACGCCGCACCGCCGCGCGGTCCGGGCAATGCGCGGGCCGGGCCAAAGAAAGAGACCGTTGACATGGACGGCATCCATGTTCGGCACTATCTCGTCGATCAACTGAGCCATGATTGGGCTGTAATATAACCGCTTAGGCGTCCGGATCGGGCAATAGTGAATCGAAACTCCGTCCATCTCCACCGCCCGGTCTAACGGCACCTCGAGTCGTCCGGGGCCGTCCATGTCGGTGCTCAGCACCGTCACCTCGTGCCCTGCGGCAACCAGCCCGCGTGCCAAGCCGTGTGTGGATCGCACCGGGCCGCCGTAGCGGATGGCAGGCAGGTAGTTTGGGGCGAAAATGAGGATGCGCATGTCAGCGTGATCTCCGCACTCTGGACAGTGGATGAGAGCGCCGCGCATGGGTCACTCTTGATATGGTTGCGCAAGGAGCGTGACACCCTCCCTGCCGCTATGACGCAGGCGTCGATTGGGTCTCAAATAAGACGGCGGCTAGCCGCGTCTGATAAGTGTCGATACCTAGGTGCGCACGGCCCCAGTTCAGGCCTCTTGCGGCTCGTTCAGCGCGCAGCGCTTCAGGCATCTCCAGCGCGGTGCGCAGCGCTCTTGCGAGGCTCTCTGCGGTCCAGTCGCAGTAGAGCAATCCACCGCCGGATTTCCGCACGATCTCGGCCGCGCCGCCGCTGCCCGCGTAGACAATTGGCATAAGCCCCTTTTCCCAAGCTTCCACGACCACGCGACCTAAGGTCTCGAAGTTCGACGTTGAGACGAGAAAACGGTAACCGCTCAGAGCCTCAGTCGCATCTTCCCTGAAACCATGAAAGACCACGCGCCCGTCAGCGACCTGACCCGCGGCCTCGGTCTTTATACTGACCCCGTAGGGGTCGTCGGGCCCCCCTTCACCGAAGATGTGCGCGGCATGACCATTGAGGGCCGGATCCTTCATCGCCGCGACAAGCAAGTGCTGGCCCTTGCTCTGCGCCAGCCGCCCGAGGCTGACAAAATTCGCGACCCCCCCCGGCGCACGTGGATCTTCGGGCGCGAAGAGATAAGGATCATAGGCTTTGTGGATAAAAGTATACGCGTCCTCCTGCGGGGGAGGAGATGGCAACATGGCATCGCTGATGTAGACTTGGTGTAGTGGAGCTCCGACGCGGCCCCGCAATGGAGCAACCCGCGGCACGTCCTCAAGAAGGCGCACATGCAACACGAGAGGCACCCCGACCCACCGTGCCAGCGGTACCAACAGACGGCAGAGCCCGGCTTGGTTGAGGTAGATCTTGTCCGGACGAACACGAGCTAACAGGAGACTTAGCCGCGCTACCGCCATCATCCGCGCCGCGCGGCTCTTTTTGTGTAGCAGGCCAATAGGCGTATGGATCACCTCCACCGGACCATGCGTCGCGCGATCAGCCACAAGGCCAGCTAGTGCCGCCCCCGGAGGAGTGACCAAGACCACCCGGTCCCAAGCCTCTGTCAGCGGCTTCAGCGTCGCGGCCAGCGCGCGCTCCGATCCCCAGAGCTGTAGCCCTGGATCAATAATCATCAGCACCCTGCTCATGTCACCGCCTCGACCCAGTCGGTGAGGCGGGTAAAAACCTGTTCGTAGTTGTATTTCTCCCGGTGCCGTTCAAAGGCCCGCGTGCCCTCGGCCCGACACCTTTCCGGGTCGGCCGCATAGGCCGCTACGAGGCCCGCCATCTCTTCCGGGTCATGTGCCGAGAGGCAAACTCCAATGCCATCCAGCAGCTCCGTCACGCCCGGATTCATGTCGCCGATCTGTGGCAGCCCTGCCTTCATATACTGGAAGCGCTTGTTGGACGCCCCGAGCGCGGTACGCAACTGTTCGGAGCTATCGTCAAAAATCGCCACCGCCAAGTCGGCATCGGCCAGCCGCTGCTCGGCCGCTGAGGTCTCCATCCAGCCCAAAAAATGAACTCGTTTTTGCAACCCGGCCTCTGCTACCATGGCGTGTAGCTGGCGCCCGATCGGTGTGGTATCGTTGCCGATCAGCACCAGGTGAGCCGTTTCCGGCCACAAGGGAACCGAACGGATTAGCATGTCAAGCTTCTGGTTCAGCCCCAACGAGCCGCAATAGACTACCTCAAAGCGCCCCGTATCCCGGCGCGGCATCGGAGCCGTAACGCGTAGCGGGTAGTTCTCGATAACCAGCGGTCGCGTGGCGAGCCGCAGCACGTCAGCCGTATGTGCAGCGCGGCTCTCGTCTGGCACCACCACCCGGGCAAAACCATGCACCGTTTGGCGCAGGCGATGTTCCAGATGCAGGGTGTCGAAGTTCTGTAACAACTCGTGCAGGTGCAGGATGCGCAGGCGCGGACGCCACGGGGTGACGTCGCTTATGAAGCCACCGATCGGATCGTAGCAGATCTCCACCGCACCGCGCCCCGCGCGCAGCCGCGCTTCCAACAGGCGTGCCACGAACAGACCCGTGCGGGTCAGTCGTCGACTTCGGTACTGTGCGGCCGAAAGGGCTCGGACTTCGACTCCGGGCGATGTGAAATCAGGCACGGTCTCGCCGTCACGTCGGGTCGAGGTTACAAGGAAAACGCGGTGGCCCGCTTCTGCTAGCAGTCGCGCTTGGTATTGAACCGGCGGGTAGCCGTCGACTGGCGGCGGCGACAGTAGGATGAAGGTCGTCGGGCTCATGGGAGACTTCTGTGTTGCGGTGCGGGGCGGCGGCGCAGGCCCCGAAGCCAGCCTTTTAGCGCGATGTCTATCACAGTCATTATGATCCAGGCAAAAAGCGCCCCATTGACGATGAAGAATGGGCGAAGCAATGGGTCGAGCATCACGATGCCGACGGCGTAGAGCTTAGCGAAGCGCATTAACTGACCCTCGTGCAGGTAGCGCGCCGCCGCTCGATCGATACGCCTTAGGATCATGCCAAAGATGATGAACCCGACAAAGACACCAGTTAAGCCGAAATTGATATAGAACTCGAACACAGTGCCAGAGCCAAAGGTGGCGCTGTCGGACAGAAGCAGGCCGGTATGTTCAGACATGAAGTCGCTGCCGCCTCGGACGGGCTTGTCGGGCCATAAAAAGCGCGGCAGCAGCGCCAGTGGCAGGATCACTAACGTCGCGCCATATTGCTGCAATTCCGGGAATAGCTGGTGCTGCTCGATCATATGCGCGACGAACAGATTGAGGTTCAGCCGGATGTTGACGAGGTCGAGCGCCTCGAAGTTCCAAGGCGAGAACAGCTCGATTTGGCTCACAGCTTGCCATAAAATGCTCGTCAGGCTGCCGCCCGTGCCCTCCCAGACCACCTGCCTGATTTCGTCCCGGTAGGAGAACCAGCCTATAAAGCCGGTCAGGATAAGCCAGACGCTGCCCACGGCCCAAGTCGTCCCCATCAGAGTACTGGTGGCTCGCCGCGGCCGAACCTGCGCCCGCCAGAAGCAGAAAAGCGTCACACCAAACATGAAGCCGTAGGAGGCAAAGCCAAAGAGCACTAGATAATATGCAGGAATCATAGCTGCCAGAATCTTCCAGGATGTAGTGGAGCGCCCGTCGCGCAAGGCCAGCCAAGCGCCCAAGCAGATCACTGCCACGCCCATGTTCCTCCCCGCCTCAAAGAGCGCAGCGGACAAAGGAAAACTCAGGCGCAGCCAGTTGCCGAGATAGCCGATAAGAGCAAAGGTTCCCATCGCGACCAGAACGCCCCGCTCATACTTAGTCGTCATGCCGGTAGGCACCTGCGGTGGCCGTGTCGTGACTAGCACCACGGGCCGCCGCCGGAACGCCCCGGCGCCGATGGCAAACCCTAGTAACCCTAGTAGCGACACAAAGGTCGCTTGCACGATCAGCCATTCCGAAACAGCATACTTGCTGAGGTACCAGTGCGCCCCGGGTCGCAGGTGGGAATAGCCTGGCACTGCGTAAATGAAGCATCCGCCGTAGAGAAAGCTCATTGCCAACACGAGCGCCGCCGGCAGTCCAACGCTGCCCCGGGCCCTGCACGCCCGGGTGATTTGGACGACCAGCAGCACCCAGATGACGAGCATCACCTGCATTGCGATATGGATGTCGGCGAGATCGGTCACCGTACCTAGCCCCTTGCAATTTCGCGGTATAGCGCGGCATAGGCTGCACCAATGCGATCCGCGCTGAAGCGCGCAGTGTTCAAGCGGCCGCGCGCAATGCATTCCTGCCGTCGGACGGGATCGTCCAGTAAGCGTCGCAGTCCGGCTCGGACGGCCGCCGTGTTGAGTGGATCGACCAGCTCGGCCGCGCCGCCCGCCACCTCGCGCATGGGCGAAATATCGCTAGCTAGGACCGGGCGCTCCATGGCTTGGGCCTCGATGATTGGCATGCCGAAACCCTCGGCGGTGGAGATAAAGGCCATCACTGCGCAATCGTGGTAGAGCGCCGGCATCTGCGCGTCGGCTAGGTCCACCCGGTTCTCGTAAGCCAAGCCCGAGGCCTCTAGTCGCGCGCGCTGCGCTGCCGATAGCTGGCCGATCACGATCAGCCGTGCGTCGATCCCCTGCAAGGCCTCGACCAGTCGCTCGAGGTTCTTGTTCGACTTGGTGCCGATGTGCAGGACCGTCCGCGCGTCGGGCGGCGGCCCGGTCGCCACGAAACGGGGCGACAGCGGATTCTCTATGATCCGGACGGCCTGAGCCTGCCGCGCCCCAACCAGCTCGGCCAACTGCGTGCGGCTGCGCTCAGATATGGCGGTGACTACGCCGCTGGCACGTAGCGGCAGGTAGAGCCACAGGAACCACAGTACCGCGCGACGCAGCCCCCGCGCCCCGGCAACGGCGTTGCTGTCATGCACCGTCAACATCGTCCGCCGCCGCGGCAAGCCGAGAGTGAGGAAATGCTCGTCCCCCAGCACATGCGCCACGTCGAGCCGGTCCTCCCGCATCCGCCGCCGCGCCGCTAAGATCGAGCGCAGTCGGTTATAAATGCCGCGTGAGGGATGGGGCGAGATGTAAACTCGCGCGTCGATATCCGCGGGCAGGGCAGCGCGCACAGTCTCGAACACCGCCTCGATAGAGTGGAACCCCGGTCGCGGATGGCGGAGGAACAGACCGACACGGATCGGGCGATGTTGCGGTGCAGGTTTGCTCATGACGGATCAGAGCCCTTCCAAGATGCGTGCCAGCCGCTGTGCGTAGGTGTGCTCGGTATGGGCGCGGCGCCGTCCAGCGGCACGCACCGCATTGGCCCAGACGGGATCGCTACGGGCCCGGTCGAGCCAGACCAAGATGTCCTCGACCGAGGCATAAGTTAGCACTTCCTCGCCCGGCTCGAAACAGCTTGCCACTGAGGGTTTCGCCTCGATCAGCTGCAAGCCGCCGGCGCCGCATATTTCGAAGGCGCGGCAGTTCAGGCTGTCGCCCTCTGATAGGGCGGTGCTGTTCAGCCCGGCCAGCGCGCCCTCAAAGACGGCACTCTTCTCGGCTCGTGTGACGTAGCGCCCGGTGTGGATCGCGCGAATTCGCGGGTCGCCCCAGCGCGGTGGGGCGAATCCGTGCAGCGCCACGTCGACCCCAGTGTCCAAGAGTCGGCGCGCTAGGATCTGTCGGTAGCCGTAGTAGTTGCCCACCACCGCCACGCTGCCGTCCCGCACGGCACCCTGTGGGCAGTGCCAGTCCGGGTTAATTGCTTCATGCATCAACTCGGCATCGAGCCCCACGGCGCGGAGCTTCTGCACCGCCAACGCGTCCTTGATGAAGATCCGGTCCCAGCCGTCCTCCAGCAGTCCCATTCCACGCATGTTAGCTGGCGTGTCGCCCCACCACGCTACAAGCCGACGTGCGCCGTTCTCACGTAGCGATGCCAGCACCTCACTGCGCAGGCTCTGGGTCAGGCAGAGCACTAGGTCGGGGCGAAAGCTGCGGGCCGCCTCGACGGCAAATATTTCGTGTGCTTCCCAGCGCTCTGGCCAAATCCGTGTTATGGTGTCCGAGACCATGCGATTGATACGCCCCCGGTTACGACGGAATGGCCCGGGGGCCAACATGACTGTGTGGCCCATCGCGCGCAGCGTGTAGGCAACGTTGTCCTGAAAGCTATCGGGGGAGGCATGAAACGGGATCAGGACGCGTAGGGCCGCCATTACGCAGGCGCTCCCTCGTTTGCGGCGACCGCGGCCAGAGCTTCCGCCAGCGTATCGGCGATGCGTTCCTGCGTTGCCGCTTCGAGGTAGGGATGCATCGGTAGGCTCATGACTTCATGCGCCGCCCTGTCGCCCACCGGTAGGTGGACACTGTCGTCGGCCACTGCGGGTTGTCGGTTCAGTGGAAGCGGGTAATGCACTGCCGTAGGAATGCCAGCCGACTTCAAGTGCGCTTGCACCGCGTCGCGCTGCGGCACACGGATGGTATATTGCGCCCAAGCGCTGCTGCGGCCCTCCGCGATGCTTGGCGCTGTGATACCGCGATCCGCCAGGAGGGCAGTGTACCGCACGGCTACCGTATCGCGCAGCACCAGCTCTTCCTCGAAGATCTCAAGTTTGGTGAGCAGCACCGCCGCTTGCAGCGTGTCCAGCCGACTGTTCACGCCAACGCGCAGGTGGTGGTATCGTCGGTCTTGGCCGTGGCGGGCAACCTGGCGCAGGCGCAGCGCTAGCTCCGCATCCGAAGTGAAGATCGCGCCGCCGTCACCGTAGCAGCCCAGTGGCTTGGAGGGGAAGAAGCTGGTGCAGCCGATGTCGGAGAGGTTGCAGGAGCGCCGGCCATCCAGCGTCGCGCCAAAACTCTGCGCTCCGTCCTCGATCACCGGCAAGTCATGCGCCGCCGCGATAGCGTTGATGGCCTCGAAATTGGCGCATTGCCCGTAGAGCGACACTGGAATGATCGCGCGGGTGCGCGGCGTGATCGCCGCCGCGAGAAGCGTCGAGTCGAGTGTATAACTCACCGGGTCGATGTCGACGTACACCGGACGCGCACCCAGGACCGCCACTGTCTCGGCGGTGGCTATATAGGAGAAGCCTGGCGTGATCACCTCGTCGCCGTGTCCCACGCCGAGCGCCATCAGCGCCACCTGCAGCGCGTCGGTGCCATTGGCGCAGCTGATACAGTGCGTCGCGCCAGTGAAGATTGCCAAGCGCTCCTCCAGCTCGACGACCTCGGGCCCTAGGATGTAGGTGCCATGTGCCAGCACCCGTGCGATGCTGGCATCGAGGCGTGCCTTGATGCGAGCCTGTTGCGTGGCCAGGTCGATGAAGGAGATCATGTCGGTTCTCCTTCCGTGTCTGCGGCCTCGCGCCGCAGCACCCCCTCAGTCAACAGGTAGCGATCACCAGTGTGGGGGCAGACCGCTTCCGCACTGCCTGCGAGCGGTAGGTCGAGTTGCATGCCCCAAGCGCTCATCCAGCCGATCTGGCGTGCGGGAACGCCGGCCATCAGCGCAAAATCCGGTACGTCACGGATAATCACCGCCCCCGCCGCGACAAAGGCATACGCCCCAACCGTGTTGCCGCAGACCACGGTACAATTCGCCCCTAGGGTGGCACCGCGGCGCACTATTGTATTGCGGTACTCCGACTTGCGCTCGATCAGGGCGCGCGGATTGTGCACATTGGTGAACACCATGCTAGGTCCACAGAACACCCCCTCCTCGAGTGTGACATTGTCGTAGACCGACACATTGTTCTGGATCTTGCAGTTATCGCCGATCACGACTCGGTTGCCGACAAAGACATTCTGCCCCAGCGATACCCCACCTCCGATGTGGGCACCGCCGCAGACATGCGCGAAATGCCAGACCCGGCTGCCCGCGCCGATCTGAGCGCCGTCGTCGACAATGGCGCTGGGATGGATCATCACGTTGCTCATGCGGCGCGGCTCGCGAAGGGATGCGCCAAGTCGTCGTTCGTCACTGGCCGGGCTTCGCGGATCGCGGATACGGTTTCGATTGCCACGCGGTTCTCTTCGACTCCGAAGCCGCGTCCGGCGAGGATCTCCTTATAGGAAAGGGTGTGCAAGTCGGTGAAGCCACCGGAGAATTCGATCTCCTCGCCGTCAATGGTGATTGAGCGGTAGGTGCGCTGCCCCGCCTCAAACGAGGCCTGCGGCACGTCGTTCACGTCGAGCGACAGAAACCAGCGGCAGCGCGCGTGTTCGTATTCGAGGTAGCCCGCAGCCTTCGTCGGATCGTTAAGGTGGACACGGTTATCCTGCAGCGCCCCGAAAAGGAAATGCAGCATGTCGAAGAAATGCACTCCGATGTTGGTGGCGATGCCGCCGGACTTTCGAGTGTCACCCTTCCAGCTTTGCATGTACCAGCGTCCGCGCGAGGTAATGTAGGTCAAGTCAACCTCGTGTTTACGGCCATGCGTCGAGGCGGCGCGCACCTTCTCCCGCAGTGCGATGATCGAGGGGTGCACCCGCAACTGCAATATGGTATTGATCTTTTGGCCGGTATCGCGCTCTATCTCGGATAGACCGTCGATGTTCCGAGGATCCAGGACCAGCGGCTTCTCGCAAATTACCTCTGCCCCCGAGCGCAGCGCGAAGCACATGTGGCTGTCGTGCAGGTAGTTGGGCGAGCAGATTGACATGTAGTCGATCTGCGCTTCACCAGCGCGCCGCCGCTTGTCGATATGGCGGTCGAAACGCTCGAACTCCGTGAAGAAATGTGCATCCGGGAAATAGCTATCTATGATCCCGACGGAGTCGTTGGGGTCTAGCGCAGCCACCAACTCGTTGCCGGTTTCCTTCATCGCCTTCATGTGGCGCGGAGCAATGTAGCCGGCGGCACCTATTAGGGCAAAAGTCTTCATGTCTGAATCTCCTCAGGCGCGCACTATGTTGTCGGCGGGGTCGCGATAAATGCCGCGCGCGTCGATAATCAGGGGCGCATGCGCGCGGATCAGTTCGTAATCGAAGGCCGCGTGGTCAGTGGCGATGATCACCGCATCCTGCGCTGTCAGCGTCTCGGCGGTCAGCGGCGTGGCATTCAGGTCGAAGTGGTGCTCGCGCATCTTCGGGAAGACCGGCACATGCGGGTCGGCGTAGCTCAGAGCGCCACCGAGCGCACGGATGGCCTCCATAATCTCTACGGAGGGGCTTTCACGCATGTCGTCGACGTTTTTCTTGTAGGCAATGCCCAGGACTAGGATGCGTGACCCCTTCACCGACTTGCCGCGGGTGTTCAGCGCGCTGGTCAACTTGCCGATCACATACTCCGGCATCGCACGATTCACCTCGCCTGCTAGTTCAATGAAGCGCGTGTGCAACCCATATTCACGCGCTTTCCAAGTTAGATAGAAAGGGTCGATCGGGATGCAGTGTCCGCCCAAGCCCGGGCCAGGGTAATAGGCGGTGAAGCCGAACGGCTTGGTCTTCGCCGCATCGATCACCTCGAAGATGTCAATGCCCATACGGTCCGCTACGATCTTCATCTCGTTGACTAAGCCGATATTCACGGCGCGGTGAATGTTCTCCAGGAGCTTGGTCATCTCGGCCGTCTCGGTCGAGCTCACCGGCACCAGTGTGTCAATTGCATGCTCGTATAGTGCCTTGCCCGCCTTGAGACAGGCGGGCGTGTGGCCGCCGACCACCTTGGGAATGGTGCTGGTTGTGAATTCGGGGTTAGCCGGATCCTCGCGCTCGGGGGAGTAGACCGCAAAAACATTCTTACCCACTGTCAGTCCGCCACGCTCCAAGCGCGGCACGATTTCTTCTTTGGTGGTGCCGGGGTAGGTGGTGCTTTCCAACGCCACCACCTGCCCCTCGCGCAGATACGGCGCGATCTGCTCCACCGTGTCGATGACAAAGCTCAGGTCCGGCTCGCGATACTTGTTCAGCGGGGTGGGGACACAGAGCATGATGCCGTCGGCCTCAGCGATCCGTGCAAAATCGGTCGTTGCCTCGAAGCCCTCTGCTAGGGCCTCGGCGATGCGAGTGTCGTCGATGTGCTCGATCGGGCTCTGCCCGCCGTTGAGCTTAGCTACCAGCCCTTGGCTAATGTCGAACCCAACCACCTTATAGCCGATCTCCGCATAGCGCAACGCCAGCGGCTGCCCGACGTAACCTAAGCCGACGATGCCGATGGTTGCCGTGCGGTCGTGCAGGCGCGTGATAAGTGTCTCCAGCGCGGAGAAAGAAGGTTGGATGACATTCATGTCCTGTTTTCCTTGAAACACGGTTCGCGCGCGGCGAGGTAAGGGGGCGATTTTGTGTGGAATTGTTGCAGCGTTCCGATCTCGGGCCGTAGGTTTCATATTTCCCCGGCTGGCTTGCAAGAAACCCGCTATGTGAGGTGGTCCCAATTTTCCAGACAAGTTCGCGGCGTTGCTAAGTTTGCCTGTTAATCATGCCGCCGCTTTCAAGTCAGGGCCCGCATGGGCCTCGGCCGGTGTTCGTCCACCGAGCGCCGTGTGAGGCCGCGCAGTGTTGTAGAACTCGATCCACCTTCCGATACCCGCCCGGGCCGCCGAGCCGGTCTCGAAGGGGTTCAGATAGACGCACTCGTATTTCAGGGACCGCCATAGGCGCTCTATCATGACGTTATCCATCCAGCGTCCACGGCCGTCCATCGAGATCTTCACCGTTGCATCCAGCAAAAGCTGGGTGAAGCGCGGGCTGGTGAATTGGCTGCCTTGATCTGAGTTGAAAATCTTCGGCAGCCCGTGGCGCTGCATCTCGTCCTCCAACGCCTCGATGCAGAACTCGACATCCATGGTGTTTGATAGCCGCCAGGAGAGAACGCGGCGCGTCGCCCAATCAATGATAGCGACGAGATAGAGGAACCCCCTTGCATCGGAATGTAGGTGATATCCGCGCACCAGACCTGGTTCGGTCGGTCGATCACCATGCCTCGCAGCAGGTAGGGCCATTTGCGGTGCTCTGGGTGGGGCACGGAGGTGCGTGGCCTCTGCTAGACCGCGCGTAGGCCCATCTTCGCCATCAGCCGCCGGACGCGCTTGCGTCCCACGCTGCAGCCTTGGTTCCGCTGGTGTCGCGCCATTTGCCGGCTGCCATAGAACGGCGTTTCGAGAAACTGTGCGTCGATCAGTTTCATCAGCGCGAGGTTCAGTGAGCTTTCTCCCGTTCTCAGCCCATATCAGGCCGAGTGGCTGATGCCGATCAACGCGCATTGTCGACTGACGGGCAACGCGGGATGCTGAGGTTCGATCATCTCTCGCCTCCGGGACACGCTCACCGGCCGGAGGCTTTGGCTAAAAAATCGCGCTCAACCACAAGCTGCCCGATCTTCGTGTGAAGTTTCTCGATCTGACTGTCCTTCTCGGCCGCGTTCGCTTCGGCCTTGCCAGAGAATATCCCGGCCATGCTCTCGAGCGCTTGGCGCTTCCAAGTATTGATTGCCGTCTGATGCACGCCATGCTTCGCCACCAGTTCGGCGACCGTCGCCTCACCCCGTATGGCCTCGAGGGCCACCTTCGCCTTGAACTCGGCGCTGTGGTTCTCCCGTTTGCCAGCCACGCTGTTCGTCCTCGCCATCGTTGGCCGCAAGCTTAGCAGTGGGTCCGGATTTCGGGGGCCACCTCACTGGCAGCCGGCTCCGGCGTTCCAAACCACCGCTCCAACAAACAGGTGGGGTTAGGACCGGTTCGCCCAGAATCAGCGACATTCCCGGCATCCAACCGGACATTGGGATGCTCCGGCGCACCGCAGGGGGCCGAGATACAAGCGCAGTTCTCGTAGCAGGCGTAGACGGTTTCGTTAAGATCGGCAAATGTGCGATAACGTCAATCATCGACCGTCGCCTCTCGCCCGACCAAGTTCGCGTTGCAGCGCCTCGATCTCGGCCTGCAACGCCTCGTGTTCGGCGAGCTTGCGCTGCAAGAACCCCGTGGTCAGCCGCGCCTTCTCTTCAATTCCCCCAGGTGTCAGGAGGTAGGCATATCGCAGCTTGTTCGGCGACATGCGGAAGTTGCGGGTCTTGACCTGGCCCTTCTCGATCAAGGCGCGCAGCACGTAGTTCACGCGACCGAGGCTCAGACCGAGTTCAGCCGCGATCTCGCGCTGGGACAGCGTAGGATTGGTTTCTAGCAGGCGGAGGAGCCGGAAACGAAGGTCTTCGGGGATCATGGCCTGTCCATGGCTGCCGCACCGAGACTCGCGAGGGAGCTCGGGGATGTCGGAATGCGCGGGAATCCAGCGTTCACGAATGAACGCATATCAACCACTGCGGGAAATGGCAATCGGGCGTGGGGAGTTTCCTGTCGGTAGCCTATTGCCCCGATGTCGGCCGGTTGACCAGAGGTTTTCGGATCGGGTCGGCTCGATAGCGGCAGTGCGGAGACGTTCACTGCGCTCGTGCGCCGGGAACCGAGATGGCGTCGAACGCCGTCATGCCGGGAGCCATCGTCAGGCCGTGCGGCTGACCTGTCCGTCGGATCCACTGGGGGTCAGTTCCCTCGTCTCAGCGCGCCAGCCACCCTCCGTCGACATTGATCACCGCCCCGGTCATGTAGCGCGCCGCATGCGAGCAGAGGAAGGCGACCGTGCCGCCGATATCCTCTGGCGCGCCCCAACGACCCGCCGGGATGCGCTCGAGGATGGCACGGGAGCGCTCCGGGTCGTCGCGCAGCGCCTCGGTGTTGGCAGTGGCGATATAGCCCGGCGCCACGGCGTTCACGGTGATACCATGCGCGGCCCATTCGTTGGCGAGGATCTTGGTCAGACCCGCCACACCGTGCTTGGAGGCGGTGTAGGATGGCACGCGGATGCCGCCCTGAAAGGACAGCAAGGAGGCGATGGAGACCACCGCGCCGGGGCGCCCGCGCCCGATCAACTCGCGGCCGAAGGCCTGGGTGGTGAAGAAGACCGCCTTCATGTTGACATCGACCACCTCGTCCCAGTCGGCCTCGGTGAAGTCGACGCTGTCGGCGCGGCGGATGATGCCGGCATTGTTGACAAGGATGTCAATCCCCGCACCCGAGAAGACATCACGCGCCGCCATCGGGTCTGCAAAGTCGAGCCGAAGCCCTTCACCCGCGCCTCCGGCTGCCGCGATCTCGGCCAGCGTCTCGTCGCAGTCGCGGCGGCCGGCGCAGATGACATGGGCGCCCTGCCCTGCCAGCGTCACGGCGATGGCGCGACCGATCCCCGCATTGGCGCCGGTGACCAGCGCCCGGCGGCCTGCGAGCGAAAAGAGATCGGTCATCGCGGCACCTCGCCTACCCTGACACAGCCCGGTCCGATCGTATGCCTTAAGGGGCTGGAAAGGACTGCGCGCTGCATGTGGCCTCCTTGGTGTATCGCCAGTGCGGCTCCATCACCACCGTGATGAACTTGTCGTATTTGTAAATCTTATACAAGGGGCGGTGCATTGAGGCGGTGGTTTCAGTTCCAGATGGCCCGGCCCCGGCACTCCTCGGCAAGACGCCTCGCGCTCTCTCCGCCAATCATTACCAACTCTTGGCCAAATTTTCCATCAAAGCAAATCCCTTACCCACACAGACTGAACAAGTTTACGAATCTATTTACAAATAACCCTGACTGACATATCAGCTTCCGTAAGGGAATGGCTGGTTCGCAAGCCTCGCCAGTCCCCGACTGACAGAGGGGAGCCAGCATTGCAGAGCATCTCGGCACATCTGCCCGGCTCGGACCGGGCCGAGGCGGCGCTGCGGGCGCATATCGGCGACACGGCGCGGCAGATCGGCGCGCTGCTCGGCGATGAACGGCTGCATGGTCTGATCGAACGGCCGATGGCGAACTGAGGCCACGCCGCGACGAACTATAGAGGCCGGGGCCACCTGGCGAACATGGAATTACCGATGCCGCCTACGCACGCCAATACGGCTGAACCGCCAGTGCGGCGGCGCGGCTCACCGCCCCGCGCTTTTCCATGGGTCCGCCCCGGCGGGCGGCCCGCAGCTTCAACCATCCCCCTAGAGGCGGAGAACAGGACCAGATGACCAGAGTATTGATTGCCGGCACCGGTTTCGCCGGCCAGGGCCATGCCCAAGCCTTCCGCGCGGCCGGAGCAGAGATCGTGGGCATGGTCGGGCGCACGCCGCATGTCGTCGCCGAAGTGGCCGAAAAGCTCGGCATCCCGCATGCCGGCACCGATTGGCAGGCGGCGCTGGAGCAGTGCCGCCCCGACATCGTCTCGATCGCGACGCCGGGCGGCGCCCATTACGAGCCGATCAAGCAGGCCATCGCCGCTGGATGCCACGTCTTCTGCGACAAGCCGATGACCGACAGCGCCGAGACGGCGGCGGAGCTTTACGAGCTGGCGCAGCGGCGCGGCGTGAAAACCGCCTATGCGGCGAGCTTTCGCTACGCGCCGGGCGTGCTGCACGCCAGGAAGCTGGTGGCCGAGGGCGCCATCGGTGCGCCGACCGAGGTGGAGTGCATCTCGCATTTCAACCTCGAGCGCGAGATCCCCTTCGGTTGGTCGCACCGCAAGGAGGCGGGCGGTGGTCGGCTCAACAACAACTTCACCCACACGCTGTCGATCGTGGCCTCGGTGATCGGCGAGAGGATCCTCGCGATGAGCGGCGAGGGGCGCGACGATCTCGGCCGCGCGCCGATTGTCGAGGGCGTGCACAACTTCGCCACGCGCCGCGCCTTCATCCCCGAGGACCTGAACGGCCCGACCCTCGAATGGGGCGAGAGCAACGTCGAATGGTCCTACACCGTGCTGGCGCAGATCGAGAGCGCGCTGGCCGAAAGACCGGTCTCGGTATTGTTCAAACATGGCGGATTGGTGCCGCGCTTTCACGAGGATCACATCGTCTTCTACGGCAGCGAGGGCGCGATCTACGTCAAGGGTCACTACGGCACCGGCCCGCTCTACCTGCACGACCGGAAAACGGGCTGGCAGGAACGGCCCCTGCCCGGCGAGATCGCCGCGATGGTGCCGCAGGTGCAGGGCGAGACCGAGCAATGCTGGCACTATCTCGCGCGCGAATTCGTCCGCGACATCCGTGGCGAGGCGGTCGCACCCTACCCGACCTTCGCCGAGGGCAGCCAGTACCAACAGATCATCGAGCTGATCCGCCGCAACGCCAACTGGACGCAGCTTGCGCAGCCGGCCACGCCCAGCCGCGCGGCCTGAACGGAGACGAGAGATGAAGATCACCGATGCCCGAGTGTTTATCGGCGGCCCCAAGAAGAACTACGTCACGCTCAAGATCATGACCGATCAGGGCGTCTACGGCCTGGGCGACGCCACCCTCAACAACCGCGAGACGCTGCCTGCCACGTATTTGCAGGACTACCTCGTGCCGAACCTGATCGGGCTCGACCCGCGCAACAGCGAGGATATCTGGCAGTTCCTCTATCGCGGCGCCTATTTCCGGCGCGGGCCGATCGCCATGGCGGCCTTCGGCGCCATCGACATGGCGCTGTGGGACATCAAGGGCAAGCTTGCGAACATGCCGCTCTACCAGCTCTTCGGCGGCAAGAGCCGGGAGGGCGCGCTGGTCTATGCCCATGCCACCGGCGCCGATCTCGAAGACCTGATGGACTCGATCGCGCATTACGTGGAGGACGGCTACAAGGCGGTGCGCGTGCAATGCGGCATCCCCGGCATGCCGACGGCGAGCTATGCCGTGCCGGAGCAAAAGGGCGGCACGAAGCACTACATCACCGACTACACCGGCATCCGCCCCAAGCTCGAGATCTGGGACAGCGACAAGTATCTGCGCTTCATGCCCGAGGCGCTGATGCAGATCCGCGAGCGGTTCGGTTCCGAGCTGAAGATCCTGCACGACGTGCATCACCGGCTGACCCCGCGCGAGGCGGCCGCCTTCGCCAAGGAGGTGGAGCCGGCGCGGCTGTTCTGGCTCGAGGATCCGACGCCCGCCGACGATCAGGACGCGCTCAGGCTGCTGCGGCAGCACTCCACCGTGCCGGTGGCCATCGGCGAGGTGTTCAACTCGATCTGGGACTGCAACCGGCTGATCGAGGAGGAACTGATCGACTTCATCCGCGTCGCCGTTACCTACGCCGGCGGCATCACCCATGTGAAGCGGATCGTCGATCTCGCCGCGCTGCACCACGTGCGCACCGGCTTTCACGGCGCGCCAAGCCATTCGCCGATCAGCATGGCGGCGCAGGCGCATCTCAACGCCTGGGCGCCCAATTTCGGCATCCAGGAATACCTCGTCCTCGGCACGCCGGAATGCGACGCGCTGTTCCCGTCCGACCACCGGATGGTGAACGGCATGGTCCATGTCAGCGATGCGCCCGGGCTCGGCGTCGATTTCGACGAGCGCGAGGCCGCCCGCTACGAATATCAGCCCGGCAGCCATCCCGTCGTGCGGCTCGCGGACGGAACGATGTGGAACTACTGACCGGAGGCCTGCCGCGCCGCCGATCGGGCGCGGCAGGTTCGTCCCGTCAGTGTCCCGTGAGCGGATAGAACGGTGCATCCGCGGGCTCGGGCGACCACTCGATCCAGTCTACATGGAAATCGGCCCGGCCGAGCAGGACCTGCCGCGGCGCGCCGCCGCTCCAAAGCGTCGCGGTCAGCCCGGCACCCGGCTCGCCGCCATCCGCCTCCAGCGCGAGATGCAGGAGCGGCGCGTCCGCCGTGGCAGCCCTGCCGGCTTCCCGGAGATGGTCGGCGATGGCGCGGCGGGTCGCATCGGGAAAATACTGCGCCGCGATGGTCGTATAGACGGCATGGAGTGCGCCGGGACGGCGCGTCTCAAGACGGCGGGCGAGCCAGGGCGCGGCATCGCCCGCCTCCGGCCGCGCGGTCGCCACGGCCATCGCGGCACGCGTCCGGGCCAGTCGCTCGGGCTGGTCGGGCCACAGATAGGCGAGAAGCCGGAGCCGGTCCGACGGATCTGCCGGATCGAGCGGCGCCAGGTCCACGCCGCCGCGCTCCACTACCGTGACCGGATGCGGATCGGGCCGATTGCGGCCGCGCCATTCGGGCGCCAGTGCCACGGCGGCGTCGGCAGGGCCGTGATGCGCTCCGTCCAACGCGACCGAGAAGCGATCCAGCGCCAGGTTCAGCCCGCCGCTCGCCCCCAGTTCGGACAGCACCACCGGCCGGGTGCCGGTCTCGCCCAGGGCCCACCAAAGGCCCGCGATCACCACCGCGGCCCGGCGCACCTCGTTGGTCTGCGGGGCGCGGTCGAGCCAGTCGAGAACCCGGGCCTCATGCGCCCGCAACGTCTCCTCGATTGCGGCCCACAGAGCCTCGTCGGAAACGGCATGCGGCGGATAGGCCGCGGCAAGGGCGGGCGCGCTACCGTCGAGCACCAGCCCATGAAGCGCCCCCGCTAGCCGAAGCGGCACCGACTGCCCCGAAGGCCCGACATCCCCTTCCCAGGCGAGACAGCGCGCGCCGACGGCCATGTCGTCTCCGAGCCGTTCCCCGAGCAGCGGCATCAGCCGCCCCATGAAGGGCGAGCCGAGGCTTTCGCAGGCTCGGCCCTGAAAGATGAAGGCATCGCGGATTTTCTGGCTCTCGGGCAATTCGGCCTCCCTTGCGGTTCGCTGGTGACAGCCCGGACCATGCATCAAGCGGCCGCCCTTCGCGAGGGCGGCCGAGAATTTCGGGAGGCGGCGCGCCTAGGCGCGCCCAGCCCCTGCCCCGCCGGTCATTCCGCCGCGAGGCCGCGTTTCCATTCGCCCTTGTAGAGCCGCAGGTGGAACAGCGGGAACTTCACCAGCTCCTCGACGAGGAACAGCGCGAAGACCCAGGTCACCGACAGGTCGAGATGCAGCACGAAGAGCGCGGTCAGCGGAATCCGCACCAGCCATTGCGCGGCGACGAAGATGTTCATGACATAGAGCGTGTCGCCGCCCGCCCGCAGCGTCTGTCCGCAGATCGCGTTCGACCCCTTGGGAAAGGGCAGCAGCAACAGCACCGGCAGGAAGCTCAGCAGCGCGGCGCGGGTCTCCGCCTCCAGATTGCCGTAGATCCAGCCCGAGCCGAGGCAGATGACCAGATAGGCCGCCGAGACCAGCCCCGCCGCGACGAAGGCCATGCGCCAGGCCCGGCCGAGGAAATGGTCGAGCTCGTCGCCGCTGCGGTTGCTGCCCAGAAGCTGGGCGACGATGATCCCCGTCGATTGCGCCCAGGCGATGCCGAAGGTGCCCGCCGCCTGCACCCATGGCAGGATCAGCGTCAGCGCCGCGAACTGGTTGACGCTCATCTTCGCGAAGAGCAGCGTCCCGGCGTAGTTCGCCACGGCGTTGCTGACGAAGGTGGCGGCGATCGGCGTGGAGAAGTTGAGATGCCGCCCCAGCGAACGCGCCAGCGTGCCGTGCAGCCAGCCCGGCTCGTGACGGTAGCTGCCGGTCTCGCGGTGAAAGCTCACGGCGAGAAACAGCGTGCGGGCCAACGCGCCGAGCACGCTGCCGATCGCGGCGCCGGTGACGCCAAAGGCGGGCAATCCGCCCGCGCCATGGATCAGCAGCCAGCTCGTCGCCACGTTGATCGGGATCGAGACGACGTAGCTCTTGAGCGGGATGATGGTGCGACCGCTGCCGTTGAAGAAGCTGCCGATGCATTGCGCCACCGCCTCGCACAACACCACCAGCAGAAAGACGTTGAGATAGCTTTGCGCCTGGCTCGCGATCCAGGGCGTGTGCGCGACTCGCTCCAGCACCATGCCGCCGAAGATCGCGACGAACAGGATGCCGATCGCCGCGACCGCGAGATTGGTGATCAACCCGGCATAGAACCCGGTCTTGAGCGCCACCGCCCGCCCCGACCCCGCCGCCTGTGCGAGCCGGATCTGCGTCGCGGTGGAGAAGGCGAAGAGCGTGCCGACCATCAGGCTGCCGAAGGCCGCGGCAAGGCCCATCGCGGCCAGCGCCGGCTCGCCCAGACCGGAGACGAGGTAGGCGTCAATCAGCACGATGCCGTTGACCATCATCGCCTTGAAGGTCAACGGCCATGCGACGTCGAAAACCGTGCGGTTGGTGGGCACGGCGGGGCGGGAGGCGGTGTCAGACATCTGTTCCATCAAACCGAAAGGCGCGGATCCGGGCCGGATCGACGCGCGGGGAAATCGTCATTCCGACGGGTTTGGCCGCCCTGGCCCCGGCAGGGGGCGCGAGGCGGCCGCGGCCGGCCGGGATGGCTTCCCGGCCGCCCCGGGCACGGACCTAGCGGTCGTGCGTCGCCTCGAGCGCGAAGAAGGTCACCTGGTCGAAATCGCGGTCCGGCCGGTCGCTGGTGTTGTTCTGCGAATAGGCCCCGGCCTTGAAGTACATGAAGTCGTCGGCGACCGAGTAGCCGCTGCCGCTCATGTCGTAGGGCTCCGCCTCGACCACGCTTCCGTCATCGCGGCTGATCGAGACATGCAGCATCGGCCGCAGCGCACCGTCCTGCTCTTCGCCGCGCACCGCGATCTCGTAGGAGAAGGTCTCGTCGAGCGCGATCCCGTCAGCGGGGTTCTCGGCATGATCGCCCCGGTCGCCGATCATCTCGACATAGACGTCGTCCTCGCCCACCGCCTCATGGGCGTAGTAGATCGACCCGAACTTGTTGCCGGGCAGCTTGCGGTAATAGAGCCGGATCGGTTCGTCATCCTTGGCGTGGATCTGGCCGATGATGACCCGGCCGACCTTGCCCGCCTCGCCGATCCGCGTGACCTGGTTGACCGCCAGTGTCGCGCGCATCACCCCGTCGACGCCGCCGGCCATCGCCTGCGCCTCTTCGGGGGCCGAGGAGAAGACCCAGTTGTTGGCGGTGGGCGTGCCGTCATCGTTGCGGGTCGGGATGCTCTCGTCGCCGCGCCGCATCATCTCGCGCAGTTCCGAGCGGGCATAGCTCGAGCCGGAGGTGGTGACGCCGCCCGGCACGGTGCGGAACACCATGCCGCCGGTCACGGGGTCGGTGTAGAAGAACCGCTCATCCGACCAGCCCTGCAGATCGGTCTCGGAGATCTCGTCCACCTTGCCGTTGCCGTCGAGATCGGCGGGCAGGGTCAGCTTCCATCCCGCAAGGTCGAAATTCTCGCTCGGCGGCACGTCGATGCGCAGGTCGAGGCCGGTCTTGCTCATGCTCGCCTTCCGCGCCGTGTCGCTGCCATCGTTGAGCTCTGCGACCGCGCCCGGCCCGCAGCCGAAGGCCTGCATCTCGATCAGGCTGTTCCAGCCGCTCTTCTCGTTGCCCTGCCCCGTCAGCCGCAGGTAGCGCGCGGCGGTGGCGGGCACCTCGAAGCGTTCGATCGCGGTGCTCTTGCCGCCGCTCTGGCCGCACTCGATCAACGGCACCCAGATCTCGCCGTCCTGCGACGCCTCGATATCGAAGCTCGTGCGCCGCTCGTCGCCCTTGTAGAAAGCGAGGCCGACCTCGCGCAGCGCCTGCTCCGCGCCGAGATCGAGGGTGATCCGCTTGCCAACCCCCTCGGACGACCAGCGCGAGTCCGGATCGAAATCATTGTCGAAGACCCGCTCGGGGCCGTATTCGGCGTCGAAGCTGCCGTCATCCGTGGCCGCGACAACGGCCAGCGGCGAGATCTCGGCGCAGTCCTGCGGCGCCTGCGCCGCGGCGGCGGCGGGCCACAGCGCCCCCGCGATCAGCAGCGCGGATCCCCCGCGATTGAAAATGGTCCTGTTCGTCATGTCGCTCCTCCCCGAGCGGGCAAACGCGCTTGCGCGCAGAAAACTTGTGAAACCGGGAGGCGGTCAGCCCACGCCCCGCAGCACCTCCCCGTCCTCGGCCATGTCGGGCAGGATCGCGCCCGGCGCGGCCACGACTCTTGACGCCATCTCATGCGCGCGGCGCAGCGCCTCGCGCGTGCCGCGCCAGCCCAGCCAGGCCCCCAGAAAGGTGCCGTCGAAGGCGTCGCCCGCCCCGGTGGTGTCGACCACCCGATCGGCGCGGGCATAGTCCGGCGCCGGCCCGGCCTGCCGCGGCGCCAGCAGCAGCGGCCCCTCGGCGCCGCGCTTGAGCACGCAAAGCGACATGCCATAGCCGCGAAGCCGACGCGTCGCCTCGGCCTCGCTCTCGCCGAAGAGCGCCATCTCGTCGTCGATCGAGGGAAAGCCGATATCGGTGATCGACCAGGCCCGCGCGACGCTCGCGCGCGCCGCCTCGACGCTCTCCCACAGGCGGGGGCGGTAGTTGCTGTCGAAGCAGATCGTCACCCCCTCGGCGCGCATCTCCTCCAGCCGGTTAAGCAGCGCGGCGCGGATGGCGGGCGTCAGGATCGCCAGGGTGATCGCCGACAGGAAGACATGGCTCGCCCCGTCGAGCGCCGAGAAGTCGGGCGCGTCATCGGCGCCGAACATCCGCCGCGCGGCCGAGGCGTCGCGCCAATAGGCAAAGCTGCGCTCGCCCGCCGCGTCGGTCTCGATCGCGTAGAGGCCAGGGCCGCGCTCCGGATCGCGTCGGACCCGGTCGCAGCCCACCCCGTGGGCCCGCATGAACGCCTCGATCCGGTCCGAGAACCGGTCCTGCCCGAGCGCCGTGACCAGCTCGATCCGCGCCGGCGGTGGCAGCGCCCGGCGCATGTAGATCGCGGCGTTGAGCACGTCGCCCGCCACGCCGAGCCGCGCGGTGTCCCTGTCTTCCGGCACCGACAGCTCGATCATCGGCTCGCCGACGAAGAGGACGAGCGGCGGCTTCATGACTGCGCCGCTCCGCGCATCTCCTCGGGCAACAGCGCCTCGGGCAGGTTCTGGAAGCAGACCGGCCGCAGGAAACGGCGGATCGAAAGCGTGCCGACCGAGGTGGCGCCGAAATTGGTCGAGGCCGGATACGGCCCGCCATGCACCATGGAGTCGCAGACCTCGACCCCGGTCGGGAAGCCGTTGGCCAGCACCCGTCCCGCCTTGCGCTCGAGGATCCGCAGCAGCGGCGCGGCGGCCTCGGCATCGGCGTCCTCGATCTGCAGGGTCGCGGTGAGCTGCCCCTCCAGCTCGCGCGCCACCTCGCGCATTTCCTCGGCACTCTCGGCCAGCACCACGACGCCCAAGGGGCCGAAGGCCTCCTCGTGCAGGCTGTGATCGGCACGCCAGTCGCTGGCGCGGGTGACGAAGAGCGCAGGTGCCGCGTGGCGCGGGTCGCTCTCGCGGGCGATCCGGGTCTCGGCGCGGCCATTGGCGACCATCGCATCGCGCGCGGCGCGGAAGGCACTGGCGATGCCCGGCGTCAGCATCGGCTGGTCGGGGGCCTCCTCTAGCGCCGCCTGCGCCGCGTCGATGAAGCTCTCGGCCCGGTCGCCGGCGGGCAGCACCACGACGCCGGGATTGGTGCAGAACTGCCCCGCCCCCATCAGCAGCGAGGCAGCCCAGCCCCGCGCGATCTCGCCGCCGCGCGCGGCCAGCGCGCGCTCCAGCACGAAGACCGGGTTGATCGAGCCCAGCTCGCCGAAGAACGGGATCGGGTCGGGTCGCTGCGCGCACAGATCGAACAGGGCGCGGCCCCCGGCGAGAGAGCCGGTGAAGCCCACCGCCCGGATCAGCGGATGCCGCACCAGCGCTTCGCCCACGGCGCGGTTGCCGCCCTGGATCTGGCCGAACACGCCGGGATGCAGCCCCTTGGCCGCGCGCGCGGCATCGACCGCCTGCGCCACGATGTCGGCCACGCCGGGATGCGCCGAGTGGCCCTTGATCACCACCGGGCAGCCCGCCGCCAGCGCCGCCGCCGTGTCGCCGCCGGCGCTCGAGAAGGCGAGCGGGAAGTTCGAGGCGCCGAACACCGCCACCGGGCCGATCGGGCGCTGCATCATCCGCAGCTCGGGGCGCGGCAGCGGCTGGCGCTCGGGCAGCGCCTTGTCGTGGCGCAGGTCGAGATGCTTGCCCGCCTCGACATGGTCGGCAAAGAGGTTGAGCTGGGCCACGGTACGCCCGCGCTCGCCGTTGAGCCGCGCCTCCGGCAAGCCGGTCTCGCGCATGCCGATCTCGGTGATCTCGGCGCCGCGCGCCTCGATCTCTTGGCCGATGCGGCGCAGGAAGGACGCGCGCTGCGCGCCGCTGGTGGCCGAATAGCTGTCGAAGGCCGCTTCCGCCGCCGCGCAGGCCCGCTCGACCAGCTCGGGGTTGCCCGCCTGGAACGTCTCCGGCGTGCCGTGGATCGGCTGGTTCTCGAAGGTCGTGCTGCCGTCGAGCCATTCTCCGGCGATCAGGTGCTTGGTCTTGAGCATGGAAAGCTCCTTTCGGATGTCGTCGCGGCGGGCCAGCCCGCCCGCGTCAGGCGGGCAGATGGGGATGAAATCTGGGGCGAGCGGGCCGCGCCCCAAAAAAGGGGGCGGCGCTCGGAGCCCGTGGGGGATTGACGGGGCCGCCGCGCAAGGCGGCCCCGGGGGAGGATCAGGAGAAGACCAGGCCGCCGTTGATGTCGACATTGGCGCCGGTGATGAAGGACGCCGCTGGCGAGGCCAGGAACACCGCCAGCTCGGCCACCTCCTCGGAGGTGCCCTCGCGCTTCAGCGGTGTGTTGCCGGCCACCATCTTGCGCACCTCGGGCTTGGTGAAGATGTTGTGGAAGTCGGTGTCGATCAGCCCGGGGCAGAGCGCGTTGACGCGGATCGCCGGGGCCAGCTCCTTGGCCATGCCGCGGGTCATGGTCATGATCGCGCCCTTGGCCGCGCCATAGGCCAGCGCGCCGCCGCCGGCGCCGTCGCGGCCCGCCTGGCTGGCCATGTTCACGATCGCCCCGCCCTCGGTCATGTGCGGCAGCGCCGCCTGGATCAGCAGGAAGGCCGAGGTGACGTTGACGTCCATCACCGCCTGCCAATGCTCGACCGTGATCTCGGGGATGGTCTTGCGGGCGATCAGCCCGCCGGTCACCGGCATCACCACGTGGATGGCGCCGAAGGTCTCGGCCGCCGCGGCGACGAAAGCCTTGACCTGCGCGGGGTCGGTCATGTCGCCCTGCATGGCGAAGGCGCGGCCGCCCATCTCCTCGATCTCGCGCACGGCCGCCTCGGCGCCCTCGCCGCTCTTGTAGTAGTTGATCGCGACATTGGCGCCCGCCTTGGCGAGGCGGATAGCGCAGGCGCGGCCGATGTCGCGCCCGCCGCCCGAAACGATCGCGGTCTTGCCCTTGAGTTCCATGTGTTCGGTCCTTCGTGTCTTGGTGGATTGGCGTCGCCCGGACCGCGTCCGGGCGGCGGGATGCGTCAGGTGCGGGCGAGCTTCTTGATCACCCGCTTGAAGGTCCGCTCCTCGGCGTCGGTGAAGTAGAGGTCGCAGTCGTAGCCCTGATCGTCGAGGAAGTGGAAGATCCGCTTCGGCGCCTCCAGCCGGTAGGGCACCAGCAGCGTCGCGATCCGGTGGCGGGTCGCCTTGGGAAAGCGCGCGGTCAGGCAGGTGCTGACCGGCAGCCCCTCGATCTCCTTGGGATCGACACCTTCGAAGCCGGTCTTCTGGCTCAGCTCCGGCATCCCCGCCTCGGACCAGACAACCTGGCCGTAGAAGCCCGCCTTCTGCCCGGTATAGCGGAACGAGGCCTGGCCGAGATCGAACGGGCCGTTGGCGTGCAGCAGCCAGTCGATCGAGACCGGGCTTTCGGCGTCGATGCTGTCGACGATGACGAAGTAGTCGTCATGGACGAAATGCACCTCGCGGCTGACATGGGTCACCTCCAGGCTCAGCGAGCGGTAGGCCTCGGTCGCGTCGCCATGGATGTAGATCTCCTCGCCGCGATCCTCGGCCGCGAGGATCCGGCCGGTCGCCGCCATGGCGCGCGCCTTGTCCTTGTCGGCATACTGCCCCTTGCCGTCGATCAGGATCGCGTTCTTCGACCGGGTCTGACGCCGCCAGCCCTGATGCATGGTCGAGTTGAAGGCGACGTAGTGCCCCGACTGGATCGCCAGATCCTCGCCGAAGGCCGACAGGCAGAAGGCGTTCTGGTCGCCATGGCTGTGGCTGATCGAGCCGAAGGGCGAGGATTTCATCACGAATTGCAGATGCCGGTCCGGGTCGTCCATGTGGCTCTGGATCGCGGCCCAGCCGATCCCCTTGAACCAGCGCAGCCGGTCCTGCGGCCCGGGAGCGGCGCCCTCGACCTGCGGCCAGTCGTGGCGATACATCAGATCGTCGAAGTTCAGGTCCCACCAGCCGTAATTGTAGAACGCGCCTTCGGTGCCCGGGTCGTTGCGGCAGATCTCGTCGAAATACCACTGATAGGCCGGGTTGCCGGTGACGCCCGCATATTGGCGCAGATTGTAGCCGATCTTCAGGCAGGGCAGATCGCCCATCGTGCTGTCGTCGCCGAAGGTGGCGCGGCGGGTGTCGGGCGCCTTGGTGTAGAGCGGGAAATCCCCGGTCTTCTGGAAGAAGGGCCGCTCGTAGAGGTTCAGCCCGGTGAAGTTGCGCAGCAGGTTGGCGGCCTCGGTGAGATAGGCCATGCCGGTCATCCAGTAATGCGGCCCCTCGGCCCAGCCGCCATCGGCGTCGCCCCAGGGCGAATAGACCGTCCAGAGGAACTCGATCGAGTAGTCGAGCCAGTCGCGCGCCTCGGGCTCCTCGTCGAGCAGCGCGATGCAGGCCGGGACGAGAACGGCCGAGACCGAGCGCACCGCATGGCTGTCATAGGGGAAGAGATGGATATGGGCGTGGCGGATCACGTGATCCGCAACTTCGCGGGTCCGCGCCAGCAGCGCCTGCCGCACCCGGGCCTCCTCCTCCGCGTCGAGCACGTCGCGCAGCCAGTCATAGCCCCAAGCCAGCGCCACCGCGACGCGGAAGGCCCACTCATCCGTGTAGCCGCGCGAGGTGGTGCCCGCCGGATCCCAGTCGGCAGCCGAGAGCAGCCATTCCTTGGAGCGGGCCACCATCGCCTCGTCGCCGAGCACCTTGCCGGCGATGGCGAGGTGGCGGATCGCGTAGATCAGCTCCTGGCAGTCGATATAGGTTTGCCGCCAGATCGGCGCGGTGCGGGTGTTGTTCGGATAGGGCGCGGGCTCGGCCATGATCTCGCGGTCGAGCCAGGGCGCCACCGATTTGTCGAAGAAATTCTGCCAGTTGCAATGCTGAGGATCGGCGGCCACCGCCTCGCGGAAGGCCGTGAGTTCCCTGGGTCCGAGCCAGAGGCGCGGATGCGCCATGTCGGCCTTAGCGTAGCGGTCGGCGCGGCCCGGCAGCGGCGTCTCGGGCAGCCCCTCGGGCAGGTCGAAGGCGCGGCTCCGGCTCCAGCGGGTGGCGGGGCGCTTCGCCGCGGCGTCCCACACCGCGTAGGACCAGTGCCAACGGCCCGGCGGCAGCGCCGCGTCGGGCGTCAGGAAGTTGAGCGGCAGGTCGGTGAAGAGCTGCGTCGCGCCCTCGGGAAACTCCGGATCGGTCGACAGGCGCAGCACGTAGCGCGCCGCCTCGTCGACCACCGGCAGCCAGGTGAAGCGCGGCGGGTTCTCGGTGAGGGCCGCCCCCTCATCGGGCGCGTAGCGGATGTTGAGACGGCCGGCGGCGGGTTCGTCGAGATAGGCGGTCTGGGGTTCGGCGGTCATGATGGCCATGCGCGTGCGTCCTCGGTCGTATGGGAATGGGGCGTGGTCCGGGGGGCCGCCTGCGGCCCCCCGTTGCCGGCATCAGCTTTCGTATTGGCGCTCATAGGCGGAGTTCATCACCTCCAGCACCTCATCGAGGCCGCGCTTCTCGAGCTGGGACATGTAGTCGTCCCAATCCGCCTCGACGTCGCCGGTGCCGAGGATCCAGGCCTGCTGGCGCTCCAGCATGTAGGTCAGGATCGAGGGCCAGTACTTGTCGTAGGTCGCCTGCTCTTCCTGGTTGAAGCTCACGCCCAGGAATTGGTCGATCAGCAGGTCGTTGGCCTCGTAGAGCTCGATGCCCTCGCGGGCGGCATCGGAGGTCCACTGCCACTCATAGCCGTAATCCATGTAGAAGCCGCGCGGGATCTGCGCGCCGATCTCCCACATCTGGCTGTTGACCGGCTGGTCGCTGGTCAGCACCTCCTCGGTGTAGGTCGGCGTGCCGTCGACCATCTCGTAATGCTCGCCCTCGACGCCGAAGTTCGACAGCCGGCGGCCTTCCTCGGTGAACCAGAAGTCGAAATACTTGATGGTCTCGACGGGATGCTCGTTGGCGTAGCTGATGGCCCAGCCATCGGGCTTGAGCGGGGTGCGGCGATGCTCCTCGATGCGCTGGCCGCTGACGCTCTCGGGTGGCAGCATCGGCACGAAGTTGAAGCCCGGCACCTTCTCCTGCAGCGCGTCGTTGTAGCCCGAGGTCGAGGCGAACCAGTCATGGGTCAGCCCGCCGAGGTTCTCAGACAGCAGGTATTCACGCGCGCTCGAGCCGCGGGTGAAGATCTCGGGGTCGATCAGCCCCTCGGCGTACCACTTGGCGAGGTTCTTGATCCCCTCGCGGTAGCCTTCGGTGGCGTAGGGATGCTTGATCTCGCCATTGTCGACGTAGAAGTCGTGATAGGTGTCCGAGCCCGAGGACCGGCCGTCCCACAGCGTGACGAAGCGGATCAGCTCCTCCCACTGGCGCTCGAAGATCGGGATCTCGTCCTTCTTGCCGTTGCCGTTGGGGTCCTGGTCGCGGAACGCCACCAGCACCTGGTAAAGCTCCTCGACATTGTCGGGCTGCTCCAGCCCCAGCGCGTCGAGCCAGTCCTGGCGGATGTACCAGGCGCGACCGAACTTGCCGTCGGGCAGGTAGGGCACGTAGTAGATGTTGCCGTCCCAGGAGGCCATCGCGTCGCGCAGCTCGGGCCGCTCGTCGAACAGCGCCTTGATGTGCGGCGCGTGCTCCTCGATCAGCTCGTCGAGCGGCAGGAAGGCGCCCTCGGGGCCGTACTGGTTGACCGGGTCCTTGATCCGGTTGCCGCCGACGATGTCGGGCAGGTTGCCCTGCGCCAGCAGCAGGTTCATCGCCTCGTTGTGGTCGGGGGTGTTGCGACCGGCGGTGGCGTCCTTGAGGTGGATGCCGGTCATCTCGCGCGCCGCCTGCTCGACCGGGTAGTTCTCCTCGTAGCCCTGGTTGCGGGGCCAGTGGAAGTGGATCGTGAGCTCGAGCGGCTCCTCGACGATCCTCAGATGCTCTTCGGCGAAGCCCGGCTGGGCCAGCATGGTGGTGGCCAGGAACGCGGCGGACAGTGTCGTTTTACGCATGGTTCTCCTCCCAAATCGCGTGTTGTCGGTCATTCCTTCACCCCTCCCAGAAGGATGCCCTTGTTGAAGTACTTCTGCACCCAGGGGTAGATCAGCAGCACCGGGATGATGGAGCAGACGATGATCGCGGCGGTGACGGTCTCGACCGAATAGGCCGCGTCGATCAGCGTGCTGGTGAACTCCTCGTCGTCGGACAGCTCGGCGATCAGCTGGCGCAGATAGACCTGCAGCGGGATCTTGTCCTCGCTTTGCAGCAGCACCATCGCCCAGAAGAAGCCGTTCCAGCGCGCCACGATGCAGAACAGGGTGATGGTGGCGATCGCCGGCTTGGACAGCGGCACGTAGACCTTCCACAGCACCTGGAACTCGTTGGCGCCGTCCATCCGCGCCGCCTCCTCGAAGGAGGACGGGATGGATTCAAAGAAGTTGCGCAGCAGGATGATGTTGAAGGCGTTCAGCGCGAAGCCGATGATGATCCCGAAATAGCTGTCGAGCAGGCCCAGATCGCGCATGTTCAGGAAGAACGGGATCAGGCCGGCGTTGAACCACATGGTGAAGGCCACGAAGAGGTTCCAGAACCTGCGCCCGATCAGCTGCGGCCGCGACAGCGCGTAGGCGCCGGGGATGATGATCAGCAGGCTCACCGCCGTGCCGCCGAAGGTGTAGACTAAGGTGTTGGCGTAGGAGCGCCAGAACTCCGGCTCGCTCAGCACCCGCTCATAGGCCGCCAGCGTGAACTCGACCGGCGCCAGCACCACGGTGCCTGCGGCCGCCGCGAAGCCCGAGCTGAAGGAAACCGCGGCGATGTAGATGAACGGGTAGAGCGTCGAGATCGTGAACAGCCCCACCAGCACCATGTTGGCGATGACGAACCATTTGTCGCCGCGTGAGTAGAGATTCATGTTCATGGCGTTGCCCTCCTCACCACAGCGACGTGCGCGACACGCGCTTGGAGATGGTGTTGGCGGTCATCACCAGCACGAAGGCGACGACGGCGTTGAACAGGCCGGCCGCGGCGGCGAGGTCGTATTGCCCCTGCTGCAGGCCCTGGCGGTAGATGAAGGTGTTGATCACGTCCGCCGTCTCGTAGGTCGCGGGCTGGTAGAGCAGGATGATCAGCTCGAAGCCCACCTCGAGCAGGTTGCCGATGCGGATGATCAGCATGATGATGATCGTCGGCAGGATCGAGGGCAGCGTGACCTTCCACATCATCTGCCAGCGGCTGGCGCCGTCGACCACCGCGCTCTCGTAGAGCGAGGGGTTCACGCCAGCGATCGCCGCGAGATAGACGATCGACTGGAAGCCCGCCTCCTGCCAGATGCCGGAGCCGATGAAGATCGGGCGGAACCACTCGGGCCGCGTCAGGAAGTAGATCGGCTCCATGCCGAGCCATTCCAGCACGGTGTTGACGATCCCCGCCGAGGGCGAGAAGGCCGTCATCACGATGCCGGCGATGATCACGGTCGAGATGAAGTGCGGCAGGTAGACGATGGTCTGCGCGGTCCGCTTGTAGGTCTGGTTGAGGATCTCGTTGAACATCAGCGCCAGCAGGATCGGCGCCGGAAAGCCGAACAGCAGGCTGAAGAAGCTGATGATGACGGTGTTCTTGATCGCCCGCAGGAACTGGTCGTTGTCGAACAGCGTGCGGAAATGCTCGAAGCCGATCCAGGGGCTGCCGTCGATGCCGCGGAAGATCGAGTAGTCCTTGAACGCGATCTGCAGCCCGTACATCGGCTTGTAAAGGAACAGCAGGAACCAGATGATCGTCGGCAGCAGCAGCACGTAGATCTGCCACTCGCGCTTGAAATGATCGCCAAGCCGTGCGGCGCGCTTCTTGGCCCGGTCGCGCAGCGCCTCGCGCGACTCGATGACCAGCTCTTCGGTCGATGGACCGATGCTCTCCTGATGGCTCATGCCGCCACTCCCACCCGGGGCGCCGAGAGCACCCGGCCGGTGTCGTGGTCGAAGACCTTGACCCGCTCGGGCGCGACGTGGAAGGCGTTGACGCCGCTCAGATGCGCGGTGTCGCCGCCGGTCTCGGCCTTGATCACGAAGGGCGTGTCGCCGATCGAGCTGTGCAGCAGCGCCTCCGAGCCCAGCGTCTCGATCAGGTCGAGCTCGACCGGCACGGTCGAGCCGCCCGAGACCGGGCTGATCGAGGCGTGCTCGGGGCGGATGCCGATGATCACCCGGCGGCCCTGTGCATGGCGCAGCGCCTCGAGCGCCGGCAGCGCGATCCGGGCGCCGCGCGTCACCGCCACCGGCTGGGCGTCGCCGCCCTCGACCACCGCCTCGAACTGGTTCATCGGCGGCGAGCCGAGAAAGCCCGCGACGAAGGTGTTGGCGGGGTTGTTGAACAGCTCCATCGGCGTGCCGACCTGCTCGATCCGGCCGTCGCGCATCACCACGATGCGGTCGGCCAGCGTCATCGCCTCGACCTGGTCGTGGGTCACATAGACCGAGGTCACGCCGAGCCGCTTGTGCAGCCGCTTGATCTCGGCCCGCATCTGGGTGCGCAGCTTGGCGTCGAGGTTCGACAAAGGCTCGTCGAAGAGGAACACTTCCGGGTGGCGGACGATGGCGCGGCCCATGGCGACGCGCTGGCGCTGGCCGCCCGACAGGTCGGCGGGGCGGCGGTCGAGATAGGGGGTGAGCCCGAGGATCCCGGCCACTTCCTCGACCGACGCGGCGATCTCGGTCTTCGGCGTGCGGCGGATGCGCAGCCCGAAGGCGATGTTGTCCGCGACGCTCAGATGCGGGTAGAGCGCGTAGTTCTGGAACACCATCGCGACGTCGCGATCCTTGGGCGCGACGCGGTTCACGACCCGCCCGCCGATCCGGCAGGTGCCGCCCGAGATCTCCTCGAGCCCGGCGATCATCCGCAGCGTCGTCGACTTGCCGCAACCCGACGGTCCGACCAGCACCACGAATTCCTTTGCCGCGATCTCCAGGTCGATGCCGTGGACGACTTCGAGCGCGCCGTAGCGTTTGACGATTTTTTCGAGACTGACGCCTGACATGGTCCCCTCCCTTTCGGCCCCGACGTGGAAGCACTGGCAGCATGACTATCGGATTCGTCAGGAGTGATCAATACAAATATTGACAACTGACTGGCAAACCGGCAATCAACTGTTAACAAGATCATGTCCCGACTGCCGAGAGGCACGCGACCGCCTGGCGGGAAAGAAAGGTTAATAAGCGCTTTACCGCCCATAGGTTCGCTCCATTCGACGGAACGCGCGCTGTCGAACCGGACTTTACAAGTTCCGGCCGCCGCGCCCCGGATCGGGACGAATTTGTTCGGCCTCCCCGCCCGGAGGCCCCTGTCATGCCCCGCACCGTGACGGCGCGCGGCGATCTGCCACGAGAGAGGAGACGATGATGCAGGTGAACAGCGATACCCCGGAGGCCTGGATGACCTCCGGCCCCGGCGCCCAGCGGCGCATCCTGTGCGAGAACCCCGAGTTGATGATGGTCGAGTTCCGCTTCGAGAAGGATGGGCGCGGCCTGCCGCACCACCATCCGCATGTCCAGACGACCTACGTGACCTCGGGGCTGTTCCGCTTCACCGTCGCGGGCGAGACCCGCGACCTGGGCCCCGGCGACGCGATGCTGATCCCCTCGAACGCCGAGCACTCCTGCCTGTGCCTCGAGGAGGGCGTGCTGATCGACGCCTTCACCCCGCGCCGCGCCGATTTCATGGAGGCGCACGGCCTGCCGACCGGCTGAACGCAAAGGGCCCCCGCCATGGCGGGGGCCCTTCAGATCATGCCGTCACGGCCGCGTCAGGCGTGGCCGATATCGCCTTCGAAGACCCGCCTGCGGGCGTTCTCGATATGGCCGCGCATCGCCGCCCGCGCCGCCTCGCCGTCGCGCGCCGCGATCGCCTCGTAGATCGCGTCATGCTCGGCCTGCACCATCACCAGCCGCTCCTGCGACTTGGTCAGCGACAGGTTGCGGGTGAGGTTGAGGCCGGTGAGGATGTTGGCCTTCATCGAGTTGCGCGCCGACATGAAGTAGTGGTTGTCGGAGGCCGCGCAGACCGCGGCGTGGAACGCCTCGTCGGCATCGACGCCGAGCTCGCCGGTGCGCACGCAGCGGTCCAGCTCTTCGAGCGCGGCCTGGATCTGGCGCAGCTCGCGCTCCGAGCGGCGCTGCGCGGCGAGATAGGCCGCCTCGCCCTCGATCGCGGCGCGGAACTCGAAGGTGCGCTGGATGTCGGCGATCGAGCCGATCGGCGCGAAGTCGAGCACCGCCTCCTCGGGCTTGCGCCGCACGAAGGAGCCGGAGCCCTGGCGCGACACCACGACCCCGTCCTCGCGCAGCTGCTTGAGCGCCTGGCGCAGCACCGGGCGCGACACGCCCATCTCCTCGCTCAGATCGTGCTCGGTGGGGAGCTTCTCGCCCACGGGGAAATCCCCCCGCACGATCCGCGAGAGGATGTTTTCATAGACCGTATCGGCCAATGTCCGGTCGCGGGTTTCACGGGCGGCCCGCACCGGGGCCGCCGCTTGGGGAAACTCTATCGCCCGTTTGCCTGTCGCCATGCGCTGTACTTCCCCTTTGTTGCCGGATCGGTCGGCGGGTAGAGGCCGAAGGTCGACGCGCCCTTCTGCACCTCCTCCATCACGAAATCCTCGAAGGAGGTCATTTCGATGGCCTCCTCGGCGACTTCATCGGCCATGTGCCTCGGTATGCATACAACCCCCTCATTGTCACCGACAATGACGTCGCCGGGGAAAACGGACACGCCGCCGCAGGCGATCGGGTCGTTGATCGCAACCGCGTGGTGCTTGGTGAGGTTGGTCGGCGCGCTCGGTCGCGAGTGGTAGGCGGGCATCTCGAGCTGCGCGATCTCCGGCGTGTCGCGAAAGCCGCCATCGGTGACGATGCCACGGCAGCCGAGCTGCTGCAGCCGCGTCGCCAAGATGCAGCCGGCGGAAGCCGCGGTCGCGTCGCCGCGCGAGTCGATCACGAAGACCGCGCCGGCGGGGCATTCCTCGACGCCCTTGCGCTGCGCGTTCTCGCGGTCGGCAAAGCTTTCGAGCACGTCGAGATCCTCGCGCGCCGGGATGTAGCGCAGCGTGTAGGCGAGGCCGACCATGTTGCGCCCCGACCGGAGCCGCTGCGGCCCCTGCAGGTAGATGTTGCGAAAGCCCCGCTTGAAGAGCGCGGTCGTCAAGGTCGCCGTGCTGACCTGCATCAACCTCGCATGGGTCTGCGACCCGAGCGCCGTCATTTCCATCGTCCCCTCCTGCCCGTCCCGTGACGGCTCTGCCAAATGTTGAGCCCAAGCTAGACGGCCACCCGCATCTTGTCAAGATTTGTAATCGTTATTTTTACAAGACCCGCCACCCTCGGCCGGAAGCCCGCCCTGCGATGGCCAATATATATGGAGATTACGCGTTTCCAACATCAATGTTGCGTTTTTTTGTAATTCGGACTACGAATCAAATCTTACAAGGGAGAGGGAGGACAGTGACATGTTCATGAGAGGCATCCTGCTCGGCTGTGCCGCAGCGATCGCAATGGCCGGCGGCAGCGTCGCCGCCGAGGAATGGCGCGGCTGGAACATCCATGTCGAGGATTACCCGGTCAGCCACGGCATGGAGCGCTTCGGCGCGCTGGTCGAGGAGCGCACCGGCGGCGAACTGACCGCCAAGACCTTCCATTCCGGCGTGCTCGGCTCGCAGCCCGACGCGATCGAGCAGCTGCGGCTCGGGGTCATCGATTTCGGCGTCTTCAACCTGGGCCCGATGGGCCAGTCGGTGCCCGAGGCCAACGTCACGCTGCTGCCCTTCATCTTCAAGGACGTGCCGCAGATGTACGCGCTGATGGATGGCGAGCTCGGCGCCGCGATCGGCGAGGGCATGCGCGCCCGCGGCATCGTGCCGGTCGGCTGGTACGCCGCCGGTGCGCGCTCCTTCTACAACGGCGAAGCCCCGATCGAGACGCCCGAGGACGTCGCCGGCATGAAGGTGCGGGTGATGAACAACGACCTCTTCGTCGGCATGATCGAGGCGATGGGCGGCAACGCCACGCCGATGGATTTCGCCGAGGTCTACCAGTCGCTGCGCACCGGGGTGGTCGACGGCGCGGAGAACAACCCGCCCTCCTATGAATCGACCAACCATTACGAGGTCGCGAAGTTCTACTCGCTGACCGAGCACCTGATCATCCCCGAATGCCTCTGCATCAGCCTCAAGTCCTGGGACGCGCTGACGCCGGAGCAGCAGGAGATCGTGGCCGAGGCCGGCCGCGAGAGCGCCACCTACCAGCGCGAGCTGTGGGACGAGCGCGAGGCCGCGAGCCTCGAGACGCTCCGGGCCGCCGGCGTCGAGATCAACGAGATCGCCGACAAGAGCGCCTTCCAGGAAGCGATGACCCCGGTCTACGATGCCTATGTCGCCGACAATCCCGACATGGCGCCGCTGGTCGAGATGATCCGCGCCGCGCAGTGAACCGACCCGGCGGGGACCGCTCCGGCCCCCGCCTCCCCTTCCCCCTCGCCGGGACATCGCCCATGACCGCCCATCCCCGCCTGATCGCCGGACTCGACGCCGCGCTGCGGCTGCTGCGCAACGCCTGCCTGCTGGTCGGATCGCTCTGCCTAGTGGTGCTGATCGCCAGCTTCGGCTGGCTGGTCTTCGGCCGCTACGTGCTCAACACCACGCCGACCTGGGTCGAGCAGCTCTCGCTGCTGCTGGTGGGATACATCACCTTTCTCGGCGCCGCCGCCGGCATCCATGACGACGGCCATCTCGGCGTCAGCTTCGTGCGCGACGGCTTCGGGCCGCGCGTCTCCTCGGTGCTGCGCTGCATCTCCGACCTGATCATGGCCGGCTTCGGCATCGTCATGTTCTCGGCCTCGGCCGAGCTGGCGCGCTTCGGCTGGTCCTCGCAATTGCCGATGCTGCACCTCCCCGAGGGGATGCGCGCCGTCCCGGCGGCGATCTGCGGCCTGCTGGCGACGCTGTTCTGCGGCACCCGCGCGCTGCGCCGGATGCTCGGGCAGATGCCCAGCACCGACCCCTTTCTCCCGGAGAAGATCTGATGGGCCTCGCCATCCTCATGGGCGCCTTCGCGGCGCTGCTGCTGCTCGGCGTGCCGGTGGCCTTCGCGATGGGCATCGCCGCGGCGTTGACCTTCTGGTTCGAGGGGCTGCCGCTGCTGATGACCTTCCAGCGGACGATTTCCGGCATCTCCGCCTTCTCGCTGCTGGCGATCCCGTTCTTCATCTTCGCGGGCGAGCTGATGCTGCATGGCGGGATCGCCCGCAAGCTGGTCAACTTCGCCTCGACGCTGGTCGGCCATATCCGCGGCGGGCTCGGCTCGGTCAACATCCTGTCGAGCATGCTGTTCGGTGGCATCTCCGGCTCGGCCATCGCCGACATCTCGGCGCTCGGATCGCTGCTGGTGCCGGTGATGAAGGAGCGTGGCTACCGCGCCGACTACGCGGTCAACGTCACCGTGACCTCGTCGATCGCCGGCATCGTGATCCCGCCCAGCCACAACATGATCATCTTCGCCATCGCGGCCGGCGGCGGCGTCTCGATCTCCAAGCTCTTCGTCGCGGGCGTGGTGCCCGGCATGCTGATGTGCCTGTGCCTCGCCATCGCCGCCTACATCCTCGCGATCCGCCACAACTACCCGGCCGAGGCCTTCCCGGGCTGGCGCGCGGTGCTGCTCTCGGCCGCCGAATCCATCCCCGGCCTCGTCACCGCGATCATCATCATCGGCGGCGTGCTTTCGGGCGTGTTCACGGTGACCGAATCCGGCGCCTTCGGCGCGCTCTACGCGCTGGCGCTCACCGCGATCGTCTATCGCAGCCTGAGCTGGGAGGATTTCCGCACCGCCATCGTCAACTCGGTGCGCACCACCGCGATGGTGATGATCCTGATCGGCTTCGCGGCCTCCTTCGCCTATCTGCTGGCGCTCTACCAGGTGCCGGCGCGGCTGTCGGACGCGCTGCTGGCGCTGACCCAGAACAAGATCCTGATCCTGCTGATGATCAACGTCATGCTGCTGGTTCTGGGCATGATCATGGACATGGCGGCGCTGATCCTGATCTGCACGCCGATCTTCCTGCCGATCGCCCGCAGCCTCGGCATGGAGCCCGAGCAGTTCGGCATCATGCTGCTGGTCAATCTCGGCCTCGGGCTGTGCACCCCGCCGGTGGGCACCTGCCTCTTCGTCGGCTGCGTCGTCGGGCGCATCCGCATCGAGGAGGCGGTGCGCGCGATCTGGCCCTTCTACATCGCGCTGGCCGGGGCGCTGCTGCTGGTCACCTACGTACCCTGGGTCTCGCTCGGCCTGCCGCGGCTGATGGGGCTCTGATCCTGCGTTGCGGCGGGTCGCCCGACCCGCCGCAGCGCCACGGCGGCGATCCCCACCACGATCCCCCAGAAACTGCCGCCGAGGCCCCACAGGCTGGCGCCCGACGCTGTCACGACGAAGGTCAGCAGCCCGGCCTGTGCCTCCTGCGGATCGGCCATCATCTCCGACAGCCCGCGCCCGATCGGCCCGAGCAGCGCCAGCCCCGCGAGCAGCGCGATCACCTCGCCCGGCAACAGCGTCAGCGCCGCGACGATACTGCCACCGAACACCCCCGCGAGGCAGAAGAACACCCCGCAGGCCACCCCGGCCACATAGCGGCGCGACGGGTCTGGATGCGCTTCGGGTCCCGCCCCGAGCGCCATGGTGATCGAGGCCAACGCGGTGGTGATCCCGCCCATCAGCGCGGCGGGCAGCGCCGCCAGACTCGCCACCACCAGGATCGGCCGGGCCGGCGCGGCAAAGCCGTTCGAGCGCAGCACTGCCAGCCCGCCGAGGAACTGCCCGGTCAGCGTAACCACCACCAATGGCAGCGCCAGCCCCAGAAGCGCCTGCGCGGAGAAGACCGGCCAGGTCACGAAGGGCTGCGCCACCCGCAGCCCGACCTCGCTCAACGGCACCTCGTAGATCCCCCATGACAGCGCCAGCGCCAATAACAGCACGATGGGCATCACCATCCGCGGCAGCCGCGCCTGCAGCACAAGGAACGCCGCGAGTAGCACCGTGAAGGCCAGCGGCACCGCGCCGAGCGCACCCATCGCCTCGGCGCCGAAACGGAACAGGATGCCCGCCATCATGCCGCTCGCCACCGCGCGCGGCACCAGAGCGACGATCCGGTCGAACAACCCGCTCGCCCCGATCGCCAGGATCGCGGCGGCGGTGACGAGATAGGCCCCCGCTACCTCGCCCGGCGACAGCGCGGGCCCGGCCGAGATCAGCAGCACCGCGCCGGGCGCCGACCAAGCCACCAGCACCGGGGCGCGCAACCACAGGCTCAGCCCGATGCAGGCCAGCCCGGCCGAGACCAGTGTCGCGAAGACCCATGACGAGAAGGCCTGCGCCCCGACCCCCATCGCCTGCGCCGCCTGCGACAGGATCAGCAGCGGCCCGGCGCAGGACACCAGCACCGCCAGCAGCCCGGCCGTCACCGCCGAAGCGGAGACGTCGCGCAGACCCCCGCTGCGCTCGGGTGCCGCGCCCGCGCTCACGCCGCCCGGCGCGCCGTGTCGGGCATCCGCGCCAGCGCTTCGAGGAAGTATGGGCGGAAGCCGATGGGGTGCTCGCTCATCGGGAAATGGCCGAGCTCATCCATCACCGCCAGCGTCGCGCCGGGGATCGCCGCGGCGGTGCGCCGGGCATCCTCGGGCGTGCAGGTCAGGTCATAGGCGCCGACCATCAGGTGCACCGGCGTACGCGCCGTGTCGATCGCGCCGAGCCGACCGATCAGGCTGTCGTCGCGCGTGTAGAAGCTCAGATCGCCCCGGAACACGCCGGGCCCGGACTGCATGAACATCCACTGGGTGTTCCAGCGCTCGGCCGCCGGCGCGTGCGGAGAAATGTTGGCCGAGACCAGCGCCGCCCCCATCTCGCCGCCATGCGCGTCGGGGCGGTGGAACCAGTCGATGTCGTACCAGGCGGGCTGGAAGTCACTGGCCTCGATCGCGATGAAGCCCGAGAAGCGCTCGGGATGCAGCGCCGCGAGCTGCAGCGCGATCCGCCCACCCATGGAGCAACCCGCCAGCACCGGCCGCTCGAGCCCAAGCGCCTCGACCATCGCCAGCACGGTCTCGATATAGGCCTCGGTGGTCAGCAGGTATTCCTCGGTCTCGAACCCTTCCGGCGGCAACGACTTGCCGTGCCACGGCATGTCGAAGGCGATGAGCCGGTTCGAGCCGGTGATCTCGGCGTCGTTGAGCAGGTGCCGCCATTGCCGCGTGTCGGCCCCGGCCGTGTGCAGGCACAGCACCGGGCGACCCTGCCCGGCCTCCTCGAAATAGACGCGGTGGGCGCGCCCGCCCAAGTCCAGCGTCAGGTAGCGCCCGGTGATCGCCTCGATCGTCCCGTTCATGCCGGCACCTCCTCGACGTCGCGCCCCAGCGCCATGAATTCCTTGAAGAAGCGCAGGTTCTTCACGAGGGCGAGGATGTCGCCATCGACCCGGCCCCGGCCGATCTTCACCAACCCGAAGATGTCGTGGAATCCCGGCTCGGGCCGCGCCTGCCAGAACGCCTCCAGCGCCGCCGCGTCGGTTGAGAGCGCGAAGCGCCAAGGCGTCTTGCGGCTCGGGCCGCACTGGATCGCCGCCAGCGCGCCACGGTCGAAGACGAGGTAATATTCGGCGTCGTCCACCTTCAGCAGCACGGTCTCCGAAAACAGCCGCCCCAGCCGCCGCAGATGCGGCGTGCCGTTGAGCCGGGCCTGCATGGCGCGCAGTCTGGCTTGCATGATCCTCTCCTCTCGCTCGCCCGGATGGGCGTTCGGGGCCCAAGCTGCCGTGGATCCGCCGCGCCGGGCAATGTCGCGCAGGGTATCCCGCGATACCCCCGCGGCTCGCGTCACGGGCGATGCGGGAGGCAGGGTATCGCGCGATACCGGGCCGGGCATTGGCCGGCTGGGGCCACTCGCACAGGATGCCGGCGAAGCGACCCCTTGGAGGAGGAATGAGGATGCGCAACGTTACCAGAGAGACCGTCACGGACGCGGTGATCGCCTCGCTCGGCCAGCATGGCGAGATCAGCGACCGCCAGCGCGAGATCATGAGCGCGCTGATCCGTCACCTGCATGATTTCTGCCGCGACGTGACCCTGACCCATGGCGAATTCATCGAGGCCTGCCAGTTCCTCGCCCGCGCCGGCGCGGTCTGCGACGACAAGCGACAGGAATTCATCCTGCTCGGCGACATCCTCGGCGTCGAGGTGCTGGCTGACATGCTGACCCACCCGGTCGAGGGCGGCGAGAGCGAGTCCACGGTGCTCGGCCCCTTCTACCGCGAGAACCCGCCGGTGCTGCCCAAGGGCGCCTCGACCGTGCAGAAGCATTTCGACAACGAGGAGACGGTCTATTTCGAGGGCCATGTCCGCGACGCCCATGGCAACCCCGTCACCGGCGTGACCATCGACGTCTGGGAGGATGCGCCGAACGGGCTCTACGAGAACCACGACCCGGACCAGCCCGACTACAATCTGCGCGGCCGCTTCGAGACCGACGAGCAGGGCCATTACGCCTTTCGCGCGGTGCGCCCGGTCGCCTACCCGATCCCCGACAACGAGACGGCGGGCGAGCTGCTGCGCTACATGGGCCATCACCCGAACCGCCCCGGCCACATGCATTTCATCCTGTCCAAGGACGGCTACCGCACCCTGGTCAGCCAGGTCTACGACGCCGACAGCGATTGGCTCGACAGCGACTCGGTCTTCGCGGTGAAGGAGAGCCTGATCGCGAAGTTCGAGAAGGCCGGCAGCGATCTCGACACCGACCTGCGGGTGAGCTTCGATTTCGTCCTCAAGGAGGGCGCCGCCGAGGCCGCGCTCGCCGCGGAGTAGAAATCGGCCCGCCTGGCGACCCCAAACCCCTGCCTCGGCAGGGGTTTTTCTCGTGCCAGCCCCTTTGCGGCGCCGTAAGATCGCGGGCCAGGGAGAGAGCAATGAATTTCAGGCAACTGACCTACTTCACGGCACTGGCCGAGGAACTTCACTTCGGCCGTGCGGCGGAACGTCTCGGCATGGCGCAGCCACCGCTCAGCCGCCAGATCAAGCAGCTCGAGGAGGAGCTCGGCGCCCAGCTTTTCGACCGAAGCCGCAGCGCCATCTCGCTCACCCAAGCGGGGGAGCGGCTCTACGAACGCGGCGTGTCGATCCTGCGCCAGATCGAGGATGCCAAGCTCGAGGTGAAGCGGATCGGACAGGGTGCCGAGGGGCGGCTGAGGATCGGCTTCGTCGGCTCATCGACCTTCGGCATCCTGCCGACCATCATCAAATCGTTTCGCGCCAATTTTCCGGAGGTCAATCTCAGCCTGCTGCCGATGAACAACGCGCAGCTGCACCGGGCGCTTGTGGCGCGCGAAATCGACGTGGCGTTCGGCCGCCCGGCGCTAGAGGACCCCGAATTCGTCACCCGCGAGCTGCTCGAGGAGCGGCTGATCCTGGCCCTGCCCGACACCGTCGATACCGGTGGGCGCACGGTGGCCAAGCTCGAACGGCTGGCGACGCACAATCTGATCCTCTACCCGGAATACCCGCGTCCGAGCTACGCCGACTTCATCCTCGGCGCCTGCGAGAAGGCGGGCTTTCCGGTGCCGCTGCGGGTCTGGTGCATGGACCTGCAGACCGCGCTCAGCCTCGTCTCGGTCGGGGAAGGGGTCTGCATCGTCCCGGAGTCGGTCTCGTCAGCGCCGCGCAAGGGCATGAAGTTCCTGCGCATCGAGCCAGAGATCGCGCGTACCGCACTGGCATTGAACTACCGCTACGACGAACAGGGCGCGCATGTGCGCAACTTCGTCGGCATCGCCCAGAAGGTCGCGCGCAAGGTCTTCTGAACCACGGGCCGCCGCGCCGGCGGCCCGGGCCGTGCCATTGGGTTCAGACCCCCAGCCAGCGATGCTGCGCCTCGGCGTCGGCGCGGATCTCGGCGGCGGTACCGGTCCAGACCACCTGCCCCTTGCTGACCACCGCCACGTCGTCGGCCAGCGAGGTGGCAAAGCCGAAATTCTGCTCGACCACCACCATGGTCAGCCCGGCACGCTTGAGCTCCTGCAGCTTGTCATGGATCAGCTTGACGATGATTGGCGCCAACCCCTCGGTCGGCTCGTCGAGGATCAGCAGCCGCGGGTTCATCAGCAGCGCCCGCGCAATCGCCAGCATCTGCTGCTCGCCACCCGAAAGCTGCGTGCCGCCATTCTCCATCCGCTCCCCCAGGCGCGGAAACAGTTCGAGCACCCGTTCGAGCGTCCAGCGCCCCTCCCCCGCCCCGGCAAAGCGCCGCGCGGCGAGGTCGAGGTTCTCGCGCACCGTGAGCGAAGGGAAGATGTCCCGCGTCTCGGGCACATAGGCGATGCCGTCGCGGGCCACGTCGAAGGGGCGCTTGGCGATCGGCGCGCCGTCGAGGCGGATCTCGCCGCCGCGGCAGGGCAGCAGCCCCATGATGGTCTTGAGCGTCGTGCTCTTGCCGGCGCCGTTGCGGCCCAGCACCGCCAGCACCCGCCCCGGCCGGGCCGCGAGCGACAGCCCGTGCAGCACCTGCGTTTCGCCATAGCCGGACCGGACGTCCACCAGATCAAGCATCTTCCCAGCTCCCCAGATAGATTTCCTTGAGCAGGCTGCTGCCGCGCGCCGCCTCGGGCAGCCCGTCGAACACCACCTCGCCGTAGTTCAGCACCGTGATCGTGTCGGCCACCGCGAAGGCGAGATCCATGTCGTGCTCGATGATCAGCAGCGTCAGGTCGCGCGGTAGCGATGCCAGCAGCTCGTGGAAGCCCCTGGCCATCTCGGGCCCCACCCCGGAGGTCGGCTCGTCCATCAGGATCACCTTGGGCCGCGTGGCCAGTGCCACGCCGACCTCGAGCTGGCGGCGCATGCCGTAGGAGATCTCGCTCACCCGCGCGTCGAGATGATCCGACAGGCGCAGCTGCGCGGCGACCTCCGCTACCGTCTCGCGGACCTCCGGGTGGAGGAGCCCGTCGCGGCCCAGCCCCATGCCCCGTCCCTGCGCCACCATCGCCGCGAGGCCGAGATTGTCGGCCACGCTCAGCCCGTCGAACAGCGTGTTCTTCTGGTAGCTGCGCGACAGGCCGGCCCTGGCGCGCTGCGCCACCGGCAGCGCGGTGACGTCCTCGCCGTCGAGGATGATCCGCCCCGAGCTCGGGGCTATCTCGCCGGTAAGCTGGTTGAACAGCGTGGTCTTGCCGGCGCCGTTGGGGCCGAGGATCACGCGGCGCTCGCCGCGCCCCAGCTTCAGCGACACGTCGCGGGTGACGTGGATCGCGCCGAAGCTCTTGTCGAGATTGCGGGTCTCAAGCATTGCCGGGCACCTCCTCGGCCAGGGGTTGCGGGCGACGGGCCGTGCGGCGTTGCGCGACCCATGTCTCTATGGCGCCGAAGATGCCGTTCGCGCGGCTCATCACCACGGCGATCAGCACCAGCCCGGTGACCAGGTGCCAGTAGGGGGTGATCGCCCCGACCTCGTGCTTGAGCACCACGAAGAAGGCGGCGCCGACCAGCGGGCCGACCAGCGTGCCCAGGCCCCCGAGGATCACCACCACCAGCGCCTCGCCCGAGACGGTCCACGACAGCAGGCCGGGCGAGACATACATGATGTGCTGCGCCGCCAGCGCGCCCGACAGCCCGGCGATCATGCCCGACAGGCCGAACACATGCGCCTTGACCCGCCAGACGGTGAGGCCAAGCGCGCGCATCCGCTGCTCGCTCTGCTGCACGCCCGACAGGCTGCGCCCCAGCCCCGAGCGCAGCACGAAGGCGCAGGCGGCATAGGCCAGCGCCACCATGGCGAGGCAGAACAGTGCGAAGCTGCGGCTGTCCATCAGGTCGATGCCGAACACCGACAGGTCGAGCCGCGCGATGCCGCCCAGCCCGTCATCGCCGCCGAAGGCGGGGGTTTCGAAGATGTAGGAATAGGCCATCTGCCCGAAGGCCAGCGTCGCCATGATGAAATAGATGCCGTGGCTGCGGGCGCAGACCGCGCCGATCGCCCAGGCCAGCGCGCCGGTCAGCCCGACCGCACCCAAAAGCGCCAGCGGTGGCGCGACCCCGGTCTGGGTCTGCAGCATGGCGTAGCCATAGGCGCCCACGCCGGCCAGCGCGCCATGCGCCAGTGACACCATACCGCCGAAGCCCGCCACCATGTCGAGCGCCAACACCAGGATCGCGAGGATCGCGATCTCGGTTAGGATCTCGAGCCCGAAATAGCTCGCGCCGAAGGCGTATCCGATGCCCGCGGCGGCGAGCAGCGCCAGCGCCGCGACGCGCAGGGGAGTGTGTCTGAACATCGCTCTATCCTTTCGCGGGGAAGAGGCCGGTCGGCCGGGTCACGAGGACCAGCGCCAGCAGGGCATAGATGAGAACCGAGGAGAACTGCGGCGCCAGCACCGCGCCGAAGGTCTGCACCACCCCGTAGATCAGCGCCCCGGCGATCGCCCCCTTGAGCGATCCCAGCCCGCCGATGACGATGACGATCAGCACCGGGATCAGGATCTGCAGCCCCATGTCGGGCGTCACCGACAGCAGCGGCGCCGCCACCGCGCCCGCCAGCCCCGCCAGCGCGCAACCGACGCAGAACACCACGAAGAACAGCCGCTCGACATCGATGCCGAGGCAGGCGGCCATGGCGTCATTGTCGACACCGGCGCGGATCATCGCGCCGATCTGGGTGCGCCCCAGCACGAAGGCGAGTGCGGCGAGCACTGCCAGACCCAGCCCGATCACGAACAGCCGGTAGGCCGGGTAGTCGACACCCAGTAGCCGGACCTGCCCCTCGAGCAGCACCGGCACGTCGGAGGCCAGCGCCACGTCGCCCCAGATGATGCGGGTGAGATCCAGAAGCGCGAAGATCAGGCCGAAGGTGACCAGCACCTGCGCCATCGGGCCGGATCGCCGCATCCGGCGGATCAGCCCGCCATAGAGGACCACCCCCATCGCGGCGACGGCAATCGGGGCCACGATCAGCCCCACCCAGAAGCCGCCGGTGGCGCCCGCCACGCTGGCGGCGACATAGGCGCCGAGCGCGTAGAGCGCGCCATGGGCGAGATTGACGAAATGCATCAGGCCGAAGATCACGGTCAGCCCGACGGAAAGCAGGAAGAGAAGCATCGAGAGCTGCAGCGCGTTGAGCGCCTGAAGCACCCAGAAGCCGGCGTCATGGGTCATGGCGGGTCTCCCGGTTCGGATCGCAGTGAAAGATCGGCCGCGCCCGGGACGGACGCGGCCACGGGCCTTCAGTTCATCTCGCAGCCATTGGCCGGGTCGGCCTCGGCCGGCAGGGTGGCGAGCACCTTCTGCGTCAGCCCGTCCTCGCCCGCGACGGTCTCGTAGACATAGATCGGCTGGACGATGTTGTTGGTCGCCGGATCGATCGACATCTGGCCGCGCGGGCCACCGAAGCTGACCTCGCGCAGCGCCTGCGCCAGGCTTTCGCGGTCGGCGGCGCCGGTGGCGGAGGCCTCGATCAGCGCGCGCGCGGCGTCGTAGCCATGCACCGCGAACTCCGACGGCAGCCGGTCGTTCGCCGCTTCGAAGGCCTGCACGAAGGCGGCGTTGGCCTCGTTGTCGATGGTCGGCACGTAATGCAGCGCCGCGACCACACCCTCGGCGGCCGCGCCCTCGGCCTCGACATAGAGCGGCGAGGTCAGGAAGCCGGAGCCGTAGAGCGGCAGCTCGCCCTTCAGCCCGAAGCTGTCATACTGCTTGACGAAGGAGATCGCCTCGCCTCCGGCATAGAAGACATAGACCGCATCGGCGCCGCTGGCCTTGGCCTGGGCGAGATAGGGTCCGAAATCCTGGGTCTGCTGGAACGGCGTGAACTCCTGGCCGACGATCTCGCCGCCGGCCGCCTCGAAGGTCTCGACGAAGCCACCGATCATCTGCCGCCCCGCCGCGTAGTCGGGTGCGAGGGTGTAGACCTTCTCCACGCCCTGCTCGGCCAGCCAGGTGCCCATCGGGCGGTTGACCTGGCCGTTCGAGAAGGAGATCCGCGTGATGTAGGGCGAGCAATCCGCGCCGGTCGCCTCGTCATTGCCGGCATTGGCGACGATCAGCGGCACGCCCGCGCCGTCGACCATGTCGCGCACCGCCCCCAGCACGCCCGAGGACACGATGCCGACCATCACGTCGACATTGTCCTGCAGCATCAGCTTGCGCGCCTTGGCGAGCGCCACCGGCGGCTTGACCTCGGTGTCCTCGCGCAGCACCTCGAAGGTGGCGTCGGTCTCGACGCCGAAGGTCTCGAGCCCGAGCCGGAAGCCCGCCTCGATGTCGTTGCCGAGCGCCGCATAGACGCCCGAGAAGGGCAGGAGCAGCCCGACATCGATCTGCTCAGCGGATGCGCTTTCGACGCAGAAGGTCGTGGCGAGCCCGGCAAGGGCCGCCTTGGTCATGGTCGGCATGGGTGTTCTCCTCCAGTTGTTTGGCCTCGCCGCCTCCCACGGCTCAGCCCAGATCTCCGCCTCCCACGGGCAAGGTGACGCCCGTGATGTAGGAGGCCTCGTCCGACGCCAGGAACAGGATCGCTCCCGCCTGCTCGTCGAGCGTGCCGTATCGTTTCATCAGGCTCGACTGGATCGTCTGGTCGACGATGGTCCGGTACCAGTCCTCGCGCTGTTCCTGTTCCGCATTGGGGTTGCGCGGCACGGCGCGCGGCGGCGCCTCTGTGCCGCCCGGCGCGGTGGCGACGACGCGGATGCCGCGCTCGGCCACCTCCCAGGCGAGGCTCGCGGTGATCGCGTTCACCCCGCCCTTGGCCGCCGCGTAGGGCACGCGGTTGAGCCCGCGCGTGGCGATCGACGAGACGTTGACGATCACCCCCTGCCCCGCCTCGAGCATCGGCTCGAGCGCGGCGCGGCAGCAATAGAGCGTCGGGAACAGCGAACGACGGACCTCGGCGTCGATCTCCTTCGGGGCATAGTGCTCGAAGGGCTTGGCCCAGATCGTGCCGCCGACATTGTTGACCAGGATGTCGATCCGGCCGAACAGCTCGACCGCCTTATCCATCGCCTTCTGGCATCCGGCCCAGCTTTCGAGGTTGGCGCTGGTCTCATGCGCGGTGCCGCCGGCGGCGCGGATCGCCTTCACCACCTCGCGGCGCTGCGGCGCCCGGTCGACGATGAGCAGCTCGGCGCCCTCCTCAGCGGCGCGCTCGGCCACGCGCCGGCCGATGCCCTGCGCGGCGCCGGTCACCACCATCGCCTTGCCCGCGAAGCGCCCGCTCATGCCGCCGCTGCCGTCTCGGTGGGGGCGAACTTCTCGTAGTGGAAGCTCGCGGGCTCCACGCCCAACGTGGCGAAATGCTTGCGCACCGCCTCGACCATCGGCGGCGGACCGCACAGATAGACGTCGCAATCGCCCTCGTTGAGATCCCCGGCCGAGATGTGGTCGGTGACGAAGCCCTTGCGCTCATGCGCATCCTCCTCAGCGGCGAGGATGGTGATCACTTCGACCCCGCCGATCCGTTCGGCCAGCGCCTTCACTCGCTCCAACTCCACCAGGTCGGCGGCGCGGGTCACGGCGTAATAGAGCGTCACCGGCTGATCGCAGCCCTGCGCGGCGAGTTGCTCCAGCATCGACAAGAAGGGCGCGAGGCCGGTGCCGCCCGCCAGCCAGAGCTGCGGCCGCTCCACCGGGCGCAGGTAGAAGGCGCCCATCGGCCCGGTCAGCTCCAGCCGGTCACCGGCGTCGGCCTGGGCGAGATAGCCGCTCATCACCCCGCCGGGCAGGTTGCGGATCAGGAAGCTCGCCTCGGTCGCGCCGGGTGCCGAGGAAAAGGAATAGGAGCGGTGCACGCCCGCGCCGGGCACCGAGACGTTGACGTACTGCCCCGGCAGGAAGCCCATCGGCCGGTCGAGCGTCACGCGCAGCCCGAAGGAGGTCTCCGACAGCACATCCACCCCGGCCACCGTACCGCCCAGCGTCTCGGCGCCGGTCTTGCAGACCAGCGACGAGGCCGGAACACGGATGACGCAGTCACTCTCCGGGATCATCTGGCAGGTCAGGACATAGCCTTCCTCCGCCTCCTCCTCGGTCATCGCCTCATCCATGTAGAATTCGAGCTCGTACTCGCCCTTCTCGGCAAAGCACTTGCAGGTGCCGCAGACGCCGTCGCGGCAGTCCATCGGGATGTTGATCCGCTGGCGGAAGGCGGCGTCGGTCACCTTCTCGTCCTCGTCGCAATCGATGACGCGGGTGACCCCGTCCTCGAAATTGAGCGCGATGCTGTAGCTCATGCTGTTCCTCCTCCCGGTCGCGCGCCCCCTCCCCGGGGCGCGCGGACGCCTGGGCCATCGATCGATGGCCGCGGCTCAGATGTGGTAGACGTCGATCACGTGGTGGATGCGGTCGTTCTTGAGCACCACCTTCTTGTCGGCAATCAGCGGCTTCTCCCCCGAGACGTCGAGCGTGTAGAAGGACGTCCCCCAATGGGTGTCGGTCTCGCCGTAGCGGTAGGTGTTGGTGATCCAGTTGAACCGCAGCTTGATCGTGCTGCCCGCGCGCTCCAGCACCTCGATGTTCGAGATGTTGTGCTGGGTGCGCGGCTCGGGCAGCGAGGTCGCCGAGGAGCGGTCGGTCTTGATCCGGAACACCCGGTCCTCGATGCCCGAGCGGTCGTAGTAGAAGATCAGCGACATCTCGTTCTCGGGATCTTCGGTCAACGTGTCGAAGTCATCCCAGGCAGGCATCCAGAACTGGCAGTCGGGATGGTAGAAGCCGATCCAGTCATCCCACTGCCGGTCGTCGAGGGCGCGCGCCTCGGCGTAGAGAAAGGCCTGGATCCGCTCGAAGCTCAGCTCGGTGGCGGTGGCGGGGCGGTCGATGGTCTGGGTGGTCATGATCTTACTCCGCGGCGATGGTGTCGTTGCCGAGCGCGGCGCGCTCCTTCTCGACCGCCGCGTTCATGCGCGCCGCCCATTGCCGGTGCTGCACCACGAACAGCCCCTCGTCCTCGGTGCGCGCACCCGACATGATCGGCACGATGCCAAGCGCCTTCGCCTCCTCGTCGGGGCCGGTGATCCAATGCGTCGCGCCGCGCGTCAGGTCGTTCCACTTGGCATGGGCCGCGCCCTGGTAGCCGCGCTGCGTGGCGCGGAATTCCTCGGTGTCGTCCGGGGTCGCCATGCCGCTGGCGTTGAAGAAATCCTCGTATTGCCGGATCCGGCGCGAGCGCGCTTCCTGGCTCTCGCCCTTCGGCGCGATGCAGTAGATCGTCACCTCGGTCTGGGTCGAGCTGACGGGGCGGAACACCCGCAGCTGCGAGCTGAACTGGTCCATCAGGAACAGGTTCGGATAGAGGCACAGGTTGCGCAGCACGCCGACCATCCAGTCGGCCTTGGCCTCGCCATACTTGGCAGCGAAATTGTCGCGCTCGGCATAGAGCGGGCGGTTGGTCGGGTCGGCCCAGGTCGTCCACAGGAGCAGGTGGCCGTTGTCGAAGCTGTAGAAGCCACCCTTCTGCTTGGACCATTTCGAGGCGTCGGTGGCCTTGATCTTGTCCTCCTTGCCCTCCTGGCCGCGCCGCCCGGTGGTGGCGACGTAGTTCCAGTGCACCGAGGAGACGTGATAGCCGTCGGCGCCGTTCTCGGCCTGCAGCTTCCAGTTGCCGTCGAAGGTGTAGGTCGAGGCGCCGCGCAGCACCTCCAGCCCCTCCTCGGACTGATCGACCACCATGTCGATCAGCTTGCGGGTCTCGCCCAGATACTCTTCCAGCGACGAGACGTCGGGGTTGAGCGAGCCGAACAGGAAACCGCGATAGTTCTCGAACCGCGCCACGCGGGTCATGTCGTGGCTGCCATCCTTGTTGAACTGCTCGGGATAGCCGCCGGTCTTGGGGTCCTTGACCTTCAAAAGCTTGCCGGTGTTCGAAAAGGTCCAGCCGTGGAACGGGCAGGTGAAGGTTTTCTGGTTACGCCGCTTGAAGCGGCACAGCATCGCGCCGCGATGGCTGCAGGCATTGACCAGCGCGTGCAACTCGCCATCCTTGTCGCGGGTGATGACGACCGGGGTGCGGCCCATGGTCAGCGTGTAGTAGTCGCCCGGTTCGGGGATCTGGCTCTCATGCGCCATGTAGATCCAGTTGCCCTCGAAGATGTGCTTCATCTCCAGCTCGAACAGATCCTCGTCCGAGAACATGTCGCGGCGGGCGCGGAAGATGCCCTTCTCCGGGTCGTCCTGCACGATGCCGTCGAGGCGGCGCTCGATCTCCGTGAGATCCGTCGATGTGAACATGGCTTTTCCTCCTCCTCGGTTGTCCGGCGCGGTGGCGCCCCGGACAGCGTTGCTGTTGCGCGCGGCGCGAACGCCGCGCCTCACTCCCCCGCGACGCTGCGCAGCACCCGCCCCGCGTCGCGGTCGTAACGGGCGATCTTCTCGGGGTCCGGCACCACGCCGAGACCCGGCCCCTGCGGGCGCACCAGAGAGAAGTCGCGATACTCGATCGGCGTGGTCAGGATCTCGTCCTTCATCAGCAGCGGCCCGAACAGCTCGGTCCCCCAGCCGAGCCGCTCCACCGTCGAGAAAAGCTGCACCGCGGCGGCGGTGCCGATCCCGGCCTCGAGCATGGTGCCGCCATAGATCCCGATCCCGGCCGACTGGGCGATCGCCACCACCTCGGCAGCACGCCTGAGCCCCCCGGACTGCGCGATCTTGACCGCGAAGACATCGGCCGAGCGTTCGGCGGCGACGCGCATCGCGTCCTCGGGCCCCTGCAGCGCCTCGTCCGCCATCACAGCGATCTCGTAGGCGTCGGTGAGATGGCCCAAAGCCTTGTGAAAGCGGGCGGCGATCGGCTGCTCCACGAGATCGACGCCGATCTCCTGCAGCCCCCTGAGGCCGTGGCGCGCCTCGGTGACGTTCCAGGCCTGGTTGACGTCGACCCGGATGCTGGCGCCGTCGCCGAGCGCCGACTTGATCGCGCCGACATGGGCGAGGTCGTCGCGCAATGCGCGCTTGCCGATCTTGAGCTTGAAGATGTTGTGCCGACGCGCGGCGATCATCTCGCGTGCCTCGGCGATGTCGGTCTCGGAATTGCCGCTGGCCAGCGTCCAGGCCACCGGCATCGTCTCGCGCACCGGGCCGCCGAAGAGCTGCGCCACCGAAACGCCGAGCCGCCGTCCCAGCCCGTCCCACAGCGCGGTCTCGACCGCGCAGCGGGCGATCGGGTTACCGCGCACCAGCCGCTCGACCTTGTGGGTGACGGCGTTGACGTCGTCGCCCTCCATCCCGGTGATCGCCGGGGCGATATAGGCATCTATGGCGAGCCGGATGCTTTCGGGGCTTTCGGGCCCGTAGCTCATCCCGCCGATCGCGGTACCCTCGCCCCAGCCCTCCGAGCCGTCGCCGAACCGGATCCGCACCAGCACGACCGACTGCACGGTCATGGTGGTCATCGACAGCACATGGCCGCGGATCGTCGGGATATCGAGGATCGTTGTTTCGATGTGGTCGATCTTGCTCATCAGGCCCCCTGCGGCGTTCGGGCTTCGGTCTGAGGCGACCATGGTCCAGCCGGGGGGTCGGAATCCAATACCGAGGCGGTCTGATGCGATACCCCGGCCTCGCGCGCGTCGCTCGCGCGATCTGGAGGGTCCGGGGAAACGGCCAGGGGTGCGATGAAGCTCGGCGATTGGCGCAGCGCCACAGCGTTCTGCGCACGGAGGTTAAGACGGTTTGGGAAAGGACTGGATGTCCCGCTTGCACCTCATCGACCGGACATCCGGTCCTGAATCCAACCTAAAATATGGGCTGAGTTCGATTATTGGGGTTACCAGTCGACAATCACCGCGACTGTGCTGCGCGATGTACTTCTCGACCGCCAAGCGCAGCACGCCCTGAAAGGGCGTATCTGAGGCCGCGATTCAGCGCATGATGCCTATCAGGTAACTTCCGCGCAGAGCATCACGGCCAGGAACGGCCCCGCCCCTGATCGGGCGGGACCGTCGCATGGTCTCTCAGCGGATGCGGCGCTCGGTCTGGGCGTCGAAGAGCATCGCCCGGCTCGCGTCGACCCGCAGCCCGACGCGTTCGCCGGGGCGCGGCGTGGGGTCGTCCTCGCGCAGCTCGACCACCAGCCGGTCGCCGGTCTCGGCGATCAGGTAGGCGTAGGAGACGCCGCCGAGCTTTTCGACCAGGTCGACCGCGTGGCTGTCGCCCGCCACGATCCCCATATGCTGCGGGCGCAGCCCGAGGATCACCTCGGTGCCGGGCGTCGGCAGCCGCGCCGGGGCCGCGATGGTCTCGGCGCCGAGCCCCGGCGCGATCACCCCGCCATCGGCGGCGCTGCCGCCGACGAAGTTCATCGCCGGACTGCCGATGAAGCCCGCCACGAAGCGGTTATCGGGGTCGCGGTAGAGATCCATCGGCGCGCCGACCTGCTCGATATTGCCGGCGCGCAGCACCACGATCTTGTCGGCGAGCGTCATCGCCTCGACCTGGTCGTGGGTGACGTAGATCATCGTCGCGCCGATCTCCTTGTGGAGCCGGGCAATCTCGACCCGCATGTCGACCCGCAGCTCGGCGTCGAGATTCGACAGCGGCTCGTCGAACAGGAACACCTCGGGGCCGCGGACGATGGCGCGGCCGATGGCGACGCGCTGGCGCTGGCCGCCCGAGAGCGCCTTGGGCTTGCGCTTGAGATAGTCGTCGAGCTTGAGGATCCGGCTCGCCTCGCGGACCTTCTCCTTGATCTCGGCGCTCTTGTGGCCGGTCATCTTCAGGCCGAAGCCCATGTTCTCCTCGACCGTCATATGCGGGTAGAGCGCGTAGGTCTGGAACACCATGGCGACACCGCGGTCGGCCGGATCGGCCCGGGTCACGTCATGCGCGCCGATCCGGATCTGGCCGTCGCTGGTCTCCTCCAGACCGGCGATCATCCGCAAGAGCGTGGACTTGCCGCAGCCCGACGGGCCCACGAACACCACGAATTCCCCGTCCTCGATGTCGAGATCGACCCCGTGGATCACCTCGACCTCGCCATAGCGCTTGATCAGCCCGCGCAGCGTGACGTCAGACATTCTTCTCTTCCTCCTGCCGGGCACGCCCCTCGTCGGGGAAGCGCCACGCTTCGGTATCCTTGGAAATTCGGTCGGCCGCCTCGCGCAGCAGCGGCGCCATCGCCTCGAGATCCTCGAGGCTGCGGCGGGTGGTCACCGAGGTGACCGAGAGCGCGCCGATCACCCGGCCGCGGGCCGACAGGATCGGCATCGCGACGCAGATGATTCCCGGCTCGTGCTCCTCGCGGTCGAAGGCGTAGCCGCGGCTGCGGATCTCCGCGAGTTCGGCGCGGAACGCGTCCGGGTCGGTGATGGTCTGCGGCGTGAAGCGGTAGAAGCTCTGCAGCGCGATCGCCCGGTCGAGCGCCTCCGGCTCCAGAAAGGCCAGCATCGCCTTGCCGACGCCGGTACAATGCGCCGGGCCGACCTTGCCGGCCTGGCTGAACATCTCGATCGGCCGGGACGGCACGCGCTTGTCGACATAGAGCACCTGCCCTGCGTCGAGCTGCGCCAGGTGCACCGTCTCCTGCGCCCGCGCCGCGAGCCGCGCCAGATGCGGCCGCGCCACCGGCGCCAGCGAGGATTGCTGCCAGGCGGCATGCGCCAGCCTCATCAGCCGCAGCCCCGGCGCGTAGGTCTGCCGCTCGGGATCGAGCGCCAGCAGCCCCTGGTTGGTCAGGGTCTGCAGCAGCCGGTAGAGCGTCGCCTTCGGGTAATCGGAATGCGACCGCAGCTCGTTGAAGCGGACCGGCCGCTCGAACCCGGCCACCAGATCGAGCACCGCGACCGCCTTGCCGATGGTCCCATCGCCCGCCTGCTGCTCGCCTCGTTGCGCCGTCATTGCCCCTCCTCCGTTGCGTCCGGACGCGCAATGCCGCGCCTCGACTGTTGACAAGCTTAGGGCAAAGCGGAGTATGATTTCAATATGCAAAACCTAGTCTCAAATAATGAGACCAAATTTGCACCACCGGAGGGAGGAAATCATGGTTAAGCATTCGAAGACCGCGCTGCTCGCGCTGGTCATGTCGACCGCTCTGACGAGCGGGGCATGGGCGGAGAGCCACGAGATGGCGCTCACGGGCGATCTGAAGATCTTCTCGGACATGTCGAACCCGGCGCCGCGCGCGGTGATGGAGGGCATGATCGAGCGATTCGGGGAGATGCACCCGGATCTGAACATCGAGCTGACGGTGATCGACCGCGAAGCCTACAAGACCCAGATCCGCAACTTCCTCACCGCCAACCCGCCGGACGTGGCGAACTGGTACGCCGGCAACCGCATGGCCCCCTATGTCGATGCCGGGCTGTTCGAGGACGTCTCGGATCTGTGGGAAGGCGAGCTGAGCGAGAACCTCGCCTCGACCAAGGGCGCGATGACGCTCGACGGCAAGCAGTGGGGCGTGCCCTACACCTACTACCAGTGGGGCGTGTACTACCGGAAGGATCTCTACGAGGAGCACGGGCTCGAGGAGCCTCAGGACTGGGAGACCTTCAAGTCGAACTGCCAGACGCTGCTCGACAACGACATCAAGTGCTTCACCATCGGCACCAAGTTCCTGTGGACCGCCGCCGGCTGGTTCGACTACCTCAACATGCGCACAAACGGCTTCGACTTCCACATGCAGCTCGCCAATGGCGAGGTGGAGTGGACCGACGAGCGCGTGAAGCAGACCTTCGCCAACTGGCGCGAGCTGATCGACATGGGCGCCTATGTCGACAACCACACCGCCTATAGCTGGCAGGAAGCGCTGCCCTTCATGGTGAACGGCGAGGCGGCGGCCTACCTGATGGGCAACTTCGCCGTGGCGCCGCTGCGCGAGGCCGGGCTCACCGACGACCAGCTCGACTACTACCAGTTCCCGGCGATCAACCCGGATGTCGAACTGGCCGAGGACGCGCCGACCGACACGTTCCACATCCCCTCGGGTGCCGAAAACAAGGAGGCCGCGCGCGCCTTCCTGAAATTCGTGACCTCGGCCGAGAACCAGACCGCTATCAACGCGGGCGACGCGCTGGGGCAGCTGCCGGTGAACAGCGCCTCCTCGGTGGATGACGACAAGTTCCTCAAGGAGGGCTTCGAGACCCTGTCGCAGAACAGCCCCGGCGGCGTGGCACAGTTCTTCGACCGCGACGCGCCGGCCGAGATGGCCAAGGTGGCGATGGAGGGCTTCCAGGAATTCATGGTCAAGCCCGACAATCTCGACCGCATCCTCGACCGGCTCGAGCGCGCCCGCCAGCGCATCTACTGATCGCGCGGCGATCTCATGCCGGGGGCGGTGCGCCGCCCCCGGTCTCCCCCGACGTTCCGAAAGGTCCGGCCATGGCCCCGCTTCCCCCTTCCACCGCGCCGCGCCCCGCGGTCGGCCCCGCCCCCCGCTCCTGGTGGCGGCGCAACCAGATCGCCATCACGCCCTGGCTGTTCCTGGCGCCGGGCATCCTGTTCTTCGCGATCTACGTGCTGATCCCGGTCGGGCAGAGCTTCAACATCTCGCTCTATGAATGGGACGGGCTCGGGGCCGCCGAATATGTCGGCCTGCGCAATTACGAGGAGATGTATTGGGACGACGCCTTCTACACCTCGCTCCGCAACAACGTGATCTGGCTGGTGCTCTACCTGCTGGCGATCCCGCTGGGGCTGGCCATCGCGCTTTTTCTCAACCAGACGGTGGCCGGGATCCGGATCTACAAGTCGCTGTTCTTCTTCCCCTTCGTGATCAGCCAGGTGGTCGTCGGCCTGGTCTTCAGCTGGTTCTACGACCCCTCCTTCGGCCTTCTCAACGTGATGCTGGGCTGGTTCGGGATGGGGCCCGTCAACGTGCTGGGCGACGAGCGCTGGGTGACCTACGGCATCATCGCCGCCGGTCTCTGGCCGCAGACCGCCTATTGCATGATCCTCTATCTCACCGGCCTCAACGCCGTGGACCCCGAGCAGATCGAGGCCGGCCGCCTCGACAACGCCAAGGGCTTCCGCATGCTGTGGCACATCATCCTGCCGCAGCTCCGCCCCGCCACCTTCATCGCCTTCGTGGTGACGATCATCGGCGCGCTGCGCTCCTTCGACCTGATCTCGATCATGACCGCGGGCGGGCCGTTCGGCGAAAGCCGGGTGCTGAGCTTCTACATGTTCGAGGTGGCGCTGTCGGAATACGGCTTCCGCATGGGCTACGGCGCCGCGATCGCGGTGGTGCTGTTCCTGATCATGCTGGTCTTCATCACCTACTTCCTGTGGTCGATGTACCGCGAGGAGCGCGGTCGATGACCCGGGCCGATTTCGATGACCTCTGCGCGGCGCAGCCCGGCGCCGTCCGCTCGGGCGCGGGCGAGCTCGACTCCTGGAAGGTCGGCGGCAAGATGTTCGCCTGCTGGGGCGACGGCGCCACGCGCGAGACCAACACCGACACCGTGGTCGTCGCCACGCCGGACCGGGAGACGGCCGAGATGCTGGTCGATGCCGGCGCCGCGCATCGGCCCCCCTATTTCCGCGGCGCCTGGGTCGGGCTGACGCTCGACGGGCTCGACCCCGAAGAGGCCCGCCACCGCATCGCCGTGAGCTATGGCCGGGTGCGCGCGGGCCTGACGAAGAAGGCGCAGGCCGAACTGCCGCCAATGGAGGAAATCTGAGATGTTCCCGACCCCGATCGAAAAGCAGCCGCGCGGCGCGCAGATCGCCTACCAGTCGCTGATCCCCGTCGCTCTGGTGCTGTGGCTGCTGCCGCTGATCGCGGTGGCGGTGTTCTCGATCCGCCCCGACGCCGATTTCGCCAATGCCAATTACTGGGGCTGGCCGTCCTCCTTCGAGGGCATCACCAACTACTCCAAGGTGTTCTTCGAGAGCGACATGCCGCGCTACCTGTGGAACTCGGTGCTGATCACCGTGCCCACGGTGATCGGCGCGGTGGCGCTGTCCTGCATGACCGGCTTCGCGCTCGGCATCTACAAGTTCCGCGCCAACATCTGGATCTTCTTCCTATTCGTAGCGGGCAACTTCGTGCCGTTCCAGATCCTGATGGTGCCGGTGCGCGACCTGACTCTCGATCTCGGCCTCTACAACACCAAGACCGGGCTGGTGCTGTTCCACATCGCCTTCCAGACCGGCTTCTGCACACTGTTCATGCGCAACTTCATCCGTGCCCTGCCCTTCGAGCTGATCGAGGCGGCGCGGGTCGAGGGTGTCTCGGAATGGCGGATCTTCTGGTTCGTGGTGCTGCCGCTGATGAAGCCCGCCATCGCGGCGCTCGCCGTGCTCATCTTCACCTTCATCTGGAACGACTATTTCTGGGCCGTGGTGCTGACCCAGGGCGCCGAGAGCCAGCCGGTGACCGCGGGCATCACCTCCTTCAACGCGCAGTACCGCGCCGCCTACCACCTGATGAGCGCGGGCAGCATCGTCGCCGCCCTGCCGCCGGTGGCGATGTTCTTCCTGATGCAGCGCCACTTCATCGCCGGACTGACCCTCGGAGCCGTGAAATGACCGATTGCTGGCGTCTCGACAGCTTCGCCCAGACCCTCGTCCTCGCCGCCGAGGACAAGCGGATGCCCCGCGTCGTCTACTGGGGCGCGCCGCTGCCGCGCGGCTGCGACCTCGCCGCCATCGCGGCTTCGGAGGCGCGCGACGTCACCGGCGGCATGCTCGACGCGAACCCGCCTCTGTCGATCTGCCCCGAGGCCGATCGTGGCTTTCCCGGCCAGCCGGGGCTGGCGCTGCGCAACGCGCAGGGCCGCGTCCTGCGGCCCCGGCTGCGGCTCTCGGAGGTCGAGGCGGCGCGCGACGCGCTGGTGCTGACCTGCGCGGATGCCGAGCTCGGGCTGCGCTACGTCGCGCGCATGGCGATCGACCCGGCCACCCATGTGCTGACCCTCTCGACCGAGATTGAGAGCGAAGCGCCGGTGATCGTCGACTGGCTCGCCGCCCCGGTGCTGCCGGCGCCGCAGCTCTCGGACGAGATGATCGACGTCGCCGGTCGCTGGATCGGCGAGTTCCAGTTGCAGCGCACGCCGTGGAGCGCCGGCATCCGCCTGCGCGAGGCCCGCACCGGCCGCTCCGGGCACGAGCATTTCCCCGGGCTGATCGTGCCTGGCCGCGGCACCAGCAACGGCGCCGGCGCGGCGCATGCCTTCCATTACGGCTGGTCGGGCGGGCACCGGATGATCGCCGAGGAGCTGCCCGACGGGCGCCGGCAGGTGCAGTTCGGCCATGCCAGCGCGACCGAGCTGGAGCCGGTCACCCGCGCCGCGACCGGCCCCCTTCTCGTCACCTATTCACGCGCGGGCCTCAATGGCTGCGCCACTGCCTTCCAGCGCCACATCCGCGACCGGATCGTGCAATGGCCCGACCCCGACCGGCCGCGCCCGGTGCATTACAATTGCTGGGAGGCGATCTATTTCGACCACGACGTCGCCGCCCTCAAGGAGATCGCGACCCGGGCCGCGGCCCTCGGCGCCGAACGTTTCGTCCTCGATGACGGCTGGTTCGGCACCCGCGACGACGACACCTCCTCCTTGGGCGACTGGTGGGTCGACGCGCGCAAGTATCCCGACGGACTCGCGCCGCTGATCGACCATGTCCACGAGCTGAACATGACCTTCGGCATCTGGTTTGAGCCGGAGATGATCAACGCCGACAGCGACACCTTCCGCGCTCATCCCGACTGGGCGCTCGGCCCCGTCGACCAGATCGAGGGCCGCCAGCAGCGCGTGCTCGACCTCGCCAACGAAAAGGTGCGCGACTACCTCTACGACCGGATCGGCGCGGTGCTGCGCGACCACCGGATCGACTACATCAAGTGGGATCACAACCGGCTGCTGCCCTATCCGGACGCGGCCCAGACCCGCGGCGTCTACGACCTTCTCGACCGGCTGCGCGCCGCGCATCCCACCGTCGAGATCGAAAGCTGCGCCTCCGGCGGCGGCCGCATCGACGCGGGCATCCTCGCCCGCACCCACCGGGTCTGGCTGTCGGACAGCAACGACGCGGCCGAGCGGCTCAGGATGCAGCACGACGCCGCGCTGTTCCTGCCGGCGGCGATCACCGGCAGCCATGTCGGCCCGCGCCATTGCCACACCTCGGGCCGGGTGCACGACATCCGGCTGCGCGCCTGGGTCGCGGCGCAGCGGCACATGGGCTTCGAGATGGACCCGCGCGAGTTGACCGAGGAGGAGGCGCAGGTGCTCACCCGCGTCACCGCCTGGTGGAAGTCGAACCGCGACTGGACCATGCGCGCCGACATCCACTGCCTCGACAGCGCCGATCCCGCGATCACCGCCGAGGCGCAGATCGCCGAGGATGGCGGCCGCTTCGTGGTCTTCGCCGGCCGCGCCGGCACCTCGTCGCAGATCCTGCCGCGCCCACTCTGCCTCACCGGGCTCGACCCGGAGGCCAGCTACCGCGTCGAGATCGTCAACCGCGAGGATCTCGGCCCGCTGTCGCGCGGCGCGCTGCCGCTCAAGGACGGCCCGGTCGAGCTGCCGGGCGCCTTCCTGATGAGCCAAGGCCTGCAATTGCCGCAGGCCTTCCCCGATACCATTTGGGTGCTGGAGGGCACCCGCCTTTGACGGACACCGCCATGACCGATCTCACCCGCACATTGGGCTGCTGCTACTACCCCGAGCACTGGCCCCGCTCGGTCTGGGCCGAGGATGCCCGCCGCATGGCCGAGACCGGCCTGACATGGGTCCGGATCGGCGAATTCGCCTGGAGCCGGCTGGAGCCGCGCCCGGGCGAGCTGCAGTTCGAATGGCTCGACGAGGCGATCTGGACGCTGGGCGATGCCGGGTTGCAAGTCGTGCTCGGCACGCCGACCGCGACGCCGCCGCGCTGGATGCTGGAGCGGCATCCCGACATGCTCGCAGTCGATGCCGAGGGCCGGCCGCGCAAGTTCGGCTCGCGCCGCCACTACTGCTTCAGCCACGAGGGCTTCGCCGCCGAGAGCGACCGCATCGTCGGGCTGCTCGCCGACCGCTACGGCCGCAACGAGCATATCGGCGCATGGCAGACCGACAATGAATATGGCTGCCACGACACCACCATCTCCTACTCGGACGCGGCCCGCACCGCCTTCCGCCGCTGGCTGAAGGACCGCTACGGCGAGATCGACGCGCTCAACGCCGCCTGGGGCAACGTGTTCTGGTCGATGGAATATCGCGATTTCGACGAGATCGACCTGCCCAACCTCACCGTGACCGAGCCGAACCCGGCCCATGCGCTGGCCTTCCGGCGGTTCTCCTCGGACCAGGTGGTGCGCTTCAACCGCCGCCAGGTGGAGATCATCCGCGCCCGCTCCAAGGCGCCGATCACCCATAACTACATGGGCCGGATCACCGATTTCGACCATTTCGCGGTGGGCCGCGACCTCGATTTCGCCTCCTGGGACAGCTACCCGCTGGGCTTTCTCGAGGACCGCGCCGGCGCCACGCCCGAGCAGCAGCGCGCCTATGCACGGCAGGGCGATCCCGATTTCCAGGCCTTCCACCACGACCTCTACCGCGCCGTCGGACGCGGTAGGATGTGGGTGATGGAGCAGCAGCCGGGGCCCGTGAACTGGGCCCCGCACAACCCCGCGCCGCTGCCGGGCATGGTCCGGCTGTGGAGCTGGGAGGCCTTTGCCCATGGCGCCGAATGCGTCAGCTACTTCCGTTGGCGGCAGGCCCCCTTCGCGCAGGAACAGCTGCATTCCGGGCTGCTGCGCCCCGACAGCCAGCCCGCGCCGGGGCTGGAGGAGGCGCGCCAGGTCGCGCAAGAGATCGCGCAGGCCCCCGCCGTCGCCAATGCCCGCGCCGAGGTGGCGCTGCTGTTCGACTACGATGCCGACGCCGCTTGGGCGGTGCAGCCGCATGGCGCGGGGCTGAGCTATTTCGGCCTCGTGCTCGATCTCTACAAGGCGATGCGGGGCCTGGGCCTCTCGATCGACATCCTGCCGGCCACGACACGCGACTTCACCGGCTACCGGATGATCGCCGCGCCGGGGCTGATGCACATGCCCGACGATCTCAAATCCGCCCTCGCCTCCGCCGCGGCGGAGGTGCTGATCGGCCCGCGCGCGGGCGCGCGCGACGGCGAGTTCTCGATCCCGGTGCCGCTGCCGCCGGCCTTTCCCGGCCTCGACGTCACCGTCGCCCATGTCGAGAGCCTGCGCCCCGACGCACCGGAGCGGCTCGATGGCGGCGGCGCGTTCCAGGGCTACAGCGAGCGGCTGGAGGGCAGCGCGCGGGTGGTCGAGCGCTGCGAGGACGGCGCCGGGGCGCTGATGCGCGAGGGGCGCATCGCCTATCTCGGCGGCTGGCCCGACCCGGTGGCGGCCCGGCGCATCGTCGCCGAGGCCTGCGCCCGCGCCGGGATCGACACCCAGGAGCTGCCCGAGGGCATCCGCCGCCGCGACACCGCGACCGAGCGGTTCTGGTTCAACCACGGCCGGACCGGCGCGGTGGTCGACGGCCTCGACCTGCCGCCGCTCTCGGTCACGCGGCAACTGCTTTAGACGCGGCCGCGCGGCCGCGCCGGGCCTGGACCCCGGCGTGGCCGCCACCGGCTGCCGTCTCTCAGGCCATACCCATCGCGCCGACGAGATCCCGGATCATCCGGGCCGAGGTCAGCGCCAGGAACAGGCCGAAGGACAGCCGCAGCGCGCGCTGCGGGATCGCGTGGGCGAGCCGCACCCCGACGCCCGCGAAGCTGGTGGTCAGCGGGATGATCACCGCCACCGCGACGAGATTGACGTAGCCCAGCGAGAAGGGCGGCAGCCCCTCGGCGCCGAACCCGGTCAGCATGTAGATCAGCGCGCCGGGCAGACCGATCACGAAGCCGATCGCCGCCGAGGTGCCGACCGCGCGGCGGATGTCGTAGCCGAGAAAGTTCAGCAGCGGCACGCAGACCGTGCCGCCGCCGATCCCCATCATCGACGACACCGCGCCCGCAAAGACGCCGAAGCCCGCCCAGGCGGGTTTCGAGAAATCCTTGGGCACGATCTCGCCCTTGCGGCCGCGCAGCACCATGTCGGCGGCGACCGCCGCCGCGACCACGGCGAAGACCGCGATCAGGATCCGCCCGTCGATCAACCCGCCCGCGAAGCTGCCGAGAACCACGCCCACGAGGATCGACGGCGCCCACAGCCGCAGCAGGTCGAGATCGATCGCGCCCCGGCGGTGATGGCCACAGGCCGAGAACATCGAGGTGAAGACGATGGTGGCGAGCGAGGTGCCGACCGCGACCTGCATGGTCAGCCCCGGCTCCATGCCGGTGAGTGACAGCGCGAAGTAGAGCGCAGGCACGATGACGATGCCGCCGCCGACCCCGAGGAGCCCGGCGAGGATGCCGCCCGCGACCCCCGCCGCCACGGCAACGGCGAGCAGCGTCGTGACGGTGCCGAGATCCATCTCAGGCACCCGTCTCTGTCGCGCGCGAGCGCGAGACGCGGCCCTCGGCCCGGCGCCGCGCCTCGGCCTCGCCGGTCACGGGGTCATGCGCGATGATCGACCAGGTCATGCTCGGCGCTCCGACATGTAGGCCTGCATTTGCCGAGCCGCTGTGGCGACGGGGGCATCCGACAGCGGCGTCCCCGCCAGTATGTCCGCATCGGCCAGGTCGCCATGGAGGGCGACGTGCAAAGAGACGGCGACAGAACTCGGCCACGCCGCCTCGATATACGAAGCCAACCCTTGCGTCGCTGCCGCCCGCGGCAGCATCGGGCGGCCGTCGCGGACGTAATCGATGGTCGGGCAGGTGGTGAAGGCGATCATTCTTGCGTCTCTGGTTTGGATCAATCTCAGCCTGGGTCGAGCGTATCGCTTGGTTCGCAGTCTCAAGCGAACTCGATCTCCGGAGAGCGTCGCCGTCAAGGGAGCGTCTGCAACTGCGACAAGGGCGACGGTGTCCCGGCCTCTGGGCAGTTCATGTTTTGAATGGAAAAAGCATCATCTCAGGCAATGTGCGCGACGGTCAGGCGTCGGAAATGCGGGCGCCGTCGGCAGTGGCCGATGTGCCCGCATGGACGCCCTGTCACCCGCCATTCTACTGTCGCACGAATTCGCGCCATCTCCGGGCGCAGCTTAGGTGAGGCTAGGGGTAGGAATTTGCCCGCCTTCGACCGCTCCCGCGGATCAGGCATGAGGCCTGAACCGCCAGAGGTTAGGCTTGCCGGCTGCACCTATTCGCGCTTAATCCCGCCGTGACGGGCCGCGAAGCTTGCCCCGCTCCCCTCGATCGCTAAAAGGGCCGCAACACGCCATGCGCCGGGCCACCGGTTGACAGGGCACGCGGTGAAACCGACAACCCACGGTCGAAAACGGGTAAGGGGCAGGGCATGACGGGACAGGCACTCGAGCGCGAGCGGCCGCGGCTGGCGGCGGTGACGGCCGCGCCGGCACAGGTGAGCAACGCGGCAGCGGATGACGAAATCGACCTGCTCGCCCTGCTGCGCACGGTCTGGCGGGGCAAGTGGCTGATCCTGCTCGCGGCCCTGCTCGCGCTGGCTGGCGGGGTGTATTACGCGACCCGGGTTGCCGTACCGCAATACACCGCCTCCACCTCGATCGCGCTCCAAGTCTCCGGCCCGCAGGTCGTCGATCTCGAAAGCGTCATGTCCGGCGTTTCGACCGACGACGCCAGCATGAACACCGAGGTCGAGGTGATCCGTTCGCGCGGTCTGCTCGAACAGCTCGTGGCCGAGCTCGACCTGCTGGAGGATCCCGAGTTCAACGCCAGCCTCCGCCCGCAGGACGGTTTTTCTGTTTCTGCGCTGCTGGCGCCGGTGCTGGGCGGGCCGACCGAGGCACCCGTCGTCGATGAGGCACCCGTCGTCGATGAGGAGGCGGTCCTGAACGGCACTGTCGACGCCTTGAGGGCATCGCTCGGCGCCTCGGTGCAGCGCGACACCTTCATCCTCAACATCCGCGCGACCACCAGCGATCCGCGCAAATCGGCGCGCCTCGCGAACACGCTGGCCGAACTCTACATCGCCGACCAGATCGCGGTGAAGTTCAAGGGCACGGAAGAGGCCGTGACCTTCCTTTCCGAACGGGTGGCCGCGCTCGAGCAGGAGTTGCGCGAGAAAGAGGACCAGATCGCCGCGCTACGCTCGGATTCCGAGCTGGTCAGCCCCGAGGCGCTCGAACTGCTGAATCGGCAGGTCAAGGATGTCCGCGATCGCCTGACCGAGCTCAAGCAGCAGGCCGCGCGCGATGAAACACGGCTGTTCCAGCTGGAGACCGCCTTCGAAAGCGGTGACGTGGCTGAGGCCGTTCGCCTTGCAAACGATGCCACGCTGCGCCAGATCGCGCAGCGGCTCGAGAACGGCGACTCGCAGGCTTCGGAACTATACGAACGCCGCGCCGAGACGGTGCTCGCCCGCGCCGAAGTTGATCTCGAGCGCTCGACCTCGCAGGTCGCGTCGCTGGAAAACTCGCTGCAGCGCTTGCAGGCCCAGACCGAGACCCAAAGCGAGGATCTGACGCAGCTTCTGCAGCTGGAGCGCGAGGCGCAGGCAACCCGGACGCTCTACGAAACCTTCCTCGCTCGGCTCAAGGAGACTACGGTTCAGCGCGGCCTGCAGCAGGCCGATGCGCGGGTGCTGTCGAGCGCCACGCCTGGGGTGATGGTAGCCCCGCGCAAGGCCAGGATCACCGCGCTCGCGCTGATCCTGGGCCTGATGGTCGGGGTCGGCATCGTGTTGCTGCGCGAGGCCATGCAATCCGGCTTCCGGAGCTCCGATGAGGTCGAATCCCAGACCGGCCGGTCGGTCCTCGGGCAGATCCCGCGCATGCCGATCCGCAAGCGTCAGCAGCTGGTGAGCTATCTCAACGACAAGCCGACCTCCGCGGCTTCCGAGGCGATCCGCAACCTGCGCACCTCGGTGCTGCTGTCGAACATCGACGCCCAGCCCCAGGTGATCCTGCTCTCCTCCTCGGTGCCCGGCGAAGGCAAGACGACGCAGACGATCGGCCTCGCCCATAACCTCGCCGGCCTCGGCAAGAAGGTGTTGCTGATCGAGGGCGACATCCGTCGCCGTACCTTCAACGAGTACTTCAAGGGCAACCCGAAGGCCGGGCTGGTCTCGGTTCTCTCCGAAGGGCTGTCGATCGAGGAGGCCGCGCTACGGCCCGATGATTTCCCGGTCGACATTCTGATGGGCCAGAAGACCAGCGTGAACGCGGCTGACCTGTTCTCCTCGGAGGCTTTCAAGAGCTTCATGGAACAGGCCCGCCAGCAATACGATTACATCCTCATCGACACGCCTCCGGTGCTGGTCGTTCCCGATGCCCGCGTCATGGCTGCCGTGGCGGATGCGGTGGTCTATGTGGTGCAGTGGGACAAGACGCCCCGGTCGCAGGTGGCCGAGGGTCTCAAGCTCTTCGCCAGCGTCGGTGCCCCGATCACCGGCTTGTCGCTGTCGCAGATCGACACCAAGAAGATGAAGCGTTATGGCTATGGCGGGCAGAGCGGCGCCTATGGCGTCTATGGCAACAAATACTACGATATCTGACCAAGATTAGACGGCTAAAAAAAAAGGGGCGCCTACCGGCCAGCCCATGCAATAAATGTTGAAATGTCATGCCGACGACCAGAATCGACTGTGCCGATAGAAGGTGCCAAGCTGTATACGTCCCACTACGGGCGCCTGAAAGAAGAGGATAACTGATGGCTGGAGAGTTCTCCCAGGGCGCGCTGATCAATTCCGTCAACGAGTATAAAGCGGACAGCGAGGCCAAAGCTCGCAAGATCTAACGAGTTGTGGGATTTGCTGGCGAGTGAGCGCAAAACTAGCGCCTGCTGGGCAAACCACTACGTGGCGTTTGAGGGAGCTATGCCCGAATTTGGGTGACGCGCTTTGATCAGGCGGCGCGGTTCTTGGCGTCGAGGACGCCGTCGGTGAATTTGACGCCCTCGATCACCATTGGCAACTGGTTGGCGCCCTTCAGGCGACGCCACCCCTTCGCGGCGGCTTGCACGAGCTTGTAGACCATCAGCCGAGCCGTCTTCTGGGATAGCGCACCTTTCGTGCGGACGGTGCGGTGCCTGACGGTGGCGAACACGCTTTCAATGGGGTTCGAGGTCCGCAGATGATCCCAGTGCGCGGCGGGAAAATCATAGAACGCCAACAGCGCCTCGCGGTCCTTGGTCAGGCAGGTTGCGGCCTTGTGGTATTTCGCGCCGTATTTCTCGACGAAGACGTCCAGCGCAGCCTCGGCGGCGACACGGGTCTCGGCCTGCCAGATCTCGCGCAGGTCGGCTTTGACGGCGGGCTGGAGGGACTTGGGGACCTTGTTCAGCACGTTCGACGTCTTGTGAACCCAGCAGCGTTGGTGCCTGGTGCTGGGGAATACCTCGTCGAGCGCCTTCCAGAACCCGAGCGCGCCGTCGCCGACAGCGATCTCGGGCGCGCAGGTCAGGCCACGCGCCTTGAGGTCGACTAGCAGCTCGCGCCAGCTCTGCGCGCTCTCGCGCATGCCGACCTGAAAGCCCACGAGCTCTTTCTTTCCTTCCGGCGTCGCGCCGATGAGAACCAGCATGCATTCGGCCTGCGGCTCCATTCGGGCCTGGAGATAGACGCCGTCGGCCCAGACATAGGCGTAACGACGCGCGGCGAGGTCGCGGCGCTGCCAGCGCCCATACTCCGTTTCCCATTCACCGGTCAGGCGCGCCAGCACGCCAGGCGACAGGTTCGGGGCGTTCTCGCCGAGCAGGGCCGCGAGCGCCTCCTGGAAGTCCCCGGTCGAGATGCCGCGGAGGTAGAGAACCGGCAACAGCGCGTCCAAGCTGCGCGAGCGCCGCGCCCACCTCGGCAGGATCGCGGATGTGAACCGGATCTTATCCGCTTCGTTCTCCGCTGACCGATCCCGGACCTTCGGCCGCCTGATTGCGAGCCCGCCGATCCCGGTCTGGATCTCACGCTCGGGGCCGTAGCCATGCCGAACCACGCGCTGGCGCCCATCTGGCAGGCGGGTTTCGGCAAGCTCTGCGACGAAGGCATCCGCCTCCGCCCGCAGGGCCGCAGCCAACATCCGGCGCGCCCCCTCACGGGCGATCTCGGTCAGGGGATCGTCCAGCGAATGGGGCTGACGAAGCGGGATGATGTCAGTATCGTTCTTCATGGCGTATCGCTCCTTCGGGAGGTTCTGGCAGGCTTCAGCACCCGCCACGATACGCCGCCTTCTCAGGCCGCATCACCCATTTTCAGCCATAGCTCACGTTTGAGGCTGAGCGGAACTATCTTCTCGGCCTGCTCGACGAGGCTTATGGAGCGGACAAGAACCCCGCTCGCCAGCGAGCTTACGCCGGTGACGACGACCAGAACCACCGAATACCGGTTGGCCCCCGTGCGGGTCAACGTGTCACGCGCCGGGACCATTTATTCCTAGACTAATTCATAGCTGTCTTCAGAAAGAACTACAGCCATATGACGGATGGTGGCTGGATGAGCTGGATAAAAGGCCACATATTTGAGTAAGAGGCACTAACAGCGCCATCCTTACTGACCCGCTCCCCTGAAATGTCCGCGCTTTGAAGTTAGCCTGTTCCCCAAGCGAGGAGACAGACGATGAGAAGAAGCCGGTTCAGCGAGGAGCAGATCATCCGCATCTTGAAGGAGCACCAAGCCGGGCTCGGGGTGAAGGAGCTGTGCCGACAGCACGGGATCAGTGATGCGACCTTTTACAAGTGGCGCTCGAAGTATGGCGGCATGGAAGTGCCGGACGCGAAGCGGCTGAAGGCGCTGGAGGCCGAGAATGCGAAGCTGAAGAAGATGTTGGCGGAGCAGATGCTGGACATGGCCACGCTCAAGGAAATGCTCGCAAAAAATGTATGGTCCGCCCCGCGCTTGCAAGCTGCGCGATGCCATTCAGGCTTGCGTAAATGTATCCGGCCTCTGATCAGTGGGCCGCTTTTGGCGGCCAGGCCTTGATGAGATCCGCGCCTCGGGTTCCAGATTAGTTGCTACGGGATCGCGTCCCGCTTTTTTGCGAATGGTTTACCCGTGGCTGATCAGCCGTTTGGTCATCGTGCCTCCTGCAATCGGTGGGCAGTCGGCGTCAGGCAGCAGCTCCCTTCGAGCGGAGATAGAGTTGCCCGGGCCGCGTAAGGATCGCCCAAGCAATCCGTGTGATCTTGTTCGCCAGCGCCACAACCGCCTTGTTGCGATGCGTGCGCCCCTCGAGTGCCCTCAGCCACCGGCCGAGCGCGTGCTTCTCGCGATCGAGGTGCAGGAAGCATGATCGCGCTCCGTGAATGAGCAGGCGTCGGACATAGCCGTTGCCTCGCTTGCTGATCCCGCGAAGGGTCTGCTTGCCGCCAGTGGAATGCTCGGCGGGCACGAGACCGAGCCAGGCGGCCATGTCCCGCGCCTTGCGGAACTGCAACCCATTCCCGGCCGCAGCCATGAGGGCGGTGGCGCCCAACGGTCCAATTCCGGGCACGGTCATGAGACGACGTGCGACCTCGTCGGTATGGGCCGTCGCTTCGATTGCCTTCGAGATCTCCGCAATGCGCCGCTCGAGGTGGTCGAGATCGTCGAGGAGATCACGCAGCATCGCGCGCATGATGTCAGTCAGATCGTTCTCTGTGCAGTCGAGATGGCGCCGGATGTCGATATGGAACACGCCGGCGCCGGTTCGCATTGCCAAACCATATTCAAGGCAGAAAGCGCGGGCTTGATTGATCAGCGCGGTCCGGCTGCGGATCAGTCGATCGCGGATACGATGCAGTGCTTGCAGATCAATCTGCTCGGGCGTTCTCACCTGGACGAAGCGCATGGTTGGACGGGTCACCGCTTCGGCAATGGCTTCGGCATCCACCACATCCGTCTTGTTCGACTTCACATAGGGCTTCACGAACTTTGCGGGGATGATGCAGGCGTCGTGGCCGAGCTCGATAAGCTTCCGAGCAAGCCATTGGGAGCCGGGACAAGCCTCCATGCCCACCCGTGCAGCCGTGGCTGACGCAAAGAAGCGCAGGAGCGTGTCGCGGGTGAACTTGGCTCTCTGGATGGGCCGACCCCCTGCATCGAGTGCGACGAGATGGAATACTTTCTTGCCAAGGTCGATGCCGTAGACGGCGGCTTCCGGTTTGGGATTGATGCGCATCCGTTATCCTCCTTCTCCTATAGCGACAAAGGCTATGCCTGGATGCGGGGCGGACCATCCCATTACTTCTGAGGCCTGGTTCGAGGAGACGTGCCGTGGACTGGGCCATGACAGAGAAAAGCTATTCGCAGCGGCGCGCCTGCGCCTTGGTCGGGATCGACCCGCGCGTGTATCGGCGGCGACCCACCAGACCCTCCGACGAGGAACTGCGCCGACGGCTGCGAGCACTTGCCGGCGAGCGACGACGCTTCGGCTATCGCCGCCTGCACCTCCTGCTGGAGCGGGAGGGCTGGGTGCTGAACTGGAAGAAGCTGTATCGGCTCTACCGCGAGGAAGGGCTGACCGTGCGCAAGCGCGGCGGCCGCAAACGCGCCATCGGGACAAGGGCGCCCATGGCGATCCCGCAGGGGCCGAACCAGCGGTGGAGCCTGGACTTCGTATCCGACAGCTTCGCCGATGGCCGGCGGTTCCGGGTGCTCTGCGTGATCGACGACTTCAGCCGGGAATGCCTGGCAGCCGTCGTCGATACCCCGCTGTCCGGCCTGCGGGTGGCACGTGAGCTCGACCGGATCGCCGAACTGCGGGGCTATCCTTGCATGGTGGTCAGCGACAACGGCACGGAGCTGACCAGCAATGCGATCCTGAAATGGCAGGAGGACCGCAAGGTGGAATGGCATTACATCGCCCCGGGAAAGCCGATGCAGAACGGCTTCGTCGAGAGCTTCAACGGGCGACTGCGCGACGAATGCCTGAACGAGCACCTGTTCTCGAACCTGCGCCATGCCCGTCAGCTGATCGAGGCCTGGCGGGACGACTACAACCACCACCGCCCCCATACGAGCCTCGACGGGCTGACGCCCCGCGAGTATCACCACCGGGCCGAAAACGACCAAACCCTGAACAGAGCTAACCTATAAACGAGGACTCTCAGGGGAGCGGGTCATTACCTTCCCATACCCTGCCTCTAGACGAGCATGGTTTCCTCGGCTCGCCGAGGTTTCTGCCTTCCCGAAGAAATCTTCGAGAGCACGCGCCAGTTGTTGTGCCTCGCAACCCCAATAAGGCAAGGCGGCTCGCCTCAGACACAACATTTACAGCATGGGCTCGCGCCCATCGGGCGCCCTTTTGTTTGATCTCTACCGACTTCACTTGGAAACCATGTCGTCGATAAAAGATCGGGTACGCTATCGAACCGCCCCTGTCTGCACGAAGCGCAGTTCGCCCGGCGCGATCAGCGCGGCGGTGAGGCGACCGCTTGCATAGGCGCCGGTATCCGTGGCGATGCGGCCCTGATCCGCCACGGGCCGGTCATGGATGACGTGACCATGTGCGATCCAGATGCCGTCTTCACGTACTCGGTTCTCGAAATCTGGATGGCCCCAGAGCAGGGTCCGCTCGGCCTGAAGCTGCAGCGGCTGCGCCGGGTCGGCGGCGGCATGAACCACGACGATGTTGCCGCTGCGCCATTGCAGCGGCAGTGCCGCCATCCATGCCCGGCCCTCGGCACCGAGCGCCTCGACAAAGGCGTCCCGGGCGGCGGTCATCCGCTCGACATCCGTTCCCTGCCCCGAGAGGCCGACACCGAAGCTCGCCAGTGTCTGCAGCCCGCCATTCCGGAGCCAGCGCGTGCCATGCTTCTCGGGGTCGTCGAGAAAGGCCAGGCACATCGCCTCATGATTGCCCTTCAGGCAGATCAGATCCGGCCTGGCGCGCAGCCGCTCGATCACGGCGCGGCTCTGCTCGCCGCGATCGACATAATCGCCGACGAGCACGATCTTGTACTCGGGCGCTTCATCGGCGAGCTGGTCCAGCAACTGTCCGAGCAGATCGTCGCGGCCATGCACGTCGCCGATCACGGCGATCGGCGCCTCGGGCGCCAGCGGCGCGTCGAATTCGGGGGCGGTAGCGGTCCGGCCGGTCAGCCGGTTCCGCAAGGATAAGATGAATCCACGCATGAGCGGGACTTTATCCTCGCGCGGACCGGCTTGACCAGAGCGCCCGTTTAGGCGCCGCGCCGGCCTAGGACGGTGCCGATCGTCTGCCAGGTCACCCAGAGATCGAAGCGCATCGACGAACGACGAATATAGAGCAAATCTGCAGCCACCTTGCGGCGCAGTCCGTCGAGCCCGACAACATAACCGACCTCGGTCTGCGCCAGGCCGGTGATACCGGGGAGCACGTCGTGGCGCCGCCGGTAGCCATGGACGTTACCGACATAGACCAGTGCGTGATCATAGAAATCCGGCCGCGGCCCGATCATGCTCATATGTCCGGCGAGCACGTTGAGGATCTGCGGCAGTTCGTCGACGCGCGACTTGCGCAGGATGCGACCCAGCCGGGTGATCCGGTTGGTCTCGAGCGCGTCGAAAGGACCACGGATAATGGCGGGCGCCTCGGTCATGGTGCGGAACTTGAAGGCGCGGAACGGCTCACAGTCGCGGCCCATGCGGGTTTGCACGAAAAACAGCGAACCACGGTTGAAGAACGGGTTGAGAACCAGAAGCAGGAGTGCCGCTGACAGGAAGAACGGCAGAAGCGCCAGGCACATCAGCAGATCAAACGCGCGTTTGCCGGGGCGGCCATGGGTTTCGAAGACCCGAAATTTCGATGGTTCGCTTTTCTCGGCGGGGATGAACGCCTCCGTGACTACCGTGTCATTCATAATGGAAACGCACCTCAGCGCGGAAGCCTCTTGCCGCTGCTTCTCTTGATTTTCAACCAATGCGCACCAGGCGCGATCTCTCTGCCCTCATTCGACCAACCTGTCTAAAAGGTCAATATCTGCTCGAAAAAATTTCACGCTTAAGTTGTGACTACGCAATTCTTTTGTAGCATTGCGATGCTCACTAATACTGGCTTGGAAAAACACCGTTTCCCAAGAAAATTCAAAGAGATTAGGCTCAATCGGCCGCTCCTGACGGGGTTGCCGTCGAGAGCAGCCCGAAGAAGTCGGGCGGCCGACGAGGGCCGCCCGAACCAGTCTTACTGGGTGTCGGTCGTCGAGTTGGTGCTGTCGCTCGAGCTCAGCAGAACGGCGCTGGCCAGAGCAAGAGCCCCGAGGCCGGCGACGGCGGGAGCACCGAGGCCACCAAAGAGCCCGCGCGGCGGCACGGCAACGATGGGGCCGCCGGCAGCGGGAGCGGCAACGGCCGGCTCGACGATTTCGTTGGCGAGACCACCGGCCTGCACCGGGCCAGCCAGAACGACGGTCAGGGCGAGGCCAGCAGCGGAAACATAACGCAGCATGAATATATCCTTATAGAGCACTTCGGAGTTGTGGTAGCACAGCGGAATCTAGCCTGCCAGTGGCAAGGCTGTCACGGCGTCAATCGAAGCCGCGACAGATCTATGCTTGCCTGAAGAATCAGTGTATGTTTTCGACCTCATCCAGCCAATAATCGGATTATTCGTTGCAAAGCGGCCACTTGGCGCTCGTTCAACGGTAGCTCCGGTGACCAACCTGGACAAAGTGGTTCTGAGAGCCGCCGTCTCTCTCACGGGGAAAACGCTGGATCCCGAGCCACATCGATTCAACTTTAGGCTGAAAAGCCGGCTTCAGCGGTCCAGTCGACCCTATCCGTCGAATAGCCGCCCCCCCTCCCTCAACGCAGCCGCTCAATCACCCGGCGCAACTCCGCGGCCATGTCGATACGCCCCGCCTCGGCGTCGTCGATCCGCAGCCGCATCATCCGCTCGCCACCCCCGAGGAACAGACCGCCGCGTCGGTCCACGGTCAGCAGCAGCTCGACCCCGCCCGCATAGGGCAGGAACGCCACCTCGACCTCCTCGATCCCCAGATCGCCCAAACCCACCGGGCGGAAGTCGAACTCCTGCAGGAAGGGCGGGTCGCGGCGGGGCTGGTACTCCACCTCGGTCTCGCTCAGCCGGAAGCCCGCCGCCTCGATTCCTTGCAGCACCCGCGCCATCGTGACGCCGGGGCGGATCGTGACGGGGTCGGAATCGCGCGGGTCGACCGCGCCCGGCACCTCGAGCCGGGTCTCCAGCCGGGTGCTGGTCGAGCCGATGGTGATCGGCGCGGCCCGCGGCAGGTCCATCTCGATCGGAAGGATCAGGCTCTCGCCGACCTCGATCCGGCCGATCGGTGCCTGCCCCTCCACCAGCACGATGTCGCCATGGCGGCGGCCATGCGGGCCCTCGACCAGACAGCGGGTGACCAGGGACAGATGCGCGGCACGGATCTCCTGCGCGGCATTCCCGCCCTGAATGCGGATCTCGGCCCGCAGCGTGTCGCCGGGCGCCAGTGCCTCGTGCTCCAGAACCGCGTCGACGGTCGCGCCGCCGATGCCGAGACTGGACAGAACCTTGCCGAACATCGTTCGTCTCCCTTGCCTTGATCGCCTCGCGATATGGGGCCGGCGACCGCCCCGAAAAGAGCTGGCCCGCTGGTCCGATGGTAGATGCGCCGCTCCCCTCACCGGCCACGCCCGCACAACGCCGCGAAGGCGCCTCCTTCCCAGACTCACATGCGGCGGGCCCGGCGATTGCCGGGCCCGCGCATCATCCGTCTCGCGGATCGAAGGGGTCAGCGGCGACGGTCGGCCGGGCTGATCGCGCCGTCGCCATCCCGGTCGAGCCGGTCCACCAGACCATCGACCCGGGTGTCGAGCTCCTCGGCCGTGATCGCGCCGTCGCCATCGGCGTCGAGCTCCTGGAAGGCGTCGACCATATGCGGGCGCATGAACTGGTTATAGAGCGTCGCGAATTCCTCGATCTCGAGGTTGCCATCGCCCGAGGCGTCGGCCGCGCTCACCTGCGCGCTGCGATAGGCGTCGATCTCGGCCTGGGTCAGGGCACCGTCGCCATCGGTGTCGGCCTCAGTCAGGATCTGCTGCATCATCATGCCGCCGCGCATGCCGTGGCCGCCATGCATGGCGCGATGCTCGTCGCGACCGCCGCGACGCTCGCCATGCTCGCCGCGGTGATCGTCACCGCCACGCATCCGGGCAAAGAAGCCGCGGCCGTCACGCTCGGCCGGGCCCCGCTCCGGCGCGGCTTCCGGTGCGACCTCGGTCGCAGTTGCGGCCGGGGCCTCAGGCGCGGCGTCGTTGCTCTGCGCGGTGGCGACCACGGCGCCCGCGCCCATCAGCGCGGTCACGAGAAAGGCGGTGGGGAGGATCTTGGTCGTCTTCATGGCTTCAACCTTTGTGTCTGTCGTGTCGTCGCGGCCCGTCGTCTTGGTGCCGTGTCGATCAACTGGGACCGTGATGCCAGCCGCGCCAGAGCCGCACCACGCTGGCTTTGTCGCCCGCTGTCGCAGGCCGTCCGGGCGTTACAGCTTGCGACAACTCCTCCTCCCCGTGCCCCACCGTACACACGCTTAAGGAGAGCGCCTCAGTTCCCCAGTCGCCCAGTAAAGCGGCGAAACGCCCATGATCCGGGCGCGGCGGCGCGAAATGCGGCGCGCCGCCCGGCCGCCGCGCATGATCCCGGCAGACCCCGCCGCGGCGCCCTCCTAGCCTCGACTCATGACCGAACACGCGACATTCGACGAGATGTGGGGCCGCGACGCCGCCCTGCGCCGCCCCTACCGGGCGATCGAGAGCTGGTTCAGCGCCGAGGACCCCGCCCGACTGCGCCGCAAGGCGCGCGAGGCCGAGGACCTGTTCCGGCTCACCGGCATCACCTTCAACGTCTATGGGCAAAGCGAGGCGCGCGAGCGGCTGATCCCCTTCGACATCGTGCCGCGGGTGATCGCGGCGCGCGAATGGGACCGGCTGTCGCGCGGCATCGAGCAGCGGGTCCGGGCGATCAACGCCTTCCTGCACGACATCTACCACCGGCAGGAGATCCTGCGCGCCGGGCGGGTGCCGGTCGAGGCGGTGGCACGCAACGCCGCCTTCCTGCCGCAGATGATCGGCGTCGACCCGCCGGGCGGGGTCTACACCCATATCGTCGGCACCGACCTGGTGCGCACCGGCGAGGACGAGTTCTACGTGCTCGAGGACAACGCCCGCACCCCCTCGGGCGTCAGCTATATGCTCGAGAACCGCGAGACGATGCTGCACATGTTCCCCGAGCTGTTCATGCAGACCCGGGTGCGGCCGGTCTCCTCCTACCCGTCGATGCTGCACCGCTCGCTCTGCGCCTGCGCGCCGTCGGGGGTCTCGGGCCGGCCGGTGGTCGGGGTGCTGACCCCGGGCAGCTACAACTCCGCCTATTATGAGCACAGCTTCCTCGCCGACAAGATGGGGGTGGAGCTGGTCGAGGGCCACGATCTGCGGGTGGTCGACGGCCGACTGGCGATGCGCACCACCCAGGGCTACCGGGCAATCGACGTGCTCTACCGACGGGTCGACGACGACTGGATCGACCCGCTGAACTTCAACCCCGACAGCGCGCTCGGCGTGCCGGGGCTGATGGATGTCTACCGCGCAGGACGGCTGACGCTGGCCAACGCGCCGGGCACCGGCATCGCCGACGACAAGGCGATCTATTCCTACATGCCCGAAATCGTGGAGTTCTATACCGGCGAGAAGGCGATCCTGAAGAACGTGCCGACCTGGCGCTGCGCCGAGCCGGAGGCGCTGGCCTACGTGCTCGACAACCTGTCCAAGCTGGTCGTCAAGGAGGTGCACGGCTCCGGCGGCTACGGCATGCTGATCGGCCCGACCGCCTCCAAGAAGGAGATCGCCGCCTTCCGCGACAAGCTCAAGGCCCGGCCCGGCAACTACATCGCCCAGCCGACGCTGGCGCTGTCGACGGTGCCGATCTTCACCCGCGCGGGGCTCGCGCCGCGCCATGTCGACCTGCGCCCCTTCGTGCTGGTCTCGCCCGAGGGGGTCTCGATCACCCCGGGCGGCCTGACCCGGGTCGCGCTCAAGAAGGGCTCGCTGGTGGTCAATTCGAGCCAGGGCGGCGGCACCAAGGACACCTGGGTGCTGGAAGAATGACGACGCTTGGCAAGACGGCGGGCGGGCTCTACTGGATGTTCCGCTATCTCGAGCGGAGCGAGAACACCGCCCGGATGATCGAGACCGGCCAGCGCATCGCGCTGACCCGCTCGGCCGATGACGACCAATGGGCCAGCGTGCTGCGCGCCTCCGGCACCTGGGACGGTTTCGCCGCCGCGCATGGCACGGTCAGCCGCGAGGCGGCGATCGACTGGATGCTGCGCGACGCCGACAACCCCTCGGCGGTGCTGTCGGTGATCAAGCTGGCGCGCGACAACGCCCGCGTCGTGCGCACCGCGCTGACCCGCGAGGTCTGGGAGGCGGTGAACGAGGCCTGGATGACGCTTTCGGCGGCGCTGGCGCGGCGGGTGACGGATCGCGACCTCGGCCAGGTGCTGGCGCTGATCCGGCAGCGCGCCGCCTTCGTGCGCGGCGCCATCCACGGCACCATGCTGCGCAACGACGTCTATGATTTCTGCCGGCTCGGCATGTTCGCGGAGCGCGCCGACTGCACCGCGCGGATCCTCGACGTGAAGTATTTCGTGCTGCTGCCCTCGGCCAGCGCGGTCGGCTCGCGGCTCGACGACGTGCAGTGGGAGACGATCCTGCGCTCGGTCTCGGGGGTCGGCGCCTACCAGATGCGCTTCGGCCAGGAGCTGTGCCCGCGCGCCATCGCCGAATTCATCATCCACGACCGGGCGATGCCGCGCAGCCTCGCCTTCTGCGCCCACAAGCTGCGCGAGAACCTGAACTACATCGCCCAGGATTACGGCGCCCGGCTGCCGGCGCACGATCTTGCCGACGCGCTCAACGACAAGCTGCTGTCGCGGCCGATCGGCGCCATCTTCGAGAGCGGCCTGCACGAGTTCCTGGTCGATTTCCAAGGCTGTATCGGCCGGCTCAGCGCGCAGATCGAGATCGATTTCAGTTTCTACCGATGATCCCCATTTTCGGAGCGCGCCCATGCGGCTGAGCATCTCGCACCGCACCACCTATGCCTATGACGGCCCCGTCGCCTTCGGCATGCAGCAGCTGCGGCTGACCCCGAAATCGACCGGCGGCCAGCGGGTGATCGACTGGTCGACCCGGATCGGCGGCGGCAGCCGCGAGCTGACCTTCGAGGACCACCACGCCAACACCGTCGATCTGGTCTCGGTCGATCCCGGCGCCACCGAGATCGAGATCGTCTCCGAGGGCGAGATCGAGATCGAGGACCGCGCCGGGGTCCACGGCCCCCATGCCGGGCACATGCCGCTCTGGCTGTTCGAGCGGCAGACCCCGCTGACCCGACCCGGCGCCGGCTGCCGCAGGCTGGTGGCCCGGATCGAGCCACGTTCCGGCCCGCTGGAGCGGCTGCACCTGCTCTCCGAGTTGGTGCGCGAGACGATCGCCTACCGCACCGGCCGCTCCGGCATCGCCACCACCGCCGAGGAGGCGCTCGCCGCCGGCGAAGGCGTCTGCCAGGACCACGCCCATGCCTTCATCGCCTGCGCCCGCGCCATGGGCCAGCCGGCGCGCTACGTCTCGGGCTACCTGATGATGGACGACCGGGTGGCGCAGGAGGCGACCCATGCCTGGGCCGAGGCGCATCTGCCCGATCTCGGCTGGGTCGGCTTCGACGTCTCCAACGGCATCTCGCCCGATGCGCGCTATGTCCGTGTCGCCACCGGGCTCGATTACGCCGAGGCCGCGCCGGTCAACGGCTTCCGCACCGGCGGCGCGCGCGAGGATCTGCACGTCGCGCTCGACGTACGCCAACAGCAATGACGCCAGTAAAGGACCCCCGATGACCTATTGCTGCGCGCTGCGGCTCGACCGCGGCCTCGTCTTCATGTCCGACACCCGCACCAATGCCGGGGTCGACAACATCTCGAGCTGCCGCAAGATGTTCGGCTGGTCGGACGAGAACGCGGTGATCACCCTGCTCACCGCCGGCAACCTCGCCACCACCCAGGCGGTGGTCAGCATGATCGACGAGCGGCTGAAATCGCCGGGCGAGCGGCACCCCTCGATCCTCGGCCTGCCTTCGATGTTCGCGGTGGCGCGGATGGTCGGCGACCTGCTCAAGGAGGAGATCGCCCGCGCCGGGTCGGGCCAGATGAACGCCGATGCCGGCACCTTCGGCGCGACGCTGATCCTCGGTGGCCAGGTCCGCGGCTCGCCGCCGCGGCTGTTCCTGATCTATCCGGAGGGCAACTTCATCGAGGCCGGCGACGACATGCCCTGGTTCCAGAGCGGCGAGACCAAATATGGCCGGCCGATCCTGGTGCGCGCCTTCGAGGCGGGGATGAGCTTCGAGCAGGCGGTGAAGCTGCTGATGGTGAGCTATGATTCCACCATCAAGGCCAACCTCTCTGTCGGCCTGCCGCTCGATCTGCAGATCTACGCCGCCGACAGCCTGACCCCCGGCCCGACCCGCCGGATCGAGGCCGAGGACCCGCAATATCTCGCGGTTTCAGAGAATTGGAGCGCGGCGCTGAAATCGGCCTTCGACAGCCTGCCCGATGTCGCGCTCTGATCCGGCGCGGATCGGCGCGATGCGGCCGCCTGCATTTTCGGCCAACTGACAGCGGGGCCCGATCATGCTATCACCGGGGCGCGCGACCCCTGCCCGCCCCGCCACGGGGCCCGGCCCGGATCGCGGACATCAAGGCTGCGTCATTCCCTGTCGACCGATCCGGGCCGGGGCGTTGTGCCCGGCGGCCCGCGCGGTCCCGCGCCATCTCGAAGGAGATCCGACATGACCCGCACCTCCCGTTCCGCCGCGCCCCGGCTCAGGCCGGACGCGCCGATGCCGTCACCCGAACAGTTCGTCTCGCCGCAGATGCGCCATCTGCAGGCGGTGCAGTCGCGGCTGCTCGACGAGACCCGCACCTTCCACGCCGCCTGGGCCGAGCGCCGCCGCCAGGCGATGGCCGATCTGGGCGATCTCACCGCCGAAATGATCGCCGCCGGCCCCGATACCGGCCGCGCCGCCCACGCGCTCGATTTGTGGCGCGACGGCGCGCGGACCCGGCTCGCCGCCGATGCCGAGGACTGGATGCGGCTCTGGCTACGCTGCGCCCAGCACGTGGTCCGCGAGGTCAACGAGACCGAGAGCGAATGGATCAACGGCTCGGCCGAGATCGTCCGCCTCGCCGGTCGCGGCCGCCACGCCACCCCGGTCTGACCCCGACGCCCGAATTCCGGACCGACCCCACCGACCTGCAACGCGGCGGCGCCACACGGCGCCGCCGTTGGGTTTCTTGATTGCCAAAGTGGTCGGCGCGCTCCTAGCCCTCGGCCCCCAGCGACGTCACCGCCGCGCATAGGTCGCAGCCCGCGCCGAGCGCGCGCGCCGTGGCCCGCGCCATCGGCGGCAGGATCATCCACTCCAGGCTCCACGCCGCGCCGGAGCGTTCCTGCTCATGGACCAGCGCCTGATGCATGCCGGCGAGCTGCGTCGCGTTGAACCGCGCCAGCGTCACCAGCAGCTCGGCCAGCACCGGGTTCTGCTTGTGCGCCATCGCCGAGGAGCCGCCCGCCCCGGCGATCGACACCTCGCGCGGCGCCTGCTGCGCCATCAGCGCCACGTCCTGCCCGATCTTGCCCAGGCTGCCGGTGATCAGCGACATGAGCCCCGCATATTCCGCCAGCCCGTCGCGCCGGGTCTGCCATTGCGGCGCGACCGCGAGCCCGAGCGCCCGGCCCAGATGATCGGCCACCGCCACGCCGCGCCCGTCGAACCCGTCGCGCAGCCCCACCGGCCCGCCGAATTGCAGCCGCTCGACGCGCGGCGCCAGGGCGGCCAGCCGGGCGCGGTGATCGGCCAACGGCGCGGCCCAGGCGCCGATCCGGTCGGCCACGGTGATCGGCAGCGCCGCCTGCATCCGCGTCCGCCCCATCAGCGCCCGCGCGCCGAACCGCCGCTCCAGCCCGGCCAGCCCTTGCTCCAGCTCCGCCAGCCGCGCCGAGAGCAGGCCCGAGGTCTCGCGCAGCGCCAGCGCCAGCGCGCTGTCGATCACGTCCTGCGAGGTCGTGCCGCGATGCACCGCCTCCGCTGCCGGTCCCGCCGCGATCTCCAACTGCGCCACCAGCGCCGGCACCGGCAGCCCGTCGCGCGCCGTGCCCTCGGCCAGCGCGGCGGGATCGATATCGGCGGCCTCGATCGCCGCCGCCGCCGCCTCGGCGATGTCGCGCGCGACCAGCCCGGCGGCGCCGAGCGCCCGGGAATAGGCCGCCTCGAAGGCGATCATCCGCGCCAGATCGGCCTCGGCGCTCCAGATCCGCGCCGCCTGCGGATCGCCGAACAGCCCCGACAGCCAGGGATGGTCGAAGACCCCGCTCACCCGATCCGGTCCAGCATCTCGCGGATCATCGTCGCGACCTCCTCGGGCCGCTCGATGCAGGGCAGATGCCCCGCCCCGTCGAGGCAGCGATACTCGGCCGCCGGCACCAGCGCGGCCAGCGCCGAGACCAGCTCCGGCGGGGTCGCGCCGTCATCGCTGCCCGCGAGGCAGAGCGTCGGCACCGCGATGCCGCGCGCCACCTCGGTCAGGTCTGCGTCGCGGATCGCCCGGCAAACCGCCGTATAGCCCGAGGCCGGGGTCCGGGTCAGCATCATCCGCCAGCCCGCCAGCATCTCGGGCTGCGCGGCGCGGTAGCCCGGCGAGAGCCAGCGTTCGAGGATGGTCTCGGACATCGCGGCGATGCCCTCGCGCTCAACCGTGTCGATCCGCGCGTTCCAGCTGGCGTCGTCGCCGATCCTGTGGCCGGTGTTCGACAGGATCAGCCCGGCCACGAGATCGGGCCGCTCCGCCGAGAGGGCCTGCGCGATCATGCCGCCGACCGAAACGCCGCAGACCAGCGCGCCCGACAGCTCGTGCAGATCCATCAGCCCGGCGAGATCGGCGGCGTGGCCCTCCATCCCGACCGGCCCCTCCTCCGACAGCCCGTGGCCGCGCTTGTCCCACAGCAGCACCGGCGTTTCCGGGTCGAGCCGCGCCACCACCGCCTGCCAGATCCGCAGATCGGTGCCGAGCGAATTGGCGAAGACCACCGGTCGGCCGCGCCCCTCGCGGATCACGTGGTGCAGCACGGCGCCATGCGGCGCGGCGAAACGCAGCCCGCTCATGCCACGCCCTCCGGCATCCGCAGCCCGAGCATCTCGCGCGCCTGCCGCCATGTCGCCACCGGGCGGGCGTGCTTGTCGCACAGCTCGACCGCCCGCTTCACCAGCGCCGCGTTCGACGGCGCCAGCGTCTCGCGGTCGAGCCGGACATTGTCCTCGAGCCCGGTGCGGGTGTGCCCGCCCTTGGCGATCGCCCATTCATTGACGGTGATCTGCGCCGCGCCGACGCCGGCCGCGCACCACAGCGCGTCGGGGGCAAGGCGTTTCAGCGTCTCGATGTAGAAATCGAAGATCGGCTCGTCGAGCGGCATCGCGTTCTTCACCCCCATCACGAACTGCACGTAGAGCGGCCCCTCGATCCGCCCGTCCTGCGCCATCCGCGCCGCCTGCACGATATGGCTCAGATCGAAGGCCTCGATCTCGTGCTTCACCTTATATGCGCGCATCTCCGAGGCCAGCCAGTCGACGAGGTCGGGCGGGTTCTCGTAGACCCGGGTCGGAAAGTTGTTCGACCCCACCGACAGCGATGCCATGTCCGGCGCGAGCGGCAGCATGCCGCCGCGCTCGCGCCCGGCGCCCGACCGCCCGCCGGTGGAGAGCTGGATGACCATGCCGGGGCAATGCCGCTCGATCCCCTCCTTGAGCCGGGCGAAGCGCTCCGGGTCCGAGCTCGGGCGGCCCGCATCGTCGCGGACATGGCAATGGGCGATGCTGGCCCCGGCCTCGAAGGATTCGTGGGTGCTCTCGACCTGCTCCTCGATGCTGATCGGAACGGCGGGATTGTCGGCCTTGCCGGCGACGGAGCCGGTGATGGCGACACAGATGATACAGGGATCGGACATGGGCGGACCTCAGATGTCGAAGAAGATCGTCTCGTTCTCATCCTGCAGCCGGATGTCGAAACGGTACACCCCCTGCCCCTCCGGCCGGGCCATCAGCGTCGCGATCCGGTCGCGATGCTCGATCCGGGCGAGGATCGGGTCGGCGGCGTTGGCCTCCTCCTCGTCGGCGAAGTAGATCCGCGTCTGCAAGCCGAGATTGATGCCGCGCGCGACGATCCAAACCGAGACATGCGGCGCCTGCATCCGCCCGTCGCGGAACGGCACGGGCCCCGGCTTCACGGTCTCGAAGGCGAAAGCGCCGGTCTCCATGTCGCCCGCCTGCCGGCCCCAGCCGGCAAAGGCCGGGTCGGCCCCGTCCTGCCCGGCATAGAGCCCGGCGGCGTCGGCCTGCCAGATCTCGACCATCGCGTCGCGCAGCGCCGCGCCGGTGCCGTCATAGACGGTGCCGCGCAGGGTGATCCGCTCGCCGCGCACCGCGCCGAGCACCATTTTCTGGCCGAGATCCTCGTCATAGACCCCGTCGATCCCGGCAAAGTTCGGCAACGCGCCGATATGCACATAGGGCCCGGCGGTCTGGCTCGGGCTTTCCTTCAGCCGCTCGATCCGTTGCATCACAGCCCCTCCATGCGGTTTTCGAACAGGGTCTGCCGCCGCCCCCTGAGCACGATGTCGAAGCGGTAGACGCGGGCATCCATCGGGATCGTCGCCTCCATGTCGAGCCTCGCCACCAGACTCTCGATCCCCTCGCGCGACGGGATCGTGCCGACGATCGGGCAGTGCCAGATCATCGGGTCGCCATCGAAATACATCTGGGTGATCAGCCGCTGGCCCCAGCTTCGGCCGAACACCGAGAAATGGATATGCGCGGGCCGCCAGTCATTCGGCCCGTTGGGCCACGGATACGGCCCCGGCTGGATGGTGCGGAACTCGTAATTGCCGACCTCGTCGGTGAGGCAGCGCCCGCAGCCGCCGAAATCCGGGTCGAGCGGGGCGAGGTAGCTTTCCTTCTTGTGGCGATACCGCCCGCCGGCATTGGCCTGCCAGACCTCGACCAGCGCGCCGGGCACGCCGCGCCCGTCCTGGTCGAGCACCCTGCCCTGCACCACGATGCGCGGCCCGATCGCGCCCTCGGGGCGCTTGGCGTAGTTGTGGATAAGGTCGGCGTCGAGCGGGCCGAGCATGTCGCGGGTGAAAACCGGCCCGGTCTCCTCGCTCAGCGTGGTCGGAAAGGAGATCGGCGCACGCGCGGGCGAGCGCGCCACCGAGGTCTTGTAGGCCGGGGTCAGCGCCGCGGGATGCCATGCGCGGTCGCGCGCATAGAGCCCGCCGCCCGGGCGCGACTGCCCGCCCGGGGTCTGGGTGACGGGGGGCTTCCGGTCGGGGGTCATGACGCCTCCATCTCCTCGAATGTCTGCTTGGCGATCGCGATCGCGTGGTTGGCGCGCGGCACCCCGGCATAGATCGCCACGTGCAAAAGCGCCTCGAGCACGTCGTCGCGGCTCGCGCCGGTATTGGCCGTGGCGCGGATATGCAGCGCCAGCTCCGCGTCGTTGCCAAGCCCCGCCAGCAGCGCGATGGTCAGCATCGAGCGTTCGCGGTCGCTGATCGTGTCGCGGCTCCAGACATGGCCCCAGGCCGCGTCGGTGATCAGCGCCTGAAACGGCGCGTCGAAGCCGGTCCGGGCCGCCTCGGCCCGGTCGACATGGGCGTCGCCCAGCACCCGCCTTCGCGTCGCCGTCCCGGTCTTTGTCAGATCGCTCATCGCCTCGTCCCCCGTATCAATATGGCAGCCCGACATAGTTCTCGGCCATCGCCTGCTGCGCCGCCCGGTTGGTGCGCAGGAACTCCAGCTCGGCGGTCTGCATCCGCAGATCGAACGCGCTCTGGTCCGGATAGCGGTGCAGCAGCGAGGAGAACCACCACGAGAACCGCTCCGCCTTCCAGACCCGCGCCAGCGCCCGCTCGGAATAGCGGTCGATCCCCTCGGAATCGCCCTCCTCGTAGAACTGCCGCAGCCCGTTATAGAGGTAATGCACGTCCGAGGCGGCGGTGTTCAGCCCCTTGGCCCCGGTCGGCGGCACGATATGCGCGGCATCGCCGCACAGGAACAGCCGGCCCCAGCGCATCGGCTCGCAGACGAAGCTGCGCAGCGGCGCGATCGACTTCTCGATCGACGGCCCGGTGACCAGCCGCTCGGCTACCTCGCCCGGCAGCCGCCGCTTCAGCTCCTGCCAGAAGGCGGCGTCGGTCCAGTCCTCCGGCTTGTCCGAAAGCGCGCACTGGATGTAGTAGCGGCTCAGATTGGCGTTGCGCATCGAGCACAGCGCGAAGCCGCGCGCCGAGTTCGCGTAGATCAGCTCGTCATCTACGGGCGGCGTCTCGCTGAGGATGCCGAGCCAGCCGAACGGGTAGGTCTTCTCGTATTCGCGCCGCACCGAGAGCGGGATCGTCTGCCGGCTCACCCCATGGAAGCCGTCGCAGCCCGCCACGAAATCGCAGTCGATCCGCCGCGTCTCGCCATGCTGGCGAAAGCTGACATAGGGCGCGTCGCCATCGGCGTCGTGGATCTCGACCTGCTCGACCTCGAACAGCGTCTCGGCCCCGGCCGCCTCGCGCGCGTCATAGAGGTCGCGGGTCACCTCGGTCTGGCCATAGACCATCACCGAATGGCCGGTCAGCGCCTTGAAGTCGATGTGGAAGGTCCCGCCCTCATGGGCGATCAGCGCGCCGTCATGGGCGAAGCCCTCGCGCTCCATCCGCCCGGCCACCCAGGCCTCGCGCATCAGCTCCAGCAGTCCCCGCTCCAGCACCCCGGCCCGGATCCGGCTCAGCACGTAGTCGCGGGTCTTGCGCTCCAGCACCACGTTGTCGATGCCCCGCCGCAGCAGGAGCTGCGACAGCAGCAGCCCCGATGGCCCGCCGCCGATGATCACCACCTGTGTGCGCATCGCGTCCTCCCTCTCTTGCGCAGAGGCTAGCCGCGCGATTATCACAAGTAAAATGACGTTTCCGCCCATTTCATTGCGAAGAATGGAAAGCAAATGGATCGCCGACTGAAATTCCGGCAGGTCGAGGTCTTCGTCGAGATCACCCGCCGGCGCAGCCTCAAGGCGGCGGCGGAGCGGCTGCACCTGACCCAGCCCGCGATCTCCAAGACCCTGCGCGAGCTGGAGACCCAGCTCGGCGCGACGCTGCTCCTGCGCGATCGCGGCGGGGTGACGCTGACCCCTGAGGGGGCGGTGTTCCTGCAATTCGCGCAGATGAGCATCGCGGCGCTGCAGCAGGGGCTCGACAGCATCGAGGGGATCGGCGCCGGCACCGCGGCGCGGCTGGCGGTCGGCGCGCTGCCATCGGTCGCGGCCCGGCTGCTGCCCGAGGCGGTACGGATCCATGCCGACCGCGCGCCGGGCGCGCTCTTGCACATGGAGGACGGGCCGCACGGCTTTCTCACCGACCGGCTGCGCGAGGGCGCGCTCGACATGGTGGTCGGACGGCTCGGCGCGGCCGAGACGATGCGCGGGCTGAGCTTTACCCAGCTCTATTCCGAACATGTCGCCGTGGTGGTCGCGCCCGATCACCCGCTGGCCGGAACCGACGATCCGGCGCTGATCACCGGCTGGCCGGTGGTCTACCCGTCCGAGCGTTCGGCGATCCGGCCGCTGGTCGACCGCGCGCTGATCGCCGCCGGGGCGGGCGTGCCGCAAACCCGGATCGAGAGCGTCTCCGGCGCCTTCGGCCGCAACATGGCGCTCGGCGAGGCGCGGGCGGTCTGGTTCATCAGCCACGGCGTGGTGGAGCGCGACATCGCCGCCGGGCGGCTGGTGGCGCTGCCGATCGACATGGCGGCCACCGCCGGGCCGGTCGGCATCATGATGCGCGCCGAGGAAGAGCCGCTGCCCGCGCAGCGGCTCTTCCGGCAATCGCTCACCGACGCGGCGACGGCGCTGGAGCTGGCCTGAGCGGCCGCTAGCCCAGCAGCCGCACCAGCCCCAGCGTGATCGCCGGGAAGCCGATCAGCGCGCCGATCCGGATCACGTCCGAGACCAGGAAGGGCAGCACGCCGCGAAAGCTCTCGATCATCGGCACGTCCCGCGCCATGCCGTTGATGACGAAGACGTTCATGCCGACGGGCGGCGTGATCAGCCCGACCTCGACCACCACCACGGCGATGATGCCGAACCAGATCAGCGTCTCCTCCTGCGACATGCCGAAGTCGAGCCCGGCGACGATCGGGTAGAAGATCGGGATCGTCAGCAGCAGCATCGACATCGAATCCATCACGCAGCCCAGCACCAGATAGAGCGCGAGGATCGCCATCAGCACCAGCATCGGCGACAGCCCGGCCTCGCCGATCGCCTGCGCGATCAGGAGCGGCGTGCGGGTCTGCATCAGAAAGGCGTTGAAGGTCTCGGCGCCGAGCAGGATCAGGAAGATCATCGCCGTGGTCCCGGCGGTGCCGCGCAGGCAGGCCATCAGCCCCTCGAGCCGCATCCCCCCATGCGCGATCGCCAGCAGACCGGTGCCGAAGGCGCCGATCGCCGCCGCCTCGGTCGGCGTGAACCAGCCGCGATACATGCCGATCACCACCAGCGCGAAGATCGCGATGATCGTCCATGTCTCGCGCAGCGCCGAGAGCTTCTCGCCCCAGCCCATGCGCGGCCCGGCCGGGCCGTCCTCGGGGTTGCGGCGCACGAAGACCGCGACCGCGATCATGTAGCCCACCGCCGCCATCAGCCCCGGCACCATCGCCGCGACAAACATCTTGGCGATGCTCTGCTCGGCCATCAGCGCGTAGAGCACGAGGATCACCGAGGGCGGAATGAGAATGCCCAGCGTGCCGCCCGCCGCCAGCGAGCCGGTCGAGAGCGCGCCGGAGTAATTGTGCCGCCGCATCTCCGGCAGCGCCACCTGCGCCATGGTCGCCGCCGTCGCCAGCGAGCTGCCGCAGATCGCGCCGAAGGCGGCGCAGCCGCCGATCGAGGCCATCGCCAGCCCGCCCTTGCGGTGGCCGAGAAACGCCGCCGCGGTGCGAAACAGCGCCCGGCTCATCCCGGCGCGGGTCGCGAACTCGCCCATCAGCACGAAGAGCGGGATCACCGACAGCGAATAGGTGGAGAACTGGTGGAAGGTCGAGGTCTTGAGAAAGGCCAGGAGCGGCACCGTCCCGGTGTGCAGCCCGTAGCCCGCGATCCCGACCGCCAGCATCGCCACCCCGATCGGCACCCGCACCGCCATCAGCGCCAGAAGCGCCGCGAAGCCCGCCATCCCGGCGGCGATCCCGGTCACGACCGCACCCCGCGCAGATGCCCGGCCAGCGTCGCGGCACAGGTCGCCACCAACAGCGCCATCGCCGGCAGCACGACGAAGAAGCTCCACCAGACCGGCAGCCGCAGCACCATGGTCTGCTCGTTGTATTCATGCATCTCGACGCCCCCCAGCGACAGCCGCCACAGCAGCAGCGCGGCGATGGCGAGATAGACGAGGTCGCCCATCGCATCGAGCGCATGGGTCAGTCGCGGCCCCGCCTTCTGGGTGAAGAAATCGACCACCACGTTGCCCCCGGTCGCCTGGCACCAGGGCAGAAAGCAGAAGATCGCGATCGCCGAGCCGATCTCGACCAGCTCGTAATCGCCGGGGATCGGCCGGCCGATCAGCCCGCGCAGGGTCACGCTCGTCACCGTCACCAGCATGATCGCCAGCAGCGCCACCCCGCCGATCCCGGCGAACAGCCGCACCAGCGACATCAGCCAGCAAGGGAGCGCGGCGCGCCCCCCCTCGATGGTCTCGGTCTGCGACATGGCGCGCCCTATTCGCCGCGCTGCGCGTCGATCGCGGCGCGCGCCGCGGCGAGGATCTCGGCGCCGTTCTCGGTGTTCGCGACCCAGTCGTCGATCACCGGCTGCGTCGCTGCCTTCCACGCCTCCAGATCTTCCTCGGGGATGACGACCGCAGTGCCGCCCGCCGCCAGCGCCTTCTCGCGCTCCTCGGCCTCGGCCGCGTCGAGCACCTCGCCCGCCAGCGGCGCGAGATTGGCGCCGGAATTGTCGTCGATCACCTGCCGCAGATCCTCGGGCAGCCCCTCATAGACCCGCTTGTTCATCACCAGCGCCATCACCGAAGTCGACAGACCGCCATTCTCGACGCCGATCTCGGTGTGGTCCTTCGCCATCTCCTCGATCCGGAGCGAGCCGAACACCTCCCAGGGCAGCACCGCGCCGTCGATCACCCCGGTGGTCAGCGCCTGCGCCACCTCCGGCACCGGCATGCCCACCGCCGTCGCGCCGAGCGCGCCCAGGCCTTCGGTCATGGTGCGCGAGGGGGCGCGGATCTTCTTGCCGGCGAGGTCGTCGAGGCTCTCCACCGGGCCGCCGCGCATGTGGAACTTGTAGGCCGCCGGCGCATGCAGCAGCAGCGGATGCACGTCGTCCAGCTCCTCGGCGAGGTATTTGTCCTGGAAGCCCTGCAGCGCCATGGTGGTCTCGGTCGCGGTGCCGGCGACGAAGGGCAGCTCGAACACCTCGGCGATCGGGAACCGGCCGGGGGTGTAGCCGAGCAGCGTCCAGGCGATGTCGACGATGCCGTCGCGGGCCTGGTCGAAGAGCTGCGGCGGCTTGCCGCCGAGCTGCATCGACGGGTAGAGCTGGACCTCGATGCGGCCGTCCGACTGGCTCTCGACCCGCTCCTTCCAGACCTCGAACAGCCCGGCATGCATCGGCGCCTCGGCGGACAGGAAATGGTGCAGCCGGAGCGTCACCTCCTGCGCCTGGGCCGCGCCGCCCATCATCGCCACGGCCAGCGCGGCGCTCAGAATCCTCGTCATCGCGATGTCTCCCATATCCATCCGGCCCGCGCCCGTGGCACGGGTCCCCTCCTGGCGGGCAGGATGGCACAGGAAACTGGAATGAAAAGTGACTTCTTGGCGGAGATGCTTGCCGTTCCGGGCAAGCAACCGGTCAGCCGCGCCCGATAAAGGGCATGTTGGTCGCCATCACCGTCATGAACTGCACATTCGCCTCCAGAGGCAGCGAGGCCATGTGCAGCACCGCGTCGGCGACATGGGCCACGTCCATCACCGCCTCGGCCATGATCCGGCCGTCGGCCTGCGGCACGCCCTGGGCCATCGGCGCGGCCATCTCGGTGAGCGCGTTGCCGATGTCGATCTGGCCGCAGGCGATGCCATAGGCCCGCCCGTCGAGCGACAGCGACCGCGTCAGCCCGGTCACCGCGTGCTTGGACATGGTATAGGGAGTGGAGCCCGGCCGCGGCACATGCGCCGAGATCGAGCCGTTGTTGACGATCCGCCCGCCGCGCGGCTGCTGGCGGCGCATCATCCCGAAGGCGCCGCGCGCGACCAGGAACATGCCGGTGATGTTGGTGTCACAGACCCGCAGCCAATCCTCGACCGGGATCTCGTCGATCGGCCGGCCAAAGGCGCCGACGCCGGCATTGTTGAACAGCGCGTCGAGCCGGCCCCACTCGGTCTCGATCCCCTCGTAGAGCGCGTCGACCGAGGCCGGGTCGGCGACGTCGCAGGGCAGCACCAGCGCCGCGTCATGGCCGCGCGCGGTCTCCTTGAGCGGCGCCTCCCGCCGCCCGGTGAGCGCGACCCGCCAGCCCGCCTCGAGAAACCGCCGCGCCGTGGCGCGTCCGATGCCGCTGCCCGCGCCGGTGATCAGGATCGTCCGCTGCTCGCCCGCCCCGCCATTGCCGTCCGTCATGCCCTGCCCTCCTCGCCGGTTGCCGCAGCATCGGCGAGGCCCGGGCGGGGTGCAAGTGGCGGCGCTCGACAGCCCGGCGGGGCTTGTTATACCGGTGCGCGAGGGCCGCCGCGACGGCCACGGCTTGAGGGAGAGAGCGATGAAGCTGCTGCGCCACGGCCCCGCGGGGCAGGAAAAGACCGGGATGCTCGACGCCGCGGGCCGGGTCCGCGACCTGTCGGCGCATCTGCCCGACCTCGCCGGCGCGGCGCTCGAGCCGGCCACGCTCGACCGGCTGCGCGGCCTCGATCCCGAAGGCCTCCCTATGGTCGAGAAGCCTGGCCGGATCGGCCCCTGCCTCGCGCGGGTGCCGAACTTCTTCTGCGTCGGGCTGAACTACAGCAAGCACGCCGCCGAGACCGGCGCCAAGCCCCCCAAGGAGCCGATCCTGTTCTCCAAGGCCAGCTCGGCGCTGTCGGGTCCGAACGACCCGGTGGTGATCCCGCGCGACTCGGAGAAATGCGACTGGGAGGTGGAGCTCGGCGTGGTGATCGGCCGCGAGACGCTCTACGTCTCCGAGGCGGAGGCGCTCGACCACGTGGCGGGCTACTGCGTGATCAACGACGTCTCCGAGCGCGCCTTCCAGGCCGAGCGCGGCGGCCAGTGGATCAAGGGCAAGTCCGCCCCCGGCTTCGGCCCGCTGGGCCCGTGGCTGGTGACCGCCGACGAGGTGCCCGACCCGCAGGCGCTGCGGCTGACGCTCGACCTCAACGGCACGCGGATGCAGGACGAGAGCACCGCCGACATGATCTTCTCGGTGGCCGAGATCGTCGCCTACATGTCGCGCTTCATGAAGCTGGTGCCCGGCGACGTGATCGCCACCGGCACCCCCTCGGGCGTGGGGCTCGGCATGTCGCCGCAGCGCTTCCTGCGCCCGGGCGACGTGATGGAGCTGGAGGTCGAGGGGCTGGGCCGGCAGCGGCAGGAAGTCGTCGCCGCCGGCTGATCCGGGCGGCCCCGCCATCGACGGGGCCGCGCCGCGTGTCAGTGACCGGCGTGGTCGCAGGTCACGTTCGGGTTCATCGGCTCGAGCGGACCGGCCGGGTTCTCCCGGAACAGCCAGACATGCTGATCGAAGTGATCGGTGAAACCATGCGCCTCGTCGGCATCGGTGGCCGGGTCGTCAGCCATCGCGTCCCACAGCCGCCCGTTGATCTCGGGCGGCCCGTTATGCCCGGCCTCGGCCCAGGCCTTCGCGAACACCAGGTTCTCCACTCCGACCAGCTCGACCGAGCCATCCGCCTGCGGCTCGTAGAGCAGGATCGCGGGCTTCGTGAAATCGGTGTGGGTCCCGGTCCCGTCGACCCGGTCGCCCGGCTCCGCCAGTCCCAGCAGCGCCGGATGCAGGTAGTGGATCCCCATCGCGCCGAGCTCGGCGGGCAGCCCCTCGGCCGCCGCCGAGACGCAATGACCCGACGGGTCGGGGATGTAGCCATCGGCCAGGGCCACCTCGACATCGCGGTATTTCTCGGTCGCCGCGCGCAGCGCCTCGAGATCGTAGGTTTCGGCAGCGAGCGGGGTCGCCAAAAGCCCCAACGCCGCGCCTGCAGCACATGTCCTGAACATCGCAAACCTCCACGGAAGGCCGCGCCCCGGCACGGGGCCGGCGCCGCGCATTATAGCGCAAATCGCCCCGTCCTGCGCTGATTTCGTCGCTCCCCGGGCGGGCTCAGTTCACCGTCGTCGGCAGCGGGCGCCCCTCGAGAAAGGCTTCGATGTTGTCGCGCTGCAGCCGGGCCATCGCCGCCCGCGTCTCCCGCGTGGCCGAGCCCTGATGCGGCTGCAGCACCACCTGCTCCAACGCCGCGAAACGCGGGTTCACCCGCGGCTCGTCCCAGAACACGTCGAGCCCGGCACCCCCCAGCCGTCCCGCCTCCAGCGCGTCGAGCAGCGCGTCCTCGTCGACCACCGCCCCGCGCGAGACGTTGATCAGCACCCCCTCGGACCCCAGCGCCGCGATCACCCGGGCCGAGACCGCGCCCTCGGTCGCGGGCCCGCCGACCAGCGTCACCACGAGATGGTCGACCGCCGCCGCCAGCTCCACCGCATCGGCGTGGTAGCGCCAGCCCGGCGTCGGCTTCTCGCTGCGCGAGAAGTAGTGGATCTCGCAGTTGAACGCCGCCAGCCGCTCGGCCACCGCCCGACCGATCCGGCCCAGCCCGAGAATGCCGACCCGCCGCCCCGACAGCTTGCGCGACAGCCCGAAGCCCTGCCCCGCCGCCCAGCGACCGGTGCGGACATGCGCGTCGCCGGCCAGCATCCGCCGCTGCTGCATCAGCAGCATCCCGACCGCCAGATCGGCCACGTCGTCGGTGAGCACGTCTGGCGTGTTGCTGACCCGGATCCCGGCCGCGTCCGCCGCCGCGATGTCGATCGCGTCATAGCCCACGCCGTAATTGGCGATCAGCCCGAGCCGCGGCAGCAGCGCCATCTCCGCCGCGCCGAATGGCGCGTGGCCGCGAAAGGCCAGCGCCCGCACCCCGGCCCGCGCCGCCGCGTCGAGCCCGCGCAGCGCGTCGAGATCCGCGACCATCCGCGCGCCGAGCGCCTCCAGCGCCGCGCGCTCCGCCTCCGGGTAACGGCCCAGCCCGAGGATCGCGCTCACGCCCGCTCCCCCTGGAACGCCGCGAGCCATCCCAGACCGTCCTCGGTCCGGCCCGAGCGCGGCCGGTATTCCGCGCCGATCGGCCCGTCCCAGCCGAGCCGCCGCAGCGCCTTCACGAGGTTGGCGTAATGCACCTCGCCGCCATCTGGCTCGTGCCGGTCGGGCACGCCCGCGATCTGCACATGGCCCACCATCTCGCGATGCGCCTCGAAGCGGCGGATCAGGTCGCCCTGCATGATCTGCAGATGGTAGCAGTCGAACATGATCCGCAGGCAGTCCGAGCCGACCGCCGCCACCGTCGCCGCCGCCTGCTCGATATGGGCGAGGTGATAGCCCGCCACGTCGCGCCGGTTGATCGGCTCGATCAGCAGCCCGACGCCCTGCGGCCCGGCGAGGTCGCAGCCATAGCGCAGGTTCTCGCGGAACACCGCCTCGGCGGCCTCGTGATCGGTGCTGCGCCCGGCCATGACATGGACGTGGCGCGCGCCGATCCGGGCGGCGTAATCCACCGCCTGCCGGATCGCCGCCCGCGCCTCCAGCTCCCGGCCCGGCAGCGCCGCGAGGCCGAAATCCCCGCCCGCCCGCTCGCCCGGCACGGTGTTGATCGACACCATCTCCATCCCGGTCTCGTCGAGCGCGGCGCACACCGCCTCCGCCGCCACGCCGTAGGGCCAGTGGCACTCCACCGCGCCGAAGCCGTGGTTGCGCGCGGCGCGGATCGCGCCCGGCAGGTCGCGGTCGGTGAACAGCATGCCCAGATTGGCGGAGAACATCAGACGCGCATCCCGTCTTGGCCCTCATTCAGCACAGTCTACACCCCCCTGCCCCGTCAACATCGCTCATTCCGGCGGCAGCGGCGGAAGCTCGTCGAAGATGCCCGGCTGCATCTCCTCCCAGAAGCCGAAGATCGCCCGCGCATTGAGCGCGCTCTCCCAGCCATGGCGGCGGAAGTCCTCGCGCTCCAGCTCGCCCTCGAGCCGCGCCGCCATCAGCCGCCGGTCGGCGTCGCGCTGGGTCGGGTTGCGCTTGCGCGCCGCCTCGGCCACCGCCTCGAAGCGCGCCACCCGGGCGGCGCGCCGCGCCGCGCGGGCGTCGATCTCGGCCTCCTCCTCGGCGACCTTGGCCGCCCGCGTCGACACCGCCCGGCGGGCGGCCTCGCTCGGCGGCGCGGCGGGCGCGGCCGCAGGCGTGGCCTCGGGCACCGTCTCCCCGGCCCAGCCCTGGTCGAGCGCCGCGCGCAGATAGCCGACCGGGCTGCGCACGTTCTCCTTGGTCGCCACCCAGTCGAGCTTCTCGGCCACCGCCTCGGCGCCGTGCTCGGCGATCCACTGCCGCGCCAGCCGGTCCGACACGCCCTGCGCCCTGAGCCGCTCATAGACCGGCTGGCTGCGCGTCGCGTGGCCGTCATCGATGTCGAGCATGGCGAGCTGCGGGTTCTCGCGGATCAGGAAGCGCAGCTCGGTGACCGAGCGGCCCATCCGCTTGAACTCGGGCTCGATCAGGATGTTCGAGGAGCGGTTCACCTCCTCGACGCTCGGCTTGATGACCTTGGCGTTGAGATGCTTGAAGCTGCGGTAGTAGTCGCTGTCATCGACGCCCATCAGCCGCCGGAACACCTCGAGCGGCCACCAGCCGGTCGAGCCGGTGCGCACGAAGCGGTAGCAGTTCTCGTAGAGCGCCAGCCCGTGCCCGGAAGTGAAGCGCCGCTGGATGTCGAGATTGATCAGCGCGAAGACCCGCGGGTCGTGCAGCTTCTCGGCCAGCGCCGGTGAATAGGCGTAGTCGCAGACCCCGTCGCGCAGCCGCGCATGCGCCAGCAGCGCCGAGACCCCCCATTCCTGCCGCCCCTTCTCGTCGAGCATGTCCCACTCGGCCACCGTCTCGGCGAGGCCGCGCAGCGCGTCGCGCAGGGAGTCGATGTCGTTCGAGTTGTAGCCGATCATCAGGCACAGGGTCCGCGCATCGATCCGGTGGACCTGCTGGCTGAGCAGCGTGTCATAGGCATTGAGCAGCAGCACGTTCGACAGCTTGCGCTGCAACAGGGTCAGCTTGCCGCCGATATGGATCGCGGCGACGTTCTTCTTGACGGTGCCCCGACGCAGCGCGCCCGGCAGCGCATCGATGTCGATGCGGCCTCCGCCCTTTGCCTGCTTTTCGCTCGCCATGGTCCGATTCCCCGCCGGTTGCCGGCTCGCCCGCAGGCTGCACCGATCGGCACCTTCACGCAAGCGCGATCCGGGTACCTCAGCATCGCGACCAGCCTATCCCGTAAAGGGGTACCTTTCGATGAAGCCACCGTGCGCGGGTCCCCAAGCGCCGCGCAACGGGTTGCCAGCGGGGTCCGATCCGGCGAATCGAGGCCCGTTTCGGCCCCGATCTGCGCGGTTTTCATGCATCCGACCCCATGGTTTCGCGGGTTTCGCACCCCCCGCAGCCGGGTTCCCACCATCCCGAAGACGGGTACCCTTGGCCCCGAACTCGGGTGCCGTTGATCCCGTAACCGGGTACCCAATGCCGCGTATCCTCATGGAAAAACGTCGTTTTTCCCAGCCAAAGACTCTTAAAGATTCCAAAGGATTCAAACATCACGCGGGCTGTGTTTTCGAGAATTATTTGGGGTTTTGGGGCAGGGTTTCGCGGCGAAACCCGATTTGCCACGCTGCGCCAACCGATCTCGGCGGCATATTCCACCGCGCGCGACGATGTGCGACAGTTCCGTCGATAGCGCCACGAACGGCGCACATGAGGACAGGATTCGCATGACCAAGCGCGCGGACGCGACCCCCCCGCCCTTCCACAACATCGACCCGGCCCGAGCAGCGGCCCGTCTCGGCCCCCGCGTGGATACCACGCGATTCGCCAAGGCCGCCACCTTCTGCGCCCGCGGCCGCGACGACATGGCCCGGCGCGGCTACGCCCCCGACGGCACCAAGCGGCTGCGCAAGTTCTCGATCTGGGAGATCACCCGCTACCTGATCCCGGTCGCCGCCGCGCATCTGCGCCGGGTGCTCAAGGCCAACCCCGACCTGCCCCAGGGCGAAGGCGAGGCCGGCGCCAAGTGGTTCAGCCTCAACGAGGTGCTGCGCCTGCGCGACCACTTCGCCGAGGAAGGCGCCGCCAACAAGGAATACCGCCCCTGGCGGCCCGAGGGGCTGCCGGCCAAGATCGCCGCGGTCGCCAACTTCAAGGGCGGCTCCGGCAAGACCACGACCTGCGTCCATCTCGCCATGGCCGCCGCGCTCGACGGCTACAAGGTGCTGGTCATCGACCTCGACAGCCAGGCCTCGATGACCTCGCTGCTGGGCGGCAAGGTCGCCGATGAATGGCAGACCGTCTTCCCGCTGCTGGCTCGCGACTACGCCCGCGCCGTGACCCAGGAGAACGCCGTGCGCGAGGCCGAGGGTCAGCCCCCCCTGCCCCTCGACGAGACGCTGACCGAGGCGTTGGAGGTTTCGCCGCGAAACCTGATCCAGTCGACGCATTGGCCGAACATCGACCTGATCGGCGCGCAGCTGAACCTCTACTGGTCGGAGTTCCAGATCCCGGTCTGGCGGATGAACCTCAAGAGCTGGTCGCTGTGGGACGCGCTCAACAACGCGCTCAACGAGGAGGGTCTGCTCGACGATTACGACATCGTCTTCCTCGATACGCCTCCTGCACTTGGGTACCTTACGATCAATTCGCTGTCCGCCGCCGACATTCTCTTGGTGCCGCTCGGGGCCTCCTTCCTCGAGTTCGACTCCACGGGCCGGTTCTTCGACATGCTCTACTCGACCTTCGCCTCGATCGAGGAAGGCGAGAACGCACAGCGGCGGCGGGCGGGCCTGCCGGAGATGCGGTTCGAGTGGGACGTGGTGCGGGCCATCATCACCCGCTACGACGCCGCGCAGCAGACCGACCTGGCGAACGTGATCCAGGCCTATTTCGGCGACTTCATGACCGCCTACCGGCAGGAGTTCACCGCGCTGGTCGGACAGGCCGGGGAACAGATCAACGGCATCTACGAGGCCGATCACCGCGACTTCAACCGCGAGACCTATCTGCGCGGCCGCGAGGCGTTCGACCGGACCTATGCCGAGTTCAAGGAGCTGCTGCTGGGCAGCTGGTATCGCGACATGATCGAGGAGGAGGAGCAGAGCCATGGCCAGACGCAGGACGCTTGAGGCACCGGACCCCAAGGCACTGGCGGAGATCGAGGCGGGTTTCGCCGCGAAACCGACGGGCGGACCGGGGGGCTTCGCGGCCCCGATCGCCCAGGTCGCGGCCGAGGCTGCCGCCGATCGCGACGCCCGTCCCGCCGCCGACCGCGCGGCGGCGGCGCGTACCGCTGCGGATGCCGCCTCGTGGCGCGATGCCCGGGCCGAGGGGCGGGTGATCGTCACCCTGCCGATCGAGGCGATCGCGCTCGACCACCTGACCCGCGACCGGATCGAAACCGACGCCGAGGCGATGGAAGAGCTGATGGCCTCGATCCGCGCCAGCGGCCAGCGGCTGCCGGTCGAGGTGGTGGAGCTGGGCGAGGGGCGCTACGGCCTCGTCTCCGGCTGGCGCCGCCTGCGGGCGCTGGCGCTGATCGCCGCCGAGGACGGCACGCGGGCCACGGCCAAGGCGGTGATCCGGCCGCGCGGGGAGGCGGGTGACGCCTATGCCGCGATGGTCGAAGAGAACGAGATCCGCGCCCAGCTCACCCCCTATGAGCGCGGCCGGATCGCTGCCGTCGCCGCCCATAGCGGTGCCTTCGAGAGCATGGAGGCGGCGGTCGACGCGATCTTCGCCGCGGCGTCCAAGGCCAAGCGGTCGAAGATCCGCAGCTTCGCGCTGGTGCATTTCGAGTTGAGCGATCTGCTGACCCATGGCCGGGCGCTGAGCGAGGCGGCGGGGCTGCGGCTGGCGGGGGCACTCAAGGCCGGTTTCGCGGCGAAACTCCGCGACGCGCTGGAGCATGGCGACCCTGCGGATGCGGCGGAGGAATGGGCCTTGCTGGAGGCGGCGCTGGCGCCGCTCGAAGCCGCGCCGAAGCCGAGCCCGCGCGGCGGGCGGCCCAAGCGCAAGGCACCCGAGACGCTGGCCGAGACGGTGCTGCCGGATGGCACGCGGGCGCGGCTGCGCGAGGAGGGGACGCGGATCGTTCTGGCGCTGGAAGGGCCGGGCGAGCATGGCGCCCGGCGGGCGCTGGCGGAGCGGCTGATGGCCGTGATCGCCGAGGAAGCGCGCGGCTGAACAGCTCGGGCGATGCCTCAGGGTGTCGCCCTAAGGCATTGATCGATAACGATAAAATGTGGTTTGGCGAAGCGAAGCGCCCGCCACGTTCCGCAATGCCACAAAAAAACGGGGCCCAAGGGCCCCGTTTTTCGTATCAGAGGTGTCAGGCGCTCAGGCGAGCGACAGGTTCACCGCCGATTCGCGGCCGTCACGGCCGGACTCGATGTCGAACGACACCTTCTGGTCGTCGGCCAGGCCGTTCAGGCCCGAGCGCTCGACGGCGGAGATGTGGACGAAGACGTCCTTGCCGCCGTTATCGGGCGCGATGAAGCCGAAGCCTTTGGTGGTGTTGAACCATTTCACGGTGCCAGTGGCCATATCCGTGTCTCCTGTCTGTCCGCTGCCCGCGAGATTGCGGCAGCACGGCATTGCAGTCTGGATCGATCAACTGAGCCGGATGAGCGGAGACAGTAGGGTCGACAAAGAAAACGTCAGCCCGTCACATATGGCGCAGTCGCCACAGATTGCAAGCCTTGGCCGCCCGATTGTCCCGAAAGGCAGGATGGACCGCCGTGCGGGCCCCGACGGGCGAAGGGCGGGGCAGGGGGGCCCGCGCCACGAGAAAGGGGGCCATGAAGGCCCCCGTATCGACCGGGTCGAACCCGGTGGTCGCGCCCCGCCCGATGGCGGGTGCCGCGCGGCTCAGAGGTAGACCGAGCCGCCGAAGATCCGGCGCACCATCTCGGCGCGGGTGGTGCCGAGCGCGGCGAGGTCCTCGTCGCTCATCTCGTTGAGGCGACGCACCTGCTGCATGCGCGGCCCGGCCTCGGCGAGCGCCACCAGACCGCGACCGATCGCGGCGAAGGGGGCGACGAGGATGCTGGTCAGCGAGGAAGTGGCGGTCTGTGCCATGGGATGGCCTCTCATCTGCTTGAATGCCTTGTTCTGTCACAGGATATGCGCCCGTGGCCCGCGCGGGACAACAGACGCTTCGCCATGGCCGGGTTGCGCCTGATGCAACTCCCGGTACGTCAGGCGAAGGCGGCACCCGCCGCGCGGCCCGAGAGCAGCGCCGCCTCGATCGTGTCGGGCAGCACCGGATCGAGCCAGCCACCCGCCAGCATCAGGTTGGGCAGCGGGCGCGGGTCGGGCCGGGCGGCGCGCGCCGCCGGCGAGGGGTCGGCGGTGGCGGCGCGGGCACGGACCAGCCGGGCGGCGAGCGGCGGCGCGTCCGTGCCGAGCGCGCGGGCGACATCGGCCCAGATCCTTGCCGTCAGCGCGGCGCGGTCGGCGTCCCCGAGGCCCTGCGCCGCGAGGCAGGCATCGGCGGCCGAGATCGTGACCGAGACCACGTCGTCGCGGGTGAACAGCCAGTGCGACAGGCCGGAGACCAGCCCGAGGATCGGCGGCAGCGTCGCGGCCAGCGCCGGGTCGACGCGGAAATGCGCGTTGAGGATCGGCGCGCCGGGACGGGGCGCGAGCCCGAGCAGCGGGGCCGCCGCCTCCTGCGGCAGGGCGAGGATGGCGGCGTCGTCGGGGCCAAGCGTCACCAGCTCCTCGCCGAAGCGCAGCGCGGTGAGACGGGCGCCGCTCTCCAGCCCGGTGAGCGGGCGGCGCGCGTTCAGCGTCACGCCGCGCCGCGCCAGCAGCGCCAGCGCCGGGTCGACCAGCGTCGGGCCGAGGCCGCGGGGCAGGGTGACGGGATGGCAGGCGCGGCCGCCGCGCAGCGCGCTCTGGCGCAGCGTCGCGGCCAGCGGCTGCGCGGCAGCGTGCTCGGGCGGGGCGTTGAGGATGGCCAGGGTCAGCGGCTCCCACAGCCGGGTCCAGGCGGCGCCGCGGCCGGGGATCGCCTGCGCCACGGTGACGCCGGGCCCCGCGCGCATCAGCCGGGCGAGGTCGGGGCCGAGCGTCAGGGCGGCGCCGGGGGGCAGCCGCAGGTCGCGCCAGAGACCCGAGAGGCCGTCGGGCAGCGCGAAACGCCAGCGCGCGCCGCTGGCGAGGTCGAGAAAGGGCAGCGCGGCGCGCGGCGCGATCTCGAGCATGTGGCGGCTGCCGATCCGGCCGCAATGCGCAAGCGCCCCGGCATTGCCCGAAAGGATCAGGTGGTTGCCATTGTCGACCAGCCGGTTGGTGGCGGCGTCGTGGAAGCTCCAGGCGCGGCCGCCGGCGCGGGCGGTGGCCTCGTGCAGATGGGTCTCGATGCCGGCCTCGCTGAGCCGCAGCGCGGCGGCGAGGCCGGCGAGCCCCGCGCCGATGACATGGACCCGCCTCACGCCTGGCCGGTGGCGAGGCAGCGCAGCCCGGCCGCGAGCTTGTCCCAGCGGGTCTGGCGCGGCGGCGGGCGGTCTGGCGCGGCCTCGATCCGGCGCAGCAGCGCGGCATAGGCGCCCATCATCATCAGCGCGGGCGCGAGCCGCAGCCGGGGATGGGCCGGGATCTCGGCCCGGGCGGCGTCGAAGCCGGCGCGGGCCCGCGCGGCGAGCTGCAGCCGCGCCCGCGCCAGCCCGGCGGCGTCGGGCAGCCGGGCGGGATCGGCGGGCAGGCCGCATTCGGCCAGGAGCGGCGCGGGCAGATAGAGGCGGCCGAAACCGGCATCCTCCTCGATGTCGCGAGCGATGTTGGTGAGCTGCAGCGCCTCGGCCAGGGCCAGCGCGAAGCGCCGCGAGGGGGCGCCGCGCCAGGCGCCGAAGACATGCATCGACAGGATGCCGACCGCACCCGCGACCCGGCGGACATAGGCGTCGAGCCGCTCGGGCGAGGGGGCGACGACGCCGTCGAGATCCATGCGCATGCCTTCGAGCACCAGCGCCAGCTCCTCGATCGGCAGGGCGTGGGCGTCGATGGCGTGGCGCAGCTCGCGGCCGACCGGGGTCTGCGGGATGCGGGCCTCGATCCGGCCCAGCTCGTCGGCCCAGCCGTCGAGGAAGGCGCGCTTCTCGGCGAGCGGCGCGGGGCCGTCGACCATGTCGTCGAGCAGCCGGCAATAGGCATAGACGGCGAGGATCGCCCGGCGGCGGCGGCCGGGCAGCAGCCGCATCGCGGCGCCGAAGCTGCTGTTCGACGCGGCGACGATGCGCGCGACCTCGCGCCGGGCCTCGGTCATCGCCGCGGCGCGGGCAGCATGAGCGCGGCCAGACCGCGGCCTATGGCGCGGGCGCGGTCGGCGCGGGACGGGGCGACGCGGGTGGCGAGCGGGTCCTCGTCGCGCAGCCGCCTGTGCAGGGCGCGGGCCAGCGACAGGATCACCACCGTCTCGGCCCGCAGCCGGCGCGAGCGCAGCGTGGGGGGCAGCTGGGCGGCCTGGGCGAGCAGCGCCTCGGAGGTTTCGAGCGCGCGGTCAATGGCGCGGCGCAGTGGTCGCGAGGCCTGATCGGCGGCTAGATCGCGCGGCGTGGCGCCGGCGCCGCGCATCCAGTCGGCGGGCAGGTAGATCCGGTTCAGCTCGCGCTTGTCCTCGCGCAGGTCCTGCAGGTGGTTGAGCAGCTGCAGCGCGGTGCACAGCGCGTCGGCGCTGGCGCGGTCGGCCTCGGCCTCGTCATGCAGGTCGAGGAGGAAGCGGCCGACCGGCTCGGCCGAGGCGCGGCAATAGTCGCGCAGCGCCTCCCAGCTGTCGCAATGCTCCAGCGTCAGGTCGGCGCGGAAGGCGCGCAGCATGTCGGCGGCGTGGCGCTCCAGCCCGGGATGGCCGATGGCGGCGAGGCTGGCGCGCAGCGTCAGCGCGCGCGGATCGCCCTCGGCCTCGCCGCGCAGCCCGGCCTCGATCGCGTCGAGACGGGCGCGGCGCTGCGCCGGGTCGAGGCCGGGCGCGTCGGCCGCCTCGTCGGCGGCGCGCACCACCGCGTAGAAGGCGCGGACCGGCGCGCGCAGCGGTGCGGCGATCAGCCGCGAGGCGACGGGGAAGTTCTCGTGCTCAGGGCCGCGCGGGCGCGCGGGCGGCCGCGGGCGCGCGGGCCGGGTCGGGCGCACCGGCTGCGACGTCGCGCCGGAAGAGGGGGCGGTGTCGATTTTTTCCATGTCGCCGCCCATCCGCGCCCTAATTGGTCCTGCGCCCGCGCGAAAGCGGGGATCGAAAGGTGACACTGATGGTAGAGAGCGGAAACCGCAAGACGATCGCGGCCGGCGCGGCGGTTCCGCGATGAACGTGATGCAGGCGCGACCCGCGCCGCGCAGGGTGCTGGTGATCGGCGCGGGCCCCGGCGGTCTGGCCACGGCGATGCTGCTGCGGGCGGCCGGGGCCGAGGTGACGATCCTCGAGAAGGAAGACCAGCCCGGCGGGCGCACCGGCGCGATCCGCCGCGACGGCTTCACCTTCGACATCGGGCCGACCTTCTTTCTCTATCCCGAGATCCCGCGCGAGATCTTTGCGGCCTGCGGCTATGATTTCGACGCCGAGGTCGAGCTGGTGAAGCTCGACCCGATGTACCGGCTGCAATTCGACGACGGGCGGATGATCGACGCCACCGCCGATGTCGAGCGGCTGACCGCGCAGGTGGCCAAGATCGACGCCCGCGACGCGCGCAACGTGGCGGGCTATCTGGAGGCCAACCGCGCCAAGTTCGAGGCGTTCCGCCCGATCCTGCAGCGGCCCTTCGCCAGCCTGCGCGATCTCGCCCAGCCGGACATGCTCCGCGCGCTGCCCAAGTTCCGGCCCTGGTCGACGGTGGATGGCGAGCTGCATCGCTGGTTTCGCAACCCCGATGTGCGCGTGGCCTTCTCCTTCCAGTCGAAATACCTGGGCATGTCGCCGTTCAAGTGCCCCTCGCTCTTCACCATCATCGCCCATGTCGAATACGGCTTCGGGGTCTGGCACCCCAAGGGCGGCTGCAACGCGATCACCGCCGCCATGGCGCGGGTGGCGCGGCGGATGGGGGTCGATATCCGGCTGTCGGAGCCGGTCGAGCGGCTCAAGCTCGAAGGGCGGCGCGCGGTGGGCGCGGTGACCGCTAGGGGCGATCACGACGCCGACGCGGTGGTGATGAACGCCGATTTCGCCCATGCGATGACGACGCTGGTGCCGGATGCGGCGCGCAGGCGCTGGAGCGACAAGCGCATCAAGTCCAAGAGCTATTCCTGCTCCACCTTCATGCTCTATCTCGGCATCGAAGGGACGCTGCCTGACATGCAGCATCACACCATCGCCTTTTCGGGCGACTACCAGCGCAACGTCGCCGAGATCGACGCGGGAAAGGCACCCGTCGAGCCGACGATCTACGTGCAGAACGCCAGCCGCACCGATCCGACGCTGGCGCCCGCGGGGCATTCGGCGCTCTACGTGCTGGCGCCGGTCGGCAATTTGACCGGGGGCGAGGACTGGGCGGCGCTGGCGCCGGCCTACCGCGAGAAGATCCTCGACCGGGTCTCGAAGCTGGCGGGGCACGACATCCGGCCGCTGATCCGCACCGAGCTGATGTTCACGCCGGAGGACTGGCGCTCCAAGCTCGCCGTCTACAATGGCGCGACCTTCAACCTCGCGCATAATCTCGGCCAGATGCTGCATTACCGGCCCCGCAACCGGTTCGAGGATATCGACGGGGTTTATCTCACCGGGGGCGGCACGCATCCCGGCTCGGGCCTGCCGACGATCTTTGAGAGCGCGCGGATCGCGGCCAAGCTTTGCGGCGAGGATCTGGGCCTGCCGGGGGCGGGCGACATATCAACGACATTGCCGATGGAGGCTGCGGAATGAAGACGGGGATCATCGGGGGCGGCCTCGGCGGGCTGGCGGCGGCCTGCACGCTGGCGGCGCGCGGCCATGACGTCGTGCTGTTCGAGAAGAACGACTGGCTCGGCGGCAAGGCGGCGCTGCTGGAGCAGGGCGGCTACCGCTTCGACATGGGGCCGACCATCCTGACCATGCCGCGGGTGCTTGAGAGGATCTTTGCCGAGGCCGGGCGCGAGCTGCACCGCGAGCTGGATCTGCGCCGGCTCGATCCGCAATGGCGCTGCTTCTACGACGACGGCACCGTGCTCGACCTGCGCGACGACCCGAAGCGCGCGGCCGAGGAGATCGGCAGGCTGTCGCCCGAGGACCGCGCAGGCTTCGAGCGGTTCATGGCGGTGGCGTCGCGGCTGTCGGATGTCTCCGACCGGTTCTTCTTCTGGAAGTCGGTCGAGGATCTGCGCGACACCATGGATCTCAAGGCCAATATGAGCCTCGCCACCCTGAAGGACGTGATGGCGCTCAGGATGCATCGCACCGTGGCCGGGCAGATCAAGCGCGACGTGAAGGATGGCCGCGTGGCGCAGATGCTGGAGCATTTCATCCAGTATGTCGGCTCCTCGCCGCTGGCCTCTCCGGCGGTGCTTTGCGGCATCGCGCAGATGCAGCAGGGCGAGGGGGTCTGGTACCCGATGGGCGGGACGCGGGCCGTGCCGCTGGCGCTGGCGCGGCTGGCCGAGAGCCTCGGCGTCGAGGTCCGCACCGGCACCGGGGTCGAGCGGATCGAGGTCGAGGCGGGCCGGGCGCGGGCCGTTATCACCGATACCGGCGAGCGCGTGGCCTGCGACCGGGTGGTGTCGAACATGGACAGCGTGCGCACCTATGCCGAGCTGGTCGGCGGCGCCGAGGGCCGCGCCTTTGCCCGGACCCGCAAGCGCGAGGCGGCCTGTTCGGGGGTGGTGCTCTATCTCGGGATCGACCGGGCCTATGAGCATCTGGCGCATCATAACTTCGTCTTCTCGCGCGACCCAAAGGAGGAGTTCGGCGCGATCTACGATCACGGCGAGCCGGCGCCGGACCCGACCGCATACATCGCCGCACCCGCGCGCACCGAGGCGGGCGTGGCGCCGGAGGGCGGCGAGGCGCTCTACGTGCTCGTCCACACGCCCTATCTGCGCTCGCATCACGACTGGAGCCGGATGCTGCCGCATTACCGGGAGGTGATCCTCGACAAGCTGGGCCGCGCGGCGGGGATGGAGGACATCCGGTCGCGCATCCAGGTCGAGCGCGCGCTCACCCCGCAGGACATCCACGAGCGCTACAAGGTGTTGAACGGCGCGATCTACGGCCTTGCCAGCCACGGCAAGGTGATGGGCGCCTTCAAGCCGGGCAACCGGTCGCGGCAGGTCGAGGGGCTCTATCTTGCGGGCGGTTCGGCGCATCCGGGGCCGGGCATGCCGATGGCGCTGATGTCGGGCTGGATCGCCGCCGACACGCTCGACGCCGATGCGCGGGGCGCAGGCGACGTGGCGCGCGAGAGGGCCGATGTCGCGGCCGAGTGATCCCGAGGCCGCGCGCTCCGCGCGGATGGCGCGGTTCTTCGCGGGGGTGATGCGGCGCCAGCTCGCGCGGCAGTTCCGGGCGGTGCGGATCGCCCGGCCCGGGCTGCCGCCGCTCGACGTGGCGCGGCCGGTGATGGTGGTCACCAACCACCCCTCATGGTGGGACCCGGCGGTGATGATCGCGCTGCACGACACGCTGTTTCCGGGGCGGACGGGGTTCGGCCCGATCGAGGCGGCGATGCTCGACAAATACCCATTCATGGGGCGGATCGGCCTGTTCGGGGTCGAGGAGGGCGCGCGCGGCGCGGCCGGGTTCCTGCGGGTGGCGGGGCGGCTAATGGCGCGGCCCGACCGGGTGCTCTGGATCACCGCGCAGGGCCGGTTCGCCGATCCGCGCGAGCGGCCCCTCGGGCTGCGCCCCGGTGCGGCGCATCTGCTGGCGCGGCAGCCCGGTCTGGTGGCGCTGCCGCTGGCGCTCGAATACCCGTTCTGGTCCGAGAAGCGGCCCGAGGCGATGCTGCGTTTCGGCACGCCGGTGGCGGCGCGCGAGGGCGAGGCGGCGGCGGAGGTCGGGGCGCGGCTGGAGGCGGCGCTGACCGCGAGCTGCGACGCGCTGGCGGCCTTGGCGATGGCGCGCGATCCGGCGGCGTTCCGCACGGTGATCGGCGGCGCGCGCGGCACCGGCGGGGTCTATGGGCTGTGGCAGCGCGGGCGGGCGGCACTTGCCGGACGGCGCTTCGTGCCCGACCACGAGGAGGGGTGATGCTGCTGGCGCTGTCGATCCTTGGCCTCGCGCTGGCCGCGCTCTTCGCGGTGATGGTGGCGGTGAACCTCACGGTGCTGCGCGCGCCGGAGGGCGAGGCCGCCGAGCCGGTGTCGATCCTGATCCCGGCGCGCGACGAGGCGGGCAACATCCGGGCCGCGCTCGACGCGGCGTTGGGGCAGCGCGGCGTCGATGTCGAGGTGGTGGTGCTCGATGACGGGTCGACGGACGGGACCGACGCCATCGTCGCCGAACGGGCCGGGCGCGATGCGCGGCTGCGGCTGATCCGCGGCGCGCCGCTGCCAGTGGGCTGGATCGGCAAGACGCATGCCTGCGCCCAGCTCGGCCGGGCGGCGCGGCATCCGCTCTTGCTCTTCGTCGATGCGGACGTGCGGCTGGCGCCGGACGCGGCGGCGCGGCTGGCGAGCGAGATGGGGCGGCAGCGGCTCGACCTGCTGAGCGGCTTTCCCCGGCAGCTGACGCCGACATGGGCGGAGCGGATCGTGATCCCGCAGATCTTCACCACGCTCTTGGGTTACCTGCCGCTGCCGATGGCCCGCGCCCGGCCCGATCCGGCCTTCGGCGCGGGTTGCGGCCAGCTTCTGATGGTGCGGGGCGCGGCCTACCGGGCGGCGGGCGGGCACGCGGCCTTTGCGGGCAAGATGCATGACGGGCTGGAGCTGCCGCGCCGGGTGCGGGCGGCGGGCGGGCGCAGCGATCTGTGCGACGCGACCGGGATCGCCGCCTGCCGGATGTACGCCACGCCGCGCCAGATCTGGGACGGGTTTTCCAAGAACGCGACCGAGGGGATGGCGACGCCGCGCGCGCTCCCCATCTGGACGCTGCTGCTGTTCGGCGGGCACGTGCTGCCGTTCCTGACCCTGGCGGCGGCGCTGGTCGCCGGGGCGGGTTGGGCGGCGGCGTTTTCGGCGCTGGCCTGCGCGCTGGTGCTGGGCGCGCGGGTGGCGATGGCGGTGCGGCTGCGGCAGTCCTGGCTGTCGGTGGCGGCGCATCCGCTGGGCGTGCTGGTGGTGCTGGCGATCCAGTTCGCGGCGCTGGCCCGCGCCCGGCGCGGCGGGCGGGCCTCGTGGCGGGGGCGCGACTATCCGGCCTGAAGGGGGTGTCTGCGTGACTGCTCTGCCTGAGCGCGTCTCGCGATTACCCAGCTTGCGCGCGTTCCGCGATTACTCGGCTTGCGCGCGTTCCGCGCGACCCGGCCTAGCGGATCAGCGAGGCGAGGATGCGTTCTATGTTGCGGCCATAGGGCGGGCGCACGAGGCGGGCGAGCGAGGGTCGCGCCACCATCAGCGCGCGCGGCCGGGTGAAGGCGCGGAAGCCCTCGGCGCCGTGATAGGCGCCCATGCCGCTCTCGCCCGCGCCGCCGAAGGCGAGGGACTGCACGCCGACATGCACCACCGTCTCGTTGACCACCGCGCCGCCCGACGGGGTGGCCTCGGCCAGCGCGCGGGCCGCGCGTTCCGGGCCGTAGACATAGAGCGCGAGCGGGCAGGGGCGGGCCCTGACGAAGGCGCGGGTTTCGGCGGGGTCGTCATAGGGCAGGATCGGCAGCACCGGGCCGAAGATCTCGGCCTGCATCGCCGGGTGGTCGGGGGCCGGATCGATCAGCGCCCATGCGCCCATGCGCGGCGGCGCGGGCATCCGCTCCATCAGCGGCTCGGCCCGGGCGCCGTAGAGGAGCGCTTCGAGCCGGTCGCGGTCGGGGGCGCGGGCGATGGCGGCGTAGTCGGGGCCGGAGGGGTCGGGATAGAGCGCGGCGGTGGCGCGGCGGAGCGCCGCGAGCATCGGCTCGACCTGCGCGCGCGGCACCATCAGGTAGTCTGGCGCGACGCAGGTCTGGCCCGCGTTCAGGAGCTTTCCGGCGATGATCGAGCGGGCGGCGGCGTCGAGATCGGCGCCGTCGAGCAGGATCGCGGGTGACTTGCCGCCAAGCTCCAGCGTCACCGGCACGAGGTTTCGGGCCGCGGCCTCGGCGACGCGGCGGCCGGTGGCGGTGGAGCCAGTGAAGAACAGCCCGTCGAGCGGGGCCGCGGCCAGCGCGGCGGCGGTGCGGGCCGAGGGGGCGAGGGTGACGACGCGGCCGGGCAGCGCGGCCGCGGCGATGCGGGCCACCAGCGCGGCGGTCTCGGGCGTGTGCTCCGACGGGTGCAGGATCGCGCGGTTGCCGCCGGCGATGGCCGCAACCAGCGGCAGCAGGGTGAGCTGCAGCGGGTAGTTCCACGGCCCGATGATGCCGACCCGGCCCAGGGGCACGCGGGTGACATGGGCGCTGGAGGGCCAGAGGTGGTAGGGCAGGGGGGCGCGTTCGGGACGCATCCAGCGGCGCAGGTTGCGGCGGGCATGGCGCACGCCTTCGAGCACCATCGCCACCTCGGCGAGCAGCGTCTCGGGGCGCGGGCGGTGGCCGTAATCGCGCGACACGGCGCGGGCCGCCTCCTCGGCGTGGCGGCGGGTCTCGCGCGCCAGCGCGGCGAGATGGGCGTCGCGGGCGCGGCGGTCGGGCGGGCTGTCCTCGGGCGGCAGCGCGGCGAAGGCGGCGGCGATCGGGTCGGCGTCGTCGATCATCGGGGGCTCCGGGTGGCGGCGCGCGGCCGGGCGAAGGGGCGCGGGCGCCAGTCGCCGTAGATGACGGGGTTGCGGGCGCAGAACTCGGCCAGCAGCCCGGAGAGCGGCCAGCGCGCCCCGGTCGAGAGCCGGGCGATGCCCGCGATAGCGCCGTAGACGGCGCCGGCGAGGTTGGCGGCGACGTCGCCCATCGTGTCGGGCAGGCCCGAGCGCTGCGCGTTGGTGCCGAAGATCTGGTCGATCGAGAACTCGAACAGCTCCCAGGCCGCGCCGACCAGCGCGGCGAAGCCCACCGCCAGCACCCCCAGCACCCATGCGGCGGTGCGCGGCGGCGCGCCCGCCGTGGGCAGGAGCGCGAGCGCCAGCCCGGCCAGCGCCAGCACCATGGCCGAGAGGACATGCAGCGCGAGATCCCAAACGGCGCTGTTCTGGTAGAGGCCCACCGCCTCGCCGGCCACGAAGGCGGCGAGGCAGTAGAGCAGCACGCCGCTGGCCAGCCCGCGCGGCATGTGGATGCCCGAGACGCGGGTGTAGAGCGGCAGCAGCCCGGCCAGCGCCATCGCGCCGAGCGCGGCGAGCGCCAGCAGTGGCCGCCCGGCCAGCGCAGCCCCCGCCGCCAGCGCCGTGGTGCCGCCCCACAGGATCAGCCGGGGCAGGCGGGCGGGGGCCGGTCGGGCACGGGTCGGCGGTCGCGCGGTGTCGGTCATCGGGGCCTCGGTCGGGGGCGTCGGCGCATCACCTAGCGCGGCCGCGCCCGGCCCCAAGGGGCGATCAGCGCGGCGTGGCGGTTCACGTCCTTGTAGAGCAGGTAGCGGAACGGCCCCGGACCGCCGGCATAGCAAGCTTGCGGGCAGAAGGCGCGCAGCCACATGAAGTCGCCGGCCTCGACCTCGACCCAGTCGCGGTTGAGCTTGTAGACCGCCTTGCCCTCCAGCACGTAGAGCCCGTGCTCCATCACATGGGTCTCCTCGAAGGGGATCACGCCGCCGGGCTGGAAGGTGACGATGGTGACATGCATGTCGTGGCGCAGGTCGGCGGGATCGACGAAGCGGGTGGTGGCCCAGCGGCCCTCGGTGCCCGGCATCTCGGAAGGGGTGACGTCGGCGTCGCGCGTGACCAGCGGGTCGGGCCGGTCGAGCCCGTCCACCGCCTCGTAGCGCTTGCGGATCCAGTGGAAGCCGGCGGTGGCGTCGCCGGGGTTGCGCAGCGACCAGTCGGTGTCGGGCGGCAGGTAGGCGAAGCTGCCGGGGCCGAGATCGTGATGGGCGCCGGCGATCTCCAGCGCGAGCTGGCCCGCGGTGACGAAGATCACCCCCTGCACCCCCGGGGCCGTCTCGCCGCGGGCGCAGCCGCCGCCCGGTCCGACCTCCATCAGGTATTGCGAGAAGGTCTCGGCGAAGCCCGAGAGCGGGCGGGCGATCACCCAGAGCCGGGTCTTGTCCCAGAATGGCAGCAGGCTGTGGGTGATGTCGCGCATCGTGCCGCGCGGCAGCAGGGCATAGGCCTCGGTGAAGACGGCGCGACCGGTCATCAGCGCGGTCTGCGGCGGGTGGCCGCCGGGGCTGTCGAAATAGCTGCGTTCGGTCATGGCTCTCTCCTGCGGCGGGTCGGTGGCCAGTCTGGCCGGGCGCGGCGCCGGGGGAAAGCGGTGGCGGGGCACAGGCTGTTTCAGCCTGCGCTTGATAATCGCTGCCCGGAAATCCGGCAGGGCGCGAACGAGACAGTTTCAAATAATTCCTTGAAGTGCGGCGCCGGGCGAGCGGTTATGCTCGGCCGCAACAAGGAGGCCCACAGTGAACCGCTACCCCCGTGACCTGATCGGCTATGGCGCCGAGACCCCCGACCCGAAATGGCCGAACGGTGCCAAGATCGCGATCAACCTCGTGCTGAACTACGAGGAAGGGGGCGAGAACAACATCCTGCATGGCGACCCGGCCTCGGAGGCGTTCCTGTCGGAGATCGTCGGCGCCCAGGCTTGGCCGAGCCAGCGGCACTGGAACATGGAATCGATCTACGACTACGGCGCCCGTGCCGGGTTCTGGCGGCTGCACCGGATGCTCAGGGACCTGCCGGTCACGGTCTATGGCGTGGCCTCGGCGCTGGCGCGCAGCCCCGAGCAGGTGGCGGCGATGCAGCAGGCCGGCTGGGAGATCGCCAGCCACGGGCTGAAATGGGTCGAGCACAAGGACATGGGCGAGGCCGAGGAGCGCGCCGCCATCGCCGAGGCGATCCGGCTGCACACCGAGGTCACCGGCGAGGCGCCGCGCGGCTGGTACACCGGGCGTTCCTCGGAAAACACGGTGCGGCTGATCGCCGAGACCGGCGCCTTTGCCTATGCGGCGGATGTCTATGACGACGACCTGCCGCACTGGATGCGGTTCGGCGCGCATGACCAGCTGGTGGTGCCCTACACGCTCGACGCCAACGACATGCGTTTCGCCACGCCGCAGGGCTTCAACTCGGGCGACCAGTTCTTCGCCTATCTGCGCGACGCCTTCGACTGCCTCTACGAGGAGGGCTGCGCCGGGGCGCCGAAGATGATGTCGGTCGGGCTGCATTGCCGCCTGGTCGGGCGGCCGGGCCGGGCGATGGCGCTCAAGCGCTTCATCGAGCACGCGCAGAGCCACGAGGGCGTGTGGTTCGCCACCCGGCTGCAGATCGCCGAGCACTGGGCCGCGACCCATCCGCCGGCGCCGCGCGAGCGGCCCTCGGAGATGGATCGCGAGAACTTCGTCGCCCGGTTCGGCGGCGTGTTCGAGCATTCGGCCTGGATCGCCGAGCGGGCGCATGGGCTGGAACTGGGGCGCGCGCATGACACCGCGATCGGCCTGCACAACGCGCTGGCGCGGATGTTCCGCTCGGCCTCGGAGGAGGAGCGCCTGGGCGTGCTGACCGCCCACCCCGACCTCGCCGGCAAGCTCGCGGCGGCGAAGCGGCTGACGGCGGAGAGCACCGCCGAGCAGGCCAGCGCCGGGCTCGACGCGCTCACCGATGCGGAGCGGGCGCGCTTCACCGAGCTGAACGACGCCTATGTGGCGAAGTTCGGCTTTCCCTTCATCATCGCGGTGCGCGACCACGACAAGGCGGGCATCCTCGCCGCCTTCGAGCGGCGGATCGACAGCGACCGCGAGACCGAGTTCGCCGAGGCCTGCCGGCAGGTCGAGCGGATCGCGCTGCACCGGCTCAAGGCGATGCTGCCGTGAGCCTGGGAGCGACCGCGCGCGAGATCCGCACCGAGCCGCTGACCCGCGCGAGTTTCGCGGCCTATGGCGACGTGATCGAGGCCAGCGGCGCGCCGGACAAGATCATCAACGAGGGGATGTGCGGGCGGCATCACGACCTCGCCCGCCTTGATTTCGGCGCGGATGGCCGGGCCGGGATCTCGGTCTTCGACGCCAAGCCCCGCGCCTTGCCTTACGAGTTCACGCTGGTCGAGCGGCACCCCGATGGCAGCCAGGCCTTCATTCCGCTCAGCCTCGCCTCTTTTCTGGTCATCGTGGCCCCCGACGAGGATGGCCGGCCCGGCGCGCCGCGCGCCTTCGTGACGACGCCGGGGCAGGGGATCAACCTGCTCAGGAACACTTGGCACGGCGTGCTGACGCCGCTCGCCGCGCCGGGGCTGTTCGCGGTGGTCGACCGGATCGGCGACACCGCCAATCTCGAGGAATTCCGGTACGACGTGCCCTGGCGCGTCACCGGCTGACCGCGGTGACCCGGCGCCAAGACCGGGCCCGCTCCCAACAGGAGGGAAGTTCATGGCCGATGCATCCATCGGAACCCCGGCGCAATTGCGCGATCCGGACTATACGCCGCCGCTCTACAAGGCGGTGCCACTCGGCATCCAGCACGTGCTGGCGATGTTCGTGGCCAACGTTACCCCGGCGATCATCGTCGCCGGCGCCGCGGGCTTCGGCTTCGGCTCGAACAGCCCGGATTTTCCGGAGCTTCTCTACCTGATCCAGATGTCGATGCTGTTCGCCGGGGTGGCGACGCTGTTGCAGACGATCACGCTGGGCCGGGTCGGCGCGGCGCTGCCGATCGTGCAGGGCACCAGCTTCGCCTTCCTGCCGATCATGATCCCGCTGGTCGCCGGCAAGGGCGTCGACGGGCTCGCGGCGCTCTATGGCGGCATCATGGTCGGGGGTCTGTTCCATGCCTCGCTCGGCCTCGTCATCGGCCGGATCCGCTTCGCGCTGCCGCCGCTGGTGACCGGACTGGTGGTGACGCTGATCGGCCTCGCGCTGGTGCAGGTCGGCATCCAGTACGCGGCGGGCGGCGTGCCGGCCAAGGCGGCGGGCGCGGCCGAATACGGCTCGCTCTTGAACTGGTCGGCGGCGGGCGTGGTGATCGTGGTGACGCTGGCGCTGAAGTTCTTCGCGCGTGGCATGATCGCGGTCTCGGCGGTGCTGCTCGGCCTGCTGGCGGGCTATGCCTATGCCATGGCGGTCGGCATCCTGACCCCCGCCGACGTGTCGGCGTCGTGGTCGAACGCGGCGGCCTTCTCGCTGCCGGACCCGCTGCGCTACGGCGTGGAGTTCACCGTGGCCGCGATCCTCGGCTTCTGCCTGATGGCCTTCGTCTCGGCGGTCGAGACGGTGGGCGACGTGTCGGGCATCACCAAGGGCGGCGCGGGCCGCGAGGCGACCGACCGCGAGATCGAGGGCGCGACCTATGCCGACGGCCTCGGCACCGCGCTGGCCGGGGTGTTCGGCGGGCTGCCCAACACCTCGTTCAGCCAGAATGTCGGCCTGATCGCGATGACCGGGGTGATGAGCCGCCACGTCGTTACCTGCGGCGCGCTGTTCCTGACCCTGTGCGGTCTGGTGCCCAAGGTCGGCGCGGTGATCCGCACCGTGCCGATTGAGGTGCTCGGCGGCGGGGTGATCGTGATGTTCGGCATGGTGGTCGCGGCCGGCGTGTCGATGCTGGCGGATGTGGAGTGGAACCGCCGCAACATGGTGATCTTCGCGGTGTCGCTCAGCCTCGGGCTGGGGCTGCAGCTCGAGCCGCAGGCGGTGCAGTACCTGCCCGAGACGGCGCGGGTGCTGCTGACCTCGGGGCTGCTGCCGGCGGCGTTCCTCGCCATCGTGCTGAACCTCGTGCTGCCGGAGGTTCTGGCCGACGAGGCGCCGGAGCCGGTACCCGCGCCCAAGCCGCGCGGCATGCCGATGGAGACGCCGCGCCACTGAGCGCGGCAGAAAGGTCCGGGCGCGGGCGCGCCCGGATCGACGTTTTGTCGGGGCGCGCAGGGAGAAGGCGATGAGCGGAACGATCCTGTGGCAGCGCGTCGAGGGGGCGCTGGTCTTCGCCGCCGGGCTGGCGCTGTTCGCGGCCAGCCCGGCGGAGCTGTCATGGGGATGGGCGCTGGCGCTGTTCTTCGCCCCGGATCTGAGCTTCGCGGCCTATGCGATCGGCCCCCGCGCGGGCGCCGCGGCCTACAACGCCGTGCATCTCTACGCGCTGGGGGCGCTGTGCCTCGCGCTCGGCATCCTGCTGGCCGCGCCGCTGCTCGGTGCGCTCGGCGCGCTCTGGCTCGGCCATTCGGGCTTTGACCGGATGCTGGGCTACGGGCTCAAGTCCCGCCGGGGCTTCAACGAGACGCATCTGGGCCGGATCGGCCGGGCTCAGCTGCCGCGATAGGTCGAGTAGCCGAAGGGCGAGACCAGCAGCGGCACGTGGTAATGCGCGGCCTCGGACATGCCGAAGCGCAGCGGCACCTCGTCGAGGAAGCGCGGGCTTTCGGGCGGGGTGCCGGTCGCGTCGAGCCAGGCGCCGACCTCGAAGACCAGCTCGTAGCCGCCGGTCGCGAACTCGGTCTCGGGCAGGATCGGCGCGTCGGTGCGGCCATCGGCGTTGGTCACGGTCTCGCGCAGCTTCTCGCGGGCCCCGCCGTCGAGGCGGTAGAGCGTCACGCGCATCCCCTCGGCCGGGCGGCCGCGGGCGGTGTCGAGAACATGGGTGGTCAGGTAGCCGGGCATCGGGTCGCTCCTCTTTCAGTCGGCGCGAGCCTAGCGCGGCCCGGCGGGGCGGCGAAACCCGGTCGGGCGGCGAGACAGTTTCAAGAAACCCCTGCGGATCGGGCCAGCGCCAGCGCGCCGTCGAGCGGCGTGCCGATGGGCGCCATGAAGCGGCGGCCGGGCCGGTCGAGCGCGGCGCGGTAGCAGGGCGCCAGCCCGCCGGTGAGGCAGATCGGCTCGTCGCGATGGCCGAGCGCGGCGAGCGCGGCCTCGATCCAGTCCGCGCCGCGCGCGATCAGCGCCCCGGCCACGGTGTCGCCGGCCTGCGCGGCGGCGACGATCTCGGGGGCCAGCGCGGCGTAATCGGCGGGCCGGGCGGTGGCGGCGAAGGCGGCGATGTCCTGCGCCGCGCCGAAGCGGGCCAGCAGCGCGGCGGTCAGTTCCGAGCGCGGGCCGGTGCCGTCGCAGCCCGCCAGCGTCGCGGCGAGCGCCTCGCGGCCGAGCCAGCCGCCCGAGGCATTGTCCGACAGAGCCAGCCCCCAGCCGCCGGCCGCGCGCAGCACACCGTCCCGGCGCAGCGCCACGAAGCTGCCGGTGCCGATCGCCGCCACCGCGCCGTCGCCCGTGGCGCCGAGCGCGCCGGCGACGGCGGTGTCGCGATCCTCGGTGACGCGGCAGCGGCCGGGCAGCCGGGCGGCGAGCCACGACGCCTGGGCCGGGCTCTGCACCCCGGCGACGCCGGCATGGCCGATCGCGGCGTCGAGCGCGGCCGGGGGCAGACCGGCATCGCGGGCCGCCGCCTCGGCCGCCGCGCGCAGATTGGCGGCGGCGCCCTCCGGGTCGGAGCTGGCATTGGCCGGACCGGCGCTGCCAGCGCCGATCACCGTGCCGCGCCACAGCAGCGCCCGGCAGCCGCTGCCGCCGCCGTCGAGGCCGAGATGAAGCGCGTCGGTGGTCACGGGATCGGTGCGCTCACTCGGCGGCGGCATGGCGGCGCGGCATCTCGCCCGCGATCTCGAGCACCAGCTTGCGGCGCACGGTCTCGGCGAAGCTGGCGCGGCTCTCGGCGGTGACCATGAAGGCGCCGGGGCCGCCTATGATCCGGGCGGCGTATTGCGCCTCCAGATCGGCGCCGGCGCGGCGGCCATCCTCGGGGCGCAGGATCGGCAGCGCGTTGATCGTCATCCCGGCGGCGAGCACCTCGGCGCGGGCCGCCTCGATCGAGGGGCCGGAGGAATTGCCGATGCTGTCGCCGGAGAAGTCGATCACCGCGCGCGGCGCGTCGATGTCGTTCTCCTCGATCAGCCGCTTGCCCTCGAGCAGCGCGCCGCCGATGGCGTTGCGGCCCGAGGCGCGGCGCGGCGGGCCGCTGAGCCGGTCGGCGAATGCGACCGCGCTTTCGGCGTCGTGGATCACCGTCCAGTCGACCACCACGTCGGTGTTGGTGGCCCATTCGACATAGGTGACGGCGACGCTGCCATAGAGCGAGTCCTCGATCGCGGCGATGACGCGGGGATCGGTGATCGCCAGCGCGTAGCCCTGCCGCTGGAAGGCCAGCTCGGAGCCGTCGATCGAGCCGGAGGCGTCGGCCAGCAGCACCAGTTCGAGACCGACCTCGCGCCGCTCCTGCGCCGGGGCGGCGGCGGCGAGGCAGAGGCCGAGGCCGAGCGCGGCGGGGAATGTGGCGAGTCGCATGGCGGCAGACTAGACCGGATCGCGCGGCGGCGGGAAGCGGCAAGGCGCGGGTCGTCGGTCTCCCCGCGGCCCCCCTAGGCCCGGCCGCGCCGGAGCGGTAGAGAGGGGGCAGGAGGTCCGCGCGATGAAGATCCTGATCCTGCCCGATCGCGACGCCGCGGTGGCACGCTGCGTCGAGGTGATCGCCGCGACGCTCGACGCCCGGCCCGACGCGGTGCTGGGGCTGGCGACCGGAGGCACGATGGAGCCGGTCTGTGCCGGGCTGGTGGCGCGGGCGCGGGAGGGGGCGGTGTCGCTCGGCGAGATGCGCAGCTTCAACCTCGACGAATATGTCGGGCTCGCGCCAAGCCATCCGCAATCCTACCACGCCTACATGCAGCGCCACCTGATCGGGCCGGCCGGGCTCGACCCGGAGCGGCTGCGTCTGCCGCGCGGCAACGCGGCGGATCCGGAGGCCGAGGCCGCGCGCTACGAGGCCGAGATCGCGGCGGCGGGGGGGATCGAGCTGCAATTGCTGGGGATCGGCGCGAACGGCCATATCGGCTTCAACGAGCCCAGCTCCTCGCTGGCCTCGCCCTGCCGGGTCAAGACGCTGACCCGTGCCACCCGCGCCGCCAATGCCCGGTTCTTCGGTCCGGGCGAGGAGGTGCCGCGCTTCGCGATCACCATGGGGATCGCGACGATCCTGCGCAGCCGCCACGCGCTGCTGCTGGCGGTGGGCGCGGCCAAGGCCGAGGCGGTGGCGGCGATGGTCGAGGGGCCGCTGAGCGCCCGCTGCCCGGCCTCGGCGCTGCAGATGCACCCGCGCGCGACCGTGGTGCTCGACCCGGAGGCGGCGGCGCGGCTGGAGCTGCGGCAATATTACGAGACGGTGCATCCGCAGGGACGGGAGGTGCCGCTTGGCTGATCTGGTGGTGCTGGCCGGGACGCTGCATGACGGCGTGGCGGATGAGCCGCGCGCCGAGCGCGCCGTGGTGATCGAGGGCGGGCGGATCGTCGACGTGACCGATCCCGCCCGGGCGCCGGACGCGCCGGTGCGGCGCGCGGCGGTGGTAGCGCCGGGGCTGATCGACCTGCAGATCAATGGCGGCGGCGGGGTGATGTTCAACGACGCGCCCGACCGCGACACGCTGCGCCTCATGGCGCGGGCGGCCCGGGCGGGCGGCACCGCGCATCTCCTGCCGACCTTCATCACCGCGCCGGGCGTCGGCTACCGCGCGGCGATGGAAGCGGTGCGCGCGGCGCTGGCCGAGGCCGAGCCCGGCATATTGGGCCTGCATCTCGAGGGGCCGTTCCTGTCGCCCGCGCGCTCGGGCATCCACCCGGCCTCGGCGGTGCGGGCGCTCGGGGCCGAGGATCTCGACGCGCTCTGCGCCGGGATCGGCGGGCCGCTGTTGCTGACGCTGGCGCCCGAGGAGACCACGCCCGAGGTGATCGCGCGGCTGGCCGGGGCCGGGATCGCGGTATTCGCCGGGCACAGCGAGGCCGACCACGCGACGGTGATCGCCGCCGCCGGGGCCGGGCTGCGCGGCGGCACGCATCTGTTCAACGCGATGTCGCAGGTCGCGGGGCGGGCGCCCGGCATGGTCGGCGCGCTGTTCGACGACGACAGGCTGTTCGCCGGGATCATCGCCGACGACATCCATGTCCACCCGGCCAATCTGCGGCTGGCGCGGCGGGTCATGGCGGGGCGGCTGTTCCTCGTCACCGACGCGATGGCGACGCTGGACGCGCCCGAGGCCCGCTTCGTGGTGGATGGCAAGGAGATCCGCCAGAAGGACGGGCGGCTGGCCGATGCGGAGGGCTGCCTCGCCGGGGCGCATCTGGCGATGGACGAGGCGGTGTGCAACATGATCCGGCTGGGCGGTGCGAGCCCGGCGGAGGCGCTGCGGATGGCGTCGGGCGTGCCGGCGCGGGTGCTCGGGCTGGAGCAGGAGCTGGGCCGGATCGCGCCGGGGATGCGCGCCTCGCTGACGCTGTTCGACGCGGATCTGCGGGCGGCCGGCGTGGTGGTCGACGGCCGCCCGTTCTGAGCGTCAGCCCTCGCGCGCGAGGCGGTCGGCGGTGCGGTCGAGGATCCGGCCCATGGTCTCGACGATCTCGTCGATATCGGCCTCGGTCACGATCATCGGCGGGCAGAGCGCCAGCGTGTCGCCGACATTGCGGATGATCATCCCCTCTTCGTGGCCGATCTCGAACGCCATCAGCCCGACCCGGCCGACCGGGTCGAAGGGCCGCTTCGCGGCCTTGTCGGCGACCAGCTCCAGCCCGGCGATCAGCCCCGCGCCGCGCACCTCGCCGACCAGCGGGTGATCGGCATAGGCGCGGAGCCCGGCCTGCATCCGCGCGCCCATCCGCGCGGCGTTGCCCATCAGGTCGCGCTCCTCGATGATCTTGAGGTTCTCGAGCCCGACGGCGGTCGCGACCGGGTGGCCCGAGGCGGTGAAGCCATGGCCGAAGGTGCCGATCCGCGCGGTGTTGTCGGCGATCGCGTCATAGACCTTTTCCGAGAACACGATCGCGGCCAGCGGCATGTAGGAGGAGGTGAGCTGCTTGGAGGTCACCATGATGTCCGGGGTGAAGCCGTAATGCACCGAGCCGAAGCTCGACCCCAGCCGTCCGAAGCCGCAGATCACCTCGTCGGCGACGAGCAGGATGTCGTGCTTGCGGCAGAGCGCCTCGATCCCCTTCCAGTAGCCCTCGGGCGGGGGCATGACGCCGCCGGCGGCCATCAGCGGCTCGCCGATGAAGGCGGCGATGGTCTCGGGGCCCTCGCGGAGGATCACCTCCTCGGCCTCCTTCAGCAGCCGCTCGGTGAAGGCCGCCTCGCTCTCGCCCTCCTGGCCGAAGCGGTAGTGATGCGGGCAGGTCAGATGGGTGACCGGGATCGCCGGCAGGTCGAAATCCATGTGGTTGTAGGGCAGCCCGGTGAGCGAGCCGGAGGCCACGGTGATGCCGTGATAGCCCTTGGTGCGGGCGAGGAACTTCTTCTTCTCGGGCCGCCCCAGCGCGTTGTTCATGAACCAGACCATCTTGACGACGGTGTCGTTGGCCTCGGAGCCGGAGGAGGTGAAGAACACCCGGTCGAGGCCTTCGGGGGTCATCTCCACCAGCTTCTCGGCCAGCCGGATCGAGGGCTCGTGCGCCTTGTGGGCGAAGCTATGGTAATAGGGCAGGGCCTGCATCTGCTTGTGCGCCGCCTCGACGAGGCGCGGCTCGGAGAAGCCGACGCCGACCGACCACAGTCCGGCCAGCCCCTCGATATAGCCCCGCCCGGCCTCGTCATAGACCCGGATGCCCTCGCCGCGCGAGATCACCAGCGGGCCGCGTTCCTCGTGGCGGCGGGCGTTGGTGTAGGGGTGGAGCGCGGTGGCGATGTCGGCCTGGGCGAGCGAGTTGGACAGGGTGGTCATCGATCGGGCTCCTTGGATCGTGGATGGCGCGAGCCGGCTCTCGGGCGGGCTCTCGGGCGCAGCTAACCACCGCCCCCCGGCCCGGCGCAAGCGCTGTCACCGGGGGGCTGCGAGGCGCCGCTCGGGACCGCCCGGCTTCGCGCGCTGCCCGGATCGCGGGCAGGGCGGCGGCGGGCTGCGCGGAAATGCGGCAGATGCGACCGATCGCGGCATTCGGGCCGGGTGGGGCGTTGCCGCCGCCGGGCCGGGGCGGGCAGCGTGAAGGGGCAGGGTGCTTAGGGTTCCGCCCGGATGGGGACTGGTCCGAGAAGCGCCGCCGGGATGGCAAATTCCACCCGGTACACGGCGGGACAAAATCCCGGGAGGCTACTGCACAGGTCCGCCCGTGCCGCATTTCCCGTCCCGCCAGCGGTCGACCTGTTCCTGCCTTCGGGGACGCGAAAGGAGACCGACATGCGCAAGGCCATGACCCTCGCCGCGCTCGCCGCAACCACCATGATCGCCGCTCCCGCCACGGCGCAGGAGAAGGACAGCTTCCGCGTCGCCTGGTCGATCTATGTCGGCTGGATGCCCTGGGGCTATCTCGAAGAGAGCGGCATCATGGATGCCTGGGCCGAGAAATACGGCATCGACGTCGAGATCGTGCAGATCAACGACTATGTCGAGAGCATCAACCAATACACCGCCGGCGCCTTCGACGGGGTCAGCGTGACGACCATGGACGCGCTGTCGATCCCGGCCGGTGGCGGCGTCGATACCACGGCGCTGATCGTGGGGGATTACTCGAACGGCAACGACGCGCTGATCGTCAAGGGAGAGCTCGGCCTCGCCGATCTCGCCGGCAAGCCGGTGAACCTGGTCGAGCTGTCGGTGTCGCATTACCTGCTCGCGCGCGCGCTCGACGAGGCCGGGCTGTCGGAGGCGGATCTCGCGGGCGTGGTCAACACCTCGGATGCCGACATGATCGCGGCCTTCGCCGCGCCCGAGGTCGAGGCGGTGGTGACCTGGAACCCGCTGGTCTCGACCATCCTCGAAGACCCGGAGGCCAAGGCGGTGTTCACCAGCGCCGACATTCCCGGCGAGATCATCGACCTGATGGCGGTCAACACCGAGACGCTGGCCGCCAATCCCAATTTCGGCCGGGCGCTGGTCGGCGCGTGGTACGAGGTGATGGCGCTCCTTGCCGCTGACAGCCCCGAGGGGGTGGCCGCGCGCGAGGCGATGGCCGAGGCCTCGGGCACCGATCTCGCGGGCTTCGAGGCGCAGCTCGCCTCGACCGAGATGTTCATCGACCCGGCCGAGGCGGTCGCCTTCGCCGCCGATCCGGCCCTGGCCGAGACCATGACCGGCGTGGCCGAGTTCCTGTTCGACAAGGGCATCCTCGGCACCGGCGCGCCGAGCGCCGATTTCGTCGGCATCGCCTATCCGGGCGGCGCGGTCACCGGCGACGAGGCCAACGTCAAGCTGCGCTTCGACACCGAGTACATGCAGATGGCGGCGGACGGCGCGCTCTGATCCGATGCGGGTGATCAACCGACATCCCGGGCCGGCGCTGCGGCTGGCGCTGGTGCTGGCGCCCTTCGCGGCGCTGCTGCTGGCCTACTGGATTGCCTCCGAGCTGCGGCTCGCGGCGAACCCGGCGGACAAGCTGCTGCCGGCGCCGGAGAGCGTGATCGACACCGCCGCGGCGCTGTTCACCGAGGGCGACCGGCGCACGGGCAAGATCCTGCTGTGGCACGACACATGGGCGAGCCTCGTCCGGCTCGTCTCGGGCGTCGGCATCGCCACGGCGCTGGCGCTCGGCGCCGGGCTGGCGATCGGGCTGGTGCCGCATCTGCGCGCCATGCTGGCGGGCTTCGTTGGCGTGGTGTCGATGGTGCCGCCGCTGGCGCTGCTGCCGATCCTGTTCATCGCCGTGGGCCTCGGCGAGGCGTCGAAGATCACCCTGATCGTGATCGGCATCGCGCCGGTGATGATCCGCGACCTGAGCCAGCGCGTGCTGGAACTGCCGCGCGAGCAGATCGTCAAGGCGCAGACGCTGGGCGCCTCGTCCCTGGTGATCGCGTTGCGGGTGGCACTGCCGCAGGTGCTGCCGCGGCTGATCGGCGCGGTGCGGCTGGCGCTCGGCCCGGCCTGGCTGTTCCTGATCGCGGCCGAGGCGATCGCCGCCGATCAGGGGCTGGGCTACCGGATCTTCCTGGTGCGGCGCTATCTCGCGATGGATGTGATCCTGACCTATGTCGCCTGGATCACGCTCCTGGCCTTCGCGATGGATGCCGGGCTCAGGGCGCTGTCGCGCCGGGCCTTCCCCTGGATGGAGGCGGGGCTGTGAGTTTCGTCGTCGCGCATGACATCTTTCACGGCTATGGCCGCCGCCCGATCCTTGAGCGGGTCAATCTCAGCGTCGAGAAGGGCGAGTTCGTCTCGATCGTCGGCGCCTCGGGCTGCGGCAAGTCGACCTTCCTGCGGCTGCTGCTGGCCGAGGAACGGCCCGAGCGCGGCGTGATCTCGATCGACGGCGCGGCGCCGGCGCGCGAGCCCGACCGGGCGCGCGGCGTGGTGTTCCAGCGCTACTCGGTGTTCCCGCATCTGACGCTGGAGGGCAACCTGCTCGCCGCCGAGGGGCTGGGGACGCGGATGGGCCGGCTCTATGGCGCGGCGCGGCGCGCGGCGCGCGAGCGGGCCCGCGCCACGCTCGACCGGATCGGGCTGGGCCATGTCGCGACCGCCTATCCGGCGACGCTGTCGGGCGGCCAGCAGCAGCGGCTGGCGATCGCGCAGGCGCTCACCGCCAAGCCGCGCATCCTGCTGCTCGACGAGCCGTTCGGCGCGCTCGATCCGGGCACCCGGACGGCGATGCACGATTTCCTGCAGGAGCTGCGCGCCGAGACCGGGATGACCGTCTTCATGGTCACTCACGACCTCGCCGAGGGCTTCAAGCTCGGCGACCGCGTGGTGGTGTTCGACAAGCCGCGCTGGGACCCGCAGTTCCCCGACGCCTACGGCGCCACCATCACCTACGACTTCGATGCCCGCGATGGCGGCATTCCCTTCCAGACCCTCAAGGAGGACACACGTGTTCTGCAATCCGCATGACCTTTCCCGGTCGCACCACCCCGCCGACCGGCGCCGCCCCGAGGCGCGCGCCCATCACCCGGATCTGAGCCGGCTGCAGGGCTGGCAGGCGATGCGCGGCGAGGCCAAGCTGCCCAAGGACCGGCTCAGCGAGGAGCGCGCCTGGGCGCTGCGCATGGGGCTGACCGGCGCCGACAGCATCGAGGACAAGACGATCCCGACCTTCGCGCGCGGCGAGCTGCCGCATTACGCGGGCATCAACACCTTCCTCAAGGCGCCCTATGCCGAGGACGTGCTCGAGGTCGCCAATTACGACGCCACCGTGCTCGGCATCCCGTTCGACGGCGGCACGACCTACCGCGCCGGCACCCGGTTCGGGCCGCAGGGCGTGCGCAAGATCTCGGCGCTCTACACGCCCTACAACTACGAGCTGGCGGTCGATCTGCGCGAGCAGATGACGCTGTGCGACGCGGGCGACGTGTTCACCATCCCCGCCAATCTCGAGAAGAGCTTCGACCAGATCAGCCGCGCGGTGAGCCACGTCGCCTCCTCGGGGAGCCTGCCGATCATGATCGGCGGCGACCATTCGATCGGCTTTCCCTGCCTGCGCGGCATCGCGCAATGCACCTCCAAGAAGATCGGCATCATCCATTTCGACCGCCACGCCGACATCCAGGAAAAGGATCTCGACGAGCGGATGCACACCACGCCGTGGTTCCACGCCACCAACATGCCGAACGTCTCGGCCAAGAACCTCGTGCAGATCGGCATCGGCGGCTGGCAGGTCCCGCGCGAGGCGGTGGAGGTGGCGCGCGAGCGCGAGACCAACATCATCACCATGTCCGATTTCGAGCGGATGGGCGTCGACAAGACCGTGGAGATGGCGCTGGAGCTGGCCTGGGACGGGGTCGACATGGTGTATCTGTCCTTCGACATCGACAGCATCGATTGCGGCTTCGTGCCGGGCACCGGCTGGCCCGAGCCGGGCGGCTTCCTGCCGCGCGAGGCGCTGGCGCTGGTTTCCAAGGTCGCGGCGGCGGGGATCTGCGGCATGGAGCTGGTCGAGGTCTCGCCGCCCTACGACACCTCGGACATCACCGCGCTGATGGGGACGCGGGTGATCGTCGACGTGCTGGGCGCGATGGTCTCGGCCGGGACGCTGGGCGCGCATAAGCGGCACATGGACAAGCCGGTGCAGATCCCGCATGGCGAATTCGAGGGCAAGAGGTGGTCCAATGCCACATGATCACCCGCACGGGCACGGGCACGGGCACGACCATGGCCATGGCCATCACGACCATGGGCATGACCACGGTCCTCACCATCATCACCACGACCACCCGCCGGCGCGCGGCCACAACCACGCCCATGGCGCCGACCCGTTCCACAGCCATCTCGTCCCCGAGGACGAGGCGGCCGATCTGCAGGTGCTCGCCACCCAGTTCATCGACGGCTTCGTGCAGGCGGCCGACAAGTCGGCCTATCTGCGGCTCGCCGGCGTGCCCTTCGAGCGGCCCGGCGCCGGCGGCGCGACCGCGCTCAAGCTGGTCGATGTCGAGCTGAAGACCGAATGGCAGGTCGGCACCGCCGCGCCCTCCTTCGGCGCGGCCGAGCTGAGCTACCTGCCCTTTCCCGGCGCCATGGTCCGCGAGCGGACCAACATGGCGCTGGTCTATGTCTCGATGCGCGAGAAGAGCCTGCTCGACATCCGGGATTTCCTTTCCGCCCGCAAACAGGAGTTCGACCGATGAATCCGCTTGCCGCCCTGCCGTTCCTCTTCGCCGCGCTGCCCGCCGCGGCCCATCCCGGCGCGGTGCCGCATGCCGAGCCGCATGGCGCCGAGATCGTGGTCGGGCTGCTGCTCTTCGCGAGCCTCGCCATCGTCGCGGCGCTGCGCGCGCGGCGCGGCTAGAGCCTTGACGGGCGTCCCCTTCGGGGGGCGCCCGGCGCGGCGGTATGCGCGGGCCGCGCGACCCTCCCCAGCGCGGCCATTCCCCCGAGGCGCGGCGAAACCGGCGATCCGTGTTAGGATCGGCACCTGTGTGTGCCCGTGTTCAGGGAGGTTTCCATGACCCTTTCGCCTCGTTCTTCGTACCTGCCCGCCGCGCTCCTCGCCCTCGCCCCCGTCCTCGCCGTCGCCTTGCCACCCCCCGCCGCTGCGCAGGGGCCGAGCTTCGATTGCGGCCGGGCCTCGACCGTGGTGGAGCGGGCGATTTGCGGCTCCGGCGCGCTTTCGGCGCTCGACCGGCAGCTGGCCGGCGCCTATGCGGCGCGGCGCGGCGCCCTCGGCCCGTCGGCGCGGGAGCGGCTGCGCGCCGAGCAGCGCGGCTGGCTCGGCCAGCGCGACCGCTGCGGCGGCGACGCCGATTGCCTCGCCAATGCGATGCGCGGCCGGATCGCGATCCTGTCGGCGGATGCGCAACCGGCGCCGGCCGCCGGGGCCGGGACCGCCACCGGCATCGCGCATCTGATGGGGCGGTGGCAGCCCTATGGGACGGAGGCCAATTTCTTCAGCGCCATGACGCTGAGCCCGACCCGGATGGTCTATGATGACGGGCTGGTGTTCGAGCTGCGGCAGGTCCGGCCGGGCAGCAACGTGTTTCGCGTGCTCGAGATGCGCGGCGAGGAGCCGGGGATCTGCGGCGGCGATGGCGCCACCCATGTCGCTTTCACCATGGCCGGCGAATTCCTCAACCTCCACCGCTACAACATCGCTTCGGATCCGCCCGACGCCCTACCCAAGTCGCTCGAAAATCTCGGCAAGGGGCGGTGGGGGAATTGTTCGGTCGTCAACTATACCCGCTGACCCGGCCGCAGGATGTCACAGCGACGAATGGTCCGGGCGTTCCCGGTTACATCCCGTGCCATGCTGCGGTAGCAAGCGGGCATCGGAAACAACGAATGATCAAATAGATGACCCACTCGATCGAGATCGTCCCGCTGCACTGCACCGAAACCGGCCTCCGCCTGCGGACCAAGTTCCGCGCCGCCACCGAATACGACGTCGTCGCCCGGCGCGTCGCAAAGGGGCGCAAGGAGTTCCTGTGGCGCAAGCCCGCGGACACGATCGAGGAGGCGCAGAAGATCGCCGACGACGCACGGGCGGAGTTCGGCGGCACGGCGAAGATCATCGGCGACATGCCGCAGCTCCTCGCCGCGGCGCTGCCCCACCCGGCCGCCTGAAGCGCGACCGGGCGGGCGAGGGTCGCCATGGCGCTACTCGGTGGGCTCGGTCATCACCACGGCCATGTCGCGGATTCGCGCGCTGGCCGCGGTGCCCAGCGTCACCCGCTTGTGGGTGACGTCGTGCATCCGCTGGATCAGCGCGCCGATCTCGCCGATCTCGGCATCGGTGAAGTCGCGGTCGCTGCGCGCGAAGCCGCCGAAGCTGATGCCCTTGTCCTCGTGGATCGACCAGGTGTGGCCGTGCACCAGGCCGAAGGCACGGGCGCGCTCCAGCACCCGGGCCTCGTCCTGCGGCTCGAGCGCGGGCCAGCGGATGGCGCCGGCATTGTGCATCGCCCAATGCACGGTGGGGTCGCGCATCAGCAGCCCGTCGCGGCCGTAGATGTCGCGCCATTCCGCTGGGTAGCTCTCGAACATGTAGCGGGCGGCCATGAACTCGATATGCAGGCCGATCGCGAATCCCGCCGGGGCAAGAACGATCAGTTGTTCGAGCGCATCGATGACGGCCTCGGCCGGGTCGTTGCCAACCTGGGGTTGATGAGACGGGGAGATTCTCACGTTAATGCAACCTATGGTATTTGGTAGTTGATTCACCAGTCAGTTTCCCCCAGTAAGACGCTTTCTACATCTTCCGGAGCAGACAGGCCGTCGTCATGACACAGCAGGTTTCCCAAGAGTTCGCGAAACGTTTCGGACCCTCCGGATTCTACCTTGGGCTGCGGATCCGCTTCGCCTTTCCCGCGATCGAGGTCAACTATCTCCCTGCGTCGTGGATCGATCTCTACTCCCGCGAGAAGTTCTTCTTCGTCGATCCGGCGCTGCGCTGGTCCTATGACAACCGTGGCGCGATCCGCTGGAACGACCTGGAGGCGGATGACCCGGCCGGGCTGGTGAAGCGCTCGCGCGGGCACGGGCTGTGGTACGGGGCGGTGGCCTCCTTCAACGAGGGCGACGGGCTGCGCAGCTACGGGCTGTTCTACCGCGAGGACCGCGAATACGAGGATGACGAGCTGGCGCTGCTGGCCGCGCATATCGAGGAGCTGCACCGCAAGGCGGCGCCGCCGACCACGCTGACCCGGGCCGAGATCGCGGTGCTGCAGCGGGTCAAGGCGGGCGGCCGGCTCAAGCAGATCGCGCATGAGTTCGGCGTCTCGGAGGGCGCCATCAAGCAGCGGCTGAGAAACGCGCGGGTCAAGCTCGGCGCCAGCAACGGCACCCATGCCGCCGCGCTCGCCTCGGAATACGGGCTGATCTGAGCGGCGGCGGCGATCGGTCTTTTGGACCGAGGCCTGATCGCGCTCGCCCGCCGGGGTTGTCCCCGATAGCGAGGCCGATCATATCCGAACCGACGCTGGGACGCGCCGTCAACATGCTCGTCGTGCTGCTCCAGGCGGTCGGAAAGGTGCTCTATTGGCTGCCCGACATGCCCGCGCCGGCCGGCGCCTGCGCGCCTCCGTAAAAACTAACGTTCTTTCGGGGCCGCCCAGTAGGCCTGGCTCTCGTGGCGCAGCGCCTCGTAGGCGGCGATTCGGTCGCGCGAGGCGGCGCCGCCGCGCGCCACCAGCTGCGCGATCAGCGTCTCGATCAGCGCCATCGCCCCGGCATAGCAGCCGAGGTGATGGGTGGTGAGCACCGAGGCGACGAGGGTCTCGTCGGCCTTGAACTCGGGCGAGACGATCTCGCTGTCGGCGATCATCACCAATCGCAGCCCGCGCCTGCGGGCGATGCGGCAGGCCTCGATCGTCTCGCGCGAATAGGGGGTGAAGGTGATCGCGATCAGCGCCTCGCCGGGCTGTGCGGCGGCCAGTTCGTCGACCGGGCTGTTGACGTGGCGCGGGATCAGCTGGAGCGAGGGCAGCGCCATCCGGCCGACATAGTGCAGGTAATAGGCCAGCGCGTAGCTCGACCGCGCGGCGGTGAGATAGACGTTGGGCGCGGCCATCAGCAGATCGACCACCCGGTCGACCCGCTCGGCATCGAGCCCTTCGAGGCTGCGCTGCACGATCGCCATGCCGTTGAGCGCGGCCTCGGCCTGTACCCGACCGGTCTCGCCCTGCGCGCGCAGGCTGTCGATCCAGCCCGGCGGCTCGAGCGTCGCGGCGGTCGAGACCAGCGCCTGCCGGAACGGCGCGCGCAGCGCCTCGAAGCCGTCGAAGCCGAGCCGTTCGGCCAGCCGCACCAGCGTGTAGGGGCTGACGCCGGCCTTGCGCGCAGTCTCGCGGATCGGGTCGAGGCCGAAATCGGAGGGGTGGTCGAGCAGGTATTTCGCCGCCCGGCCGAGCCCGCGCGGCAGGGCCGGGATCTCCTGCCGGAGCCGCTCGACGACGCGGGGCCTGAGGGTCGGGTCCATGCACACTCCTGGGGTCCGGGCAAAACATCCGTTATTTCCGGCCAAGCTTGACCGAATTCGTTTTCAGGGCAAGTCTTCCGGGCGAGATCCACCCCGAACCCGCCCCGACGGGCGCAAGGTCGACATGCCCCAGACAGCCCATCCCCCGCAGCCCGGCACCGACACCGCATCATGGCGGCCGCTGATCATGGTCGCGCCGAACGGCGCGCGGCGCGGCCCGGCCGATCATCCGGCGCTGCCGGTCGGCATCGACGCCATCGTCGAGACCGCCGCCGCCTGCCACGCCGCAGGCGCCGGGGCGTTGCACCTGCATGTGCGCGACGCGGCCGGCGAGCACACGCTCGATGCCGGGCGCTACCGCGAGGCGCTGCGCGAGCTGGCGGCGCGGGTGCCGGGGATGCGGGTGCAGATCACCACCGAGGCGGCGGGGCGGTTCGACGTGGCCGCGCAGCTCGACTGCCTGCGGCGGGTGGAGCCGGGCTGGGCCTCGATCTCGGTGCGCGAGATCGCCCGCGATCCGGCGCTCGCGCCCAAGGTCTATGCCGCCTGCGCCGAGGCGGGCACCGAGGTGCAGCACATCCTCTACGACGCGCAGGACGTCGCGCTCTTACGCGACTGGCAGGCGCGCGGCGTGGTGCGGCCGGGGCAGGAGGCCGTGATCTTCGTGCTCGGCCGCTACAGCGCGGGGCAGGTCTCCACGCCCTTCGATCTCGACCCGTTCCGCGCCGCTATGCCGGAGGCCAGCGACTGGATGGTCTGCGCCTTCGGCCCGCGCGAGCATGACTGCCTGCTCGCCGCCGCCCGTCAGGGCGGGCATCTGCGCGTCGGCTTCGAGAACAGCCTGACCGACCATCGCGACCGTCTCCATGCGGACAACGCCGCCTCGGTGGCGGCGCTCCGCTCCCAACTCGAAAGGCATCTCTCATGAGCGCCAGGACCAGCCACGTCTTTCCCCGCAACTGCCATGCCGACCTGCCCGTCGCGGTGGGCGGCGAGGGGTGTTACCTGATCGACGCCGAGGGCAAGCGCTACTTCGACGGCTCGGGCGGGGCGGCCGTCTCCTGCCTCGGCCATTCCAACGAGAAGGTGCGCGCGGCGGTGCGCGAGCAGGTCGACCGGCTCGCCTTCGCCCATACCGGCTTCTTCACCTCCGAGCCGGCCGAGGCGCTGGCCGACCTGCTGATCGCGCACGCGCCCGGCGATCTCGACCGGGTCTATTTCGTCTCCGGCGGCTCGGAGGCGGTGGAGAGCGCGATCAAGCTCGCCCGGCAATACCATGTCGAGCGCGGCGAGCCGCAGCGGCGCCACCTGATCGCCCGGCGCCAGAGCTATCACGGCAACACGCTGGGCGCGCTTTCGGCGGGCGGTAACGCGTGGCGGCGGCAGCAATTCGCGCCGCTCCTGGTCGAGATGAGCCATATCGCGCCCTGCTACGAATATGCCGAAGCCGGTGAGGGCGAGAGCCCGGAGGCCTACGGCCAGCGCGTGGCAGACGAGCTGGAGGCCGAGATCCAGCGGCTCGGGCCGGAGACGGTGATGGCCTTCATCGCCGAGCCGGTGGTCGGCGCGACGCTGGGCGCGGTGCCGGCGGTGCCGGGCTATTTCAAGCGAGTGCGCGAGATTTGCGACCGGCACGGGGTGCTGCTGATCCTCGACGAGGTGATGTGCGGCATGGGCCGGACCGGGCATCTCTTTGCCTGCGAGGTGGACGGCATCGCGCCCGACATCCTGTGCATCGCCAAGGGGCTCGGCGCCGGCTACCAGCCGATCGGCGCGATGCTGTGCTCGGCCGGGATCTACGACGCGATCGCGTCGGGGTCGGGCTTCTTCCAGCACGGGCACACCTATGTCGGCCACCCGGTCGCCGCCGCCGCCGGTCACGCGGTGCTGCGCGAGATCCTCGACAACGATCTCGTGACGCAGGTGCGGGCGCGCGGCGATTACCTGCAATCGGCGCTCGAGGCGCGGTTCGGCGCGCATCCCCATATCGGCGACATCCGCGGGCGCGGGCTGTTACGGGGCCTCGAATTCGTGGCCGACCGGGACAGCCGGGCGCCCTTCGATCCGGGTCGCGGCCTCGCCGGCAAGCTGAAGAAGGCGGCGATGGCCGAGGGGCTGATCTGCTACCCGATGCCGGGCACCCGTGATGGCCGTTCGGGCGATCACCTGCTGCTCGCCCCGCCCTTCATCGCCAGCGAGGCCGACCTCGACGAGATGGTCGCGCGGCTGGCGCGTGCGGTCACGGCGGTGCTGCCCGAGGGCTGAGCCCGCCACTTGTCCATGTTTCGCGATGCAGGCGCCGGGGAATCGGCGTAGCAAGGCGCCCAAGCGTAAACAGAGGACAGGAACGGCATGACCCAGAAGACCAGAACCGCGATCGTCACCGGCGGGCTTTCGGGGATGGGGCTGGCGATCGCGCGCCGGCTGGAGGCCGACGGCATCGACGTGACCGTCGGCGCGCGGCGCGGCGGCGAGCCGGAGACGGCGCGGGCGATCCTCGACGCCGCCGGGGTCAAGGCGCGCTCCGCCGCGCTCGACGTGCGCTCCTCGGAGAGCGTGGAGCGTTTCGTCGCCGATGTCGTGGCGCGGCGCGGCGGGGTCGACATTCTGGTCAACGCCGCCGGCGTCTATGTCGAGGCGCCGGTCGAGGGCCATCCCGACGCCGCCTGGGATGACCAGATCGACACCAACCTGTCCGGCACCTTCCGGATGATCCGGGCGGTGATGCCGCACATGACCGGCGCCGGCTGGGGCCGGATCGTCAACCTCGCCTCGGTGGCGGCGCATCAGGGCATGGCCAACAACGCCGCCTATTGCGCCTCCAAGGCGGGGCTTCTGGGGCTCGGGCGCTGCGTCAGCCTCGAAGGCGCGGCGCATGGCGTCACCTGCGTCTCGATCAGCCCGACCTGGGTCGAGACCGAGATGCTGAAATCCTTCATCGACGCCGACATCGCCTCAAGCGGCCGCTCGCGCGAGGCGGTCCGGGCGGATTACGCCGCCTCGAACCCGCAGAACCAGCTCGTGCAGCCCGAGGAAGTGGCCGAGCTGGCGGCCTTTCTGGTGAGCGACGCGGCGCGTGCGCTCACCATGGCGGATTATCAGGTCAACGCCGGCTCGCTCTGGTAGGCCGCGCGCCGCGCCGCCAGCAGCGCGGCGCCGTCGCAGATCGCCTCGAAGGGGCGGTCCGAGACCCGCGCCCATGCGGCGCGGGCGGTCCCGGTGTCGAAGCGGGCATCGACCCGCAGCGTGTCGGGTGCCTCGGCGATCAGCCGGGCGATGCCGGCGGGCAGATCGACCGCCGCCAGCCATTCGGCCGGGGCGAGGCAGCGTGACGCCTCGGGGCGCAGCGGCGTCTCGGGGATCAGGTTCATCACCGGCGCGCCCGGGGCGGTGACCGGCCCCAGCAGCAGGGCGGCGGCGGCGCGCACGTCGGTCATCGGGAAGCACAGCCCATCGGGCACGGCATCGGCGCGCAGCGCGGCTTCGAGGATCGCCTCGCAGATGTCGCGCGGGTTGGGCGCGTCGAGGTCGTAAAGCGAGGGCAGGCGGATGATGGCGGCGGGCACGCCGGAGGCGGCGATCATCGCCTCGGCCGCGATCTTGGCCGCGCCGTAGCCGGTGCAGCCCGGCCAGTCTTGGGTCGGGCCCTCCGGGAAGGGGCCGCCGCGATCGGGGAACACCGCGCTCGACGAGGTGAAGCGCAGATCCGCCCCGGCCGCGCGGCAGAAGTCGAGCACTGTCTCGATGCCGCGCGCGGTGATCTCGCGCATCTCGTCGGGGCCGATCGCCATGTTCACGGTCGCGGCGCAATGCACCACCGAGCCGACGGCGGCGGCCAGCGTGTCATGCGCGGCGGCGTCCAGCCCGAAGCGCGGCGCGTCGAGCGCGCCGGGCAGCATCACGTAGCGTTCGGGCGGCACGCCGTGGCGGCGGGCCACCTCGGCCAGCCGCTCGGCGGCGTCGCGGCGCTTGTCGCGCACGAGGCAGTAGACCACTTCGCCCTCGGGCAGCGCGCGCGCCGCCTGCGCCAGCACGTGGCCGCCGAGAAAGCCGGTCGCGCCGGTCAGCAGGATGCCGGGCCGGGCGAGATCCGCGGCGGAGACGGCGCCCTCGGCCGGGCCGGAGAGCAGCAGGTGCAGCCGCTCCAGCGGCACCGTCATGGCGAGGTCGAAATCCACCGGCCGTCCATAGGCCCGCTCCAGCTCCAGCATCAGGCTCACCGCCATCAGCGAGTCGCCGCCCAGATCGTGGAAGCTCTGGTTCGGGTCGAGCGTCTCCGGCGCGCAGCCGAGGATGCGCGCGGCGGCCACGAGCGCGGTGTCGTGGCCCTCGGCGCCGTCTTCGGCGTCGTCGGTGATCTCGGGCAGCGCCTTGAGGTCGGCCTTGCCCGAGACCGGGTGCAGCGGGATCGCGTCGAGCTGCACCAGCCAGCTTGGCACGCAATAGGCCGGCAGCACCGCCCGCAGATCGGCGGCGAGGGCGGCGGGCATGCGGTTGGTGCCGAAATCGAGGCCCCAGCGCGCGGCGTTGGCGCGGGCCTGCGCGGCGTCGGCGGCATAGTAGAAGACGAGGCTCTGGCCGCGACCGCCGGTCTCGGTCACGCGCGGCACCGCCTGCGCGAAGTCGAGCCGCCCGCGCAGCGTCTCGGTCAGCTCGCGGGTCTGGATCGAGTAGCCGCGCAGCTTGAGCATGTGGGCGATGCGGCCGATGATGTGCAGCGCGCCGTCCGGCCCGGCCCAGGCCTGGTCGCCGGTGTCGTAAAGCCGCGTGGCGCGGCCCTCGACGGTCAGCTCGCGAAACCGCAGCGCCGTCTCCTCGGGCCGGCCGACATAGCCCGGGCCGAGCATGCGCGGCCCCTCGAAATGCAGCCGCCCCGGCGTGCCGGGCGGGCAGGGCCGGTCGGCATCGTCGAGGATCACCGCGCGCAGATGCTCCATCGGCACGCCGACAGAGGCCGGGCCGTCGCCCACGGGCCGTTCCAGCCGGGACATGCAGATGTCGTGCGTCTCGCAGATGCTGTAGAGGTTCCACAGCTCGGCCTCGGGCAGCTTGTCGCGCGCCGCGGCGATCAGCCCGTCGCTGACCACCTCGCCGTTGAGCACCACCCGCTTGAGCGGCAGCGCGCGGGCGGTGTCGCGGTCGAGCGCGGCGAGAAAGCTGTCGCAGAAGGACGGGGTGAACAGCATCTCGTCGATGCGGTTGCGGGTCAGGAAACCGGCCAGACCGCGCGGGTTCATCAGCGTGTTGGCGGCCGGGAACCACAGCTCCGCCCCCATCCGCAGCGGCCGGAACATCTCCCAGATCGCGAAGATGTAGATGCCGACGCGCATCTCGGGGCCGTAGGGGGTGAAGGCGTCGCGCCATTCATAGGAGAGATGCGCCGCGTCCTGCGTCACCGGGATGCATTTCGGCCGCCCCGTGGTGCCCGAGGTGGCGACGAGGTAGATCGCGTCGGTGGGCGCGACCTCCCCCGCCTCGAGCGCCTCCGGCGCGGCGGGCAGATCGACGAGCAGCGGGCCGGCCTCGATCACGTCGCAGCTCTCGGGCAGCTGGTCAGGGGCGGCGGGCTGGCAGGCGATCACCAGCGCCACGCCGAGTTCCTCGACGATGTTGTGCAGCACCGGACGCGGCATCGCCGGGTCGAGATGCACGAAGGGCCGGCCATGGATCACGCAGGCCGTGGCGGCGGCGCCCATGGCGAGGCCCGGCGCCCCGAAGACGCCGACCGCCCCTGCCGCGCGCAGCCGCGGGCCGAGCCGCTCGGCCAGCGCGCCGAGCTCGCCATAGCTCAGCCGCGCGGTCTCGTCCGCCATGGCGGGGCGATGGGCGTGACGCGCGATGGCGCGCACCAGCGCATCGGCGACGGTCTGGGGGTGGGTCATGGGCTCCGGGTCCTCGACAAGCTGCGACTGCGCGAACCGGCCCGCGGGCGGTCCGGACGCCCGGATTCGTCGCGCCGCGCGACGTAGGGTCCGGCGACGGCGCAACATCTGACGAAGAAGCGGGGAAACTACAACAGCGCGCGCCACGCCGCCGCCCGGGCAGCGCACCGGCGCCCATCGCGCGGGCGCGGCGGGCGCCGTGCGCCCGGTCTCGCGCCGGTTCGGGACGTGTGCGACCACGGATCGGGCAATGTGTGATCAAGACCCGTTTCCCGGTTCATCCCGGTGCGTTCGACTGTAGGGTCGACCCGAATGGCTCGGAGGCAGATATCCGAGCGCAATCCCGCACCCCCGAGGAGGCCGAATTGTCGTTTTCCGAAAGCTACCTGGGACAGCTCCGCGCCCTGACCGGGCCCATCCCCCTTCTGGCGGTCGGCGCGCGTGTCCTGATCGAAGATGACGCGGGCCGGTTCCTGATCATCCGGCGCGCCGACAGCGGCGATTGGGGCCTGCCCGGCGGATCCATGGAGATCGGGGAATCCCTGATGGACGTCGTGTTCAGGGAGGCACGGGAAGAGGCGAACGCGTCCCTCAGGGACGTGACGGCCTTTGGCCTGTCGTCGAATCCGAGGATCGAGAACCACATCTACCCGAATGGCGACCAGGTGCAGAACATCTCGCTGCTCGCGCATGGCTATCTGGCGAATGACGATTACGCCCCGACCGACGGGGAGGCGACCGTAGTCGCCTTCGCCCGCTTCGACGACATCGACGAGGCAAGCTTCGTCGCCACGGAGTATCCGACGTTCCGGCACTGGCAGGCCTTCAAGGCCACGGGAAGGTTTCAGATCGTTTAGGGGAGTTGGTGGTTGCCGCCGTCTTTGGGTCGAGGGTCCGTTCCGAACCCATATCGACGGAACTGTTCCTTTCGGCGAGCCTGCGCGTGCCGACGCCCGGATGGACGAGGCCGGAGGTCCCGGGTTACGTTCGACCGGATTGGTCGAAAGGCGGCACGCTCATGGAGCGCTTCACGGGTGGCTGCGTCTGCGGCAACATTCGAATTTCGGCTCTGGGACGCCCATCCAGGGTCGGCATCTGTCATTGCCTCGACTGTCGGAAGCACCATGGCGCGCTGTTCTACGCTTCTGCCATTTTTCCGGAGAGCGCGGTGGAAATTCAGGGCGAGACCCGAGACTATGCCGGACGGCATTTCTGTCCTCGCTGCGGCTCCTCGGTTTTCGCCCGCAATGCGGATGAGGTCGAGCTGCATCTCGGAGCCCTCGATGCACCCGATCAATTGACGCCCAGCTATGAAAGCTGGGTCGTCCGCAGGGAATCCTGGCTGCCGCCGTTTCCGGGCATGAAGCAATATGATCGGGATCGAACCGAACCAGGGCGCGGCGAGGAATAGGACCTTTCGCTACGCGACATAGCGGTTGCTCGAACAGGAGTTGCCGATGGCCGTTCCGTCCGCGCAGCGGCCACCCGAGACAACATCGCCCCCGCAGATATCTGCGGGGGCGTTTGCCGCTTCGGGAGGAGGGTCGCACGGCACCAATGGCGCGCCCGCGCGATCCATCCCGTCCGAGCGCGCGCCGGGGTTACTGCGGCGGGGCGGGCATCGCGTCGATCAGCGCCTCGACCTCGATGCCGAGCGCCTGCGCCGCGGCGTCGAAATCCGGCGGCATCGCGTCGCCGAAGGCGCCGCGCAGCGCTTCCTCGCTGACGCCGAGCTGTTCGGCCACGGCGGCGAAGTCGGGACCACCGGGGCCGCCGGGACCACCGGGGCCGCCTTGGGCCTGCGCGGCGTCGATCTCTCCGTGGTAGCAGTCGACCATGTAGGGCGCCGCGTCGGCGGTCAGGTGGTAGTGGTAGATGCCTTCGGGAAACTCCGGCGTCGCGCCCTCATGGCCGCCGCATTCGTCGAGATCGGTGGTCAGCACGACCTCGCCGCCCTCGCCCTTGTCGCTGTAGACCGGGAAGCCGTCCGCGATCACGCCGAGCATGCGGGCATGCTCGCCCGTCTCTTCGAGCGCATCGGTGATGCAGACCGGGATGCCGTGGTAGTGGTAGCCGCTGCCATCGGCGAGGGTGTGGCCGTTGCATTCGTCGATGAAGGCGGCGTGGTCGTGGACCAGATTGTCCTCGAGCGCGACGATGCTGCGGGTCGGGTCCTCGTAATCATTGAAGATCTGCGCGCCGCTGATCGCCACGCCGATCCGGCCGAGCGAGGTCTCGATGGTCTCTTCGCTGTAGACCGGGCGGGTGGTGATGGTGGCGTCGACCGGCGTGACGGTGAAGTAGTCGGCCGACTCGACGATGGTGAACTCGTCCGGCGTGTTGTCCGAGAAGGGCATCGAGCCGACATCGTTGGGGATCAGGTAGCGCTCGGCGTAGCCGTGGCTGGGGATGCCGTCCGACTCGAAGCGGAAGCTGTTGGTCTCGGCATCATAGGTGATGGTGACGTTGTCGGCCCATTGCGCGTTGGTCACCGCTTCGGAGGTGTCCACGGGCGCGCTTTCCTGCGCCTGGGCCATCGGGGCGGCGAGGGTGAAGGCGGCGGTGAGCGCGGCGAGCGCGGCCGTGCCGAAAAGGTGCCTGGTAATCATCGAGCTGACCTTTCGTGAAGCTCTGGATCGAATGTCGTTCATGCGGGCACGGGGCGTCCCGTGGCCCAACCTGCGGGCGATCCGGCCGTTCCGGTCTCCGGTCTGACGGCGGGCTTGCGCCCTCGATGGCCAAGCCAAGAGCATGACGGCGCGCCGCGCGCGAGGCCGGATTCGGCGCGAAGTGTAACCGCGATGCGCGGCGCGACATCTGGCGACAATTTCGCGCCGGGCGGGGCCGCGTGGTGCGGGCGGTATTGTCGCGAGATGTGACGTCCGGCGCCGGGAGCGGAGCGACGGAATTGCCCGGAGTTTCCGCGAGTTGGATCGCAGGCCTCCGGATTTACGCTGCGAAAACAGCCGGTTGCGGCATACAATTCGCGACAAATCCGCGCTGTCGCTTTGCCGCGCCTGCCGCCATCTGATGCTCAGCCCCGGCTGGACCATGGTGGTTTCGCCGGGGGGCAATGAGCCAATCGAAGGATATCGAAGATGAAACTGGCAGGAAAACTCGGCACCGCGACGGTGATCGTGGCGCTGCTGTCGGGCGTCGTGGCCACCGCGAGCCATGCCGCGCAGCACCAGCCGGCGGCGCCGCTCGCACGGGCCGAGGCGCTGGAGCAGGCCGCCGAGCGGTTCGACGCGGCCGATGCCGACGGCAACGGCGTGCTGAGCGAGGCGGAAGCCCGCGCCGCGCATGCCGACCGGGGTGACCGGGGCGAAGGGCGTCCCGAAGGTCGGCCCCAGGGCCGTCCCGAGGGCAAGGGCGGCGCCAAGCCGCAGCGCCCGGCGCCCGAGGCGCGCGGCGCCTTCGAGCCGCTGTCGCGGGCCGATGCGCTGGCGCAGGCGGCCGAGCGCTTCGATGCCGCCGACGCGAATGGCGACGGCGTGCTGAGCGCCGACGAGATGCGCAAGGGTGGCCGTCCGCCGCGCCAGCGGTAACGCTTCCGCGCGCCGCTCTCTCCGGGCGCCGCGGAACCGGCCGACCCTCCCCCGTGCCGGTTACGTGGCCCCGGAGACCCCCGGCGGGATGGTCCCGCCGGGGCTTTGGCGCGTCAGCCCAGGGCGCCCGCTGGCATGGCCGTCGCGGCCGTCCCCTCGCACTGGGCGGATGTGACGGCGATCATGTGGAGGATGTCCTCGGCGGAGCAGCCGCGCGAGAGGTCATTGGCGGGTTTGGCGAGGCCCTGCAGCACCGGGCCCACGGCGATGGCGCCGCCGACGCGCTGCGCGATCTTGTAGGCGATGTTGCCGGCGTCGAGATTGGGGAAGACGAAGACGTTGGCGCGGCCGCCGAGCGCGCTGCCTTCGGCCTTGGCGGCGGCCACCTCGGGCACGAAGGCGGCGTCGAACTGGATCTCGCCATCGACGGCGAGGCCGGGGGCCATGGCGCGCAGGCGCGCCGTGGCCTCGGTGACCTTGGAGACCCGCTCATGCGCGGCCGAGCCGCGGGTCGAGAAGGACAGCATCGCCACGCGCGGCGTCTCGCCGACCAGCGCTTCGAGCGAGGCGGCCGAGGCGCGGGCGATCTCGGCCATCTCCTCGGCCGTCGGGTCGACGACCAAACCTGCATCGGAGAAGACATGCGCGCCCTTGGTGGCGTGGTGCTGGGCGCAGAACAGCATCAGGAAGAAGGACGAGACCAGCTTTGCCTCGGGCGCCTTGCCGATCACCTGGATCGCGGTGCGCACGATCTCGGCGGTGGTGAGTTGCGCCCCGCCCAGCGTGCCGTCGGCGAGGCCCATCCGCACCATCAGCGCGGCGAAGACATGTGGGCGGCGCGCGGCCGCGCGCGCGGCGGCCGCGTCGACCCCCTTGTGGCGGCGCAGCTCGTGGTAGAGCGCGGCCATGCGCGGCAGGTGCGGGCTGGTCTCGGGATCGGCGATCTCGATGCCCTCGGGGGGGGCGCCATGCGCGGCCAGCGCGCGGGCGATCTCGGCCTCGGGGCCGACCAGCACGATCCGCGCGGCGCGGGCGCGCCGCGCCATCAGTGCTGCCGCGACCACGCGCGGGTCGGTGCCCTCGCTGAGAACGATCCGGCGCTCGGAGCGGGCGGCGTTCGCGAGCAGGGTTTCGAGCGGTTTCATGGGCGTCTCCGTATGGGGGCGGTCAGGCGAGCCGGGTCAGGTGAGCCGGGTCAGGCGAGCCAGGCCAGGCCCGCGAGGATGAACAGGGCGAGGAACAGCGTCTCGGCGACGATCAGCAGCGTCGCCTGGCCGCCGACCTCGAAGACGGTGCGGAGCGAGGTCTTCATGCCGACGGCGGCGATCGAGACCAGCAGCGCCCAGCGGGACATGTCGCCCAGGACCGCCTGCGCGGCCGCCGGCACCAGCCCTGCGGAATTGGCCCCGGCCAGCGCGAGGAAGGCCAGCACGAAGCCCGGCAGCAGCGGCGGGCGCTTGCCCTCGCCGGTGCCCTCGTTCGGGCCGAAGGCGCGGATCGACAGCGAGAAGACCAGCACCACCGGCGCCAGCATGGTGACGCGAATGAGCTTCACCAGCGTCGCGGTCTCGCCGGTCTCCTGGCCCACCGAGAAGCCCGCGCCGACCACCTGCGCCACGTCGTGGATCGTGCCGCCGAGGAACACCCCGGTCGCCTGCGCGTCGAGGCCGAGCGTGGCGGCGAGCACCGGGTAGGCGATCATCGCGATGGTGGAGAGCAGGGTGACGCCGAGCACGGTGAAGATCAGGCTCTGCTCGGAGCGGGGGCCGCGCGGCAGCACCGCGGCGATTGCCATGGCCGCCGAGGCGCCGCAGATCGCCACCGCGCCGCCGGTGAGCAACGCGAAGCGCCAGCCGCGCCCCAGTACCCGCGCGCCGATCAGGCCGAACAGGATGGTCAGCACGACGCCGGCGACGACAAGGCCGATCAGCCGCGGCCCGAGCCCGATCAGCAGCTCGACCGAGATCCGCGCGCCCAGAAGCGCCACGCCCGCGCGCAGCACGGTGCGCGAGGTGAAGGCGATGCCCGGTGCGCAGCGGCCATCCTCGGCGAGGAAGTGGAAGGCGATGCCCAGCAGCAGCGCCATCAGCATGGCGGGCGCGCCGTAATGGTCCGACAGGAACTGCGCGGCGAGCGCGATCAGGGCGGAGACCAGCACGCCATGGCCGATCTCCGAGACGAAGGCGCGGGCCCGGCCGGGCGGCGAGGCGGGATGGGTGGTGAGGCTGGCCATGGCACGATCTCCCCGGTCGCGCGGGGCGGGCACCCCGCGCGCTGGCATTGCAGGACATGAGGGAGGGGGGAGGCGGGCGCATCCGCCTCCCCCCGGGGGGCGTGGCTCAGGCCACGTTCTGCGGGCGCATGTCGGCGCGCGAGACCCCGGCGACGCGCACCGGCTTCTTCATCGCGTCGCGGCGGAAGGGCTCGCCCAGCTCCTGGTTCAGCACCACCTCGATGAAGGTGGTGACGCCGTCCTCCATCTGCTCCTTCACGGCGGTGCGCAGCACCTCGGTCAGCTGTTCGGTCGAGGTGACCTGCACGCCCTTGAGGCCGCAGCCCTCGGCGATACGCGCGTAGTTCACGTCGAGGCTGAGCTCGGTGCCGACGAAGTTGTCGTCGAACCACAGCGTGGTGTTCCGCTTCTCGGCGCCCCACTGGTAGTTGCGGAAGATCACCATGGTGATCGGCGGCCAGTCGCCCCGCCCGCAGGCGGTCATCTCGTTCATCGAGATCCCGAAGGCGCCGTCGCCGGCAAAGCCAATCACCGGCGTGTCGGGGCAGCCGATCTTGGCGCCGAGGATCGCCGGCAGGCCGTAGCCGCAGGGGCCGAACAGGCCGGGTGCCAGGTATTTCCGCCCCGCCTCGAAGCTCGGATAGGCGTTGCCGATAGCGCAGTTGTTGCCGATGTCCGAGGAGATGATCGCCTCGCGCGGCATCGCCGCCATGATCGCGCGCCAGGCCTGGCGCGGGCTCATCCGGTCGGGCTGGCGGGCGCGGGCGCGCTCGTTCCAGGTGATGCCCTCGTCGGCGTCCTCCTCGTGATCCATCGAGGACAGCTCCTGCGCCCAGCGGGACTTCAGATGCGCGATGGTGTCGCGGCGCTCCTGGCGGTCGCGCTCGCCGGCCTCGACCGAGAGCTTCGCGAGGATCTGCTCGGCCACCTTGCGCGCGTCGCCCTGGATCGCGACGTCGACCTTCTTGGTGAGGCCGATCCGGTCGGAGTTGATGTCGACCTGGATGATCCTGGCGTCCTTGGGCCAGTAGTCGATGCCGTAGCCGGGCAGGGTGGAGAACGGGTTGAGGCGGTTGCCGAGCGCCAGCACCACGTCGGCCTTCTGAATGAGCTGCATCGCCGCCTTGGAGCCGTTATAGCCCAAGGGGCCGACCGAGAGCGGGTGGTTGCCGGGGAAGGCGTCGTTGTGCTGGTAGCCGCAGGCCACCGGCGCGTCGAGCCGCTCGGCCAGCTTGCGCGAGGCGTCGATCGCGCCCGACAGCACCACGCCCGCGCCGTTGAGGATCACCGGGAACTTGGCCTCGCTCAGCAGGCGCGCGGCCTGCGCCACCGCCTCCTCGCCGCCCGCGGGGCGCTCGAGCCGGATGATCTGCGGCAGCTCGATGTCGATCACCTGGGTCCAGAAGTCGCGCGGCACGTTGATCTGCGCCGGCGCCGAGCCGCGCCAGGCCTTCTCGATCACCCGGTTGAGCACCTCGGCGATGCGGGAGGGATCGCGCACCTCCTCCTGGTAGCAGACCATGTCCTCGAACAGCTTCATCTGCTCGATCTCCTGGAAGCCGCCTTGGCCGATCGTCTTGTTGGCGGCCTGCGGCGTCACCAGCAGCAGCGGGGTGTGGTTCCAGTAGGCGGTCTTGATCGGGGTGACGAAGTTGGTGATGCCCGGGCCGTTCTGGGCGATCGCCATGCTCATCTTGCCGGTGGCGCGGGTGTAGCCGTCGGCGATCATCCCGCCCGAGGTCTCGTGCGCGCAGTCCCAGAAGGTGATGCCCGCTTCGGGAAACAGGTCCGAGATCGGCATCATCGCCGAGCCGATGATGCCGAAGGCATGCTCGATCCCGTGCATCTGCAGAACCTTGATGAAGGCCTCTTCGGTGGTCATTTTCATGGGGAAATCTCCTATGCGATCAGGGGGAGGGGGTCAGAGGGTCTCGTCGCGCAGCTGGTACCAGGGGTAGAGCATGCGCTGGCCGAGCCTGCGGAACGGGGTGAGCGGGCCGTGATGCGGCAGCGCCGAGCCGAAGATCGGCAGCTCCGGCAGCCGCTCTCCGGCGACGAGCTGGGCCATGCGGCGCCCGGCTTGGGCGGAATACATCACGCCGTTGCCGCCATAGCCCATGGCGTAGAAGATGCCGGTGCCCGGCTCGGCCTCGGTGATGCGGGGCATCATGTCGTGGCTGACATCGACCCAGCCCCACCACGAGTAGTCGAGCGCGATGCCGGTCAGGGCCGGGAACTTGCGGTGAAGGCCCTTCTTCAGCAGCTCCAGGTGCTTGGGGTTCTCGGCGTCGCGGCCGGTGATGGCGCTGCGCGAGCCGATCTGCACGCGGCCGTCGGGCAGGTAGCGGTAGTAGTGGCGCAGCGTGCGGGTGTCGGTCAGCGGCGCGCCGGTGCCAAAGCCGCATTCGGCGCGCTCCGCCTCGGTCAGCACCCGGGTGACGATCGAGTTCGACAGGATCGGCATCAGCCGGTGCCGCGTGCAGCGGTCCAGGCCCGGCGGCGTATAGGCGGCGGTGGCGATGGCGACGCGGCGGGCGCGCACCGTGCCGCCCGGCGTGCGCAGGTAGTGGTAGCCGCCCCTGCTGGTCCAGCCCTCGACCGGGCTCGCGGTATGGACCTTCGCGCCGAGGCGGCGGGCGAGGCGGAGATAGGAGAAGGCGAGCTTGGCCGCGTGGATCGAGGTGCCGTCGGGCTCCCACATCGCGCCATGCGCCTCTTGGTCGCGCACGTATGTCTCGTGCAGCTCGGCGCGGCCCATCACCCGCGCGCCGTAGCCGAACACCTCGCGCAGCAGCCGGGCCTCGGCTTCGAGTTTCGGCATGATCTTGGCGCGGTGGGCGATGTAGAAATGGCCACCGGGCTGCGGGTCGCAGTCGATCTCGTCCGAACCGATCAGCGCGTTGAACACGTCGAAGGCCTCGACGATCTCGGCATGCATCGCGCGGGCGGTGTCGGTGCCCCAGCGCTTGATCCACTCCGAGCGCTTTAGCCGCCCGGCCGAGATCTGCGCCTGACCGCCATTGCGGGTGGAGCAGCCCCAGGCGACGGCGTTGGCCTCCAGCACCGCGACCTCGATGCCGTGGTCGCGGGCGAGGTGGATGGCGGTCGACAGCCCCGTATAGCCCGAGCCGATCACCGCCACCTCGACGTCGAAGTCGGCGGTGACGGGGCCGTCATCCTCGGGCGCCGGACCGGCGGTGCCGATCCAGTAGGTGGGGGCATAGTCGCGGCCCCGGCCCGGCCCGGCATCGGTCAGCGGGTCGTAGCGCGGGTCGTAGGCCGCGCGCGGGGCGGGGGCCGCGCGCGGGGCGGGGGCCGGGCTGGGGGCGGGGGTCCGGTCGAGCATGTCCGTCTCCTGTGGATCGGCGGCGAGAGGGGCGGGGGCCGTGATGGGCGGGGCCGTGCTGCGGCGGGGTCAGGCCTTGAAGGGCGGGCGGTTCTTGCGCAGCGCCTGCTTCACCACGAGCTTGCCGCCCTTGATGGTGAACAGGTCGGCGCCCTGCGCCTCGGTGCGCATCCCGGTCGCGTCGGTGCCCGAGAAGGTCCATTCCGAGACGGCGCGGTCGCCCGCGACGAAGTGCGAATGGTGCGCCCAATGCGCGTCGGGCATCGCCTGCCAGACCGCCTCGAAGGCGCGGGCGATGGCGGCGCGGCCCTCGATCCTGGTGCCGTGGGCCTCCGGGCCGGCGACGGTGTAGAACACGCAGTCATCGGCGAAATGGGTCATCACGGCGTCGATGTCGTGCCGGTTGAAGGCGTCGAAGGTGGCGGCGAGATCGGCGGCGGTGAGGCGGGCTTCGGTCAGTAGTTCGGACACAGGTCTTGCTCCTTGTTGGCGGGGATGTGGTCGGGTGCGGCGTCGGCGCGGGGCAGGTGCGGCACGATCAGGGTCGGGATCTGGGCGCGGCGCAGCACGCGCTTGGCGGTGGTGCCGAGGAAGGTCTGGCTCAGCCCGTGATGCTCATGCGCGCCCATGACGATCATGTCGGCGCGCAGCGCCTCGGCGCGCGTCAGGATCGCCTCGGCCGGGTGGCCCTCGATCACCTCGGTGGCGGTAACGAGCTGGCGCGCGGCCGGGTCGCGGGTTTCCATCTCGCTCCAGAAGGCGGCCTGGCGCTCCTCGAGCACCCGGGCGGCCAGCGCGGCGCGCCGCTCGGTCGCGTCGCGCCGCGAGCCTTCGTTGAGGAGGAACATCTCGAGCGTGATGCGGGCGTCGTGCGACAGCGGCTCCTGGACGTGCAGCACGTGGATCCGGGCGCCGCTGGCGCGGGCCAGCTGGGCGGCGTGGCACAGCGCGTGGCAGGACGCGTCCGAGAGCGCCGTGGCGAACAGGATGCGGGTCAGTCGGGGCTGCATGGCGGGCCTCAATATCCGAGCAGGCGGGGGAGCCAGAGCGACAGCTCCGGGACGAAGGCGATGACGAAGATCGCGACGGTGTTGACGGCGGCGAAGGGCAGGGCGCGGATCGAGATCGTCTCGAGCGTCGAGCCGGAGATGCCGGAGGCGATGAACAGGTTCTCGCCCAGTGGCGGGGTCTGGAAGCCGATCCCCAGCGTGCAGATCATCACCACCCCGAAATGGATCGGGTCGATGCCGACCGAGTAGGCGACGGGCAGCATCACCGGCACCAGGATCAGGATCGCCGCGAGGGTCTCCATGAACATGCCGACGAAGAGCAGGAAGACCACGATCAGCGCCCAGATCACGTAAAGGTTCTGGGTCAGCGAGAGCATCCCGTCGGCGATCATCGCCGGGATCTGGTTCTCGACCAGCAGGCGGCCGAACACGGTGGCGGTGAACAGGATCAGCAGCACGCGGCCGGTGAGCCAGGTCGTCGTCTCCAGCGCGCGGTTGAGCGCGGCGAGGTTCAGTTCGCGGTAGATCACGATGCCGACGAAGAGCGTGTAGAAGATCGCGACGATCGCCGCCTCGGTCGGGGTGAAGAAGCCGGTATAGATGCCGCCCAGGATCACCACCGGGGCCATCAGCGCCCAGAAGCCGCGATAGACCTCGCGCCCGATGCCGCCCATCGACCAGCCCTCGGCCGAGCCGGTGTAGCCATGCTTGCGGCACAGCGCCCAGTTCATGAACAAAAGGCTCGCGGCGATCAGGAAGGCCGGCACGAAACCCGCGATGAAGAGCTTGGAGATCGAGACCGACTGGAAGTTGCCGAACTTCTCGATCGCCTCGGGGGGCGCGGCCATGCCGAGCGCCGCGATGCCGAAGATCACCATCGGGATCGAGGGCGGGATGACGATGCCCAAGCCCCCGGCCGAGGCGGTGACGGCGGCCGAGTATCCCTTGTCGTAGCCGCGATTGATCATCGCCGGGATCATCAGCATGCCGACCGCGGCGGTGGTCGCCGGGCCCGAGCCCGAGATCGCGCCGAAGAACAGGCAGGCCATGACCGCGCTGGCCGAGAGGCCGCCGGTGAAGGGGCCGGCGAGGCTTTCGGCGACGTTGATCAGCCGCCGCGAGATGCCCGCCGCCTCCATCAGCGCGCCGGCCAGGATGAAGGCCGGCAGCGCCATCAGCGGGAAGCTTCCCACCGAGGTGAAGGCGATCTGGACCAGCTTGATCGGGTTGTCGCCGAGATAGAGGAAGGAGAGCAGCGACGAGACGCCCAAGGCCACGGTGATCGGCGCGCCGATCAGCAGCAGCAGGCCGAAGCTGCCGAAGAGGATGAGAGCGATCTGGCTTTCCATGGCGCGGTCCTCACGAGCTCGGGGTGGGGGCAGGGGCGAGCGCGGCCGGGTCGATCCGGTCGGGGTCGTGGACCTCGCGGCCGACGACCAGCCGGGTCCAGTTGACCTGCAGGATGCGGATGCTCATCAGCGCAAAGGCGAGCGGCAGGACCATGTAGATCCACTTCATCTCGATCCCGAGCGTCTGGGAGGTCCAGAACTTGTTCATCCGGTTGAAGACGAAATCGACCGCCAGCCAGGTGAAGTAGAGGTTGAAGCCGAGCCAGAAGAGGTCGGCGACGCCCTCGATCCAGGCCCGCCAGCGGGCCGGCAGCAGGTTGAACTGGAAGGTGACGCGGTTATGCGCGCCCATCTTGGCGGCGTGGCTCGCGCCGAAGAAGACGAACCAGACGAACATGTAGATCGACAGCTCCTCGATCCACGAAAACGAGTGGCCGAAGAGCTCGCGCGAGACGATCTGCACGAAGAGCAGGGCGACGAAACCGGCGAGCAGCACGCGGCAGAGATAGCTCTCCACGTTGTTCAGAACGGACCAGATACGGGCCATGACGACCTCCTGTGACGGCGGGGCGGCGAAGCGCGGAATGGCGGGGTGGTTCGGGGGCGCATGCTGGGGGGAGGAGATGCGCCCCCGTGGGAGGCCGGTCCTATTCGACCGGATCGCGTCCGAGCGCCGTCAGCGCCGCGTTGAGCTTCTCGACGCCGCCGATCGAGTCGTAGAATTGCGGCCAGACCGCCTTGGTGGCGAGGTCGATGAACTCCTGCTCGCCATTCGCCGGGTCGTTGATCTGCATGCCGCGCGAGACCAGCTCTTCCTTGATGCTGCTCTCCTGCGCGCGCAGGAACTCCTCGGAGGCCTTGGTCGCGGCCTCGCCCGCTGCCAGGACGGCCTGCTGCTCGTCCTCGGACATGTCCTGGAACACCGCCTCGGAGACGATCAGCGGCTCGATCGAGAAGATGTAGCGCAGGTTGGTGACGTAGCTCTGCACCTCGTCGAACTTCATCGCGTAGACGGTGATGTAGGGGTTGTCCTGACCGTCCACGACCTTCTGCTGGAGCCCTGCAAAGGTCTCGGACCAGGCCATCGGGGTGGGGTTCACGCCCCAGGCCTTGTAGGTGGCGATCATGATCTCGTTGCGCGGCACCCGGATCACCAGACCCTTGAGGTCCTCGACGCTTTCAACCGGGCGGGACGAGTTGGTCAGCACGCGAAAGCCGGAATAGGCCCAGCCGATGATGCGTACCCCGGCGTCGCGGATCGTGTTCTCCACCAGCTCCTGCCCGATCGGGCCCTGGGTCAGCGTCACCGCGTCCTCGAGGCTCAGGATCACGTAAGGCATGGTCAGCGTGCCGACGCTGGGCGAGAACGGGGTGATGTTGTTGATCGCCAGGATCGAGAAATCGAGTGTGCCGATCGCCGCCTCGTTGACGGTGTCCTGCTCGTCGCCGAGCTGACCGTTGAGGAACAGCGTGGCGCTTTGCGCGCCGCCGGTGTTCTCCTCGAGCGCTTCGATGAATGCGCGGCCGAGCGCCTCCTGCGTGCCGCCGGCACCGTCGCCCACGGCGACCTTGAAGTCCTTGGCCTCGGCCCCGGCGGCCAGCAGCACGGATGCGGCGGCGATCGCGGCGGCGCGGCTCAGGCGTTGCGTGATGGTCATGTCGTCCTCCCTGGATGGCGCGGCCTTGCTGCCGCCCGCCGCGACCGGGCCTCCTCAAGCCGGTTGCGACGGGGCCGATCTAGCGCCCGGATGCGTCGCGCTCTTAGGTCCAGTTTTCGATTTGACCCGGTCCAGTTTCGCGACGAAACTCGGGCCATGCCGATCAGCCGGATCCCGCCAGACGTGTTCTTCCTCGACCGCGGCGCGGGCCGGTCGCTGCAGGCCCAGCTGCGCGAGACGGTGGTCGCGCTGCTGCGCACCGGGCAGGCCGCGCCGGGGGCGGTGCTGCCCTCGTCGCGCAAGCTCGCGGCCCATCTGGGCATAGCCCGGATGACCGTGACGCTGGCCTATCAGGAGCTGGTGGCGCAGGGCTTCGTGGAGCCCCTCGACCGGCGCGGCTTCGTGCTCGCCGAGGGCGCGCGCCCCGAGGCGCCGCGCGCCGCGCGGGCGGAGCCGCGCCGCCCCGGCGCGCCGGACTGGGACAGCTTCCTCGACTTTGGGTTGTCGCAGCGCCGCCGCGTGATCAAGCCCGCCGACTGGCGGCGGATGCCCTTTCCCTTCGTCTACGGCCAGATGGACGCGACGCTGTTCGACCATGCGGCCTGGCGCGACTGCGCGCGGCAGGCCAGCGGCGCGCGCGATTTCTTCGATCTCGCCGGCGACCAGGCGGCGGCCGACGACCCGATGCTGGTCAACTACATCCGCTCCACCATGCTGCCCCGGCGCGGCATCAAGGCCGAGACCGAGGAGATCCTGATCACCGTCGGCGCGCAGAACGCGCTGTGGCTGGCGGCCGAGCTGCTGACCCGGCGCCCGCTCAAGGCGGTGGGCGAGAACCCGGGCTATCCCGATACGCTGCAGGCGCTGCGCTGGTGCGGCGCCGAGGTCGAGACGGTCGAGGTCGACGAGCACGGGCTGCCGCCCGACCGCATCCCCGAGGGCACCGGCGCGGTCTTCGTCAGCCCCAGCCACCACGCGCCCACCGGCGCCACCATGCCGGTCCGGCGCCGCCGCCAGCTCTTGCGCGCCGCCGCCGAGCGCGACTTCGTGGTGATCGAGGACGATTATGATTTCGAGATGAGCTTCCTCGAGGCGCCGAGCCCGGCGCTCAAGTCGCTCGATCGCGACGGCCGGGTGATCTATGTCGGCAGCTTTTCCAAGGCGCTGTTTCCGGGGCTCCGGCTCGGCTACCTGGTCGGCCCGGCGCGGCTGGTCGCCGAGGCGCGCGAGCTGCGGGCGCTGATCCTGCGCCACCCGCCCGGCCATCTGCAGCGCACCGCCGCCTATTTCCTGGCGCAGGGGCATTACGACCGGCTGATGCGCGAGCTGCGTCAGGCCTTCGCGCGGCGGCGGACGGAGATGCAGGCGGCGCTGCGCGGCACCGGGCTCAGGGTGGCGGGGGCGGCGCGGTTCGGCGGCTCGAGCGTCTGGGTCGAGGGGCCGCCGGGGCTGTGCTCGATCCGGCTGGCCGAGGCGCTGCTGGCGGAAGGGGTGGTGATCGAGCCAGGCGCGCCCTTCTTTGACGGCAACGGCCGACCCTGCCCGTTCTTCCGGCTCGGCTATTCCTCGATCCCCTCGGAGCGGATCGCCGAAGGGGTGGCGCGGATCGCGGCGACGGTGTCGCGGCTTCGGGCCGAGCTGGTGGCGGCGCGAGGCGACGGCGCAGAGGGCGGCCACTGAGCGCTGCGTGCGCGGGGGGCCGGACGCGCTGCCGCGATGGCACGGGGACCGGCCCTTGACCTTGCAGTTACTGGAACCCTTATCTGACCGGGCGACGAACCGGAATCGGATGAAAGGGTGAGAGATGTCACAGCATCAGCAGGTCGCGCTGACCGTGGAGGGCATGAACTGCGCCTCCTGCGTGGGGCGGGTCGAACGGGGGCTCGCCGCGCTGGACGGCATCTCGGAGGTGTCGGTCAACCTCGCCACCGAGACCGCCCGCTTCAAGGCCGCGGAGCCCGGCCGCGTCGCCGAGGCCGTCGCCACGCTCGCGACGCTCGGCTACCCGGCGCGGGTGGCCACCACCACGCTGGCCATCGAGGGCATGAACTGCGCCTCCTGCGTGGGCCGGGTCGACCGGGCGCTGGCGGCGGTGCCGGGCGTGGTCTCGGTCTCGGTCAACCTCGCGGCGGAAACCGCGACCATCACCCATGCCGAGGGCGCAGTGACGCCCACCGCGCTGGTCGCGGCGAGCGATGCGGCGGGCTACAAGGCGCGACCGGCGGGAGGCGCGTCGAGCGATGACCGCGAGGCGCGCAAGGCGGAAGAGCGCCAGGACCTCGCCCGGCGCACCGCGCTCGCCGCGGCGCTGGCGCTGCCGGTCTTCGTGCTCGAGATGGGTAGCCACCTGCTGCCGGGCTTTCATCACTGGATCGGCGCCACGATCGGCCGCGAGGCGTCGTGGCTGCTGCAATTCGCGCTGACGACGCTCATCCTCGCCGGGCCGGGGCGGGGCTTCTACCTCAAGGGCGTGCCGGCGCTGCTCAAGGGCGCGCCGGACATGAACAGCCTCGTCGCCGTCGGCACCGGCGCGGCCTATCTCTATTCGCTCGTCGCGACCTTCCTGCCGGGGCTGCTGCCCGAGGGGCTGCGCGCCGTTTATTACGAGGCGGCGGCGGTGATTGTGGTGCTGATCCTGCTCGGCCGCTGGCTCGAGGCGCGGGCCAAGGGGCGCACCGGCGCGGCGATCCGCAAGCTCGTCGGGTTGCAGGTGCGTCAGGCGCGGGTGCTGCGCGACGGCGCGACGGTCGATGTCGATATCGACGCGCTCGCGGCAGGGGACCTCGTCGTGGTGCGGCCGGGCGAGCGGATCGCCGTCGATGGCGAGGTGGTCGAGGGCACGAGCCGGGTCGACGAGAGCATGATCACCGGCGAGCCGGCGCCGGTCGAGAAGGGCATCGGCGCCACCGTCACCGGCGGCACGGTCAACGGTGCCGGCGGGCTGACCTTCCGCGCCACCCGGGTCGGCGCCGACACGACGCTGTCGCAGATCATCCGCATGGTCGAGGAGGCGCAGGGCGCCAAGCTGCCGATCCAGGGGCTGGTCGACCGGATCACGCTTTGGTTCGTGCCCGCCGTGATGGCAGTCGCGGCACTTACGGTGCTGGCCTGGCTGCTAATCGGGCCGTCGCCGGCGCTGACCATGGCGCTGGTGGCTGGGGTCTCGGTGCTGATCATCGCCTGCCCCTGCGCGATGGGGCTGGCGACGCCGACCTCGATCATGGTCGGCACCGGCCGTGCCGCCGAGATGGGGGTGCTGTTCCGCAAGGGCGACGCGCTGCAGGCGCTGGCCGGGGTCTCGGTGGTGGCGCTCGACAAGACCGGCACGGTGACCGAAGGGCGGCCCGAGCTGACCGAGCTGGTGCTCGCGCCCGGCCATGAGCGGGCCGAGGTGCTGGCGCGGCTCGCCGCGGTGGAGACCCGCTCCGAGCACCCCGTGGCCGAGGCGATCACCCGCGCGGCCCGCGCCGCGGCAGTGGCGGAGCGCGCGGCCGAGAGCTTCGAGGCGGTGCCCGGCCATGGCGTCGCGGCCCGCGTCGACGGCGCCGAGGTGGCGATAGGCAGCGCCCGCATGATGGCGCGTGCGGGCGTCGATACCGCGGCGCTCGACGCCCAAGCCGCCGATCTGGCGCGGCGCGGCCGGACCGCGCTCTTCGCCGCGATAGACGGCCGTCTGGCCGCGTTGATCGGCGTGTCGGACCCGGTCAAGCCCGCCAGCCGCGCCGCCATCGCCGCGCTGCATGCCAAGGGGCTGCGGGTGGCGATGATCACCGGCGACCGGCGCGAGACGGCGCAGGCGATCGCCGCCGAATGCGGCATCGACCACGTCGTTGCCGAGGTGCTGCCCGAGGGCAAGGTGGCCGCGCTCGACGAGCTGCGCGCCGACGGTGCTCGCATCGCCTTTGTCGGTGACGGCATCAACGACGCCCCGGCGCTGGCCCATGCCGATGTCGGCATCGCGATCGGCACCGGCACCGACGTCGCGATCGAAACCGGCGACGTGGTGCTGATGTCCGGCGATCTGCGCGGCGTGGTCAACGCGGTCGAGCTGTCGCGCCGGACCATGGGCAACATCCGCCAGAACCTGTTCTGGGCCTTTGCCTACAACACCGCGCTGATCCCGGTGGCGGCGGGGGCGCTCTACCCGGCCTTCGGGCTGCTGCTGTCGCCGGTGCTGGCGGCGGGGGCGATGGCGCTGTCCTCGGTCTTCGTGCTGAGCAACGCGCTGCGGCTGCGCCGCATCCGCCCGGCGATGGACGAGGCGGGCGGCATCGCGACGGCGCCCGGCGCGGCCCCCGCGCTGGCCCCGGCGGAATGAGGGCGGCGGCGATGAATATCGGTGATGTCGCCCGCCGCTCGGGCTTGCCCGCCAAGACGATCCGCTACTACGAGGATATCGGCCTCGTGCGGCCGCAGCGTAGCGCCAACGGCTACCGCGCCTTTCGCGAGACCGACCTGCACAAGCTGGCCTTCCTCGGTCGGGCGCGGGCGCTCGGCTTCAGCATCGAGGAGTGCCGGACGCTGCTCGCGCTTTACGAGGATGCGGGCCGCGAGAGCGCTCAGGTTAAGCGTGTTGCGCAGGAGCATCTCGCGCGGATCGACGAGAAGATCGCCCAGCTGGAGGCGATGCGCGGCACGCTGGCCGAGCTGGTGCGCGCCTGCCATGGCGATGCGCGGCCGGACTGCCCGATCATGGCGGATCTGGCCGACCCCGCCCCGCGCCCGGCGCGAGGCTGACACGGGCATCGACCTCGACCCGCGGGGGCGGCGCAGGGCGCGCCGCCCGCCTTTCCGGCGCATCTCAACCGCCGGGCGATCCTGTGTCCGCCGCGCCACTGCGCCGCTTTCGCTGACCGCCGCTGTTTGTTCGGGGCCCGGCCTGCGGTAGGCAATGTGGCAAAGAGCAGAGCGACCCTTGGCCCGGGCAGGCCGCACAGGTGGTCGCGCGTCGCAACCAAGCCACGAACCGGGGCGTCCGTGAATGCACCGGATCGGTGATCGGTCGTCTGGAAACCGAGGGGCCGGTGCGGTAAGGGGCAGCGAACGCCGCCACAGAGCGGTGAGGAGAATGAGGGGCGACGAGCCATGACCACCCGGAAGATCTTCGCGGCGCTGATGCTGGGCTCCGCGCTCGCGCTCACCGGCTGCGGCGTCAGCTACAATGTGCAATCTGTGAGCGAGCAGGCCGCGGGCGCGCAGGTGCAGGTGGTCCCGCTCACCGCGCAGAACATCAAGGCCGCCAACGCCGCGCCCTACACCCCGCGCAGCCTGCCGGCGGTGTTCTACCAGGCCGCGGGCGGCGGCAATCTGCGTGGCGCCGGCGCGCTGCCGATCGCGCCGGACCTGCCGGCGCTCGCGCCGCAGCCGCTCGAGTTGCGGGTGCCGCCGGCCTTCGAGGCGCAGCCCTACGAGATCGGCGTCGGCGACGTGGTGCTGCTGGCCACCAAGGCCAGCCCTTCGACGGTGGAGCAGCTGTCGGGGCTTCTGGCCGCGCAGAACCAGCGGCAGGGCTACACGGTGCGCGACGACGGCGCGATCGCGATTCCGGATATCGGCGAGATCTCGATCGCCGGCATGACCCTCGAGGAGGCCGAGGCGGCGGTGTTCGACGCGCTGGTGCGGCAGGGCATCGACCCCGCCTTCAGCCTCGAAGTGGCCGAATTCAACTCCAAGCGGGTCGCGGTCGGCGGCGCGGTGGCGCAGGCGCGACTGGTGCCGATCACCCTTACCCGGCTCGAGCTCGGCGAGGCGCTGACCGCTGCGGGCGGCGTCACGTTGCGCGACCAGGACTACGCTTCGATCCGGATCTACCGGGACGGCACGCTTTACCAGATCCCGGTGGAGACCTTCTTTGCCCGGCCCGAGCTGCAGAACGTGCCGCTCAAGGCGGGCGACTCGATCTATGTCGACAGCAACTACGACCTCGACCGGGCGCTGCAATTCTACGAGCAGCAGCTCTCGGTGACGCAGCTGCGCAGCTCCTCGCGGCTGCAGGCGCTCAACGAGCTTCAGGCCGAGATCGAGCTGCGCCGTGCCGCGCTGGTCGAGCAGCGTGAGAATTTCGAGGCGCGCGAGGCGCTCGGCGCCGAGGGCCGCGACCATGTCTATCTGGCGGGCGAGGTGAGCGAGCAGAGCCGCTTCCCGCTGCCCTATGCACGGCAGGCCTCGCTGGCGGACGTGCTCTTCGCCAATGGCGGGATCTCCAACACCACGGGCGATCCGACCGAGATCTACGTGCTGCGCGGCACGGGCGAGGGCGACACGGTCACGGCCTGGCATCTCGACGCCGGCAACGCCGCGGCGCTGGCGCTGGCGACCCGCTTCGAGATGCGGCCCAACGACGTTGTCTTCGTCGAGGCCCAGCCGATCACCAAGTGGAACCGCGCGCTGCAGCAGGCGCTGCCGACGCTGATCAGCACCGCGGCGGCGAGCGTTGCGAACTAAGCAGATCCGCCCCGCCGCCCAGGTGGCGGGGCAAGTTTCCCTAAAATTGGACTGGCTCAGCCGGCGCGGCGCAGATCCTCGGGATTGACCATCACCCGGGTCGGCCGGCCGAGCAGTTCGAGCAGCACCCAGATCCTCTGGTCGGGCGCCAGCGCCTCGACTTGGCTGACGAAGCCGGCCAGCGGGCCGGCAGTCAGCTCGACGCTGTCGCCGATCTCGAATTCCTTGGGCGGCAGCAGCATCCCGTCCTCGGAGCAGCGCGCGCGCAGCCCCTCGATCAGCGCCTCGGGCACCCGCTTGGGGCCGCTATCGTCGAGCGCGACCAGCCGGCTCACGCCGCGGGTGTTGTTGACCGCCCGCCAATCGCCGCGCGCCGGGGCGAGCGAGACGAAGAAATAGCCGGGAAACAGCGGCGCGGGCCGCTGCGTCGTGCGGCCGCGCACCACGCGCGTCACCTTGTGCAGCGGGCAGAAGACCGGGAAACCCTGACGTTCGAGATTGCGGGTGGCGAGCTGCAGCCCGTTCGGCTTGAGCTGGGCCACATACCAGTGCTGGTCCATGCGCGATTCCGTTCACCAAGTCCGATCGGGCGCGACCTACAGGAAGTTGTCGCCGCGACCAAGGGGCATGCGGCCTGGCGTTCGGATTGGGCGGGAGGTGGCTGACGGGGGCGGGCGCCGTGACGGTACTGGAACGGTCGCCCCCAGGGGTGCGAAATCCGGCGGGGGGAGTCCGCGATATTTTGACATCGCGGCCCCAAATCCGCATCATCCGGGTTGGCCGGATGACTTGCGTAGCTCCGGCCAACCCCGCGGGCCGGGGTCGTAGAGAAACGCGTGGAGGGCACGAAAACCACGCGAAAGACTACAGGACAGCTCCTATGGGACCGTTTCCACACGACGCACCGAAAGCCAGGATCGACGAGACGAACATCGCGGGAACCGACGGGTTCGAATTCGTCGAGTTCGCTCATCCCGAGCCCGGTGTGCTGGAGGATCTCTTCACCAAGATGGGATATAGCGAGGTCGCCCGTCACAAGACCAAGGACATCTCGCTCTACCGGCAGGGCCGGATCAACTACATCGTCAACCGCGAGCCGGACACCCATGCCGCGCAGTTCGTCAAGGATCACGGGCCCTGCGCCCCGGCCATGGCGTGGCGGGTGGTCGACGCGCAGCACGCGCTGAAATGCGCGCTCGATTACGGCGCCGAGGAATATACCGGCGCGGGCAAGTCGATCGACGCCCCGGCGGTGATCGGCATCGGCGGCTCGCTTCTTTACTTCATCGAGGATTACGACGCCGGCCGGTCGCCCTATGACGCCGATTTCAATTGGCTCGGCGAGCGCGATCCGGAGCCCGAGGGGGCGGGGTTCTATTACCTCGACCACCTGACGCACAACGTCATGCAGGGCAACATGGACACCTGGTACAGCTTCTACGCCACCGCGTTCAACTTCCGGGAAATCCGCTTCTTCGACATCAAGGGCAAGCTCACCGGGCTGACCAGCCGGGCGCTGACCTCGCCCTGCGGCAAGATCCGCATCCCGATCAACGAAAGCGCCGACGACAAGAGCCAGATCGAGGAATACCTGCGCGAATACAAGGGCGAGGGCATCCAGCACATCGCGGTGGGCACCGAGGACATCTATGCCTCGACCGACCAGATCGGCGATGCCGGGATTGCCTTCATGCCGCCGCCGCCGGATCTCTACTACGACAAGAGCTTCGAGAGGGTGACGGGCCACGAGGAGCCGATCGACCGGATGAAACGGCACGGCATCCTGATCGACGGTGAGGGCGTGGTGGATGGCGGCACGACCCGCATCCTGCTGCAGATCTTCTCCAAGACGGTGATCGGCCCGATCTTCTTCGAGTTCATCCAGCGCAAGGGCGATGACGGCTTCGGCGAGGGCAACTTCAAGGCCTTGTTCGAGTCGATCGAGGAGGATCAGATCCAGCGCGGCGTGCTGGCCTCGGAGCAGGAGGCTTGAGCCCGGCCAAGGGAGCCGACGCCTGAGATGTCGTCGGCCTGGAAATCCTATCGCGGCGCGCCCCAGGAGGGCGCCCGCATCTGCCCGCTCTCCGAGATAGCGGAGGGCGGGACCAAATGCCTCGCGCCGGACGGGTTTCCGTTGCTGCTGGTCCGCCGGAACGGTGCGGTGCGCGGCTACGTCAATGCCTGCCCGCATCAATACCTGCCGCTCGACCACAGGGGTGACAGGCTGATCTCAGCGGACGGGACGATATTGCGCTGCACCAACCACGCGGCCGGATTCTCGGCCGAGACCGGCGAAGGGGTCGAAGGACTGGGCCTCGGTGCCTGTCTCGACCCGGTGCCAGTGGCGGTTGAGGACGGCGTCGTGGTGATCCGCAGCGACGCCCCAGCCTGATGCGATCAGCCGCGCGCGGGCAGAAGCCGGCCCGCGCAGGCGCCGAACCCCACCCGGTAGTCCGGACCCTCGGCGTGGCCGCGCAGGGTCAGCTCGTCGCCATCCTCGACGAAGGCGCGGCTGCCGCCGGCGATCTCGATCGGCTCCTTGCCGCCCCAGCTCAGCTCCAGCAGCGAGCCACGATTGTCGCGCTCGGGCCCCGAGATCGTGCCCGATCCCAGCAGGTCGCCGACCCGCATCGGGCAGCCGCTGCTGGCGTGATGGGCGAGCTGCTGCGCGGCGGAATAGTACATCTCGCGGTAATTGGTGCGGCAGATCACGGTCTCCGTGCCGCCCTCGGGGGTCAGCTCGACCGAGAGCGCGATGTCGTAGAGCATCGGCCCCGGCTCCAGCAGGTAGTCGAGCAGCGGCACCTCGCGCGGCGGGGTGTCGATGCGGAACGGCTCCAGCGCGGCGGCGGTGACGATCCAGGGGCTGATCGTAGTCGCCGTGGCCTTGGCCAGGAACGGGCCCAGCGGCTGGTACTCCCAGGCCTGGATGTCGCGCGCCGACCAGTCGTTCAGCAGCACGTAGCCGAAGATGCTGTCGAAGGCCTCGGCCACGGTGATCGGCCCGTCGGAGGGCTGCCCGATGATGGCGCCGATCTCCAGCTCGATGTCGAAGCGCTGCGAGGGGCCGAAGCGGGGCGCGGCCGCCTCCGGCGCCTTGAGCTGGCCGCAGGGCCGCCGCACCGGCGTGCCGGAGACCACCACCGAGGAGGCGCGGCCGTTATAGCCGATCGGCATGTGCAGCCAGTTCGGCGGCAGCGCGTTCTCGGGCCCGCGAAACATCGTGCCGACGTTCCGGGCATGGTGCAGGCTGGCATAGAAATCGGTGTATTCGCGGACCTCGAAGGGCATATGCAGCCGCGCCTCGTCCATCGCGACGAGATGCGGCGCGAGCCGCTCGGCCTCTTCGGCGCCCTCGCGCAGCAGCGCGGTCAGCGTGCGCCGCAGCCGGGCCCATTCGCCGCGGCCCGAGGCCATGAAGGCGTTCCAGCCCCCGGTCAGCAGATCGCCCGAGAAGGCCAGCAGCCCGGCCTGTTCGAGGCCGTGCAGATCGAGAATCCGGTCGCCGATCGCGGTGCCGCAGCGGGGGGCGCCGCCCGTGGTCGAGAACACCCCGTAGGGCAGGTTGTTGAGCGGGAAGTCGCAGCCGGGAGCGTTCGCGCTCTCCACCCAGGAGCGGATCAGGCCAGTGGCGGGGCGCGTCATTTCTCGCCCGGCGTGCCGTCGAACTTCTTTTCGAGCGAGGCCCAGCAGTCGAGATAGTCGTCCTGCAAGGGCGCTTCACGCGCGGCGAACTCGGTCAGGTGCTGCGGAAAGCGGGTCTCGAACATGAAGGACATGGTGTTCTCGAGCTTGCGCGGCGCGAGCTCGGCGTTCGAGGCGCCCTCGAAGGCCTCGCGGTCCGGCCCGTGCGGCAGCATCATGTTGTGCAGGCTCATGCCGCCGGGCACGAAGCCCTGCGGCTTGGCGTCGTACTGGCCGTGAATGTTGCCCATCAGTTCGGACATGACGTTCTTGTGGTACCAGGGCGGGCGGAAGGTGTTCTCGGCCACCATCCAGCGGTCGCGGAACAGCACGAAGTCGATATTGGCGGTGCCCTCGACGCCCGAGGGCGCTGTCAGCACGGTGAAGATCGACGGGTCGGGGTGGTCGAACAGGATCGCGCCGACCGGGCAGTAGGTCCGCAGGTCGTACTTCACCGGCGCGTAGTTGCCGTGCCAGGCCACCACGTCGAGCGGCGAATGCCCGATCTCGCAGCGGTGGAACTGGCCGCACCATTTCACGGTGACGGTGGACGGCGTCTCGCGGTCCTCGAAGGCGGCCACCGGCGTCTTGAAGTCGCGCCGGTTGGCCATGCAGTTGGCGCCGATCGGCCCGCGCCCGGGCAGGTCGAACTTCTGGCCGTAATTCTCGCACACGAAGCCGCGCGCCGGCCCCTCCAGCAGCTCCACCCGGTAGACCAGCCCGCGCGGCAGGATCGCGATCTCCTGCGGTTCGAGGTCGATCACGCCAAGCTCGGTGCAGAACCGCAGCCGCCCCTCCTGCGGCACCACCAGAAGCTCGCTGTCGGCGGAGTAGAAATAGGCGTCCTGCATGCTCTGGGTGACGAGGTAGATATGGCTCGCCATGCCGGTCTGGGTGTTGACGTCGCCCGCCGTCGTCATGGTGCGCATGCCGGTGAGCCAGTCGAGCGGCGCGTCGGCATGCGGCACTGGGTCCCAGCGATACTGGCCAAGCGAGGTGACGTCGGGCAGCACATGCGGCGCCGTTTTCCAGTAGGGCAGATCGATGCGCGCGAAGCGGCCGGTATGCTTCACCGACGGCCGGATGCGGTAGCACCATGTCCGCTCGTTGTGGTGGCTGGGCGCGGTGAATGCGGTGCCCGAGAGCTGTTCGCCATAGAGGCCGTAATTGACCTTCTGCGGGCTGTTCATGCCCTGCGGCAGCGCGCCGGGCAGCGCCTCGGTTTCGAAGTCGTTGCCGAAGCCGGGCATGTAGCCCGCATGCGGGCCGTCGGGCGAGGGGGCCTGTCGCATGTCACGCGGCATATCCTGTCGGGGCATCGCGCCCTCCGTGAAGGGTCGTTGTTCGTGCAACGACGATAGGAGCGCCCCGGCCGCGCTGTCAACGACGTTGCGCGTGCAACGATTTCGTGCTGTCCTGCCTTGCCCGGGAGATCACCGATGAGCTTCGACCTCGACGCCTTTCTGCCCTACCGGCTCTCGGTCCTCGCGACCGAGATCAGCCGGCGCTTCGCCGCGCATTACGCGGCCCAGGCCGGGCTGAGCATCCCCGAATGGCGGGTGCTGGCGCATCTCAGCCAGTCCGGCGAGGTCAGCGTGCGCGACATCACCCGGCGGGTGAACCTTGACAAGTCGGTGGTCAGCCGCGCCGCCTCGCGGCTGCAGCGCGAGGGGCTGGTGGGCAAGTCCGACCATGGCGGCGACCGGCGGCTGATCGTGCTGTGGCTGACGCCTAGCGGGCGGGCGCTGATGGAGCGGCTGGCGGGCACCGCCGAAGCGTTCCAGTCCGAGCTGCGGGACCGACTGGGCGACGACGCGCCCGCCTTCGAGCGTGGCCTCGCGCGGCTGATGGCCGGGGATGGCGAGGGGAGACCCTGAGCGGGCCTGTCACCCGAAGGAGCGGCCCCCGCGGCGACCACGATCCCCATGAGCGCATTTGCGGGGCGATCGAGAGGGGTGCGACATCCGAGACGGCGTGATCGCGCCATCCGGGTGAGGAGGACTACAACATCGAAGGGCAGTGGCGCGACGGGACCGAGGGCCGCATGCCGGCCGAAGAATCCAGCCGCGCTTTCATTCCTCGCGGGATACCCATTCGAGCGGCGGCGGTGTTTCGCGGCAGGCAAAGCGCAGCAGGTGGCTTTCGAGAACCTGCTGGACCCGGGCCAGATCCTCCGGTCCGTTGGCTTCGGCCGAAAGCGACAGGCTGCCGGGCGCTGACGACGCGGCGCCGCGTCCCATCGGAAAGACGAAGCGGCTGGTGCCCTCTTCCTCGATCACCGCGATCTTGTGCGCGAAGTGCTTCGCCAGCTGCGCGCGGTAGCGTTCGGCCTGCGGGGTGACCATGTAGGTCTCGCTTTTCGGCATGGCGGCGTCCGGATCCCAATGATTTTTGTCGGATAACTCTCTGGCCGGATCGGGGCAGATGGTCCAGCCCTCGACGAACGCGAGACACCGACGTCATCGCCAAGCCACAACGCAACATTGCCCGGCATCGGGAACCGAAACCTCCAGCGCATGCCGCATCGCCGCCTCGGCTGAGCGGAGGGCGACCGCCGACGGGCAGGGCCGGTCCCGACGGTTGTGGAACCCCGTCTCTCCAATGCGGTTCGGGTGGCATGGCACGCGAAAGCCGCGCGGCGCCACGCGATCACGCGAAGGAGGACGATCCGTCATGACCTACAGGACCTTCGAGACCGGCCCGGACCACCGGCGCGGGCACCCCGTCAACGGGGCGGCGCTGGCGCTGGGTCTGGGCGTGCTGCTGCTGGGCGGTCTGGCCGCGCAGCAATACGCCACCCGCCAGCAGGAGCGCCGCCCCGCCGACAGCGCGCCGGGCCGGACCGCGCGGCAACGCCGCTTCGGCCGCTATGCCGTCACCGGGCGCAGCGTGACGATCAACCGGCCCCGGCGGGAGATCTACGATTTCTGGCGCGATTTCGGCAATCTCGCGCATTTCATGGAAAGCGTGGAGAGCGTGCATTCCTCGGGCGACATCTCGCTGTGGACGATCGCGGCGCCGATGGGCCACGCGGTCGAGGTGAAGACCCGCATCGTGCAGGACCGCCCCGGCGAGGAGATCGCCTGGCGCTCGACCCCGGACAGCCAGATCGACACCGAGGGCAAGGTGATGTTTCGCGACGCGCCGGGCGGGCGCGGCACGGTGGTCGAGGCGGTGGTGGCCTACCGCCCGCCGATGGGCGAGCTGGGCCGGATCGCGGCCAAGCTGTTCCAGACCGAGCCCGCCATCCAGGCGCGCCGCGACCTCAAGCGGCTCAAGATGCTGATGGAGACCGGCGAGATCGCCACCAACCGCAATCGCAATTCCGCCTGAGGAGCATGTCATGCGCGCACTGACCTATCACGGCAAGCACGACGTCCGCGTCGACACCGTCCCAGACCCCGAGATCGTCAATCCCCGCGACGCGATCATCGAGGTGACCTCGACCGCGATCTGCGGCTCGGACCTGCATCTCTATGACGGGGTGATCCCGGGCGTGATGTCGGGCGACATCCTCGGCCATGAATTCATGGGCCGGGTGGTGGAGACCGGCTCCGGCTCCACCCTCAAGAAGGGCCAGCGCGTGGTCGTGCCCTTCACCATCTCCTGCGGCCAGTGCTTCCACTGCCTGCAGCAGCAGTTTTCGGCCTGCGACAACTCCAACCCGGCCGAGAAGCAGGATCTGACCGAGCCGCTCTACGGCCATGCGCTGTCGGGGCTGTTCGGCTATTCGCATCTCACCGGCGGCTATCCCGGCGGGCAGGCGGAATATGTCCGGGTGCCGTTCTCGGATGTCGGACCGATCGTCATCCCCGACGGCATGGAGGATGACGAGGTGCTGTTCCTGTCGGATATCCTGCCGACCGGCTGGATGGCGGCCGAGAACGCCGACATCACGGCGGGTGACACGGTGGCGGTCTGGGGCTGCGGGCCGGTCGGGCTCTTTGCCGTGCAGAGCGCCAAGGTGATGGGCGCGCACAAGGTGATCGCCATCGACCATTATCCCAATCGGCTGAACCTTGCGCGCAGGATGGGCGCCGAGGTGATCGACTACGTCCAGACCGACGTTCTGGAAGCGCTGATGGAGATGACCGGCGGCATCGGGCCGGACGCGGTGATCGATGCGGTCGGCATGGAGAGCCACGGCTTCGCGCCCGACAACGTCTTCGACACGATCAAGCAGAAGGTGGGCATGGGCGCCGACGCGCCGCACGCGCTGCGCATGGCGATCATGGCCTGCCGCAAGGGGGGGCGCATCTCCATGCCCGGCGTCTATGGCGGTTTCGCCGACAAATTCCCCTTGGGCGCGCTGATGGAAAAGGGGCTGCAGCTGCGGACCGGCCAGACCCATGTGCAGCGCTATACCAAGGACCTGCTGCGCCGGATCCAGGAGGGCGAGCTCGACACCACCTTCATGATCTCGCATCGGCTGCCGCTCGAGGAGGCGCCGCGCGGCTACCACAACTTCGCCAACAACCAGAACGACTGGACCAAGGTGGTGCTGAAGCCCGGTGCCGCGATGGTCTGACGCTGATCCGGCGTGTTCACCGGTGCTTCGACCGGCCGCCGCATCGATCCGGTGCGGCGGCCGGTCGGGGCCTAATGCCCCGGGCGATCACCAGCTGCCGGCTCCGGCGGGGCGCGTGGCCGCGAAGGGGAGCTGATGCGCCTCGACGGCGACCGGGATCGGCAGCGCTGCTTCTGCGGGCATGAAGGTCTCCCGCGACCAGAGCCAGCCGAGATAGCGCCGCCGGGTCTGCGGGTCGGGCAGCGCGCGCAACCGCGCCACGCAGCGTTCGAGCCGAGGCAGGTCGCGCTCGGCCTCGCCGCGGCTCAGGGCACGGCGCGGACGGGTGGGGGTGCCGCCGCCCAGATGCCGCGCCAGCATCGCCGCGAAGGGGGCGAGCGCGGTATCGAGCCCGGCGTCGCGGCCGCTCAGCCGGGCGGCGATCTTGGCCGCCATGCCGTCGGGGGCGCGGCCATCGGCGCGCATCGAGGCCGCGACCACGGCGCCATTCGCGCGCAGCGGCGCGTGACCGGCCGCGAGGAGACGCTCGACGAGGTCGCGATCCTCGCCGCTGGTCAGCGGACGGAAGCCGCCGATGGCGCGGTAGACTTCGCGCCGCAGCCCGAGATTGGCGCCGCCCGCCGTGTTGAGCGCCAGCGCCGTCTCGGCGGCGCCGGTCAGCAGGCGCTCGAACTCGAAGGACAGGCGCAGATAGGCGTCCTCGATCGCGCCGCGTCCGCGCAACTCGTCGAGCAGGGCCGCGTCGATGTCGGACAGACCCTCGATCCGGCCCAGCACCGCCGGGGCGGTGTCGAGCGCCGCGCGCATTGCGGCGAGCCAGCCGGGCGCGGCCACGGTGTCGGCATCGGTCGAGAGCAGGTCGATGGCGCGCGGGCTGTGGCGCTGCGCAAAGAGATGGCCGAGGCGTCGGGCGCGGCCGACGCCGCCGCGCGGCAGGGTGGCCTCGATCACCATGAGCGCGAGGCCGCGCGCGCGGGACTGGGTCGCGGCGAGGCGGGCGGTCGCATCGGTGGAGTTGTTGACGCAGAGATAGATCGCGGTGTCGCCGATCCCTTCCTGCGTGGCCAGCGCGTCGAGGCAGGGTCCGATGCGCTCGGCCTCGTCGCGGGCCGGGATCACGATTGCGGCGCGGGCGCGGGCCAGCCGATCGGGGCGGAACGTCTCAAAGCGCGGTCCGGTCATGGCCGCCCCCGGGCGAGGTCGATGCGGTAGCGGGTGCTACCCGGCATGGGGCGGAAGCGGCGGCGACCGGTTTGGGCAAAACGGCGCAGCGCGGGGGCGCCTTCGATCGCATTGCCGCTCGGCCCGAGCCAGGTGACGCAGAGGATGTCGGCGCGCGGCCAGCGGCGGTCGATCTGGCGCGCCAGCGCGTCGAGGCCAGGCCGGTCGAGGAAATAAAGGATCTCGGACAGCAGGATCAGGTCGTGATCGCCGCGCGGCAGCGGGGCGGGCAGGTGCAACCGGTAGAACCGGCCGCGCGGCACCGCCCGCCGCGCCGCCGCCAGCGCCGTCTCGACCGCGTCGACGCCGGTATAACGCGCGCAGCGCCGCGACACGCGCCGCGCCAGCTCGCCATTGCCGCAGCCGATTTCGAGCGCCGAGCGGTAGCGCCGGCGCGGCAGCGCGCGGCAGGTCTTGCGGTACTTGGCCTGCTCGTAGGGGCTGTGACGAAAGCCCCAGGGGTCGTCGCCATCGCTGTAGATCTCGGCCAGCCGGGCCGGGCTCACCGCTGACATGGCCGGTCCTCGAAGTAGATCTCGTCGTCTTGCAGGAAGCGCGCGACGAAGTCTGGCGGCAGTACGAAGCCCTCGGGGTCATCCGCGATCACCTGGCCCAGCTGGCTGCGATGGGCGGCGATGGCGCGGGCCTTGGCGGCGCGGGCGGGCGCGACGTCGAAGCGGTGTTCGGCGGCGTGGGGCAGGCGGGTGCGATAGTCCGGGTCGTGCCATGCGGACCAGACCGGGTAGCTCAGCAGCCGCGCGCCGCAGCGATCCGCGACCGCGCGGGCGATGCGGTCGGTGGCGACATGGTCGCAATGCGGGTCGGTCGGGGCGGTGGCGAGGATCGTCCTCGCGCCGCGCCGGGCCACCAGATCCGCGATCGCGGCGATCGCGGCCTCGGCCTGCGGCCCCTCGGCGGGCATCGCGGCGTCGGGCAGGTCGAGCCGGGTCACATCTGCCGCGGAGCCGCCCAGTGCCGCCACCGCCTCGTCGAGTTCGGTGGCGCGCAGGGCCGAGAGCCGGGGGCGTGGCCAGTCGCGCGAATTGGGGTGCGAGGCGCCGCCATCGGTCATGCAGACGACATGCGCCCCCGCCCCGGCAAAGGCTGCGGCGAGCAGCGCGCCGCAGCCCAGCGTCTCGTCATCGGGATGCGGGGCCAGAACCACGATCGGCGCGCCGCCCGACAGCGCGTCATAGCCGATCCGGCGCGCGGTCTCAGTCATCGAACCACTCCCCGATGCCGCCGGGCGTGCCGATTACCGCGCGGGCGACGCGCAGCGCGAAGGCGTCGCGGGCGGCCTGCCGCAGGTAGCAGGCGAGGTCGCGGGCGCGGTGGCCGATCGGGTCGTCGCGCTCGAACATGGCGAGGCCGATGGAGCGTTCGACCGCGGCGATGGCGTCCTGGCCCAGCTCCTCGCACAGGAGCCGTGCCGCGGCCGAGCGGGCGGCGGCGCGCTCCGGCGCGGCGATCCCCTCGGGGCCGGAGGCGATGCGCGCCGCCGTGAGGATCGCGGGCCATGCGGCGATGGCGCGGCCGATCACCGGCGCGAGACGCAGGAGCTGCGCCTCGGCCTCGGCTTGGCCACGCGAGCGCAACCGCTCGGCCGCGGCGTCGAGCAGCCCGCCGATGCCGCCCAGCGTCACCGCGGCGATGCGCCAGGTCCCGCCGACGAAATGCGGCTCTGTGGTGTAGATGTCGGGCGGGCCGAGGGGACGGCCTTCGAGCCCGTTGCAGTCGAAGCCGCCGGAGCGGCTGGCCTGCATGCCGCTCATCTCCCATTCCTCGGGCGCGTGGCGCGCCGGATCGTCGGCGGGTACGACGAAGAGGCGCTGCCCCTCAGCGCTTTTCGCCGCAATCACGGCGAGATCGACGATGCCGAGCCCGGAGGCGTAGCGCTTGCGCCCCCGCAGCAGGTTGCCTTCGGCAGTCACCGGTTCGGCCCCGTCGGCGCCCCAGACGCCGAACAGCGCCCCGGCCGCCATCCGCTCAAGGCATTCGGCGCGCAGGCCGGGCGCGGCATAGGTCTCGATCAGCAGACGGGCGTTGACATGGCCTTCGAACAGCCGGCCGAGCGAGAGGTCGACCGCCGCGATCCGGCGCAGCGCGCGGGCCATGTCGTCGAGCGGCAGCGCCCCGGTCAGGGCAGGGGTGCCGAGCGCCCGGGCCGCCCGCAGCAGATCCGCCTCCGATCCCCCGGCCGCGTGCCGCGACAGGAGGGCGATCTGCGCGTCGATCGCGCTTGGCGGTAAAGGGTGGGCGGCGTCGGCGGAAATCTTCACGAAGGGCGACCAGAATGAAACCGGGTTGCGGCCCAACCCCGCGCCGGTGGCGCCAGTTCCGGCCCGGCCGCGATCGCAACGCGTTGGTGCGAAACCGACCTGCCCGGTCAGGGTCGCGAGGATGCCGCGCCTTGCCACTGAGAATGCGAAACCCGCCGGGCGCATGGCGTCCGGCGGGTCCTGTGCTCATGGCGTCGGCGGTGCCGGCGTCAGACCGTGCTGCCGAGGCTGCTTTCCAGCGTCGCCAGCTCCTGGCCACCCGCCATCATGTCCTGCAGCTCCTCGGGGGTGATCTCGCCGCGCTTGGCGGTGCCGTAGGTGCGGCCGCGGTTGAGAACGGTGAAGCGGTCGCCCACCGCCATGGCGTGGCGCACGTTGTGGGTGATGAACACCACCGCCACGCCCTGCTTGCGCACCTTGTCGATGGTGGCGAGCACGTTGGCGGTCTGGCGCACGCCCAAGGCGGAGGTCGGCTCGTCGAGGATCAGCACCCGGGCGCCGAAATGCACCGCGCGGGCGATGGCGACGGTCTGGCGTTCGCCGCCCGACAGCGTGCCGACCGCCTGGTCGGGGCCGCGCAGCACGATGCCCATCTTCTCCATCTCCTGCATCGTCACGCGGTTGGCGAGATCGTGGTCGAAGAAGGCGAAGGGGCCGATCTTGCGCACCGGCTCGTTGCCCATGAAGAAGTTGCGGCTGACCGACATCAGCGGGATCATCGCGAGATGCTGGTGCACGGTGGCGATCCCGGCGGCGATGGCGTCGCGCGGATCGGCGAAGTGCATGTCGCGGCCTTCGAACAGGATCTCGCCCTTGGTCGGCTTGTGCACGCCGGACAGCGTCTTGATGAAGGTCGACTTGCCCGCGCCGTTGTCGCCCAAGAGGCAGTGGCATTCGCCGGCATGGATGTCGATCGAGACGCCGGCGAGCGCGATGACGGAGCCGAAATGCTTCTCGATGTTCTTCATCTGGATCAGGGGCTGGGTCATGTCAGCGCTCTCCGGTGATGATGCGGCGGATATAGGTGTTCAGGATCACCGCGAAGAGCAGGATCATGCCGAGAAAGACCCGGAACAGCGAGCTTTCGACGCCGGCGAAGAACAGGCCCTGCTGGACCACGCCGAAGATCAGCGCGCCGAGCGCGGCGCCGATCACCGAGCCGTAGCCGCCGGTCAGCAGCGCGCCGCCGATGACCACGGCGATGATCGCCTCGAATTCCTTCAGCAGGCCGCGATCGGCACCGGCGGAGCCGAACTCCATCACCTGGCAGGCGGCGAAGACGGTGGCGCAGAAGGCGGTGAACATGAACATGGTGATCTTGACCCGGTTGACCGGCACGCCCGAGTTGCGCGCGGCCTCGGCGTCGCCGCCGGCGGCGAAGATCCAGTTGCCGAAGCGGGTGCGGGTCAGCATCACGTGGCCGACCAGCACCAGCCCGAGCGCCCAGACGATCAGCATCGGGATGCCGTTCACCACCGGCTCGCCGGCGCGGGTGCCGCGTTCGAAGGTGGCGATGATCCCGGCCTCGCCCATCCAGGTGAAGAAGCCCTTGCCGATGGTGCCGCCGAACAGCGCCGCGAGCCAGTCACCCTCGGCCGCCTCGCGGATGCCGCCGATGATGGTCTTGCGCTCGATCACCTGCGGCAGAAAGATCGTGAAGCCGCGCAGGATGAACAGGAAGGCCAGCGTGACGATGAAGCTGGGCAGGCCGGTGCGCACGACGATGAAGCCGTTGAGCGCGCCGATCGCGATGCACAGCGCGAAGGTGACGAGGATCGCGACCCACATCGGCCAGCCCAGCGTGACGCCGAAGATGGCCATCATCATCCCGGCAAAGCCGATCATCGAGCCGACCGAGAGGTCGAACTCGCCCGCGATCATCAGCAGGCAGGCGCCGACGGCGATGATCATGAACTGCGCCGAGACGACCGACCAGTTCATGATCCCCTGGGAATTGAACATCCCGCTGTCGAAGGCGAAGAGGCCGAAGAAGACGAACACCGCAATGGTGCCCACGATGCCGCCCAGCTCGGGACGGATCATCGCCCGGCGCATCGGCGAGATCTGCTTGACGCGTTCGTCCATCACGATTTGCGGTGTATCTGACATGCCCGCTCACTCCCGGGATCGGTTGAATTGGGTGGGGGCGGCCAATGGGGAGGGGCCGCCCCCGGGCGGTCCGCTCAGCGGTATTCGCCGGCGAACTTCTCGACCATCTCGAGCCCCTCGGCGGTGACGAAGCCGGGGCCGGAGTTGATGTTGTTGCCGGGCAGCACGCCGTAGCGGTGGTAGTTGGTCAGCACCACGACCGGCAGGTAGGCCTGCAGGAAGGGCTGCTGGTCGATGCCCCACTCGATCACGCCGTCCTTGATGCCCTGCACGATCTCGGCACCGAGGTCGAAGGTGCCGAAATAGATGTCGCCGGCCATGCCGGTCTCGTCGAGCGCGAGCAGCGTCGGGTCGGCCGAGGTCGGCCCGAGGGTCAGGATCGCGTCGGTGTCGGGGTTGGCGGAGAGATAGGCCTGCACCCGGTTCTTGATCTCGGCCGGGTCCTGGCCGCTGTCGATCATCTGCTCGCCCAGCTCGATGCCCAGACCATCGGCGAAGCCCTGGCAGCGCTCGGTCGAGGCGGGGGAGCTGATGTAGTGGTTCACGCAGAGGAAGCTGCCGACGCCGTCGGCCTTGGCGCGCTCGCCGGCGGCGAGACCGGCATCGTATTCGGGCTGGCCGACATACATCAGCGCGCCGACCTCGCGGGCCTGCTCGGGCGTGCCCGAGTTCATGATGATCACGTCGACGCCGCTGTCGACGGCGGAGCGGATCGGGCCCGACAGCACGTCGAAGTCGGACAGGGTGGTGATGATGCCGTCGGGGCCGCTGGCGGCGGCCTGCTCGATGATCCGGGCCATGTCGGCGAGATCGCCGGTCGGCGGGTTGCGGTACTCGACCTCCACATCCATCTGCTCGGCCGCGAGCGCGATCGCGTTCTTGATGGTGTTCCACCAGCTGTCGCTGTCGGGGGCGTGGCTGACGAGAATGTATTTCTCGCCTTCGGCCTGGACCGCGGTGGCGGCCATCAGCGGCGTGGCGGCGACGGTCGTCGCCAGCAGCAGCTTGTGCATCGGTGTCATCGGACATCCCTCCCTGGTGTCATCGGTTGCGTGAAAGAGCGGCCCTCTACCGGCCCTTCGACTCCGACTACAGCACAAGGCGACGCCTTTTGCAACCGGTTGCAATCGGGCGCGACGCAACTCATGCTGGACGCGGGCGTTCCATGAGGTAGAGCTATGCGGTCGCGGGAGGGAAGGCGGGGGGTCATGGTGGTCACGCTCAAGGATGTCGCGGAGCGCGCCGGCGTGTCGCGTTCCGCGGTATCGCGCACCTTCACCGACGGCGCCTCGGTCTCGCCCAAGATGCGGCGCAAGGTCGAGAAGGCGGCGCGCGAGCTGGGCTACAGCCCGAACGCGCTGGCCTCCTCGCTCACCACCGGGCGGACCAAGCTGATCGGGCTGGTGTCGAACAACTTCCACAACCCGATCTTCCTCGAGGTGTTCGACCTGTTCACCCGTGGCCTGCAGGAGCGCGGGCTGCGGCCGCTTCTGGTGAACCTCTCGGGCGAGACCGAGCCCGAGCATTCGGTGCGGATGCTGCGGCAATACTCGGTCGACGGCGTGGTGGTCGCCTCCTCGACGCTGCCGCCGAGCTTTGCCATCGCATTCCGCGAGGCGGGGGTGCCGGTGGTCAACGCCTTCGGCCGCTATGCCTCGGACCCGCGGGTGCACACGGTGGGCATCGACAACGTCGAATGCGGTCGGATCGCTGCGCGGACCCTGATCGCGCGCGGCTACCGGCGTCTCGCCTTTCTCGGCGGGCCCGAAAACGCCACCTCGACCCAGGATCGGCACGCAGGCTTCGCCTCCGAGATCGCGGCTCATCCCGGCGTCGAGGTCAGCGCCTCCTATGCCGAGGCCTATTCCTTCGAGGCCGGGCGGCGCGAGATGCAGCGCCTGCTGCAGGACGCACCGGCCGAGGCCTATTTCTGCGGGGACGACGTGCTGTCGATCGGCGCGCTTTCGGCGCTGCGCGATCACGGGCTGTCGGTGCCGGGCGATGTCGGTGTGCTCGGGCTCAACGACATGGAGATGGCGGGCTGGGAGGGGATCGACCTGACCACGATCCGCCAGCCGATCCGGCAGATCGTCGCCTCCTCGATCGAGTTGATGGGGGCGATGCTCGACGAGCCGGACCGGTACCCCGAGGCGCGGGTGTTCCCCTGCCGGGTCGTCGAGCGCGCCACGCTCAGGCCATTGCCCGAGGAAGGCTGACGGGCCGGGGCGCGGGGCCCCGACCCGGATCTTCTCAGCGGAACATCGGCGGCCGGGCCTCGGTCCAGGCGCCGTCGCGCTTGCCGCTCTCGGCCACGGCGAAGACCGCGGCCATGGAGCGCAGCCCGTCCTCGGCGCGCGGGTAGAGATCGGCGGCCGGGTCCATCTCGCGGCCCGCCTTGCGCGCGGCGATCGCCTCGGCGAGATCGGCATAGATGTTGGCGAAGGCCAGCGGCATGCCCTCGGCATGACCGATCGTCACCCGGCTGGTGCGGTCGGCCTCGGGGGAGAGCCCCGCCTCGCCGCGCTCGATCACCTCGCGCCGGCCGCCCAGCGGCATCAAGTAGAGCTGGTTCGGCTGCTCCTGCGCCCAAGACAGGCCGCCCTTTTCGCCGAAGACCTGCAGCGTCAGCCCGTGCTGGCGGCCGATCGCGACCGAGGAGGTCCAGAGCCGCCCCACGGCGCCGCCGTCGAAGCGCAGGTTGACCATGGCGTCGTCCTCGAGCGTGCGGCTCTCGATGCAGCTCACCGTGTCGGCGGAGAGGCGCGCGACCTCCTGACCGATCACAAAGCTCGCCATGTGCAGCGCGTGGATGCCGCAATCGGCGAATTGCGCCGAGACGCCCGCCTGCGCCGGGTCGTAGCGCCAGCGCACGCGCGGATTGTCGGCGTCTGCCGCGTCGGCATGGTGGCCATGCGCGAACTCGGCCTTCACCAGCCGGATCTTTCCGAGATCGCCGCGCGCCACCATGGCCCGCATGTGCCGCACCAGCGAATAGCCCGAATAGCCGTAGTTCACCGCGCAGATCCGGTCGGCCGCGCGCGCCGTGCGGACGATCTCCTCGCCCTCCTCGACGGTCATGGTCATCGGCTTTTCGCACAGGACGTGAAAGCCGGCCTCGAGGAACGCCTTGGTGATCTCGAAATGCGTGGCGTTGGGGGTGGCCACGGTGACGAGGTCGACCCGGTCGGGGCGGTTCTTCTCGCCTTCCAGCATCTCGCGCCAGTCGCCATAGGCACGGTCGGCGTCGAGGCCGAGACGCTGTCCGTAGTCGCGCCCGGCCTCGGCGCGGTGGTCGAGCGCGCCGGCCCGGAATTCGAACAGCCCGTCGAGGCCCGCGCCGAGGCGGTGCGCCGGGCCGATCTGGCTACCTTCGCCGCCACCGATCATGCCCCATCCCAGTTTCGTCATGGCCGGACCTCCCTATTTGAAGCCGATGGATTCGAGATATTCGCGGTTCTTGCCGGCGTCGCCCAGTGGGTCGGGGTCGAGCGTCGGGTCGCAATCCTGTTCGACCGTGCACCAGCCCTCGAAACCCGCGTCGAGAAGCGCCTGCCGCACGGCGGGGAAATCGACGTCGCCCTCGCCAAGATTGCAGAAGATGCCTTGGCCGCAGGCGTCGTAGAAACCGGTCCGGTTTTCGATGACGCGCGCCTTCACCTCGGGGTCGATGTCCTTGAAGTGCATGTAGGAAATGCGGTCCTCGTGGCGTTTGATGAAGGCCACGGGATCGAAGCCGGCATAGGAGTGATGGCCGGTGTCGAAGCAGATCTTGAGGATCCGCTCGTCGACCTCGTCCAGGAGCCGCTCCAGCTCCGGCTCGAAATCCACGAAGCCCGCGGCATGGGCGTGGATGCCGGTGGTCAGCCCGTATTCCTCGGTGCCGATCCGGGCGATGGTGGCGATGCGCTCGCGGAAGGCGGCCCATTCCATCGCGTCCATCTGTTCGGCCTCATCGGCGCGGCCGGCGGTGGGCGCGCGGCGCGGCGAGATCGAGTCGATCAGCACCAGATGCTCGGCGCCATGCGCCTTGAGCGCGCGACAGGTGCGATGCGCGGCGTCGAGCACCTCGTCCCAGGCGTCGGGGTCGTGGAAGGGCCGGAACACCACGCCGCCGATGAGTTGCAGCCCGTGCTCGTCGAGCGCCTCGCCGAGCAGCTTGGGATCTTCGGGCATGAAACCCACCGGCCCCAGTTCGATGCCCTTGTAGCCGGCGGCCGCGCAGTCGCGCAGCACGTCGCGCCAGCCGGGGTTGCGCGGGTCGTTCGCGAATTCCACCCCCCAGGAGCAGGGGGCGTTGCCAATCCTGATCGTCATTTCGTGTCCTCTGCTCTCACTTTGTCTCGACATCGAGCCACCGGCCCTCGCGCGCCGAGGCGCGGGCGGTGGCGATCACGCGGGCCACTTCGAGCCCGTCGCGGAAGCTGGGCCAGACGGCCTCGCCGGTCTCGATGGCGCGCAGGAAATCGCGCGCCTCGATGATGATCTGGTCCTGGTAGCCGGTGCCGTGGCCCGGCCCCTGGCAGAAGGGGAGGTAGTCGGGATGCGCCGGGCCGGTGAGGATGCGGGTGAAGCCGCGCGCGGCCTCGGGGCCTTCGGCGCGATAGAGGTGGATCGCGTTCTGATCCTCCTGATCGAAGCGGATCGCGCCCTTTGTGCCGGTGACCTCGTAGGCGTAGCCCATCTTGCGGCCGGTCGCGATCCGGCTGAAATGCATCTGGCCCATCGTGCCGCGCTTGAAGCGGCACATCAGCTGCGCCTGGTCGTCATTGTCGACCCGGCCGCCGGGGCGCTCGGTGTGCACCGTCTCCATCGTGGCCGAGAGCGAGGCGATGGGGCCGAGCAGCGCCAGCGCGGCGTTGACCATGTGCGGCGCCAGATCGCCCAGCGTGCCGTTGGCCTCGCCCTTGCAGCGCCATGAGAACGGCGTCTCGGGGTCGGAGAGGAAATCCTCGGTGTGCTCGCCGCGAAACCACGTCACCTCGCCGATCGCGCCCTCGGCGATGAGCTGCCGCGCGAACTGGCTGGCGGGGGTGCGGATGTAATTGAAGCCGACCATGTTGGCCACGCCGGAGGCTTCGGCGGCGGCAACCATGGCGCGGGCGTCCTCGACCGAGGCCCCCAGGGGTTTTTCGCACATCACCGGCTTGCCGAGCGCGAAGGCGGCCTCGGCGATCTCGCGATGCGTCTCCTGCGGCGCGGCGATCACCACCGCCTCGACCCGCGGGTCGTCGACCAGCGCGCGCCAGTCATCCGTGCCGCAGGCGAAGCCATAGGCGGCGCGGTAGCGCTCGGCGCTCTCGGGCGAGCTGGCCGCGACCATCTCCAGCCGAGGCCTGAGCCGTGTGTCGAACACCGCGCCGACCGCCGACATGGCGACCGCATGCGCCTTGCCCATGTAGCCGCCGCCGATGATGCCGATCCCGATCTCCCGCATCGCGCGCCTCCTGCTTGTCGATTTCGATTTGCAACCGGTTGCAAAATACGTATCGTGAGAGTCGAAACGCCGCAAGCGGCATTCGCGACTAGTCACGAAATTCTGGAAGGGCTGCCCCGCCATGACCGCATCACAGGGAACCGTTCGCCTCACCACCGCGCAGGCCATCATAAGATGGCTCGCCAACCAGTATATCGAGATCGACGGAGAGGAGCTGCGCGTCTGCGGTGGCGGCTTCGGCATTTTCGGCCATGGCAACGTCACCTGCCTCGGCGAGGCGCTGCACGGCATGCAGGCCGAGCTGCCGCTCTATCGCGGCCAGAACGAGCAGGGCATGGGCTTCGCCGCCGCCGGTTACGCCAAGCAGTGGCTGCGCCAGCGCTTCATGTTCTGCACCGCGAGCGCCGGGCCCGGCACGATGAACCTGCTGACCGCCGCCGGTCTCGCCCATGCCAACCGGCTGCCGATGCTGCTTCTGTGCGGCGACGGCTTCGTCACCCGGCTGCCCGATCCGGTGCTGCAGCAGATGGAGAACTTCGGCGATCCGACCTTCGGTGTGAACGACGCATTCAAGCCGGTGGTGCGCTACTGGGACCGGATCACCCATCCGGCGCAGGTGATCCAGTCGCTGCCCGCCGCGCTCGCGACGCTGCTCGACCCGGCCGATTGCGGCCCGGCCTTCATCGGGCTGCCGCAGGACGTGCAGGGCTGGGCCTGGGATTTCCCCGAGGCGATGTTCGAGAAGAAACTCCACCGCATCCGCCGCGTCGCTCCCGACGAGGCCGAGATCGCGGATGCGCGCGCCGCGCTGCTTGCGGCGCAGCGGCCGATGATCATCGCCGGCGGCGGCGTGCAGTATTCGCGCGCGGCAGAGGAGCTTGCCGCCTTTGCCGAGGCGCATCGCATCCCTGTGGTCGAGACCATCGCGGGCCGCGCCAACCTTCTGGCGGAGCATCCGCTCAACATCGGGCCGATCGGCGTGACAGGCTCGGACAGCGCCAACGCCATCGCAGAGGAGGCGGATGTGATCCTCGCCGTGGGCACGCGGCTCCAGGATTTCACCACCGGCTCCTGGACCGCCTTCGCTGCCGATGCCCGGATCGTGGCGATCAACGCGGCCCGGCACGACGCAGGCAAGCATCGCGCGCTGCCGGTGGTCGGTGACGCGAAGCGGGCAATCGAGGCATTGGGCCAGGGGCTCGACTACGCGGCCCCGGCCGGCTGGGTCGAGAAGGCGCAGCAGCAGCGCCGCGCCTGGGACGCCTATGTCGCCGAGAACGTGAGGCCCGGCAACCGGCCCAACTCCTACGCGCAGGCGATCGGCGTGGTGAACGATCTGTGCCACCCGCGCGACCGCATCGTCGCGGCGGCGGGCGGGCTTCCGGCCGAGGTGACGGCGAACTGGCGCACGCTGGGGCTCGGCACGGTCGACGTGGAGTTCGGGTTCTCCTGCATGGGTTACGAGATCTCGGGCGCCTGGGGCGCGCGGATCGCGCAGGCGCAGCGCGAGCCCGAGCGCGACACCATCGTCTTCATCGGCGACGGCTCCTACATGATGATGAACAGCGATCTCTACTCGGCGGCGCTGAGCCGCAAGAAACTGATCGTGCTGGTGCTCGACAATGGCGGCTTCGCGGTCATCAACAAGCTGCAGAACAACACCGGCAACGAGAGCTTCAACAACCTGCTCGCCGATTGCCCGACCATCCCCGAACCCTTCGCCGTCGATTTCGAGGCGCATGCCCGTGCGCAGGGCGCCGAAGCCGTGACCGTCGCCAACCCGGCCGAGCTGGGCGAGGCGTTCGAGCGGGCCAAGGCCTCCGATCGCAGCCAGGTCATCGTCATGAAGGTCGACCCCTACGAGGGCTGGACCACGCAGGGCCACGCCTGGTGGGAGGTCGGCACGCCCGAGGTGACCACGAGCGAGCGGGTGCGCGCCGCGCATGAGAACCAGGAATCGGGCCGCGCCCGGCAGCGGCGGGGGGTGTGATGCTGGACCGGTTGAAGGGACGCCGCTTTCTGGTGATCGGCCGCGTCGGCATGGACCTGACGCCGATGCCGCCCGGCACCCGCACCCGCGAGGCCACGGAGATGATGGTGTCGATGGGCGGCAGCTCGGCCAATATCGCAGCCGGGCTGGTGAAGCTCGGCGGCACCGCCTCGCTGGTGACCTGCGTGTCGGACGACGCGGTCGGCTGGTACTGCGAGGACCAGCTCGACGCCTATGACATCGAGCGGGTCCATGTGCGCCGGGTGAAGGGCGAGGAGCGCACCTCCCTGGCGCTCGTCGAGGCCCGCGTCGCGGAGCATCAGAGCGTCATCTACCGCAACAACGCCGCCGATTTTCGCATGAATGTCGAGGATGTCGAGGCGGTGGATTACACCCGCTTCGACGCGGTGATCACCACCGGCACGGTGTTCGCCGCCGAGCCCTCGCGCGCCGCGGCTTTCCGCGCCTTCGAGCTGGCGCGCGCGGCCGGGCTGCCGGTGATCTTCGACGTCGATTACCGCCCCTATAGCTGGCCCTCGCCGCAGGTGGCCTCCGAGGTGCTGTCGCGCGCCGGCGCGCTGGCGGACGTGATCGTCGGCAATGACGAGGAGTTCGGCTTCATGGCGGGCGGCATCGAGAAGGGCTTTGCCCATGCCCGCGCGCTCGCCGAAAGCTCCGATCTGGTGGTCTACAAGATGGGTCCCGAGGGCGCGGTGACCTTCGCGGATGGCGAGGAGCTGCGCACCGGCATCTATCCCGTCGACGCGCTCAAGCCCACCGGCGCGGGCGACAGCTTCATGGCCGGGCTGATCTCGGGCCTCGCCGAAACGCGGCCCCTGCGCGAGGCCGTGCTGCGCGGCTCGGCCTGTGCCTCGATCGTCGTGGCGCGGCCCGGCTGCGCCCCGGCGATGCCTGATCCGGCCGAATTGCAGGCCTTTCTCGACACCCATCCCGGCCCGACCCAAGGCTGAAAGGACTTCCCATGCACATCGCTCCCCATGACAACCGCAACCGGCCCATCGTCGATGCCGAGCACGATCTGGTGCCGCTCAACTACTTCAACATCGTCAAGCTGCGGCAGGGCGAGAGCTTCGACTATGCCGTGCCGGGCTACGAGACCTGCGTGGTGCCGGCGACCGGCACGGTCGATGTCGACGTCGAGGGGATGGGCTTCGCGAGCCTCGGCGGGCGCGGCGTCGATGTCTGGGACGGCGAGCCCGAGGGCGTCTATGCGCCCGTGGGGGCCGAGGTGCGCATCACCTGCCGCAGCGAGGCGGCGGAAATCTTCGTCGCGGGCGCGAAATACGACCGGGTGCTGGAGCCCTTCGACGTGCGGGCCGATGCGCTCGACGTGGTGCAATACGGCTCGGACGACACCAAGACGCACCGCAAGATCAAGCACATCCTCGGCGCCAAGCAGCATGGCAAGGTCGGCCGCCTGCTGGTGAGCGAGCTCTACACCGTGGGGCAGGGCGGCTGGTCCGGCTTTCCCTCCCACAAGCACGACACCGACCGGTCCGAGAATGGCGAGATGATCGAGACGCGCCACGACGAGACTTACAACTTTCGCTTCCGGCCCGATTACGGCTCGGGGCTGCAGATGCTCCAGCGCGAGGACAACGCGCCGGGCGACGCCTACCACGTGGTGAACGGCTCGACCGTGCTGATCGACAAGGGCTACCACCCCTGCGCGGTGCTGCCGGGCTACGAGATGTATTACTTCACCATCCTCGGCGGGCTGAGCCAGCGCAGCCTCAAGCAGTATTTCCAGCCGACCCACGCGGCGCAGCTGCACACGATCCCGGGGATCATGGACATGGTGGCCAAGTTCAAATGACGCTCGCGACGCTTTCCGAGGTGCTGGGGCCCGCGAACCGCGACGGCTACGCGGTGGCCGGCCTCGTGACGCTGGGCTGGGAGGACATGCGCGCCTATGTCGCCGCCGCCGAGGCCGAGGGCGTGCCGGTGATCCTTCAGGCCGGGCCGTCCTGCCGCAAGCACACGCCGCTCCCGATCCTCGGCGCGATGTTCCGGCATCTGGCCGAGGCGGCCTCGGTGCCGGTGGTGGCGCATCTCGACCACGGCTACACCGAAGCCGAATGCCGCGAGGCGATCGCGGCGGGCTTCACCTCGGTGATGTTCGACGGATCGAGGCTGCCGCTCACGGAGAACATCGCCCGCACCGCCGAAATCGCCGCCATGGCGCATGCGGCTGGGGTGTCCTGCGAGGGCGAGATCGGCTTCGTCGGCTATGCGGGCGGCGAGGGTTCGGCCGGGACCGATCCTGAGGAGGCGGCGCGTTTCGCGCGCGAGACGCGGATCGACGCCATGGCGATCTCGGTCGGCAACACGCATCTGCAGCCCGGTGGCTCGGGCGGCGGGCTCGACGAGGCGCGAATCCGTGCCATCGAGGCGGTGACCGAGGTGCCGCTGGTGATCCATGGCGGCTCGGGCGTGCCGCATGCGCAGCGCCGGGCGCTGGCGCGGGGATCGCGGATCGCCAAATTCAACATCGGCACCGAGCTGCGCATGGAGTTCGGGCGGGCGCTGCGCGCCGCCGTCGCGCGCGATCCGGAGCGGTTCGACCGGGTGGCGATCCTGTCGGAGCTGCACGACCCGCTGGTCGCGGCGACGCGCGAGGTGCTGCGCGGGTTCAAGCGAGACTAGCCTGCCGGGGCGGGAATTGGCCTTGGGCCGGGTGTGTCACGGGGGCGGCGGCGGCGTGCCGCCCCCGTTCGTCTTCAGGCGGGCAGCGGCACGGCCTGCGCCGTCGCCCGGGCCTCGGAGCGGGCGAAGAAGACGTAGTAGAACACCGGCGCCGCGATCAGCGTCAGCACCGAGGCGAAGGCCAGGCCGCCCATGATGGTCACCGCCATCGAGACGAAGAAGGCGTCGCCCAGAAGCGGCAGCATGCCCAGGATCGTCGTCGCCGCCGCCAGTACCACGGGCCGCAGGCGCGACACGCAGGCGGTGACGATTGCCTCGCGAAGCTCGACCCCTTCGGCGCGCACCAGGTCGATCTCCTCGACCAGCACGATGCCGTTCTTGATCAGCATCCCCGACAGCGACAGCAGGCCCAGAAGCGCGGTGAAGGTGAAGGGCAGGCCGGTGCCCAGTAGCCCCAGTGCCACGCCGTTGACCGACATCGGCACCAGAAGCCAGATGATCACCGGCTGCTTGATCGCGTTGAACAGCAGCACCGAGATCAGCACCATCACCAGCAGCGAGAGCGGCAGCTGGCGGCCGAGACTCTCCTGCGCGTCGCTGGAGCTTTCGAACTCGCCGCCCCAGTCGAGCGCGTAGCCCGGCGGCACCTCGATCGCCTCCACCGCCGCGCGGACCTGTCCGAAGACCTCGGCCGCGGTGCGCTCGGGCGGGATGTCGGCACCGACGGTGAGGGTCGGCACCCGGTCGCGGCGATGCACCAGCGTGTTCTGCACCTCGTAGTCGAAGCCGTCGATCACCTGCTCGATCGGCAGGAAGTGCTGGCCGGTATCGGACCAGACCGGCTGGTCGCGCAGGTCGGAGGTGGCGTCGCGCGGCAGCCGCACCGTGATCGGGATCAGCCGCTCTCCCTCGCGGTAGACGCCGCTTGAGACGCCCTCGGTGGCGAAGCGCAGCGCGTTGGCCACGTCGTCGCGGCTGATCCCAGCACTCTGCGCACGGTCGGTGGCGTAGTCGGGGCGCAGCACCAGCTCGGGCTCGCGCCAGTTGGTGCGCGGGTCGAGGATGTCGGGCGAGGCGGCGCTCAGCACCGCGATCACCTCGTCGCCGACCGCGCGCAGCACGGCCGGATCGGGGCCGGACACCCGGACCTCGATCGGGTCGCCGCCGCCCGGCCCGAAGACCAGCCGCCGCGTGCGGAACTCGCCCGCCGGCAGCGCCTCGCGGCCGAACCGCTCCAGATCCGCCTGCAGCGCCGGGATGGTCGAGATGTCCTCGGTGCGGATGATCATGTGGCCATAGCTGGGGTTGGCGTTCTCGGCGGCGTAGGTGAGCATGAAGCGCGTCGCGCCCTGACCGGCAAAGGTCGTGTAGGAGACGACCTCGTCGCGCTCGGCCAGCCAGTCCTCGACCAGCGCCAGATCGGCGGCGGTCTGCTGGATCGTGCTGCCTTGCGGCAGCTTGTGATGCACGAAGAACAGCGGCGTGTTGGAGTTCGGGAAGAACTGCTGCCGGATCTGGCCGAAGCCCGCGAAGCAGACCAGCGTGATCGCGATCAGCGCCGGGATCACCAGCCAGCGCGCGGTGATCGCGCCGCGCAGGAGCGCGGCATAGCCACGGAACAGCGCGCCGTCATAAGCGCCCGCGCCGCCGGCGGTGCCGCGCTTGAACAGGTAATGGCCCAGAAGCGGCGTCACCGTGATCGCCAGCACCCAGCTCAGCAGCAGGGAGATGCCGATCACCGCGAAGAGCGAGAACATGAACTCGCCGGTGGCGTCGGGCGACAGCCCGATCCCGGCGAAGGCCATGATGCCAATCACCGTGGCGCCCAGGAGCGGGATCTGGGTCTTGCCCGCCGTCTCGGCCGCCGCCTCGCGCGAGGATTTGCCGCCCTGCATGGCGATCTGCATCCCCTCGGCGACGACGATGGCGTTGTCGACGAGCATCCCCATGGCGATGATCAGTGCGCCGAGCGAGATCCGCTCCATCTCGATCGCGAAGACCGCCATGAAGAACAGCGTGCCGACCACGGTGAGCAGCAGGGTCGCCCCGACCACCACTGAGGCGCGCCAGCCCATGAACAGCGCCAGCACCGCGACCACGATCGCGACCGACATGGCGAGGTTCACGAGAAAAGCGTTCGACGCCTCCTCGACCACCAGGTGCTGCTGGTAGATCGGGCTGAGCTCGACCCCGGCGGGGATCTCGGAGAAGAGCTCCGCCAGCCGATCGTCGACGCGGTGGCCCACGGCGACGATGTTCTCGGTGGCGAGGCCCGCCACGCCGAAGGTGAAGGCCTCCGTGCCGTCATGGCGCAGGATGAGCGAAGGCTGTTCGACCCGGCCGCGATGCACCTCCGCCACGTCGTAGAGGTTGAGGATCTCGCCGCCGACCCCGACCGAAAGGCCGGAGATCTCGGAGACCGTGTCGGAGCCCTCGGGCGCGGCGATCCGCACCCGCCGTCCGGCGGCGTCGACCGTGCCGGCCGGGACCACGGAATCCGCGCTGGCGAGGGCGCCGACCAGTGCCTCGGCCGGCAGGTTCTGCGCGGCCAGCAGCGCCAGCTCGGGCTCGACGAAGATCGCCTCCTGCGGCAGGCCCGCCAACTCGACATCGGCCACGCCCTCGACCGCCAGCAGCTCGCGCCGCAGCCATGTGGCGAGGCGGTGGATCTCGGCGTCGGAGTAGCCCGGCGCGGTGACGGCGTAGTAGAGGCCGAACACATCGCCGAAGCTGTCATTGACCAGCGGCTCGCCGACGCCCGAGGGCAGGTCGCGCGCCGCGTCGCGCACCCGCGCGCGCAGCTTGGTCCAGATGCCGGGCAGCTCCTCGCCGCCATAGGTCGACTTCACCTCGACCTCGATCAGCGAGACGCCGGGGCGGTTGGTCGAGGTGATCCGGTCGATCTCGCCCATCTTCTGGATCGCGGATTCGAGCGGCTCGGACACCTCGCGGGCGACCTGCTCGGCCGAGGCGCCGGGATAGGAGGTGACGATCACCGACTGCTTGATGGTGAAGGCGGGGTCCTCGAGTCGACCCAGCGTGGCGAAGCCCCAGATGCCGCCGAGAAGGCAGCCCAGGATCAAAAGCCAGGTCAGGATCGGCTTCTCGATGGAGGCGCGTGCGATGGTCATGACTTGCGCGCTCCTTACTGCGGGAAGCCGGCGAAGCGGCGCACCGCCTGGCCGTCTTCGAGCGCGGCGGCGCCAGCGGCGACGATCTCGGCGCCGCGCTCGACCCCGCCGGTGACGAGGAAGCCGCCGTCATCGGCGATTTCGATCTCGACCTCGCGGGCCAGCACGCGGCCCCGGTCGGGGCTGTCGCCGGGCTCGAAGACCATCACCTCAACGGTGCCGTCGAGATCGCCGACCAGCGCGGTCGGCGGCACCGGCAGCCCGCCGATTGCGCCGTCGAGCCGGGCGGTCACGGTGACCGAGGAGCCGGGCAGCACGTCGGGCGCGCTTTCGGCCTCGAAGGCCAGCGTCAGGCCGAAGCTCTGGCCCACGGCCGTGGCGTCGGAGGTGAACTCGCGGATCACCAGCGGGAAGCTTTCGGCAAGGCCGGGAAAGCGCGCGGTGATCTCGACATCGGGGTCGCGCCCGGCGCGCTGGAACAGGATCTCGGGCACCTCGACTTCGACGCGCAGTTCGGACATGTCGTGCAGCCTTACGATCGGCGTGCCGGCCCCGACGGTGGTGAAGTTGGCGACCAGACGCTCGGCGACCAGCGCCTCGAAGGGTGCGTCGAGGCGCGCCTTGGACAGCGCGCGCTCGGCGTCGCGCTGCGCCACCCGCGCCAGCTCGGCATTGGTGCGCGCCTCCTCCTGCGAGGCCTCGCTCACGGTGGAGCGGCTGAGCTGGTTCAGCCGGTCGAGGTCGCGCGCGGCCTGGGCCTGGCGCAGCTCCGCCTCCTCGAGCGCCAGCTCGAAGGGTTCGGGGTCGAGACGGGCGACCAGATCGCCCGCGGGGATGATCTGGCCTTCGAGGACGGGAAACTCGACCAGCTGGCCGCCGATCTGGAAGGCGAGATCGACGGTCTGGCGGGCGGCCACCTGGCCGTAGAATTCGCGGGTGAGCGCCGTGTCTTCGGCGCCCAGCACCATGAGCTTGACCGGGCGGGGCGCCGCGTCGGTGGCGGCCTGCTGGGCGGCGCCCTGGCTGGCGAGCAGCGTCAGCGCCGCGAGGAAGGGGAGGAGGCGGGTCAAAACGGCAATCCTTTCGGCAGGCCTTCGGCCTTGATGTGGGCGCGGATGCGGGCCAGCAGGTCGCCCAGAATGTCGAGATCGGCCTCGGGCAGGCCGGTGGCGTCGCGCAGCGCCTGCGACGCCTCCGCGAGCATCTCCTCGCGGCGGGCGCGGCCCGTGTCGGTCAGCTCGATCAGCCAGGCGCGGCGATCCTCGGGGTCGCGGCGGCGCTGGACCAGCCCGCGCGTCTCGAGCCCGTCGACCAGCGCGGTGAGGCTCGAGGGCAGGGCCTGCATGCGGCGGGCGAGATCGCCCATCCGGCTCGGCCGCGACAGCCGCAGCAGCGTCAGCCGTTCCTGCTTGGACAGGTCGGGCTCGGCACATTCGAGCCGGTCGTGCAGCGCCCAGTAGAGCAGCACGATCCCGAGCAGCATGTCGCCGCGCCCGCCGTCGATCTCGTCAATGTCGGTCATCCGGGTACTCCGCGTGTTGCGAGTCGCCGCGGACATACTTCATGAAATGAAACATTCATATCGAAAAATAAACTGCGGCGCTGCGCCGGTCCCGGCATGCGGCAAGTCCCGGTCCGCTCGGCGGGCCGGGACAGGCGTGTCGCATTGTTCGAAAGTGGCCGCGTCGGGTGAGCGATACCGGTGGTATCGTCTGCTTTTGTTTCTTTATGTATACCATTATCAAACTGGACCGATGCTGTATGGCCGAGGATGGATTTGCTGGGTTGGTCCATTGGTTTGATCCGCGGAGGCGGGAGTGGAGGCGGACCGATGACCGTGACTTTCAAGGATGTTAAGGCTGATCTGCTCGACCAGATCGCACGCGGGGCGATGCCGCCGGGCAGCCTCATGCCGAACGAGATCGACCTTGCAGAGAGCTATGGTTGCGCGCGGGCCACGGTGAACCGGGCGATGCGGGAGCTGGCCGACGAAGGCATCGTCGAGCGCAAGCGCAAGGCGGGCACGAGGGTGCGGATGACGCCGATCCGGCAGGCCCGCTTCTCTATCCCCATCGTGCGGGAGGAGATCGAGGCCCAGGGGGCGGAGTATCGCTATGCGCTGGTCGATCGGGCGGTGCAGGAGGTGCCGGACTGGCTGCGGGGCCGGCTGGAACTGACCACCGGTCAGCAGGTGCTGCATCTGGTGTGCATGCATTACGCCGGCGGCATGCCCTACCAGCACGAGGATCGCTGGATCAATCCCGAGGTCGTCCCGAGCGTGACGGAGGCTGACTTCTCGACCACCGGCCCAAACGAGTGGCTGGTGGCCGAGCTTCCGTTCTCGAACGCCGAGATCGCCTTTTCGGCCGTCGAGGCGGACCGCGATCTCGCCGATCACCTCGGGTGTTCGCCCGGTGACGCCCTGTTTCGCGCCGAGCGTACGACCTGGCTTCGGGGAAAGGCCATCACGCTGGTGCGGCTGACCTATCGGCGCGGTCACAGGATGACCACGCAGTACTAGGGCGCGAAGCCCGCCCCGGCGGAGGCGGGCGCGGGCATTGGTGGGCGGTCAGAGTATGCCGGGCAGGTTCAGCCCGTGCTCGCGCGCGCATGTCCTGGCGATGTCGTAACCCGCGTCGGCGTGGCGCATCACACCGGTGGCCGGGTCGTTCCACAGCACGTTGGCGATGCGCCGGTCGGCATCCTCGGTGCCGTCGCAACAGATCACCATGCCGGAATGCTGGCTGAACCCCATGCCGACACCACCGCCGTGATGCAGCGACACCCAGGTCGCGCCCGAGGCGGTGTTCAGCAGCGCGTTCAGGAGCGGCCAGTCGGACACCGCGTCCGAGCCGTCCTTCATCGCCTCGGTCTCGCGGTTCGGCGAGGCGACCGAGCCGCTGTCGAGGTGATCGCGGCCGATCACCACCGGCGCCTTCAACTCGCCATTGCGGACCATCTCGTTGAAGGCCAGCCCCAGCTTGTGACGCACGCCCAGGCCCACCCAGCAGATCCGCGCGGGCAGTCCCTGGAAGCTGATCCGCTCGCGCGCCATGTCGAGCCAGTTGTGTAAATGCGGGTCGTCCACCAGTTCCTTGACCTTGGCATCGGTCCTGTAGATGTCCTCCGGATCACCCGACAGCGCGCACCAGCGGAACGGGCCGATACCCTTGCAGAAAAGCGGGCGGATATAGGCGGGTACGAAGCCGGGAAAGGCGAAGGCGTTCTCCAGACCCTCTTCCAGCGCGACCTGGCGGATGTTGTTGCCGTAGTCGAGCGTCGGCACGCCGGCATTCCAGAAATCGACCATCGCCGCGACCTGCACCTTCATCGAGGCGCGCGCGGCGTTCTCCACCGCCTTGGGATCGCTTTCCTGCTTGTCGCGCCATTCCGCCACGCTCCAGCCCTGCGGCAGGTAGCCATGGATCGGATCATGGGCCGAGGTCTGGTCGGTGACGATATCGGGGCGCACGCCGCGCCTCACCAGTTCGGGGAACACGTCCGCCGCGTTGCCGATCAGCCCCACGGATTTCGCCTCGCCGGCCTTTGTCCAGCGCTCGATCATCTGCAGCGCCTCATCCAGCGAATGGGTGATCTCGTCGACATAGCGCGTGCGCTTGCGGAATTCGGCGCGGGTCTCGTCGCATTCCACCGCGAGGCAGCAGGCGCCCGCCATGACGGCGGCCAGCGGCTGCGCGCCGCCCATGCCGCCCAGTCCCCCGGTCAGGATCCAGCGCCCTGTGAGGTTACCGTCGTAGTGCTGGCGCCCGGCCTCCACGAAGGTCTCGTAGGTGCCCTGCACGATGCCCTGACTGCCGATATAGATCCAGGACCCGGCAGTCATCTGGCCGTACATGGCCAGGCCCTTCTTATCCAACTCGTTGAAATGGTCCCAAGTCGCCCAATGCGGCACCAGGTTCGAGTTCGCGATCAGCACCCGCGGCGCGTCCTTGTGGGTGCGGAACACGCCCACCGGCTTGCCCGACTGCACCAGCAGGGTCTGGTCGTCCTCCAGTTCCTTCAGGCTGGCGACGATGGTGTCGAAATCCTTCCAGGTGCGCGCCGCGCGCCCGATGCCACCATAGACCACCAGCTCGTGCGGGTTCTCGGCCACATCCGGGTGCAGGTTGTTCATCAGCATCCGCATTGGCGCCTCGGTCAGCCAGCTTTTGGCGGTAATCTCGGAGCCGGTCGGAGGATAAACGTCGCGGATATTGTGACGGGGATCGGTCATCATTTGCCTCCAAAAGACGGGGCCAGATCGGCCAGGGATTCGAGAATGCGGGCGAGAAGCCTGCGCAGACCGTCGGCCTTTTCGGCGTCGAAGACCCATGGCGGGGCCTCCTCGGTCAGGTAGTTTGATTGTGCCAGCTCCATCTGGATCGCGTGCAGCCCCTCGGCCGGGCGACCGTAATGGCGGGTGGTCCAGCCGCCCTTGAAGCAACCGTTGACGGTCGTGGTGTAGCCGTCCGCCTGCTCGCAGATATCGCGCGTCGCGGCCTCGATGGCGGGCGCGCAGGTCGCGCCCATGTTGGTGCCGATGTTGAAATCCGGCAGCGTGCCGTCGAAGAGAAACGGGATATGGCTGCGGATCGAATGGCAGTCGTAGAGGATCGCCACGCCATGGCGTTGGCGGATCCGCTCCAGCTCTGCCTCGAGCGCGGCGTGATAGGGCGCGTGATAGGCGACACGGCGTGCCTCGATCTCCTCGGCGTCGGGCGCGTCGTCCCAGATCGGTTCGCCGTCGAAATCGGTCAGCGGCACCAGCCCGGTGGTGTTCCGCCCCGGATAGAGGCTCTGGCCCGAGGGATCGCGGTTGGCATCAATCACATAACGGTGGAAGGTGGCGCGCACGGTCGTCGCGCCGGGCAGCAGGCCGTCATAGAGCCTGTGGATGTGCCAGTCGGTATCGCGCAGCTCCCGCCCGCCTGCGTTCAGCCGGGCACGGACATCCTCGGGCAGCCATGTTCCGGTATGCGGCAGGCCCAGCACGACCGGGCCGTCGCCGCGGGTGACCTCGACCGGGGTCATGCGCCCAGCTCCGGCATCGGCGTGCCGGCCGCCTCGACGACATCCGCGCCGCGCACCAGCGAGGCGGCCGCTTCGAGATCGGGGGCCATGTAGCGGTCTTCGGTCAGGGTCGGGACATGCGCACGCAGGCGGTTCAGCACCGCTTTCAGCGGCGCGCTGGTGGAAAGCGGCGCGCGGAACTCGATGCCCTGCGCGGCGCACAGCAATTCCACGCCAAGGATGCGCTCCAGGTTCGCCACCATCCGGCCCAGCCGCACCGCGCCATGCGCGGCCATGCTGACGTGGTCCTCCTGGTTGGCCGAAGTCGGCGTCGAGTCGGTCACGCAAGGATTGGCGAGGTGCTTGTTCTCGCTCATCAGCGCCGCTGTCGTCACTTCGGCGATCATCAGCCCCGAGTTCAGGCCCGGGGCGGGGGTCAGAAAGGGCGGCAGGTCGAAGCTCAGCGTCGGATCGACGATCAGCGCGATGCGGCGCTGCGCGATGGCGCCGATCTCGGCCACGGCGAGCGCGATCATGTCAGCGGCGAAGCCCACCGGTTCGGCGTGGAAATTTCCGCCCGAGACGATCAGCCCCGCCTCGGTCAGCACCAGCGGGTTGTCGGTGGCGGCGTTGGCCTCGATCTCCAGCGTGCGGCCGGCCATGCGCAGCATGTCCATCGCCGCGCCGGTCACCTGCGGCTGACAGCGGATGCAATAGGGGTCCTGCACCCGGCTGTCGCCCTCGCGGTGGCTTTCGCGAATCTCCGAGCCGTCGAGCAGGGCGCGCATGACCGACGCGGCCTCGATCTGCCCGGCATGGCCGCGCAGGGCATGGATTTCCGGCTGCAGGGGCGCGGTGGAGCCCATGATCGCATCGGTCGACATGGCCGAGGTCACCAGCGCCGCTTGCATCGCGCGCCAGGCGTCGAACAGCCCCGCCAGCGCGAAGGCGGTGGAAAACTGGGTGCCGTTGATCAGCGCCAGCCCCTCCTTGGCACCAAGCTCCACCGGCGCGAGCCCGGCGCGCTTCAGCGCCTCGGCGCCGGGCAGGGTTTCGCCCTCGAAGACAGCTTCGGCATGGCCCATCATCACTGCGGCCATGTGGGCCAGCGGCGCCAAGTCGCCCGAGGCGCCGACCGAGCCCTGCACCGGGATGACCGGCGTCACGCCGCGCGCCAGCATCTCCTCGATCAGGGTGATCAACTCCATCCGCACGCCAGAGGCGCCGCGCCCGAGGCTGAGCAGCTTCAAGGCCATCATCAGCCGGGTCTGCGCGCGCGGGATCGGATCGCCCACGCCGCAGCAATGCGACAGGATCAGGTTGCGCTGCAGGGTCGCCGTGTCCTCAGCCGCGATCTTGACCGAGGCGAGCTTGCCGAAACCGGTGTTCACGCCATAGACCGCCGCTTCGCCATTGGCGGCGGCGGCGATCCGGGCGGCAGCCCTCTCGATGGCTCCATGGCAAGCGGGATCGAGGCGCAGGGCGGCTTCGTCGCGATACAGGCGGGCAAGATCGGCCAGCGTCACCGCGCCGGGGGTGAGCGTCAGACTGGTCATTGAACGGCTCCGAAAATGCGGGAATGCAGCGGGTTGAACCCGATGCGATAGGATAGCTCGGCGGGCGCCTCGACATCCCAGACCGCCAGTTCGGCCCGCTGGCCGGGGGCGATGGTGCCGACATCGCCCAGCCCGAGGGCGCGGGCGGCGTTCACGGTTACGCCGCGCAGCGCCTCCTCGGGTGTCAGGCGGAACAGGGTGCAGCCCATGTTCATCGCCAGCAGCAGCGAGGTCAGCGGCGACGAGCCCGGATTGGCATCGGTGGCGATCGCGATGGGCACGCCGTGATCGCGCAGCATTCGCACCGGCGGCGCTTGCGTCTCTCGCAGCGTGTAGAAGGCGCCGGGCAACAGAACCGCGACCGTACCGGCCCCGGCCATCGCCCTCACGCCGGCCTCGTCGAGATATTCGACGTGATCGGCCGAAAGCGCACCGTAACCCGCCGCCAGCGCCGCGCCGCCGAGGTTCGACAGCTGTTCGGCGTGGAGCTTCACGGGCAGGCCGAGCGCCCGCGCCACGTCGAAGACCCGCGCGATCTGGGCGGGGGAAAAGGCGATGCCCTCGCAAAAGCCGTCTACCGCGTCCGCGAGCCCTTCCGCATGGGCGGCCCGGAGCGCCGGGATGCAGACCTCGTCGATATAGGCGTCGGCCCGGTCCCGGTATTCGGCCGGCACCGCATGGGCGCCGAGGAAGCTGGTCTTCACCCGTACCGGTCGGTGCTTCTCGACCGCCCGCGCCACCCGCAGCATGCGCAGCTCGGTTTCGAGGTCGAGCCCGTAGCCCGACTTGATCTCCAGCGTGGTGACCCCTTCGGCGATCAGCGCGTCGGCGCGGCGCAGGGCACCGGCCAGCAGCGCCTCCTGCGTCGCCTCCCGCGTCGCGGTGACGGTCGAGACGATGCCGCCGCCCGCGCGCGCCACCTCCTCGTAGCTGGCCCCGTTCAGACGCATCTCGAATTCGGCGGCGCGGTCGCCGCCATGCACCAGATGGGTGTGGCAGTCGATCAGCCCCGGCGTCACCAACCGCCCGCCCAGATCGACCCGCTCGGCCCCGGCGAGATCGGACGGCAGGTCGGCGCGCGCGCCGATCCAGCGGACATGCCCATTCTCGATGGCAATGGCCCCATCCGAAACCAGCCCGTAGGGCGCGTCCCCGGTCAGGGTGGCGGCGGTCAGATTGGTCAGCAGCCGGGGCGCTTCAGGCATCGGGCATGTCTCCAGATTCTGCTTTCCTCTTATCGGCGGCTCGCTTATATGTCTATACATAATAGCTTTAAGGTCGCAAGATATGGCCGTGATATACGCGAAGCAGGCTTTGCTGGACGAAGGCTGGGCGACGAATGTCCGGCTGGATCTGCGGGATGGCAGGATCGTCTCGATCAACCCCGGCACCGGACCCGAAGCCAATGATACCCGCGTGGACACGCTGCTGCCGGCGCTTGGCAACTTGCACAGCCACGCCTTCCAGCGCGCGATGGCGGGCATGACCGAATTCCGACAGGCCGGGCGGGACAGCTTCTGGACCTGGCGCGAGCTGATGTACCGCTTCATGGAGCGCCTGACCCCGGAACAGATCGAGGCGATCGCGGCGCAGGTCTATGTCGAGATGCTGGAGGCGGGCTATGCCAGCGTCGGAGAGTTCCACTACATCCATCACCAGCCCGGCGGCGCGCCCTATGACAACATCGCGGAGTTGTCGGAGCGGATCTTCGCGGCTGCATCCCGGACCGGCATCGGGCTGACGCACCTGCCGGTGCTCTACAGCTATGGCGGCGCGGGACAGGCCGAGCTTAGCGCGGGCCAGCAGCGCTTCGGCAACAACGTGGACGATTTCGAGCACCTGTTCGACGCGGCCTCGGCGGCGCTGCGGCACCTGCCGGGGGATGCGCGGATCGGCATCGCACCCCATTCCCTGCGCGCCACCTCGCCCGGGGAGCTGTCGCGGCTGGTGGCGCGGCACGGGCAGGGGCCGATCCACATCCACATCGCCGAGCAACCCCGCGAAGTGCGCGAGATCGAAGACTGGCTGGGCGCACGCCCGGTCGAATGGCTGCTCGACAATCAGCCGGTGGACAACCGCTGGTGCCTGATCCACGCGACCCACATGGCGGATGCCGAAACACATGAAATGGCCGCGAGCGGTGCCATTGCGGGGCTGTGCCCGATCACCGAGGCCAATCTCGGCGACGGGGCGTTCAATGGCCCGGGCTATGTCGAGGCCGGCGGAAGTTTCGGGATCGGGTCGGATTCCAACGTCAGCATCTCGCTGACAGAAGAGCTCCGCATGCTGGAATATTCGCAGCGCCTGCGGGACATGAGCCGCAACGTGCTGGTCCCGGGCGAGGGGTCTGTCGGCCGGTTTCTTTACACCTCGGCCGCGCGGGGGAGCGCGCAGGCCCTCGCCCGTGCCTCAGGTTCGATCGCCACCGGCAATCTGGCCGATCTTGTCGCGATCGACAGCCAGTCCGCCGCGCTCTGCGCGCTTTCGCGCGACAGACTGCTGGACGGCCTCGTCTTCGCCGCGACGGACCGCGTCGTCACCGATGTCTGGAGCGCCGGGCGGCATGTGGTGCGGGGCGGGCAGCACGTTGAACGGGACGCCGTCTTCGCAGCCTATCGCTCGGCAATCGAAAGACTGGTCGCAACCTGATCCTGCCGGCTCGAATGTCCGACATCTCATGAGGTGAAGGATTCCAGAGCCACTGCCCCTCCGATGCGCCCGGGCTGCAGCATCCGCAGCATCATTTCGCACCGCTTGACCGGGATCACCTCGACGGGGGCGCAGGGGTGTCGTTGGAGACCGGCTGCTATCGTACCAGCCGGTTTTCAACCAGAAGCGCGGCCATCGAGGGAAGCGTCAACTCGGCCTCGGCCAGCGCCGCGCGGTCAGGCGTGAAGTGTCCCGTCGCGTCGAGCATGTTGATCGTCGCAGCCAGCTCGCCGCCCAAAATCACAGGCAGGTTCATCACCGCGCCGCAGCCCAAGCTGCCGATCAGCGCGGCGTCGGGAAACACCCGGTCGATCTCCTCGAGCCGGTTCGCCACGAAGCTCTCGTGGCGCCCGTGCACGACCTCGAACCAGTCGTTCATCTCGATCGGCTTGGTGCCGGAGGCCGGGTAATCGACCGGGTGGCTGGTATATGCCCGCCGCGCCAGCATCGCGCCCATGTCGACCGTCATCACGGTGAACAGCCGCGCACCGATCAGCGTCTCGGCCAGCGCCTGCAGCGCGGCATAGGCGTCGCCGGGAGCGCGTGCCGCTGACAGCGCGTCGCGAAAGCGGGTTTGGGCCTCGGGGGTCCTCGTCATCAAACATCCTTCAGTCATGCGCGGTGCCGCCCGAAGCGGCGTAGAGCGCGCGGGAGTAGGGGTCGGCAAAGCTGCCGTCATGCAGCGCCGTGGCGGGGGCGATCTCGACCACGCGGCCCCGGTTCATCACAGCCATCCGATCGCACATGAAGCCCACCACCGGCAGGTTGTGCGTCACCATCAGATAGGTTAGCCCCTGTTCGGCCCGCAGCCGTTTCAGCAGGTTCAGGATCTCGGCCTGCACGCTGACGTCGAGCGCCGAGGTCGGCTCGTCCAGCAGCATCACCTTGGGCTCCAGCATCAGGGCGCGGGCGATCGCCACGCGCTGTCGCTGCCCGCCCGACAGTTGGTGCGGGTAGCGAAACCGGAACCGCCGGTCGAGCCCGACGGCGCGCAGCATCTCCTCCACCCGCGCGTCGCGATTGCCGAGCCCGTGCACCTGCAGCGGCTCGCTCAGCACCGTGTCGACGGTCTTGCGCGGATGCAGCGACCCGTAGGGGTCCTGAAACACCATCTGGCAGCGCCGCGCGAAACCCCGGTCGGGCCGGTGGCCGCGCGACCGGCCCAGCACCGCCATCTCCCCGGTCCAGTCCGGCGCCAGCCCGGCGATCGCCTTGAGCACGGTCGATTTGCCCGAGCCGCTCTCGCCCACCAGCGCAAAGCTTTCGCCCTCGGCCACGTCGAAGCTGACGCCCTCGACCACCTTGGCCCTGCCGTAGGAGATGTCGAGATCCTTCAGGGAAATGGCGCTCATGTGCCGCTCCAGTCGCTGCGGTCGAGCACTGGCAGGGTGTCCCGCGTCTCGTGCATCCGTGGCACCGCGGCCAGCAGGCCCTGCGTATAGGCGTGCTGCGCGCGATGCAGATCGGCGGCGGCGCAGCTTTCGACGACCCGTCCCGCGTTCATCACCATGATCCGGTCGCAGTAGCGCGACACGAGGTTCAGATCGTGGCTGATCAGGATCAGCCCCATGCCGTGGTCGCGCACCAGCTCGTCGATCAGGTCGAGCACCTGCGCCTGCACCGAAACGTCGAGCGCCGAGGTCGGCTCGTCGGCGATCAGCAGGCTCGGGCGCGGTATCAGCATCATCGCGATCATCACCCGCTGACCCATGCCACCCGAGATCTCGTGCGGATACATCTTTGCCACGAGCTCGGGGTCGTTGATGCGCACCGCGTCGAGCATCTCCAGTACGCGCCTGCGGGTCGCGCTCCGGCTCAGGCGCTCATGCGCCTGCAGCGCCTCGGCGATCTGCCGGCCCACGGTCATCACCGGGTTCAGCGAGAATTTCGGGTCCTGCATGATCATCGAGATCCGCGCTCCGCGCAGGTCGCGCATCCGCCGCTCGGAAAGCTCCTGGATCTCGGTGCCCTCGAATTCCATCTTCTTTGCCGTGACCTGCCCCGGTGCGCGCACCAGCCGCAGGATCGCGCGGCCGGTCATGGATTTGCCGGAACCGCTTTCACCAACGATGCCGAGCCGCTCGCGCCCCAGATCGAAGCTCAGGCCGCGGACCACCTCGACCCGGCCCGCGGGCGTCGGAAAGCTGACCCGCAAGTCCTCGACGCTCAGAAGCGGCGCGCTCACGACTTGCCCCCCTGCTTGGGGTCGAGCACGTCGCGCAGACCGTCGCCCAGGAAACAGAAGCCGAGGCTGACGAGGATGATCGCGAAGCCGGGCATGGTGGCGACCCACCACTGGTCGAGGATGAACACCCGGCCCCGGCTGATCATCGCGCCCCATTCCGGCAGCGGCGGCTGCGCGCCCAAGCCCAGAAACCCGAGGCCGGCGGCGGTGAGGATGATCCCGGCCATGTCGAGCGTCACCCGCACGATCATCGACGAGGTGCACAGCGGCAGCACGTGGCGCAGGATGATCCGGCCATGCGAGGCGCCCAGGAGCCGGGTCGCGCCGATGAAATCGGCCTGGCAGAAGGTCAGCGTCTCGGCCCGGGCGATGCGGGCATAGGCGGGCCATGCGGTGATCGCGATGGCGATGATCGCGTTCTCGATGCCAGGGCCGAGGGCCGCGACAAAGGCCAGCGCGAGGATGAGCTTGGGCATCGACAAGAAGACGTCCGTGATGCCCATCAGCACCTTGTCGATCCAGCCGCCGAAATAGCCCGAGACCGCACCGATGATCAGCCCGAGCGGCGCCGAGATCACTGCCACCAGCGCCACGATCATCAGCGTGATCCGCGCGCCATGGATCACCCGGCTCAGGATGTCGCGGCCCAGCTCGTCGGTGCCCATCCAGTGCTGCGCCGAGGGCGGCAGCAGCCGGGCCGAGAGGTCCTGCCCAACGGCACTGTAGGGCGCGATCCACGGCGCGAGGGCGGCGGTCAGCACCAGCAGAAGGATGATCGCGCCGCCGACCACGGCGAGCGGGTTGCGCAGGAGCAGCCCCCCGGCGCGGTAGAGGCGCCCGGCATTGGCCTGCAGCCGCGAGGCGGGCGCGTCGTCGAGATACCAGTCGCGGCGCAGCATCTGCATCAGCGGCTCCTCGGGTCGAGGACGCGGTAGAGCACGTCCGAAATGCGGTTGATGAATATGAATACCGCGCCGATCACCAGCGTCGCGCCGAGCACCGCGTTCATGTCGGCGTTGAGAAGCGCCACGGTCAGGTAGTTGCCGATGCCGGGCCAGGAGAACACCGTCTCGATCATCACCGAGCCTTCGAGCAGCCCCGCATAGCTCAGACCGATCACCGTGATCAGCGGCACCCGGATCGGCCCGAAGGCGTGGACCCAGATCACCCGCCATTCGGGCAGGCCCTTGACCCGCGCCGTCACCACGTATTCCTGGCTCAGCTGGTCGAGCATGAAGGACCGGGTCATCCGCGCGATGTAGGCGAGGGAGAAAAAGCCGAGGATCGTCGCCGGCAGCGCGATGTGGCTCAGCGCGTTGGCGAAGATGCCGGGGTCGCCCGCGATCAGGCTGTCGACCAGCAGCAAGCCCGTCACCGGCGGCACGATCCCGTCATAGAAGATGTCGATCCGCCCTGGCCCCGCGACCCAGCCGAGACCGGCATAGAAGATCGCGAGCCCGACGAGACCGAGCCAGAAAGCCGGGACCGAATAGCCCAGGAGCGCCAGCACCCGGATCACCTGATCGACCCATGTGCCCTGCCGCGCCGCCGCCCAGACCCCCATCGGCACGCCGAAGGCCACGCCGATCGCGATGCCGATCGTCGCCATCTCCAGCGTCGCGGGAAAGACCCGGGCCAGATCCTCGACCACCGGTCGGTTGGTCGAAACCGAGCGCCCGAGATCGCCTTGCATCACCTGCCAGACGTAATCGGCGAACTGCACGATCAGGGTCCGATCCAGCCCCATCGCCTGCCGCGCCGCTTCGTATTGCTCCTGCGTGGCGCGGTCGCCGACCACGGCGAGCACCGGGTCGATCGGCACCACGCGGCCGATGAAGAAGGTGATCGCCAGAAGCCCCAGAAAGGTCAGCGCGGTCAGCGCGACGAACCCGGCAAGCGGCGCCGCGAAACGGCTTGCGCGGCGCAGCGCCTGCGCCGGGAGGGTCGGTGATCGGGGCACGGCTGGCACGGCGTCTCCTCGGATCAGGCGCCGCCCGGCCGGGGCGCTGCCACGGGTCACGGCCCGCGAGATGCGGGCCACGTTTCTTCAGCACGCCCGCAAATTCTTCTTGGTTCAAGCAAAAACTTTTGCTTACATCAAAATAATTTTTGTGGCGTTCGACACGCTCCGATCCGGAAAGCCCCGCTGCCCCATGCCCCGTACCGCCCACCAGACCAGCCAAGGCGCGCCGCTCGCGCCGCTCGGGCCGCTGATCCGCAAACGCCGCAAGCAGCTCGGGTTGACGCTCAAGCAGCTGGGCGAACGCGCCGGGCTTTCGGTCGGCTATCTCAGCCAAGTTGAGCGCGACAATGCCGCGCCCTCGCTTGGAACGCTGGCGCAGATCGCGGAGGCCGTGGATGTCGGGCTCGATTACTTCATCGCCACCCCCCGTCCCGCCGATGCGCTGACCCGCGACGGCGCGCGGCCACGCTTCTCGCTGGCGCATTCCGATCTGGTCTACGAGCAGATCAGCCACGAGTTTCCGGGCTCCGAGCTGTCCTCCTACATGCTGCACGTGCCGGCGGGCCACGTCTCCGAGCTGGTCCACCATGAGGGCGAGGAGATCATCGTCATCCTCGAGGGCGAGATCGAGCAGGTGCTGGGCGACGAGACCTTCCACATGCGCGCGGGCGACAGCCTGCATTACTCGGGCGCGACCCCGCATGCCTGGCGTAACACGACCGACCGGCCCGCCCGCATCCTGTGGACCGGTACGCTCGGCGTGCTGCACCGCGCGGGCGCACGGCGCAGCGACGCGCCACCGCGCCTGATCAAGTGACGACAAGGACCAACCAACGGGAGAGTGAGATGAAGACCCTGAAATCCGCGCTGCTGGCCTCGGCGCTGGCGCTGCCGCTGGCGGGCCCGCTCTGGGCCGAAACGCCCGCCGGCCTGCTCGTCGTGGCGCAGAACATCGACGACATCGTCGCCATCGACCCGGCGCAGGCCTACGAGTTCACCTCGGGCGAACTGGTCACCAACCTCTACGACCGCCTCGTGCAATACGACGCCGAGGATCCGACCGTGCTGGCCCCCGGTCTTGCGACCGAATGGGAGACCGACGCCGAGGCCAAGACCATCACCTTCACCCTGCGCGACGACGCAGTGTTCCATTCGGGCAACCCGGTGCGTGCGGAAGACGTGACCGGCTCGCTCGCCCGGGTCATCAAGCTCGACAAGACGCCGGCCTTCATTCTCGCGCAGCTTGGCTGGACCCCCGAGAACGTCGACGAGATGGTCACCGCCGAGGGCAACACCGTCACCATCCGCTACGAGGGCGAATTCTCGCCCGCCTTCGTGCTGAACGTGCTGGCCGCGCGGCCCGCCTCGATCGTCGACATGGCGACGGTGATGGAGCACGAGACCGACGGCGACATGGGCAACGCCTGGCTCAACGAGAACGCCGCGGGCTCCGGGCCTTTCTCGCTGCAGATGTACCGCCCGGCCGAGCTTGTGCGGCTCGCAGCCAACCCCGACTACTTCAAGGGCGCGCCCAAGATCGACGGGCTGATCCTGCAGCACGTGGCCGAGGCCGCGACGCAGCAGCTTCTGCTGGAGCAGGGCGATGTCGACATGGCGCGCAACCTGACGCCGGACCAGATCGCTTCGCTCTCGTCGGACGAGATCAAGGTCGAGACCTTCCCGCAGGCCGCCGTGCATTTCCTGTCGTTCAACCAGAAGACAGAGAGCCTGACGCCACCCGCCGTCTGGGAGGCGGCGCGCTACCTCGTCGATTACACCGGCATGACCGACAGCATCGTCGACGGCCAGATGGAGATCCACCAGGCCTTCTGGCCCAAGGGCTTCCCCGGCTCCTACGACGAGACGCCCTACAGCTACGACCCCGAGAAGGCCAAGCAGATCCTCGACGAGGCCGGGATCGAGACGCCGATCACCGTCTCGCTCGACGTGATCAACGCCGCCCCCTTCACCGACATGGCGCAGTCGCTTCAGGCGAGCTTCGCCGATGCGGGCATCAACTTCGAGATCCTGCCCGGCACCGGCAGCCAGGTGATCACCAAGTACCGCGAGCGCAGCCACGAGGCGATGCTGCTCTACTGGGGGCCCGACTTCATGGACCCGCATTCCAACGCCAAGGCCTTCGCCTACAACTCGGACAACTCCGACGACGCCTATGCCGCAACCACCACCTGGCGCAACGCTTGGGCGGTGCCCGAGGAGATGAACGAGATGACCCGCGCGGCGCTGACCGAGAGCGATCCCGAGAAGCGGCTCGAGATGTATCGCGAGCTGCAGAAGAAGACGCAGGAGGAGAGCCCCATCGTCGTGATGTTCCAGGCCTCCTACCAGGTGGCGATGGACGATGACGTCTCTGGCTACGTCAACGGCGCGACCTCGGACTTCGTGTTCTACCGGCTGGTCGAAAAGAACTGATCCGGCCGCCCCCGACCGCCCGCGTTGCGCGGGCGGTCGGACCCACCACAAGGACATCCTCCATGACCTCCCCCCATGCCGACCGCCTCGCGCGGCTGCGGACGCTGATGCGCGATACCGGCACCGACCTCGTCGCCATCGGCCCGTCGAGCCATATGATGTGGCTTACGGGCCTCGATCCGCACGGTGACGAGCGTCCGGTGATGCTGCTGGTCGGCCTCGACCACGCCGGCTTCCTCATGCCCGCGCTCAACGCCGCCGCCGCCCGCCGCGTGACCGATCTTTCGCTGCACTGCTGGACCGACGACGCGGGCCCCGAAGCCGCGCTCGCCGCGCTTGTGACCGAGTGCGGCGCCACCACCCCCGGTCTGTCGGTCGTGCTCGACGAGACCATGCGCGCCGATTTCGCGCTGCGCCTGTTGGGGGCGCTCGACGCGCCGCGCCATCGCTTCAGCGCCGACACGCTGGGCCGGCTGCGCGCCGCCAAGGACGCGGCCGAATACGCCGCGCTCAAGGCCAGCGCAGCGCTCAACGACGCCGCCGTTACGGCGGCCTTCGACGCGCTGCGCGAGGGCATGACCGAACTGGACCTGCAGGATATCATCCACGCCTTCTACAAGGCGCATGGCGCGCGGGCCGAGTTCACCATCATCGGCTTCGGCGAAAGCGGCGCCTATCCGCATCACCATACCGGCGACACCAGGCTCGCCCCCGGCATGGCGGTGCTGATCGACAGCGGCTGCCGGCATATGGGCTACCCGTCCGACATGACCCGCTGCGGATGGTTCGGGGGTGCGCCCGACCCCGAATTCCTCAATGTGGCCGGGGTGGTCGAGCGCGCGGTGCAGGCCGCCCTCGCCATCGCCCGCCCAGGTGTGCGCGCCGCCGAGATCGACCGCGCCGCGCGTGGCGTGATCGAAGAGGCGGGTTACGGCGAGCGCTTCGTGCACCGGACCGGCCACGGACTCGGCCTCGATGTCCACGAGCCGCCCTACATCTCCGCGACCAGCGAGGCGGTGCTCGAAGCGGGCTGCGTGTTCTCGATCGAGCCGGGGATCTACCTCGAAGGTCGCTTCGGTGTCCGGCTCGAAGACATCGTGATCCTGCGCGAGGACGGGGCGGAGATCCTGTCGGGTCTGTCGCGCGCGCTGCGAGAGGCCTGACCTGCCGACGGGCGTGGTCGCAGACCGGTCACGCCCGGTCTGCGACCGGCAGTTCACTCCCCGAGCGCGATGCCCTCGCGGCGCGGATCGGCGCCGCCCTTCAGCGTCTCGCCGATTTCGATCGCGTGCAGGCCCGAGGTCAGGTCGCGGATATCGGTCTCGTATCCGATCTCCTTGAGCGGGGCCTCAAGCGCCTCGGCGCTCGTTCCGGCTTCGAGGTCGAAGGTGCCGAAGCGGTTGACCAGATGCGGTGCGGCCAGCGCCTCCTGCACGTTCATGCCCCAGTCGGCCCAGTTGACGATGGCCTGCGCCACATAGCCGATGATCCGGCTGCCGCCGGGCGAGCCGATCACCAGCGCGGGCGCGTCGCCCTGCATCACGATGGTCGGCGCCATCGACGAGCGCGGCCGCTTGCCCGGCTCGACCCGGTTGGCGATGGGCCGGCCTTCCTCATGCGTGGCAAAGCTGAAATCCGTCAGCTCGTTGTTGAGCAGGAACCCTCGCACGAAAAGCCGCGAGCCAAAGCCGTTCTCGATCGTCGTGGTCATCGACAGCGCGTTGCCATCCTTGTCGACGATGGAGATGTGCGAGGTCGAGGGCAGCTCGATCGAGGCGTCGTCGCCCCAGAGCATCGCATGCTGCCATTCGGGGCTTCCGGGCGCGACCTCGGGCAGGGCGTCGTCGCCTGAAAGCAGCGCCGCCCGCTCGGCGAGATAGCCCGGATCGACGAGGCCTTGGGTCGGCATCGGCACATAGTCGCTATCGGCCATGTAGCGGCCGCGATCGGCGAAGGCGAGGCGCGAGGCATCGCCGATCAGCCGCCAGGCCTCGGCGCTTTCGGGTCCCATCGCGGCGAGATCATAGGTCTCAAGCATGCCGAGGATCTGCCCCACCGTGAGCGCGCCCGACGAGGGCGGCCCCATGCCACAGACCTCGTAGTCGCGGTAGGCGGCGCAGACCGCCTCGCGCTCAACCACGTCGTAGATCGAGAGATCCTGCTCGGAGAGCACGCCGGGGTTGCCCTCGGCTCCCTGCACGGCGGCCACGATGTCGGAGGCGATGCTGCCCTCGTAAAAGGCATCCGCCCCGCCCTCGGCGATGGCGCGCAGCACCTCGGCGTAGTCGGGGTTCCTGAGCGTGTCGCCCTGCGCGATGGCCGTGCCGCCTGGCAAGAAATACTCGGCCGTGGCTTCGAAGCGCTGCAACCGCTCGGCGTCCTCCGCTACCAGCGTGGCGAGGCGCGGCGAGACCTCGAAGCCCTCCTCGGCATGGGCGATGGCCGCGTCGAACAGCCCGGCCCAGTCGGATTTGCCCCATTTCTCATGCGCCGTCTCTAGCAGGCGCGGCGTGCCCGGCGTGCCGACCGAAAGTCCGCCCACCACCGCGTCGAAGAATTCGAGGGGCTGGCCGCTCTCGTCCTGGAACAGCGTCGGCGTCGCGGCCAGCGGCGCGGTCTCTCGCCCGTCCAGCGTCGTCAGCGCGCCGCTCTCGGCGTCGTACCAGACGAGGAACGCGCCGCCGCCGAGCCCCGAGCTTTGCGGCTCCACCAGCCCCAGCACCGCTTGCACCGCGACCATCGCATCGGCGGCCGAGCCGCCCGCGCGCAAGACCTCCGCGCCCGCCTCGACGGCAAGCGGATTGGCGGCGGCGACCATCCAATCCTGCGCCTCGACCGGCTGGCCTGCCTGTTTGGCCTCCATCGCGGCGCGGGCGGCTTCCGACAGCCCGGCGATCTCCCCCGAGGACGTGCCTTCGGTGGTGATGGCGTCGGCGGCCTGCTGCGCGGCCAAGGGCCCTGCGACCAGCACCAGCGGAATGGTGATCAGGAAAGTGGAATGTCTCATCATGCGCTCCTCCCGATGTTGTCACCATGAAAGACGCCGTGGCCCCGTTCCGCAAGCGCCTTTCCCTTGGGGCAGGTCGGTGGGCGGCTGCGTGCCGCGCCGGCAGGCCCGCGCAACGCCCGTCAGGTCGGTGATGACCGAAGGCCTTTGGAGGAAACCGTGGCCTCCCGCCGTCCGGAGCGTCTGACCCGACGGCGCCGTCGCCGGGTGCGGGGCGGTCGTGCCGCAAGACGACCGATCCGGAACCCGGCCCGAAGCTTCAGCTGCCGAGATCGGCGGCATAGGTCCCGAGCACCCAGCGCGGCAGTATCGGCGCGACCTGAGCGAGACGGCCTTTCGCGAAGACCAGCATCCGCTGCGGCGGCGTGTTCAAGCGGGAGTTGTCGAAGACCATCCCGCTGTCGGCGCGCAGAACCGCCTCGCGGACGAGCGGCGCGCTGCGCTCATAGCGAGCGCGGATCTTGTCTTCGGGAACGTCATGCCCTCCCTCGCCAGCGCGGCTCCGCACTCGCTCGACCGATAGCTCCGGGCTGTCTACCCCGACATGCATGACGACGACGATGTAGCCACGCGCCCGGGCGGTCTCGATGATCCCGAGCTTTGAGGGGTGGGAAAAGACCGTCTCCGTCGCAAAGCTCGCGCCCTTGGCCATCATCTCGTCGCGCCGCGCCTCGGCGATCCGCGCGGCTTCGTAGGCGGCGTCCATCGACGGATCTCGCAACTCGTCGCGCTGGATGATGTCGGCGTTGATGAAAGGACCCGCGAAACTCGGGGCGACGCGAGTCTGATAGAGCGTGGATTTGCCGGCGCCGTTGGGGCCGGCAAGCAGGACGAGGCTGGGCCTCATGCGGCGGCGTCATCCGTGGCCCAGACGAGATTGCCGCCGGCATCGAGCCCGACGCCCCGGCCAAGGGCCTGACGGTCCGCATGAAAGGCCTTTTCGGCCTCGGAAGGTTGGCCCATCTTCTCGGTGAAGGCGTCGAGCCAGGCGCTCTCCTCCTCCTCGCTCAGCTCGGTGGTGGCGAGCCGCCCCTCGAGCGCCGCGGTGATGCGCCTGTGGTCATAATTGCCCGATTGCTCGATCGCCCGACCGATCTTGAGCCAATGAGTGATCTGCCCGGCCACCGAACGGCTGTGAAGCTCCGCCTCACGCCGGACAAGGCTCATGACCTCATCGGCAAGTTTCACGGATTGCGCCATTTTCGCCTCCTTGCTTGCCGAAAAGGTAGCAAAATGCTACCCGGAAATCAAGGTTGGAGGGCCGGCGGCGCTAGTGTCGCCAAATCTCGGGCGCCCTCAGTGCGCAGGCGGCAAGACCTCCGTGGCGGCTGATGCGCCGGATCTGACCGAGGCACTGTTGTACCCGGTGATAGCGGGGGCCACGTGTATCAGTGCCGGATCAGTCATTGCCGCCACCATGAAAAGTACAAAAATCGGTACGCCGGCACCGGTTGTGAGCGATACTTGAACCGCGACTCCTTGATGGGTTCAGGGCAGGGCGCTCACGTCCTCTTCTCCAGCATCTTGGCAGGGAACACCTCGGCGAGGGTCTCCCATCCGAGGGGTTTGCGGGGCGTGGCATTCAGCCGGTTGTGCTGCCGGGCGCGGCGATCGCTGGTTCTCAGCTGCGCGGCCATCGCGAAGTAGCCCAGGACCTTCGCCATGCAGGGCTCCTGGACATGATTGCGTCTGAGCTCGCGGAAATGGTTCAGCGGTTATGCCGTATTACCCTCGTCAGCTGCGCGTAAACACCCCTCATACTGGAAAGCTCCTGCTTGATAGGGCATTGTTTTCAGACAAGAGTCGCAGTTGGGAGTAGCGCGCGCTGCTGTAAATTCAATGCTGGTTGCGACACGGGTTCAGGATAGGTCGAGCTTACGGAGTTCCTCAGCGAAGGCCTCGGCGGGTGTCCGGTAGCCGAGGCAGCGTCTTGGCGTGGCGTTCAGCTGCGTGCTGATCTCCGCCATCGCGTGGTCTGACAATGCGGCGATGGCCGTATCGCGCGGCAGATAGCGCCGGGCGCGCTTGTTCAGGTTCTCGACCGAGCCCTTCTGCCAAGGTGCCTGCGGGTCGCAGAACCACGCCTCGGTGCCCATTCCCATTCTCAGATCACGCCAGCGGTTGAACTCGAGCCCCCGGTCAAAGGTGATCGAGCGTCGTGCGGACAGGGGCAGAGGCGACAGCAGGGCGATCAGACGGTTCATCAGATGCTTGGAGCTGCGATCGTTGTTGCGGAACAGGACGGCATAGCGGGTCTTGCGCTCCACCAGCGAGGCCACGTTGGCCTTGCCCAACTCCTTGCGAAAGATCATCAAATCGCCTTCCCAGTCTCCGAACCCACTACGATCGTTGACGTCGTCCGGCCGGTTCTGGATCGCGCGTTCCAATGGAAAGACGGGGCCTCGGGGCCGACGGGCGTAGCGAGGTTTGCGCTGGCGGCGACGCTCGGGGAGGTGACGCGCCAGGTCCTGGCTCTGGCCGTCCTGCGAGTAGACGAAGGCGTAGATCGTTTCATGGCAAATGGTGCTGCGATGCTCTTCGAAGCGTAGCCGCCCGGCGATCTGCTCGGGTGACCAACCAGCTTTCAGGCGATCGATGACGGCCTCGCGCAGGGCCGTCATCCGGATCAGTTTGCGACGCCTATGGCGGCGCTCGGCGGCCCGTTTCTGGGCCAGCATGCCGTAGTAGCCGCTGAGATGGGGCAGCTCGCTGTCTTGGAACCGGTTACGCTGGATCTCGCGGTAGATCGTCGAGCGATGGCGGGACAATCTCGCCGCAATACTTGCCACGGACATCTTCGCCTGTAGAAGGTCTTCAACCAGACGCCGTTCTCGTAGATCCAGCTCGCGGTGGGCCATCTTCCAAACTCCTGTGTTTGCGACAGGATAGAGCGTTTGTCGCAACCCAGTTTAGAAAGTGCCTGCTCCCATAGCAGTTACCGCGTAATAGGCGTTATGTACCTTTTGTGCGTCCGGTTTCGCTTGTTTTGGCATCCTCTCGGATCCCAAACCGCAGCCAGTTTTCCATCGGCCAGCGCTCGAATGGCTCAGAAGTACCAGCGGATTCGGATAGCTTCAGCCACGCCAAGTCCGGATCGGTCCGGAATCGATATGTGTGAAATCCGAGCCGTGGTAGCGGCCGACGCCCCCGACTTGCAGCCATTCCGCGATGTCCGCCACTTGATCGGTCGGAATTCCCGCAAACTGGATGTCTGCGGCACGGCGCCTCATGTGATAGCTGTTGGACGAGGCGCCCGTCCCGCGTTGCTGCAAGAACCTTGTGGTTTGCGGCGTGCGAAAACCCGACAGCAGGGTGATCTGGCCCGAATGCCCCTGCCGCCGCACTTCGTCCGAGATCGCTGCCAAGCCCCAATAAATTCTGGGGTCTATGCTCGGAGCCTCCCCGTCGCGCCAATCCCGGAACAACCAATCGAGCTGACGCAGGGCGCGCCGGTCGGCGCGGTTGCCCTTCATGAACCGCAGAGCTTTCCGCTCGCCGGTATGAGCGTTCGTAATATCGAGGTAACTGTCCCCGCGCGGAAACACGTAGTCCAGTCGGGTGCCGGACCGCGTGGGCGGGGGCAGCTTCTCGTAGCCACGCGCGGCGCAGCCCGAAAGGAGTGGCACAGCAAGGCTCGCGCCAAGAGTGCAGACAAGTTTGCGTCGAGAGACGTGGCCCGCGGAGGGGCTGCCTGTTTCCATGGTTCCTCATCACTGCTCGGCCCCGTTTCCCGGGATCTCGAAAAAGACGCTGTCGAGAGCGACTTCCAGAAGTGAAGCATGCGACAGACCAATGTTTCGGACAAGACGGATCGGGCCGGTGGCGCCTGAATGATGCCGAGCCGCAGCGGTTGCCTTGCTCTCAGGTACGACATCGCCGAACTGTGCCCCCTGTGATTTGGCGGCCAGTCTGGAAGGCGATGCTTTCTATAAGGATGGCGGCGCTGAACCTCCTTCTGCTCATCACGACACCCGAACTGGCCTACGTTTCAATTGGACACTCGGGCATGAACACGGCGACTGGAGCATTTGTCCAAGCCCGCGTTCGCGTTTGCCCATGAAGTTATGACCAATGGCGACCGCTGGCGCTGACCCGCTCCCCTGAAATGTCCGCGCTTTGAAGTTAGCCTGTTCCCCAAGCGAGGAGACAGACGATGAGAAGAAGCCGGTTCAGCGAGGAGCAGATCATCCGCATCTTGAAGGAGCACCAAGCCGGGCTCGGGGTGAAGGAGCTGTGCCGACAGCACGGGATCAGTGATGCGACCTTTTACAAGTGGCGCTCGAAGTATGGCGGCATGGAAGTGCCGGACGCGAAGCGGCTGAAGGCGCTGGAGGCCGAGAATGCGAAGCTGAAGAAGATGTTGGCGGAGCAGATGCTGGACATGGCCACGCTCAAGGAAATGCTCGCAAAAAATGTATGGTCCGCCCCGCGCTTGCAAGCTGCGCGATGCCATTCAGGCTTGCGTAAATGTATCCGGCCTCTGATCAGTGGGCCGCTTTTGGCGGCCAGGCCTTGATGAGATCCGCGCCTCGGGTTCCAGATTAGTTGCTACGGGATCGCGTCCCGCTTTTTTGCGAATGGTTTACCCGTGGCTGATCAGCCGTTTGGTCATCGTGCCTCCTGCAATCGGTGGGCAGTCGGCGTCAGGCAGCAGCTCCCTTCGAGCGGAGATAGAGTTGCCCGGGCCGCGTAAGGATCGCCCAAGCAATCCGTGTGATCTTGTTCGCCAGCGCCACAACCGCCTTGTTGCGATGCGTGCGCCCCTCGAGTGCCCTGAGCTATGCCCGAATTTGGGTGACGCGCTTTGATCAGGCGGCGCGGTTCTTGGCGTCGAGGACGCCGTCGGTGAATTTGACGCCCTCGATCACCATTGGCAACTGGTTGGCGCCCTTCAGGCGACGCCACCCCTTCGCGGCGGCTTGCACGAGCTTGTAGACCATCAGCCGAGCCGTCTTCTGGGATAGCGCACCTTTCGTGCGGACGGTGCGGTGCCTGACGGTGGCGAACACGCTTTCAATGGGGTTCGAGGTCCGCAGATGATCCCAGTGCGCGGCGGGAAAATCATAGAACGCCAACAGCGCCTCGCGGTCCTTGGTCAGGCAGGTTGCGGCCTTGTGGTATTTCGCGCCGTATTTCTCGACGAAGACGTCCAGCGCAGCCTCGGCGGCGACACGGGTCTCGGCCTGCCAGATCTCGCGCAGGTCGGCTTTGACGGCGGGCTGGAGGGACTTGGGGACCTTGTTCAGCACGTTCGACGTCTTGTGAACCCAGCAGCGTTGGTGCCTGGTGCTGGGGAATACCTCGTCGAGCGCCTTCCAGAACCCGAGCGCGCCGTCGCCGACAGCGATCTCGGGCGCGCAGGTCAGGCCACGCGCCTTGAGGTCGACTAGCAGCTCGCGCCAGCTCTGCGCGCTCTCGCGCATGCCGACCTGAAAGCCCACGAGCTCTTTCTTTCCTTCCGGCGTCGCGCCGATGAGAACCAGCATGCATTCGGCCTGCGGCTCCATTCGGGCCTGGAGATAGACGCCGTCGGCCCAGACATAGGCGTAACGACGCGCGGCGAGGTCGCGGCGCTGCCAGCGCCCATACTCCGTTTCCCATTCACCGGTCAGGCGCGCCAGCACGCCAGGCGACAGGTTCGGGGCGTTCTCGCCGAGCAGGGCCGCGAGCGCCTCCTGGAAGTCCCCGGTCGAGATGCCGCGGAGGTAGAGAACCGGCAACAGCGCGTCCAAGCTGCGCGAGCGCCGCGCCCACCTCGGCAGGATCGCGGATGTGAACCGGATCTTATCCGCTTCGTTCTCCGCTGACCGATCCCGGACCTTCGGCCGCCTGATTGCGAGCCCGCCGATCCCGGTCTGGATCTCACGCTCGGGGCCGTAGCCATGCCGAACCACGCGCTGGCGCCCATCTGGCAGGCGGGTTTCGGCAAGCTCTGCGACGAAGGCATCCGCCTCCGCCCGCAGGGCCGCAGCCAACATCCGGCGCGCCCCCTCACGGGCGATCTCGGTCAGGGGATCGTCCAGCGAATGGGGCTGACGAAGCGGGATGATGTCAGTATCGTTCTTCATGGCGTATCGCTCCTTCGGGAGGTTCTGGCAGGCTTCAGCACCCGCCACGATACGCCGCCTTCTCAGGCCGCATCACCCATTTTCAGCCATAGCTCGAGTGCCCTCAGCCACCGGCCGAGCGCGTGCTTCTCGCGATCGAGGTGCAGGAAGCATGATCGCGCTCCGTGAATGAGCAGGCGTCGGACATAGCCGTTGCCTCGCTTGCTGATCCCGCGAAGGGTCTGCTTGCCGCCAGTGGAATGCTCGGCGGGCACGAGACCGAGCCAGGCGGCCATGTCCCGCGCCTTGCGGAACTGCAACCCATTCCCGGCCGCAGCCATGAGGGCGGTGGCGCCCAACGGTCCAATTCCGGGCACGGTCATGAGACGACGTGCGACCTCGTCGGTATGGGCCGTCGCTTCGATTGCCTTCGAGATCTCCGCAATGCGCCGCTCGAGGTGGTCGAGATCGTCGAGGAGATCACGCAGCATCGCGCGCATGATGTCAGTCAGATCGTTCTCTGTGCAGTCGAGATGGCGCCGGATGTCGATATGGAACACGCCGGCGCCGGTTCGCATTGCCAAACCATATTCAAGGCAGAAAGCGCGGGCTTGATTGATCAGCGCGGTCCGGCTGCGGATCAGTCGATCGCGGATACGATGCAGTGCTTGCAGATCAATCTGCTCGGGCGTTCTCACCTGGACGAAGCGCATGGTTGGACGGGTCACCGCTTCGGCAATGGCTTCGGCATCCACCACATCCGTCTTGTTCGACTTCACATAGGGCTTCACGAACTTTGCGGGGATGATGCAGGCGTCGTGGCCGAGCTCGATAAGCTTCCGAGCAAGCCATTGGGAGCCGGGACAAGCCTCCATGCCCACCCGTGCAGCCGTGGCTGACGCAAAGAAGCGCAGGAGCGTGTCGCGGGTGAACTTGGCTCTCTGGATGGGCCGACCCCCTGCATCGAGTGCGACGAGATGGAATACTTTCTTGCCAAGGTCGATGCCGTAGACGGCGGCTTCCGGTTTGGGATTGATGCGCATCCGTTATCCTCCTTCTCCTATAGCGACAAAGGCTATGCCTGGATGCGGGGCGGACCATCCCATTACTTCTGAGGCCTGGTTCGAGGAGACGTGCCGTGGACTGGGCCATGACAGAGAAAAGCTATTCGCAGCGGCGCGCCTGCGCCTTGGTCGGGATCGACCCGCGCGTGTATCGGCGGCGACCCACCAGACCCTCCGACGAGGAACTGCGCCGACGGCTGCGAGCACTTGCCGGCGAGCGACGACGCTTCGGCTATCGCCGCCTGCACCTCCTGCTGGAGCGGGAGGGCTGGGTGCTGAACTGGAAGAAGCTGTATCGGCTCTACCGCGAGGAAGGGCTGACCGTGCGCAAGCGCGGCGGCCGCAAACGCGCCATCGGGACAAGGGCGCCCATGGCGATCCCGCAGGGGCCGAACCAGCGGTGGAGCCTGGACTTCGTATCCGACAGCTTCGCCGATGGCCGGCGGTTCCGGGTGCTCTGCGTGATCGACGACTTCAGCCGGGAATGCCTGGCAGCCGTCGTCGATACCCCGCTGTCCGGCCTGCGGGTGGCACGTGAGCTCGACCGGATCGCCGAACTGCGGGGCTATCCTTGCATGGTGGTCAGCGACAACGGCACGGAGCTGACCAGCAATGCGATCCTGAAATGGCAGGAGGACCGCAAGGTGGAATGGCATTACATCGCCCCGGGAAAGCCGATGCAGAACGGCTTCGTCGAGAGCTTCAACGGGCGACTGCGCGACGAATGCCTGAACGAGCACCTGTTCTCGAACCTGCGCCATGCCCGTCAGCTGATCGAGGCCTGGCGGGACGACTACAACCACCACCGCCCCCATACGAGCCTCGACGGGCTGACGCCCCGCGAGTATCACCACCGGGCCGAAAACGACCAAACCCTGAACAGAGCTAACCTATAAACGAGGACTCTCAGGGGAGCGGGTCAACCTGCATTCGATCGGATGTTTTGGTCCGGCGGTCAGGATCTGTCCCTGAACGTGTCTGATCCGATGGATCTTCGCACGATCTCTACCTGCTGGCCGATCTCCAACAAATACGGAGATTCTGCGCAGTCAGAAATTTTCCTCTCCTGAGCAGAAATTTTCTCACCCGGTCACGGGAAACGAACCGACCTACTTTTCGACGGCGCTGGTGCCGTCGCTCAGGAACGGACCCACCCATGACCTCTTCGACTCCCTATCACTGCCCGGTCATCCCCGTGGGAGAGCTGCACGGCCAAACCCCCAAGGCCCGGCTGGCCACCAGGCTGACCTTGGGTGAAACGGCCCGGCCGGGCGACATCGTGGCCTTGCGCCAGCCCGGCTGCATGCTCGACAACAGTCTCTCGATCGGGGCGGCCCTGCCTGTCACGACATCCGCCGCAGGCTTCCACGAGGAGCGCCTCGGCGACCTCCCCGCCCATCTCCGGCCCGGCCTCGCGCAATGTGGGGCGGCCATCGACGACGATTGGGAGATCCTCGAAGAGTTTCCCTCCGAATTCCTTGCGCCGGGTGAAACCGGGCTGGCGCGGCTCGAGCTGATCTACTGTTTGGGGGCCTTGATGTTCATCTGGCTCGAAAAGGCCCGGGCCTTCGGCACCCCGCCGACTCTGCTTGTGTCCACACACCAGCCGGCCACGCTGTTCGTACAGGAAGCCGACCTCCTGCGTCCTGGTGCCCGGCACCGGCGCAGGCTGCAGGCGCAGATCGATCTGTGCGAATGGCTCTCTGAAGTGCCGATCCTGCGCCCGACGCTGACCTGACACACGGCCTGTGCAGATAGCTCTGCGAACGACCGATGACCGGCCGCCGTCATCACCTCTCCCATCGCACTAATCCAAGGCCTGCTCTTTCCCCAGGTCGAACTATGGCCACGCTTTCATCCGAAGGAACAATCCCATGTCCCGCATCACCACCACCATCCTCACCAGCAGCCTCGGCATGCGACACTTCCTACAGGAACTTTTCATCCCGGCGAAGTTTGCTGACAGAGTCTCGAGTTTCCTGAAGGCCCCAATACCTCAAACTCTCGTCGGAGCTTATGAGGAGGCAGGGACGTTTGCCTGGCTCATCGCAGAGCGGGAGTATGTCAGCGTCGACGGCATCGATAATTTTGCCAGTGAGCGGTGGGACGTCCGCTGGCTTCAAGACGACAACGGCAATCGGCGCATGCTTTTGCCCGACGGCTGGACGGCTGCGGTCGATGATCTGGCCCTTGCCGTCTTGGAGCCATGCAGAAGCTACCGCGCGATGCTTGACCCCTCCAGACCGCGGCAACTCATCCTACCGTTCTGGCGCAGCGAGAGCGACAGGTCCGAGGATGCAGACATCACGCGCGCCCCTGAAGGGAACCGCTTTATCTTGAACACCATTCTCGACATGGTCGCAGGGCAGGACTTCGATCCGATGGAGTGCGACGATCTTTGCTTTGACATGCGCCGATCTCCGGAGGACACCGACCTGATACTGTTCGGGATCGTCGCCCGGCGATAGGACACCAGACCCCCCTCTCCAGGTTGCAACGGTTGTTTCGACCTTAACGGACCGCGACAGCCACCGCGCATACCTTGGAACACGCGCATAGGCCCCCTCTTGGTCTTGCGCTGCATGTGGGAGCATCGGTCAACAAGAAAGCCCATGGTCAACCGAGGGCGGTTCGGCAGCGATAGCCCCGTCATGTCCGGGTCTCCGACCAATGTCTTGAGAAAATGGCGCGCCGACAGGGTGCAGCAGAAGGATGGAACATCGGCGCGCCCGGCTCCGGTGATCCGGCCGGGGCGTTCGGGCCGCGAGGGCCCTCAAGCCCGGCACCGCGAAGAGCGCCGGATCGTTTCAGCCAGGCGTGTCGTCTCTCGTGTTGTCCGGGGACGTCAGGACAGCCCCGCCCGGCGGGGCTGCGACGGGCCTGTCAGGCCGCTGTCAGCGCGTCCCAGACCGGATTGCCCGCCTCCGCTTCCGCAAGGGCAGCGAGATGGTCGCGCAGGCCATCGGTCAGCAAGCAGATCTCCTCGATGACCGGGGAGGCAGGGTCGAGGGCGGCGAAGCATCCGGCCTCGAGGCTGTCGAGGTCCTCGACACCGTCGAGGGAGAGCAGCCGGTGCAATGCGATCAACTCGGTGCGCAGGCGCCGGGTCAGCGGCGGCGTGTCGAGCAGGTCGCGCAGCAACCGGGCGGCGCGGCGCACCGCGGGCACGTCACCGAGATGGCCGGCGGCGGACACAAGCGCCTCGGCATGGCGCAGCGCGAACTCCGCCAAGGCGGTTTCGGCTGCGGCGGCGCTATGGGCATGGGTGGCGACGAATGCGGGGGCATGCATGGTCATGGGCTACTCCGTGTTCTGGAATGCCAGCGTCAGCTGCTGGTCAATGAGCTCCCGTCCGGGGGAGCGATACGCTCTCCCTCCTGCCTTTTTTCTCCTTTCCATCAGGCCGGGGCCGGGGGCGCGGTCTCACCCGAGGACCGCGTCCCGGCACCTGCCGCGATATCGCCGCCGCCGGCGCTTCCGGTATTGCCGTACATCTTTGCCAGGCGAAGCTGCGCGCCAGCCTGGGCTCGCTCCCCTGCCCGCTTACGCCTCCCGGCACTCTGCCAGCAGGCTGTCGATCATGTCCTGGCCGCGCTTGCGCAGGGCCCGCTCCACGGCCGCACTTTGGTAGGCGGCGGCAGTCCGGGGATCGCGCTGCGCGTTGAGCGCGAGCGCAGCTTCCACACCCTCGGGACCGAGCTGACCGAGCTCAGAATGCACCTGAGAACGGGCAATATGCGCCCCGGTGCCGAAATGCTGCTGCCAGACACGGGAAGGGTAGCTCGCCGCCAGCTGTCGCCCGTTCCCCGCGCGAAACAGTGGCAGTTCTTCGGCCATCGCCCGCTCGCGCATCTGCGGCAGCCAGACCGGGTCCATGCCGCGCAGCACGAGCGCATCGAGAAACGGCGTCAGCACCGCATGCAGCCTGCCGCGCAGGGGCTCTTCCTCCTTGCGGGTCTCGATGTCGACGCGGTAGCGCGCACCGTCAAACCGCACGTCCCGACCCCAGAGCAGCTGCCCGTCACCCAGGCGCAGCGGCAACAGGGTCCAGATCGCCACGACCGACGCCTCGATCAGCAGCCGCAGCTTCGTCTGACGGCGCCGCGTGGCCTCGCTTTTCGCGAGCAACTCGGCGGCAAGGCCCCACGTGGCCGCAAGAGCGGGCAGCTTGTCGAGCCGGCCGAATTTGAGCGGCACCACGGTGCCAAGCTCGCGGCGCAGGCAGGTCTCGTGATGGCGCAGGGCCGAGAGCACCAGCGGCTCGAGCCCCAGCGCCTCGCCGAACTTACGCAGCCGCATCACGGCGGTGTGCCGAGTGGCGGGCCGGTTGCCCTGCGCCTTGTAGGCCGGATCTTCCCGCGCCTCGGCCTGCGCGGTGCGGGACGCCTCGAGACGCCGCACGCCCTCGACGGTGATGGCCACCTCCGCTCCCGCTTCGCGCTGCACATGGGCGTATTCGCGCAAGACATCCTCCATGCTGTCGATGACCGAGGCCGCCGGTGCGGCCTGGTGCAGCGGCAGGGCGCCAAGGCGCATGCGCTGAAGAAGCGCGCGCCATGTCTCGGGCAGATCGGCCGCATCGACCCGCCGTGCGGCCGGCGGCCTTGCGGTCTCGCCCCTGTGCGCGGACCGCGGCGGCGCCTTGCGGGCGATCGCGCCCGCCAGTACGACATGCACCGCCGGATTGCCCGGCAGCAGCGCATCGAGGGCAGCCTTCAGGCTGCGCAGGCGACGGCTCGAGGCGGCGTCGGCCACGAAGGCCAGGTAGTCCGCCTCCGTCGGCACGGTGATGCCGTGCGCCTCGGTGAAGGCGATGAACCGAGCCAGCACGCGCAGATCCTCGAGCCCTACCGTGTCGAAGGCAGGCTGGTCGCGGTAGGTCGCCATCAGCGGATCGGCCCGCAGTGCCGCCCGATCGCGCCGGTCGCAGCTGCGGCTGCGCGGACGCTTCTGACGAATGGCCGTGCGCACCACCTCGCGCACGGGTGTGTCCTCGGGCAGCAGACGGTCGAATGCGGTGCGCAGGTCGTCGAGCCGACGGGTGGATGTGTCAGCCGCGACGAAGGACAGGAAGTCGGTGACGTCCGGCACGGTGATCCCCTGCCCATCGGCAAAACGGAAGAACCGATCGAGCGTGCGCAGCTCACGCATACCGATCGCGCTGAGCCCGGGGGTGTCGCGGAACGGCGCGAAATGGTCCGCCGCGAGGATCTCCTCGCGGTTGCGGGTGTCATAGGGCTTACTCATGCATCAGCTCCACCAGCAGATCCTGGCCGCGCTCGACGAGCTTCAGGGCGTTGAGCCAGCCGTAATACTGGCGCAGCGTGCCAGGCGTGTCGTCGATCCGCTTGGCGATCACCTCGATCTCGTTCGGGTGGCGATCGAGCAGCAGCGAGGTCTGGCCGTGCCGCATCTGGTGCGGGGTCATCGGCAGGTTCACCACCGACCGCATCAGCGCCGAGAACTCGGCCCCGAAATAGTCGGCGTTGAGCGGCGCCCCCGGCACCGTCACGGCCGGGAATAGGTAGGGGCTGGTCTCGGCATGGGCAAAGAGCGGTCGGATCACCGCAGCATACCACAGGATGGTGTCATGACAGCCATAGGCATTGGTCCGGATCGGAAACGCGATCTCCGCCTTGTTCTTGGTGTGCTCTGCCGGGATCAGCACCTTGATCGGCTTCCTTGGCGCTTTCGGTAGGCGGATCTGTGCGTCTTCGCCGATGCAGGTCAGCTGCATGGCATTGTCGACGCGGATCGGCGCGCCGCCGATCTCGATCGCCGCAAAGCAGGCGCTGGCCCCCAGCAGTCGCACCCTGGCGCGCTCATGGCCCGTCAGCGCGCGCTGCTCCGACAGGGCCTGCGCCAGCAGGTTCTCCGCCTCGGCGCGCAGCACCTCGTACGACGTTAGGAAGCGCTTCCGAAGCGCTTTCTTGTCGATCAGGCTTTCGCAGAAGCCACGGTTCTTCGGCGTCATCCGGCGGTCGGTCTTCTTGCCCTCGCGCGCATCCTTGTTGTTCGCCAGCACCTGGCAGAGAAGGCTTGTGTCGATACCGAGCTGCGCCCTGAGCTGGTTGAGCCCCTTGAGATACTTGCGCGCGGTGCGCGGCTCGAGATGGCCGGTCCGCTTCGACCGATGCCGCCGGGCGAACATTTCCCCGGCGAGGGTGCAGATCGCCTCGTCATCGGCAAGGAGCGGCGTGAGGTCCTCGGTGTGCGGGGACACAAGCCCCTTTTCGAGAGCGATCCGCAGCGTGGTGCGCAGCGCGCTGCGCAGGACATGGGCATGGCCCTGGTGATCGTCGGCGAAGCTCTGCGTCACCGGGTCCCAGCCGGACTTGGTCAGGGCGTCAACCCAAGCCCCGATCTGGGCCTTCCAAGACGATGCGATCGGCGTCAGCTCGGGCACGCGCGTGTCAGGCGTAAAGCCGATCGGGTGCGGCGGTAGCCAGTGCGTGAGCTCGGGGAACTGTCGCAGCTCGTCGAGCCGGGCGAGCGCACGGCGATTGGCCTCCCGCTTGTTGCCTTGATACATCTCGTCGAGCTGCCGCGCCCGGGCGAGGTCGAGATCGCGCGGCTGCCACCCTTGGGCTCGGGCGACGAGCGCGAAGGCCTTCAGCGCGGCGAGCTTCATCGGGTGCCAGCGCACCCCCTGTCCGACCTTGCCCTCGGTGAGCGGTGTGATGGCCGCGAGAAGCCGGCTCCAGTCGTCCTGCATCGCCCGCAGCCGCGCCTGCTCGGCATGCACGCCGAGGAACTCGCGCAGCGCCGCCTGCAGCCTGCGGCGAAAGAGCGTGTAGGCCGTGTGGCTCGACCAGTGCTCGGGGTCGAACCCGGTCAGCGGAAACCGCTCCTCGACCAGCGCCAGCTCCGCCGGAATCATGCCGAGCGGTTTGTTGAGGCGCTCGCCCCCCTTCTCGATCGCGGTGAGATAGCGAGCGCGGGTGGTGGCCGACAGGTCGGTGCGCGATGCGACATGGGTTTGCAGCTCGGCCAGCGTCGGCCCCGTCACCGTCGACGCGATGGTCCGTGCGATAGGCCGTTTGGCAGGGCCGGCCTGGCCGGTCAGATCGAGCATGGCTCGTGTCCTTTCTGTTGAGAAACAAGTGGGTCGTCTGGACGCGCTTTCGGTCGCCAAAGCGCGTGCCGGACACACACGCCTTCGAGGTTGCCGCCGGTGAAACCGACCGGGCGTCTGTGTCCCGGTCGCTTGGGCGCGGGTTCGGTCTTCATGGCGCCGATCGGTGTGTCCCGGGCACGGGACGTGCGGGAGATGACGCGGATCATGGGGTGGGCCGGATCGTGCCGAAGACCGGGGCGGGCTTGGCGTAGAGGGGCTGAGGCTGGCCCATGTGCCAGGCCAACACCTCGGCTCGGCGCCACCGCTTGGCACGGGCGTCCTTGCGCCCCCCGGACAGATCGATCGCGCACGGGAAAGGCCCGGCGCCTTGCGGCACCTTACCTTTTGCCCAGCGATAGATGATGGAGGGGTCGAGCACGCCCACGAGATCGGCCACCTCGCGGGCGGTCAGCAGCGGCGTCATCAGCGCCGCGTGATGCGCGGGGTCCTGCTCTTCGGCCAACCCCAGGGCGCGCCAGACGACCGGCCAGCGGGTGGTCCCACCCCGCAGGGCCATGCCGAGATCCCGCAGCACACGGGTCAGCGGCCGGGGGTCCGGCCGCTTGTCCGGGTCCATCGAAGGAGGCTTCGGCGCAAGGCTGAAAAAGGTGACGAGATCGGCGCGGGTGAGGGGTGTGTCAAGCATGGCCCGGGGGAATTAGGCCCCCAGAACGGCCGCCAAAAATGGCCATGTCGCAATTCTTGCCTGCCGTGCCGCGTCCCCCCTCCGGAGGCGCGATCAGGCGCCCGCCTTACGGCGCATCGATCGGACGGGTCCGGTGCCGGAGTTCCCCGGGGGATCAGCGCAGCGGGCGCTCAGGTGGGTCACATGACAGCCCGGGGGACCAGGGCCCCGGGCCTCCGTGCCGTATTCCTGACTGACGCCGCGCTTTATGCCGAAAAAGCGCAGATCAGGGTGCCGTGGGTTTCGACGGCATCGATCAGGTCCAGCGTGATCCGGGCATAGACAGGCAGGACCTCCGTCCACTCGATCTCCCGGCCATCGCGGTACCAGAAGGCCTCGGGCACTTCGGCGGGAATGTCGTCTTCCGACAGACCGGCCTCCCGCATCTCCTCTTGCAGCTGGGCCGCAACCTCCTCGAGCACATAGCTGTCGATCAGCAGGTCGTCGGAGCCGAAATAAGCCAAAGGGGGCCTCCGAGCCCCGATCAGACAGAAGAAGTCGTGGTGATTGCGGAGACCAAGGATGATCTCCTCTTCTCCGGGGACGACGAAATACACATCAAGACCCATGGGCCATATCCCTTGAAGGTTCGAATGCGCACCCGATCGGTGCGTGGACAGGATCTGGGTCGATGTCGCAGGCGACGGAAAAGCCGACCTTCCCAAAAAATGTCACGCATCCGCAGGTGGCCGGCTTCGGCGGGAGATGCGCCAGGCAGGTGAGGCCGGTGAGCCTCTCTCGGCCGGCTCCGGTAGGGAAGGCTGCGCCCAACCCTGTCAGACCCCGACGATCACCCCATACCGAGCCGTCAGCGCGGCCGAAGGCGGCGCGGCCGGCTATTTCCTGGGATTCTTCTTGTTCTTCTTATTCAGGGGGCAGAATTGTCATCCTGCGACAGGGACTTGCGGGTCACCGGGACGCAGAAACCCGGGCCAGGGACGCAGAAAACCGGGCCAAGGACGCAAAAACCCGTACAACGGACGCAGAAACCCGGAAACCGGACGCAAAAACCCGGTGTCTGAAGGAAGACCCCAGCCCGGGCACGGCATCACGCTTCCGGCCTGAGGCGGGTCGGTCCGGCGGCCTTGCCGGACGCACGCCCCGTCGAGCAGCCGATGGCGCCCTGCCGCCTATCTCGATCCAAAAAGACAGGAACAGTCTTACAAGCGACGATTTCTTTTCCGGTCATGAAAAACGGTCCGATCTACTTCTGGACGGCGCTGGTGCCGTCACGATCGAGAACGGAGCCATCCATGACCAGCTTTCCCGCAGCGTCCTCCTTCGCTGCCGCCCTCACGACGGACAACACCACCTCCTCGACAGCTTCCCTCGACAAGTGGGCCACTCTAGGCCGCGAAGGCTACAAGGGCTTGCCGCTCGAGGCCTGGCTGTTCGGGTATATCGGTTTGCACGACACGCTGTGCTCCGCGCCATGTACCGGGGCTCGGCGGATCTCTGCGGACCTAACAGAACTTGCCTTTAGCGGGCTCGGCGGGGACATCACGCTGCGTCTTCATCTTGAGACCGACGTCGCGGGCGACGTGACGAGTTTCGAGATCGAGGGTCTGACCGCGGCATCGGATCTGCCGATGCTCGCCGATCTGCGCTTCGACACGCGCGACACCGCCAACCCCTTCATAGGGCTGACGCACTGCCTCTTCCACATTGTCGAGCTCCGGTCAGCCGATATCCGCGCGGCGCTGAACAATCCCGATCTTTTCCACGGCTGATCGCCGCCTCCATGTTTCCCTTGCTTCGACTGGATCACCCATGACCTCTTTGACCCCCTACCACTGCCCGATCGTTCCCGTGCAGGAACTGCACGGCCGAACCCCCAAGACCCTGATGGCCGCCACGATTGCCTCGAACGAGGCGGCCCGGCCGGGCGACGTCGTGGCCCTGCGCCAATCCGGTTGCATGCTCGACTGCAGCCCTTTTATCGGAGCGACCCTGCATGTCGTGAAAACCGCCTCGGGTTTCCGGGCGGATCGCCTCTGCGAACTTTCCGCCCATAGCAAGCCCCGCCATGCTCAGTGTATGGCGGCCATCGATGATGATTGGGAGATCTTCCAGGAGTTTCCCTGCGAGTTCCTTGAGCCAGGGGAAGTGGGTCCAGTGCGCTTCAATTTGATCCACTCCCCGGACGTACTGATGCTCATCTGGCTCGAGGAGTTTCACGCGTTTGATAGACCGCCGGCCCTGCTCACGTCGACGCTCCAGCCTGCGGCACTGTTCATCGCAGAGGACGATCTTTCGCGCTCTGCCCCCAGTCGCCAGCGCAAGATCAGGGCGCAGATCGATCTGTGCGAACATCTTTCCGGGGTGCCGATCCTGCGGTCGATGCCAACGTGAGGAATGACCAGCCCAAGTCTTCCTGCGGGCGGTTCGAAACCAAATCCCACAGTTCGCCCCTGGGCAATCCTCGTCGACTGAACCTCTTCGGCCATTTCCTGTCGCGAGAGGGGACATCAGCCCCGATTGCAGCTTTCCTGGTAGGGCAGACGTAAAATCCCCGGTTTCCGGCCTCAAGGGTCGACCGTACAGTTGATCGATCCTCCCTTCCCTCGGGGCCGCCCTACAACGGAACGCCAAGATCGCAAGGCACGCGGGCCAGCGGCCGGGGCTCGGTGGCGCGTCAAGCGCATGCGAGACTACTTTGCCTAAAAGGCAAAGAAGATAGCGAGATCAATGCGGAAGGGGGCAACGAGCAGGGGCAGAAGTATTCTGCCGCCGGAAGCAGCCGCCAAGATAGCTTGATAGGCACAGCGCGTATTCGGCTCCCCGTACGCTGCCATGTCCCCCCTTTGCGCATGCCGCAAAGGGGCGGTGTTGGCACGAGGCTGCCCGGTGACGCCGCTCGATGAACCGCAAATGCCTGTCTTGCTGATGTCGCCAGTACGCCTTCGGAGCTGGTGTCATGATCCTCGGCCGCGCAAAGGGCAACGTCCAGAAGCATTCACGCAAGGTACCGACCCGAAGAGCCGAAGAGCCGAAGAGCCGAAGAGCCGAAGAGCAGGCCGTCTCGATCGCGCGGGCAAGCCCAGTACCTTCTGCCCGATACGCGTCGGATAAGACCGCTTTGTTCATGGGCTTCTGTTCAGCGTGGTCCGGCCGGAGACACGCAGTGTCTCTCTCTCTCTACGTCTGATCTCGTGCCAACTCTACAACCAGGCGCATGCGGCGAAAATTTTTTCAGAAAAGTTGCGGTTCGGTTTTTCGCCGCCGCCGGATGAACCCAGTTTCGGATTGTGACCCACACGTTCTTTAATGGAGACGACCATGCTGACCATCACCCCCACTTTCTCGTTCGTGCCGCCACTCAAGCCCGAACTGCCCAGCCCTTGCACTGTCGAATTGCATTCCCTGCAGAGCGCGGCCCAGGGCGACATTCTCGGCATCATCCTTGGTCATGGCGCCGGGCCGCAATATCCCAGCGGCTCGGTGTCGGAGTATTTGTGTGCCATCGTTGCGAATGGCGATGGCCGCAGCTGCGATGGCGCTTTCACCAGTTTGAAGTCCGGCGCCCGGGCGGCGGTCCGCGCCCTCAAGACGTCCTGGTTTCGCAGCCATCGCCCCGCCAGCTACTATCTTACCCAGCTCGGCTGGGCCAACGGCCCGTACGAGACGATGCATTTCAAGACCTTCACGGTCGCTGTCGCCTTCAAGGCGGGCGGCGACCGCGGTCCGGGCGCCCTTACCGCCGTTCATGTGCTGATGCATGCCGAGCCGACTCCGGATGTCGCTGGAGGAACCATCGCCCAACTGCAGGCACTCTTTGACTTCCTGCGCGGGATCAATCCCCACTATCAGTACTACACGATCGAGCTTCCTGCGCCGATCGAGCTGTCATCGATGAAGATGACCACGTTACCCGCCCACGCTCTGTAGCAATCCCGCACGACCAACTGAAGGTGCGCGTTGGGGCGAGCGGTGCAGGATGTATCGCTCGCCCAGGGGCCAAGGACCTGCCTCCCAGTGGCATCATTCACCGGAGATGAAGGGCCCCCGCCCAAAGGGCTTCGGACACGCGAGTTCCTCATAACTTGCCAGCGCAAAACCCAACCCCACCCGGCGCGCGGTCGTGCCGTCAGATCCCCGATGCACCTGATGCAGGACTCCCCATGACACCTCTCTACTGCCCTATCTACATCTCTACTGACCGCCAGAACTGCAGCATCTCGCCTGAACTGGCCCAACACCTCGTCGCTCCAGCAAAGGCGCGAAACGGCGACGTCGTTGCCATTTGTCACGAGTATCACTCGACCGAAGCGCACTTCGGCCGCGAAGTCGTCACCTATTTCGTGGTGCACATGGACGGCGCTTTGCAGTTCCGGAGCTACTGCGGTCTCGAGGCGTCGCAGCAGGCGCCTATGGCGCATCTCGAGATGCTCCTTCAGGAAGAGCCGAGCATTCCGATCATCGTGCAAATGCAGGTGGAGGGCGACGGTCGGATGGAGGGTATGCAAAAAAGCCTCGAGAAGCCCAAAAGCTACAGCGTTTACCATCTGCCAAGTGCGATTGGGATCCTCAAGGAGGACGGCTACAGGAGCAACAAGCCCTGGACGCAGGACAATCTGGACGAACTGATACGTCTTGTCCTGCCGGCGACCCCCAGCGCCCATGCGGCGCTGGCCCAATACGCGGATCTGGCCCAGACCACGCAGCTCATGCGAGACCTGCTCCACTTGCAGAATGGAAGTATTAACCAGCCTGAGCTCGTCTGCCCGCTCCCGTCCCAATTCGAGAACTTCGATCTGACCTACTATTGAATTCTGATCGGGTCTCGATGCCCCGCGGTGGCTGCTCTGCAGCCCGCCGCGGGACGTCTGGCAGCCGCGGGGAGGGCCAGATGTCCCGTCACGCGCCAGGGATTGGATACCAACCCGGCACCGCCCCCGGCCACGCCGATGCGATCGGCTCGTGCGCCCTGGCAACAAACCGAGCTACCGGCGTTGCAGCGCCGCGGCGATCTGCGCGCGCTGACGTGCATCGGTTTGTTGCACGTCGTGGGCCAGGCGCAGGGCGATGTCCGGCTTATGGCGCCCGATAAGACGCAGAAGCTCGGCCACCGCGTATCCCGCTGGGACGGCCCCCCCGAGATCGCCGACGATAAGGGCCACTGGCCGAGATCCCCCTCGAGCGGGCGGTGAGCGGAAGCTGAGCCGTGCGTTGCGCACTGTCACCATATCGCGCAGCGCCAGGGCCAGCGCCGGTTCGCGCGTAGCGTCGGGGTGGCGCGAGAGGACATCCGCGAACCAGCCCACCAGACGCTGCTCTTGCGCAGGCAGGTTGACTTCCATGGAGAAGATCAGATCGAAATCGGGCCGCGTACGCGTGGCGTAAGCGGCGAGGTCGTGGGTGAGGGTCTGCCCGGTCATGCGGGACTCCTTTGCAAGGTGAGGGAAGGGCCGACCGGTTTGGTCCGGCGACGCCGCAAGCGCCCTGAACGCCGACGCGTCGGGGCCTGAAGGTGCGTGAGGCGGTCAAGTTGCGCGCATGCCGTATCAGGAAGCCGTCCGACGACCGGCGTGCCACGTGCCCCGTTAACGAAACGGGGACTGTCGAGCGAGATCCGGACCCGGCGTACGCCTATGAAGCGGGTTGGCCGGTCAAGAGATGCGAGCTGGATGTCAGGTCCCGTGACGTGCAGCTCTTGGCCGCGGTTGGCAGCGGTCCAACGCGATGTGCCGTAGACGAGGACCACCTCGCCGCCCGGATCGACCTGCACAACAAGGCAGGGGCGAGCGCGCTCGGCCGAGGGGGCATCTACATAGGGGAACCGAAACGAGACGATGTCGCCTGCGGTGAGGCTGGCCTGCCAGGTGGCTGACGGAGAAGGTTCGAGAGGGGTCATGATCCGGGGGGTCCTTTTCCTGGTGGATCGACCCGCCCGTCCTTCTCTCCTCCAAGGGCTGCTGGAGCGGCGGGCGTGTCACCCGGACCACGCCCGCGGTCTCCCGCAGCGCTCTTTCGGCAAGCCCGCGCCGCCATTGCCCACAATCAAAGGACTCCTCCACGCAGCAGACGGCAGCGCCCGCCCCCCGTTCCGCAAGGCGTTCGTCCTCCGAATCCGCCGCTTTGGGGGCTCGCCTACCTTGTCACCAGGAACGCTTTGTTCAGTCCTGCCCGCTCTGACGGTGCATCCTCTCGGCAAAGCCGAACGTGAGGGGGGCCGTGGCGTCCGATCCCGCTCCCTTGGGCTGCGTCCTGCCTGCCATGTCACAGATGAATGAGTGACACTGCGGTAGGTGCATCGGTTCGGGAGGCCGTCGAGCGTTCCAAGGAAGTCGCGATGGAAGCACGGAGCAACATGATCGAGGCGCTGCTAAGCGCTTGGAATTCAAGAATGCAAAACCAGCTCGAGCTTGCTTTTCACGACGTCGACGACACCGCGGTGCGCTTGAGCCAGTGGTGCTACGCCACTCCCCGTAAACTACTACTTGTCAGGGGTGCTCGAGGACGCCGTTACGGCCCTCATCGACCACGATGATCATCACGGCTACCTCGACAACCTCGGCAACCTCGCACCTGTCGATGTCTATCTGGGGAGGACCAACACCATCCTCAATCGACAAGAAATCAGAGCCAGGACCTCTGAGACGCGCCGCTTGCTGCATCGCCAGACGGCGGCATGAACCGAACCCCGAGCAAGCCAGGCGCTCCCATCGGCATCAAACCATCGTACTCCAATTCATCTGACGACGAAGGATTGCCAGCGCAGGTCGAAAAGGCATTGCAATATTATTGTGCTATCCCCTAACGCCCGTATTTCGACAAGAAAGGGCGCAAAAAGTTTACGAGAATTGTAAAGGGCCGCGGAAATGGTCCGCGGCCCTTGGCGAAATTCTGAATATCGATCGATGTTCGATCGGAATTCATATTCTTCACCCCTCATGGGGTATGATCACCAGAATGACTGTCTTTTCAAACCAGCTTTGGCACTATGCCATGTAGCTTGGCTGTATAGATCAGTGTCGATCCTGACCCCTCACTGGGATATATAACCAGGCTCGCGCCCTACACATTATATGGTGCATAGTTAGCTGGGCCGGAAGCGATTTCGGCCTGAACCGCAAACAAATATTTATTACCTTGCGTAAAGCAACCCTGTCTGTCGCTGGCTGAGAGGCATACCACCAGAAAATCAGAGCAATTGCGCTTTAGGGAAGCTCTAGAGATGGCGCGGGACAATGCCTAACCCAATGTTGTAAGAGACACTTGGGCCCCCGGAGAGATGATTGGTACAGCTCGACACACAGCTTGCTTGCCAAGCCATCGGAAGATGAAGATTAGGTTTCGATCAATAGGTCATTGAACTGATGCGGTGGATGCCCCCGCCCCTGGAGCCGGACGGCGTCTCGTATGCCATGACGTGTGTGGATGCCCCCTGTTTGGCAAGCTTGATCTTCGCAGGTCGGCGGGGTCTTCGATCGGACGTGTGTCAGGCCTCTAAGTGTGGCCTTCGATGATGCCACGGGCCGGTATGCTGTTCGGATGGCTGGGTTCACATCGGTTCAGAGAGCTGCAAGCGCTCGAGCCCCGGGTCTGAATGTCCCTGCCTGAACTGGCCCCCGTTTCGGCCGGACACTCAGGTATAATCATGGAGGCTTAGGCATATGCCTAAGCACGTGCTTATGTCTGACTACGAAATCATCACAGACGGCGGCCGCAGGCGGCGCTGGTCTTCGGCTGAGAAGCTTCGGATCGTCGAGGAGACGCTGGAAGATGGCGCCAGCATGTCGGTGTGTCCCCCGTCAGCGCCTCTGGGACATGTGAGTTGATTTTGTAACGGAGGGTTTCTGGCTCATCGTAACCACCGAGGAGTGGAGATGAGACAGAAACCCGGAACAGCCAGACCGACGGCGGAGTCGGTGGTGAAGGACATCCGTCGGCGCACGCGGAAGCACCATTCGGCCGAGGAGAAGATCCGCGTCGTCCTGGAGGGGCTGCGTGGCGAGGACAATGAGCCATGTCGCGCCATCGGTCCGAGCGACAATGGCGAATGCCGAGCTTTGCCGGCGCGAGGGGATCGCCACGAGCCTCTATTACAGCTGGTCGAAGGAGTTCCTCGAGGCCGGCAAGAAGCGGCTCGCGGGCGACACGGCCCGCCAGGCCAGCAGCCCCGAGGTCAAGGAGCTGCGGCACGAGGCCTCGGCGCTGAAGGAGGCGGTGGCCGATCTCACCCTGGAGAACCGCTTGCTAAAAAAAGCATGCTCGGGGATGGGGGAGACGGGGCATGAGATATCCCGCCTCCGAGAAGCTCGAGATCATCCGGCAGGTGGAACGCTCACACCTGCCGGCGAAGCGGACGCTCGACATGATCGGCGTGCCGCGCACGAGCTTCTACCGCTGGTATGATCGCTATCTGTCGCTGGGCCCCGCCGGGCTCGAGGACCGGCCCTCGCGACCGAGCCGGGTCTGGAACCGGATTCCCGACGAGGTGCGCGAGCAGATCGTCGATCTGGCCCTGGAGCAGCCTGAGCTGTCACCCCGGGAACTCGCCACCCGCTTCACCGACACCCGGCGCTACTTCGTGTCCGAAGCCAGCGTCTACAGGGTTCTGAAGGCCCACGACCTGATCACCAGCCCGGCCTTCGTGGTAATCAGAGCGGCAGACGAGTTCTATGAGAAGACGACCCGGCCGAACCAGCTCTGGCAGACCGACTTCACCTATCTGAAGGTCATCAGCTGGGGCTGGTTCTACCTCTCGACCATCCTCGACGACTACAGCCGCTACGTCGTCGCCTGGCGGCTCTGCACGACGATGAAAGCGGCGGATGTGACCGCGACGCTGGAAGATGCCCTAGCCGCCTCGGGCTGCGACCGGGCCACCGTCGCCCACCGGCCCCGGCTGCTCAGCGACAATGGCAGCAGCTACATCTCCGGGGAGCTGGCCGGTTGGCTCGGTCACAAGGGCATGGACCATGTTCGCGGCGTCGCGAACCACCCCCAGACCCAGGGCAAGATCGAGCGCTGGCACCAGACCCTGAAGAACCGCATCCTGCTCGAGAACTACTACCTGCCCGGGGCGCTCGAAGAAGCCGTGGCGGCTTTCGTCGACCACTACAACCATCACCGCTACCACGAGAGCCTCGGCAATCTCGCCCCTAACGACGTCTATCTCGGCAGGGCCGACACCATCCTCAATCGGCGAAAGGAGATCAAAGCCAGGACGATCGAAAAGCGCCGTTCGCTGCATCGCCAGACGGCGGCATGAACCGAAACCCGAACGAGCCAGACCCTCCGTTCGACATCAGACCATCATGTCCCAAATCATCTGACGACGGACAAAGTGAACCTCGTGCCGTGCAGCGCGCCCGCCGCAATGCTGGGCGCCGCGCTGCCTGAGCTGTTCGCGCCGCTCGTCCGGTCTCTCGTTGATCGCTCGGGCCTGTCAAAGGGCGCGCTGTGGCGGCTCATCGGCGACGCCTTGGCAGGCGCGCTCCTGATGCAGGGCAAGCATGCGGGTCGAGAGGAAAAGGCCATGGAAATGGCCTATGCGGCTCTGCGCGATCGGCAGAACCCACTTCATTCCCGTCAGACTGGCTTTTTCCGGATCGAATTGCCCGAGCGGCCGGACATCGCCGAGTGGTTCCGAGCGCGGGGCGGCTGTTGCCGCTACTACACGACAGAGGGTGGCGCATATTGTTCGACCTGCGTCCTGCGCGACCCCGAGAGCCGCGAGGCGCTGCTGCGCGCCCATCTGCGCCGCAAGCATGGGCTGGAGGAAGCGTGACGAGACCCCTCCCCCACCGAGCGTGCGGCCATCACAGTCCGCTCACCCGCCCGCGCCTGCCGTTAGACCCGCCCCCGCGGGCGCGACATCCCATTTCGCAAAACCGGAGAAGACCATGCTGCGCCTGACCACGGCCATCTCGACCATCATCATCGGCCTTTCGGGGCCTGCATTCGCACAGGACTACCCCGTGACCTTCGAGCACAAGTTCGGGACCACGGTGATTGAGGAGGCGCCTAAGCGCGTTGCCTCGCTCGACTATGCCGGAGCCGACGATCTGCTCGCCCTTGGGGTGCAGCCAGTAACCATCCGTCACTGGTATGGCGATTACCCCCGCTCGGTCTGGCCCTGGGCCGAGCCCCTGCTCAAGGGAACCTCGACGATCCTGCGCGGCCAGATCGACTTCGAGGCGATCGCCGCCGCTGAGCCAGAGGTGATCGTCGCCCTGTGGTCCGGCATCACCGCCGAAGAATACGAACGCCTGAGCTTGATCGCGCCGGTGGTGGCGGTCCCCGAAGGCGTCGGTGACTACGCCTTGCCCTGGGACGAGCGCGCGCGCCTGACCGGCCGGGCCGTCGGACGCGAGGCGGAAGCCGAAGAGCGGATAGAAGCGGTCGAGGCCGAGCTTCAGGCAGCGGCCGATGCCCATCCGGACTGGACCGGCAAGACCGCCGCCGTTGCCTATATGTGGAACGGCGACCTGGGCGCCTACACGTCGAACGATATCCGCCCGCAGCTGCTTACAGAGGTGGGCTTCAAGACGCCGCAAGCGATCGACGATCTGATCGTCGGCAATGAATTCGCGGTCAACTTTTCCCCCGAAGATCTTTCGCCGATCGATACAGATCTTCTCGTCTGGCTCCCGGAGGCAGAGAACAGACAGCCGATTCTCGACCTGCCCGCACGCAAGTTCCTTGATGTCGCCCAGGAAGGGGGCGAGATCTTTCTCGACGAGGAGCTGGTCGGCGCCTTCTCGCATGCCTCTCTCCTGTCGATCCCCTACGCTGTGGGACGCCTCGTCCCGTTGATCGAGACCGCTCTCGACGGCGATCCCGCGACGACCGCTGATGCGAACTGAGCGAGAGAAGAGGAGAACTTTCATGAAGCGTCTCGCCACCATGGCCCTGATCGCGGTCGCCGTGCCTGCGGCCGGGCAGGAGGTCCGCACGGTCGTCGACGGCACCGGGGTCGAGGTCACCTTGCCCGCCAACCCGCAGCGGATCGTCTCGCTGCATGACACCTCGCTGACGGTCGCGCTTCTCGAACTGGGGATCGAGCCGGTCGGCTCGCACGGACGGACCCGGGCGGACGGCACGCCCTATATCCGCTCCTCCGCCACGGCCACGGGAATGGATTTCGCCAATTCCGACATCGCGTTCATGGGCAACTTGCCAGCCGATGTGGAGCGCGTCGCCGCGGTCGACCCCGATCTGATCGTGACGACGAGCTGGCAAACAGCCGATCCGGACCAGCTGCGCCGGATCGCGCCGACCTATGTCTTCGACATCGCGACGACCAGTGATTTCGACGTCTACGCCGAGCTGGCGGAGATCACCGGGCGCGGCGACCGCCTCGCCGCGCTCGAAGCACGCTATGAGGCGCAGCTCGATCTGATCCGCAGCCAAGTCGACACGGAGAAGCTGCGCGTCTCGGTCATTCAGGGGCATGACGGCGAGCTGCTGGTGTGGAACTCCTATGGCACGCTCGGCAAGGTGCTGCGCGACGCGGGCTTCTCGTTTCCGGAGATCGTCGATGCTATCGAGGGAAACGAGCGTCAAACGTTCTCGGCCGAGATGCTGCCGCGCTTCGACGCGGACATGATCTTCGTCACCTATCGCGCCGACCGCGGCGAAACGGTGGCTGATGCCAAGGCCGCACTCGAGAGCGTTCTTCCGTCATGGTGCGATACGCTGCATGCCTGCCGCGAGAACCAGGTCGTCTACCTGCCGCGTTCTCTGGCGTCGACCTCAACCTATGATGCGGCCAGCACGCTTGCCTATACCGTCCTGAGCCATGTGGACGGGCACGACCTCGTTAGGATGCCGGATCAACTGCGGTAACGAGGGAAGACGCCACTCGGGGAGCAGACGTCGCAGCATGGAGACGCGGCGCCGCCCTTTTCAGAGGCGTCATTGAGGGGCGAATACCGCACGTGACCTTGGCTTTGGCCATGCTGGGTGTGACCCGCCCAGCATGGTCCTGTCCGCTCCAGTTTCTGTTTAGTAAACCGACTTATCAGGCATAGCGGCGGCACGCCGAAGCCTGACCAGATCGGTAGAACCGCTGTGGTTTTGCCCCCGTTTCACCGGACACTCAGGCGGTTGCGGTTTGAGCAGTGATAAACATGCGGGACGAGCGCATCTTCAGCCCTGAGTGCGGGTGATGGGTGTTGTAGTCCTCGAACCAGTCGGCGAGCAACTCGAGGACAGCGACGGCATCCGGCAGTGGCGTGACATAAACGTAGTCGCACTTCAGCGTCTTCACGAAAGCCTCCGCGATGCCATTGCTCTGCGGGCTCTTCACCGGCGTGTAGCAGGGCTTCAGGCCCAGCTGTCGAGCGAAGGTGCGGGTGTTCCTGGCGACGTAGGGCGAGCCATTGTCGCTGAGTATCTCGACAGGATGCGGCGCTCGGTAGCTGCCGAAGCGGGCCTCGACGGCCTCCAGCATCATGTCGCGGATGTCCGAGCCGCTGATGCCGGCGTTCACCACGGCCCGCCCGGCGATGATTTCCCGGTCATGCGCATCGATGATGAAGGCTCCTCGGACGACATCACTGTTCCAGCAGGTGAACTCGAAGCCGTCCGAGCACCAGCGCAGGTTCGAGCGCATGGTGATGACCTTGCCCTCGTGCGTCTGATCCGGCCGCTCGGTGTATCTGCGCGCCAGCAGTAGGTCGTGCGCCTGCATGATGCGGTAGACCCGTTTGTGGTTCACGGGCGCGGCGCCTTCGGCCCGGAGCCGCCGGTTCAGAACCGCCGCAATGCGCCTGTAGCCGTAGGTCGGCCGTGCCGTCACGATCGCCGAGATCAGTGGAAGCACGTCCGCAGCGCCTTTTGGCCTTCGGCCCGCGCCGCTCACCGTCTTGCGCTTTGTGATAGCGCCGACGCGGCTTCGCGCTCCCGTTCAGCCGTGCATTCAGGTTCGAGCGGGAGACGCCCAGCGTCTCAGCTACGGCCTTCACCGGGAACCGCCCTTGGGCCGGTGCGCAGCACGCGCGAGCCAGATCGGTTTTTTGAACGCGACTTGTCCAAGGCTTCCTTGACCTCGACCTCGAGCGTCTTGCGTCCGAGCTGCCGCTCCAATTCGCGAATGCGCTCTTCCATCTGTCGGACGGCACGGTTGCTTGTGAAGTCGTCATCTCCGGACACGACCACGGCTCCCCCATCCAGCATCAGGCGCCGCCAACGATCCAACAGGTCTGCCGCCACGCCATTGCGGCGCGCGACCACCGAAATGCTGGCGCCTTCCTCCAGCGTCTCATCGACGATCCGAAGCTTCTCGGCCGAGGACCAGCGGCGCCTGCGGCCGCCGTCGGTGATGATCTCGTAGTTAGACATAAACACGTGCTCAGGCATATGCCTAAGCCTCCTTGGTTACGCCTGAGTGTCCGATCGAAACGGGGGCAGAGCACACCGCGACCAGATCGCCGATAACATCTCGCGCACCACTCAGGATGGCTACGCCATTTCACGCAACCAGATGATCCTCAACGAAATCGGCCTCGCCGCGCCAATCTGGGGCCCGGACGGCCGGGCGCGGGCGGCAGTGCAATGCTCGGTCTCCTCCTATCGCTGGGACGAGGACCTGCTCCGCGGGAAGGTCCTGCCGGCCCTGCTCGAGACTGCGAACGCCAATTCGCCAATGGGACAGGGCTGACCGATCACTCTGCGCCGTCAGCTCGTATCGCCGACCAATGCTTCGACGATGCGCTCGTGGCGGGTCACCTCGTCGATCAGCGCCCCGAGCGTGGTCAGGCCGCGCCCTTCGCAGATCGCGAGCAGGCGTATCAGCACCTCGGCCGTCGCGCGCGCGTCGCCGAGCGCGGTGTGGCGTTCGACCTCGGGAAGCGCGACGCCGAGCCGTTCGGTGAGCGCGTCGAGCGTGTGCGTCTCGTGACCGCCATAGACGGCCGCCGAGATCAGCACCGTGTCGAGGATCGGCGGCTCGGGAGCGGCCCCGGCGCGGCGCAGCATGGCCATGTCGAAGGGGGCGTTATGCGCAACCGGGACCGAACCCTCGGCAAAGCGGCGGAAAGCCTCGGCGGCCTTGGCCTGGTCGGGCGCACCGGAAACCGCCTCGGTGGTGATGCGGTGGACGCGGGCGGCGGCTGCGGGGATCGGCCGGCCGGGATCGACCAGCGTCTCGAAGACCTCGCCCGGCACGATCCGCCCGCCGAGAACGCGCACCGCGCCGATCTGCACGATCGCGTCCGAGGCAGGGTCGAGGCCGGTGGTCTCGGTGTCGAAGACCACGAAGCTCAGGTCGCGCAACGGCGTGTCGCGGGCGGCGGCACCGGTGCGTCCCGCGAGCAAGGCGAAGTCGTAGGTGAGCGGGCGCTCGGCCTCGGGGTCCAGCGGCTCGAGCATGAGCATGTAGCCCGCCTCATCGCCCATCAGGCGGATATGGCCGGTGCAGACCCGGCCCGACAGTGTCTCGGCCACCAGCGGCGCGCGGCGGGCGCCTCGGCGGTGCAGCTCCTCGAGCGCGGTCTCGATCGGTCCGGGGCGCAGATACTCGAAGATCGAGGCGTTGAGCCGAACCGGCCCCTCCTGCCCCAGCAGGTCGGCGGATTGGCCGTCATAGAGGACGAGCTTGTGGCTCGGGCCCATGATGCTAACCGCGACCGGCATCCCGGTGAGCACGGCGGCGAGGCGGTCCTTTTCGGCGGCGAGTTCGGCGGTACGCTCGGCCAGCGCCTCGGCGGCATCAAAGGTGGAGCGGCCGAGCCGGTCGGCGACGGCGGCGGCGGCGGGAACGAGATCGTCCAGCCAGCGCGCGCTCTGGAGGTCGAGCGGCATGTCCGCACCGCCATGGGCATGGGCGCGCAGCCGGGCCGCGAGGGCGATGACCGGCTTGGCCACGTTCTCGTCGAACAGCAGCCAGATCCCGGCGATCACCGCGAGCAGGCCGAACCCCGCCACCACCCCGGCGGTGACGAAGGGCGAAAGGTCCGCCCCCGCCACCTGCCGGTAGCCGAGCGCGAGGCCGGTGGCGATCGCGGCGAGCCCGCCGGCGGCCGCCAGCGCGAAGAACAGCGCCACGCGCTGTCGCAGGCCCAGCCGCTGCATCTCAGCTCTCCGCGCAGGCGGCGGCGAGCAGCGGATCGTCGGGCGGGGCCTGCGTCCACTCGGCGCCCGCGATGCCGCCGTCCGGCGCGATATCCGCGCCCTCCACCAGCGCCGCCCGGCGGTTGCCGGCGCAGTCGAAGGCGACCGGCACGCGTCGAAGCGGCGCCCATCGGCCGAAGAAATACATGTTGGCGATGCGCTCGCCGGGGCGGTCGGGGTTGGTCTGCATGCTGGCGCGGTCGACGGCGACGAAGCGGTCGATATAGGGCACGAGATAGGTCCAGGGACGGAAGAAGGCGCGATCCTCGACCCTGTCCGCGACGACCAGCCCCTCGGGAAGCGCGGCGACGGTGCGGCCGTACCAGCTGTATTCGAGGCTGATCGTGGCGGTGATCATCGCCAGACCGGCCACCGCGGGCATCAGCCAGCGCGGCAGCCGTCCGCCGGTCGCGCGGTTCGCGGCATAGACGACGAGGGCGCCGGTCACGCCCGCGAAGATCACGCCGAGAAGTTCCAGAAACATCCCTAATCCTCCCCTGCCCGCGCCGGGTGGCGCGGGGTTATCCCAGTAGTCGCCGGCCCTGCATGAGCGCGGCCTGCATGGTCTTCACCACCACGAAGGCGTCGCGCAGGTGCGAACGTTCGAAATCCGACAGCTCGTTCGGCTGCATGAAGTTGTCCGGTGCCTCGTCGGCCCGGATCTGGCGGGCCTGATGCTCGATCCGGGTCTGGGCGATCACGTCATAGGCGTTGAGCAGGTCGCGCGCGCCATGCAGGCTGATCACCCCCGCCTCGCCCGCCGCCTCGAGCCGGGCGCGGGTGTTCATCGGCGAGAGCCGGCCCTGCAGCGCGTAGATCCGGGCGAGATCGACGACCGGGATGACGCCGTTCAGCTTGAGGTCGATATGGTGGCGGTGCTCGCCCGAGCGCAGCGTCGCGAAGCCGCGCAGCAGGCCCAGCGGCGGCACGTGGCCGGTCGCGTTCGAGGCCATGTGCGCGGTGAAGATCGAGTTGCCGCTCGCCGCGCGCAGCGTGTCCTCGTGCAGAGGCGCGAAGAGCCCCTCCTCGCCGGCGATCACCCGCAGGTCGAACATGACGGAGGCGAGCATCTGCGCCTCCTTCGAGGGCCGGGCGATCCAGTCGCGGAAATAGCCGGCCCAGACCGAGGCGCGTTGCCGCCAGCGCGGGTTGGTGGCCATCATGTCGCCGGGGCAGAACACGTAGCCTGCGGCGTTCATCCCGTCCGAGACGAAGTGGGCCAGCCCGGCGAACCACGCCATGTCTTCATCGGTGGCGGCGTCGGAGATGATTAGCGCGTTGTCCTGATCGGAGATGCCGGTCTGCTCCTGCCGACCCTGGCTGCCGCAAGCGACCCAGGCAAAGGGGGCGGGCGCGGCGCCATGAGCCTTTTCGTACAGGCGGATCAGGCGACGGGTCGCGCCGTCGGCCATGTCGGTGACGAGCCGCGTGACGACCTCGTGGCGGTTGCCGGCGGCGGTGAGCTGGACCAGCAGATCGGGGATCCGGGCGGTGACGCGGGACAGCTCCTCGGGCGAGCCGGCACGGGCCATGTCGCCCAGGAGCCCCGCCGATGTCGAGGCGAGGAAGCGGGTCAGGTCGGTCTGGGTGACCATCCCCACCAGCCGCCCGCCATCGACGATCGGCAGGTGGCCGAGATGGCGCTCCATCATCCGGTGCAGCACGTCCGAGCCGATGGCGTTCGAGGGCAGCGTGATCGGCGCTTCGGTCATTATCCGCGTGACCGGGGTGTCGGGCGGCATCGCCTCGGCCAGCGCCTTGTTAACCATGTCGCGCAAGGTGACGATGCCGCGCAGGGCGCCATTCTCGGTCACGCAGAGCGACGAGATCCGGCGGTCGCGCATCAGCTTGGCGGCAGCGCGCAGGCTGGTGTCGGGGGCGCAGGTCACCGGGTCGGTCGCCATCAAATCGGCGACGCGGGTGGAGGTGAGTTCCTCGGCGCGGGTGCGGGGCCGGTCGCCGAGCGGGTTGGAGCGGTCGAAGAAGCGGCGGACGAGCCGGTGCTCGCGCATCAGCTCGGCGAAAAAATCGGGGGAGAGCAGCAGCAGCGCGCTTGGCTCGTCGGCGCGGGCGGTGACGAGGGCGGTGCCGCCGCGTTGCAGCGCGCGTTCGCCGAAGCTGTTGCCGGGGCCGAGACGGGAGACGGTGGCGCCGCGCGCATCGGTGGTGGTCACCGCGCCTTCGCGGATCACGAAGAGGCCAGGCTGCGGCGCGCCGACCTCGCACAGCGCCTCGCCTGCGGCGGCCTCGATCGGCCGGGCGGCGGCCGCGATCTTCGCACGCACCGCGTCGGGCAGCCGATCCCAGGGGGGCTGGCGCGCGAGAAAGGCGTCGAGGGGCTGCGGCATCGGGGTCTCCGATAAGGGTCGTCCCGCGCCATGCTGGGCGCGGGACGCAAAGGTCGCAAGGGGCGGCGGGTGCGCCGCCCCTCGACGGGGGTCAGTGGCCGGCGGTCGCCGCCCCTGCGCCACGCGGGATGCGGACGCTTTCGACCAGATCCTGGATCTCCTGCGGCGGCTCCTGCGTCGCACGGCTGACCATGATCGCCGTGGCGAAGTTCAGCAGAGCACCCACCGCGCCGAAGGAGGTCGACTTCACGGTGAACAGGAGCGGGTCCGAGTCGTCGAAGGAGTTGGTGCCCGGGACGAAGAACCAGCCCTTGTGCAGGAAGATGTAGACCACGGTCACGCCCAGGCCCACGAGCATCCCCGCCACGGCGCCGGTGTTGTTCACCCGCTTGGAGAAGATGCCCATCATCAGCGCCGGGAAGATCGACGCCGCCGCGAGGCCGAAGGCGAGCGCCACGGTCTGCGCAGCGAAGCCCGGCGGGTTGATGCCCAGATAGGTGGCCACGGCGATGGCGGCGGCCATAGCGATCCGCGCCGACAGAAGCTCGCCCTTCTCGGAGATGTTCGGCGCGATGCGGCCCTTCACCAGGTCGTGGCTGACTGCCGAGGAGATGGCGAGCAGAAGGCCGGCAGCGGTGGAGAGCGCAGCGGCGAGACCGCCGGCGGCCACAAGGCCGATCACCCAACCCGGCAGGTTGGCAATCTCGGGGTTGGCGAGAACGAGGATGTCGTTGTTGAAGTTGACGAACTCGTTGCCCTGCCAGCCGGCAGCGGCGGCGCGTTCCTGCATCTCGGGCGCGGCGTCGTTGTAGTACTGGATCCGGCCGTCGCCGTTCTTGTCTTCCCAGCCCAGAAGGCCGGTCTGCTGCCAGGTGGCCATCCAGTCATAGGCCGGGTCGCTCTCGATCGTCTCGACCGACACGGCTTCGGCGTTCGTGCCCTGCGGCCAGAACTGCTGGGTGATGTTGAGCCGCGCCATCGCGCCCACGGCGGGAGCCGTGAGATAGAGCAGCGCGATGAAGACCAGCGTCCAGCCGGCCGACCAGCGCGCGTCCGAGACCTTGGGCACGGTGAAGAAGCGCATGATCACATGCGGCAGGCCAGCGGTACCGATCATCAGGCTGAGCGTGAACAGCAGCATGTTGAAGGTGTCGCCGTGGTGCTGGGTATAGGCCTTGAAGCCGAGATCGGTGACGATCTGGTCGAGGGTCTGCAGCAGCGGCTCGCCGGAGCCGGTTTCGGCAAAGAGGCCGAACGCCGGGATCGGGTTGCCGGTGAGCTGCAGCGAGATGAAGACCGCCGGGATGGTGTAGGCGGCGATCAGAACGCAGTACTGCGCGACCTGGGTGTAGGTGACGCCCTTCATGCCGCCGAACACCGCATAGGCGAAGACGACGACGGCGCCGATCAGCAGGCCGGTGGTGTTGTCGACTTCGAGGAAGCGGCCAAAGGCCACGCCGACGCCGGTCATCTGGCCGATCACGTAGGTGAGAGAGGCCACCAGAAGGCTGATCACGGCCACGAGCCGCGCGGTCGGGCTGTAGAAGCGGTCACCGATGAACTCGGGCACGGTGAACTTGCCGAACTTGCGCAGATAGGGCGCGAGCAGCAGCGCCAGCAGCACGTAGCCGCCGGTCCAGCCCATCAGGTAGGTGGAATTGTCGTAACCGGTGAAGGCGATCAGGCCCGCCATCGAGATGAAGGAGGCCGCCGACATCCAGTCGGCCGCTGTGGCCATGCCGTTGGTCACGGGGTGGACGCCGCGCCCGGCGGCGTAGAACTCCGAGGTGGAGCCGGCGCGGGCCCAGATCGCGATGCCGATATAGAGCGCGAAGGAGGCGCCCACGAAGATCAGGTTGAGGGTGAACTGGTCCATGGCGCTTATTCCTCCTCGACGCCGTATTGCCGGTCGAGCCGGTTCATCCGCCAGGCGTAGAAGAAGATCAGCGCCAGAAAGACGAGGATCGACCCCTGCTGCGCGAACCAGAAGCCCAGATCGGTGCCGCCGATGCCGATCCAGCTGATCAGCGGCCGCAGGATGATGCCGAAGCCGAATGAAACGGTGGCCCAGATGACGAGGCAGATGGTGATGATCCGCACGTTTGCGGACCAATAGGCCTTGTCATCCTTGGTCATCGTGGTTGGTGGATGTGTCGTGTGATCCGACATGCGGGCTCCTCCCGTCGTTGCATTGATGGCGGCCCTCACGCGTTCCTCCGGCCGCCGGTCTTGGTCGTCGCTCAGGCCGTCTCGTGTCGTCGGACGATCTCCGACAGGGCCTGCGCGATATCGTCGATCGCGCCCATTGCGGGCACGCTTTCGAGCGTGCCGCGGGCGCGGTAATAGTCGATCAGCGGCGCGGTCTCGGCATGGTAGGCCTCGAGCCGCGAGGCCACCGTCTCGGCGGTGTCGTCGGCGCGGCGCTTGAACTCGGTGCCGCCGCAGCCGTCGCAGGTGCCGGGTGTCGCCGGGCGCTTGAAGCTGTCGTGCCAGCCCTCGCCGCAGGTGACGCAGGTGTAGCGGCCGGAAATCCGCTCCACCATCGCCGCGTCATCGACCTCGAGGCTGATCACGGCCGAGACGCGCTGGCCCCGGCGGGCCAGCAGATCGTCGAGCGCCGCCGCCTGCGCCGTGGTGCGCGGAAAGCCGTCGAGGATCACGCCGCGGGCCACGTCCGGCCGGTCGAGCCGGTCGTCGAGGATGGCGATGACGATCTCGTCGGAGACCAGCTGCCCGGCCTCCATCACGGCCTTCGCCCGCTGGCCGGCTTCGCTGCCCTCGGCCACGGCAGCCCGCAGCAGGTCGCCGGTGGAGAGCTGGACGAGGCCGAAGCGCTCCTCGAGCCTGCGGGCCTGGGTGCCCTTCCCGGCCCCCGGGGGGCCGAGCAGGATGAAGGCGGGCGTCTGCGCTGGGGTATCCCTGCCATCCATCGGCCTCACCCCCGGTTCATGCGGTTGTCGATCAGCTCGTCCACCACCGAGGGGTCGGCGAGCGTCGAGGTGTCGCCGAGGCTGCCATGGTCGTTCTCGGCGATCTTGCGCAGGATGCGGCGCATGATCTTGCCCGAGCGGGTCTTGGGCAGGCCGGGCGCCCACTGGATCAGGTCGGGGCTGGCAATCGGGCCGATCTCTTGGCGCACCCACTGACGCAGTTCCTTGCGCAGCTCCTCGCTGGGCTCGACGCCGTTCATCAGCGTCACGTAGCAGTAGATCCCCTGCCCCTTGACCTCGTGCGGATAGCCGACGACCGCGGCTTCGGCGACCTTCGCATGGGCCACCAGCGCGCTCTCGACTTCGGCGGTGCCCATGCGGTGGCCGGAGACGTTGATCACGTCGTCGACGCGCCCGGTGATCCAGTAATCGCCATCGGCGTCGCGGCGGCAGCCGTCGCCGGAGAAATAGTAGCCCGGATATTGCGAGAAATAGGTCTGCTCGAAGCGCTCGTGATCGCCCCAGACCGTGCGCATCTGACCCGGCCAGCTTTCGGCGATGGCGAGCACGCCCTCGGCTTCGGTCTCCTCGATCACCGCACCCGACTGCGGATCGAGCACGACCGGCCGCACGCCGAAGAACGGCTTGGTGGCCGAGCCGGGCTTCAGCGCGGTCGCGCCGGGCAGCGGCGTGATGAGATGACCGCCGGTCTCGGTCTGCCACCAGGTGTCGACGATCGGGCAGCGGCCCTTGCCCACCACCTCGTTGTACCAGTTCCAGGCCTCGGGGTTGATCGGCTCGCCGACCGTGCCGAGCAGGCGCAGCGCGCTCAGGTCATGCTTTTCGACCGGCGCGGCGCCGTGGCCCATCAGGGCGCGGATCGCGGTGGGCGCGGTGTAGAACTGGTTGACCTTGTGCTTGGCACAGACCTCCCAGAAGCGGCCCGCATCCGGCCAGGTCGGCACGCCTTCGAACATCACGGTCGTGGCGCCATTGGCCAGCGGGCCATAGACGATGTAGCTGTGCCCGGTCACCCAGCCGACATCGGCGGTGCACCAATAAACGTCGCCCTCGTGGTAGTCGAAGGTGATCTGGTGCGTCATCGCGGCGTAGAGAAGGTAGCCGCCGGAGCTGTGCACCACCCCCTTGGGCTGCCCGGTGGAGCCGGAGGTGTAGAGGATGAAGAGCGGGTCTTCCGCGTTCATCTCGACCGGTTCGGAATGATCCCCGGCCTCGGCCATCAGCTCGCCATAGTCGAAGTCGCGGCCGTCGACCCAGCTGGTCTGGCCGCCGGTGCGGCGGACCACCAGGCATTTCACGCCCTCGTTGCAGTGCAGCAGCGCCTGATCGGTGTTGGTCTTGAGCGGGGTCTTGCGGCCGCCGCGCGGCGCCTCGTCGGCGGTGATGACGAGCTTGGCGTCGCAGCCATTGATCCGCGCACCGAGTGCGTCGGGCGAAAAGCCGGCGAAGACCACCGAATGGATCGCGCCGATCCGCGCGCAAGCGAGCATCGCGTAGGCGGCCTCGGGGATCATCGGCAGGTAGATGACGACGCGGTCACCCTTGCCCACGCCGAGGCTCTCGAACACGTTGGCGAGCCGGCTGACCTCGCGGTGCAGTTCGCGATAGGTGATGTGCCTGGCCGGATCGGCGGGGTCGTCCGGCTCCCAGATGATCGCGGTCTGGTCGCCGCGCGTGGCGAGGTGCCGGTCGATGCAGTTCTGCGCGACGTTGAGCGTGCCGTCCTCGAACCAATTGATCGCGACCCGGCCCAGCGTGAAGTCAGCGTTCTGGACCCGGGTATAGGGCTTGATCCAGTCGAGACGCTTGCCCTGCTCGCCCCAGAATCCCTCGGGATCGGTGATGCTCTCGCGATACATCCGCTCATAGGCGTGGGCGTCGACATGGGCGCGAGCTGCAACGTCCGGCGCGGGCAGATGGGCAGGGCTCGAGAGCCTGGTTTGGGTGTTCATGGCGAACCTCCTCCTCCGGTTCCGATGTGCCGCGGGTCTCCTCCTGAGCCGCCCTCGCAAGGGTGGCGTGATGCGCCGCGGCGCGCGATCTCCTCGTGAAGGGGAATAAGCGAATTTTGAAAAAATGTAGGCAAGCCACTCAGGCAGGCTGCCTTTTTTGTAAAAAGATTATCCGCCCATGCCGAAATTCTGTAAATTTCTGCAACTGCACGGATCGTGCTGCGCCCGCAAAGGCCTGTGGGCGCAGGGAAGTGAGAGATCGGCGTCGTTCAACCAGTAGCCGAAATGGTGTAAAGTCGCTCGCTTTTCTTGGTCCGTCGCTCCAAGTTGCGCGGTTGCTGCTGCGTCAACGGGAAACGTGATCGGACAAGCGATTGCCGCGCGGCCATATCGGGACTATTGCCGATGGTTGGCCCGGCGTACCAGGCAGCTTACTCTGGTCCGGCCAAACCGCAGCGAAGCTTCACGGGACAGTCATGAAAACGGACGATTTTCTGAGCGGCCTGGGGCTGGGAGCCTCTTCCCGCATCGACTGGCCCGAGGTCTTTGACAGGCTGCATGAGGGTCTCGTTATCGCCGAGGTGCTGCGCGAGGCGGATGGCAGCCTCAACTGGCGCTATCTGCACGTCAACGATGCCTGGTCGACGCTCACGGGGCTCAGCTCCGATGGCATCATCGGCAAGAAGGTCACCGAGGTGATTTCCGATGTCGAGCCGCATTGGCTCGAGGATTTCGCGCGTGTCGCCGTCGATCAGCGGTCCCGCAACTTCGTCGGCCCGGTCTCGCAGCTCGGCCGGACCTACGACATCCGGGCCTTTCCCGTCGCCGCCGACCGCTTCGGCCTGCTGTTCCTCGATGTTACCGAGCGCGAGGAGAACGAGGCCCGCCTGAAGCGCCGCACGGAGGATCTAGAGTCGCGGCTCAGGGCGGAGTTCGGCACCCGGGCCCGGATTTGGGAGGTTTCGCCCGAGATCCAGGTCGTGGCGAATTTCGACGGCCATTTCGAGCAGGCGAACCCCGCCGCCATCGCTGCGCTGGGGTATTCGCCGGAAGAGCTGCGCCGTACCCCTTTCATGGACCTCGTGCATCCAGACGACCGGGCCAGCACGACCGCCGCCTTCGACAACGTCAAGCAGGACCAGCCGGTGCTGCGCTTCGAGAACCGCTATCGCCGCGCCGATGGCAGCTATCGCTGGCTGTCATGGGTCTCGGTGCCGCATGACGGCAAGGTCTATGCCACCGCACGGGACGTCACCGAGGAGAAGCAGCGCGCCGCCGAACTCGAACTGCGCCGTGCCGAGCGGAGCAACCTGTGGTCCGCATCGCGCGACCTGCATGTCATCATGTCGCATGAGGGGTTTTACCTCGAGCTGAGCGATGCCTGGACGCAGCAGCTCGGCTTCCCGCTGGAGACGTTGCAGGGTGCCAAGTATGACGAGTTCGTCGACGACGAGGACAAGCCGCTCGCCCATGAGCTCTTCAAGAGGCTGCTCGAGACCGGCCAGCTCGATCATGCCGAGCTGCGCATGCGCGACAGCAGCGGCGCCGCACGCTGGTTCGGCTGGAGCGCGGTGGTCCGGGGCGACATCATCTTTGCCACCGGCCGGAACCTCGACGAGAAGCGGCGGCAGGACGAACAGCTTCGGCTCGCCGAGGAAGCGCTGACGCAATCGCGCAAGCTCGAAACGCTGGGCCAGCTCACCGGCGGCGTCGCGCATGACTTCAACAACCTCCTCGCGGTCATCCAGTCGAGCCTGAGCCTGCTGCAGTCGCATATCGACCCGTCCAACGCGCGCGCCAACGCGATCCTTCGCAACGCCCTGTCTGGCGCGGAGCGTGGTGCCCGGCTTGTGCAGCACATGCTCGCCTTCGCGCGCCGGCAGGACCTCGCGCCGACGGCCGTCGACCTTTGTGGTCTGGTCTCCGAGATGGATCAGCTCCTGCAGAGCTCGCTGGGCTCGGGCATCGAGGTGCGCCGCCACATCGATGATGACGTGCCACCCGCGCTCGTCGATGCGAACCAGTTCGAGATGGCCGTGCTTAACCTCGTGGTCAATGCGCGCGACGCGATGGATGGCCGGGGCGTGCTGACCGTCTGCTGCGAGGCGGTCGATTGCGGCGGCGATCCCGAACTTCTGCCCGGCCGCTATGTCCGCCTGACCGTGACGGATGACGGGCCGGGCATGGACGCGGCCACGCTGGCGCAGGCGACCGAGCCGTTCTTTACCACCAAGGGCGTCGGCAAGGGCACCGGTCTCGGGCTGAGCATGGTGCACGGGCTTGCGCGGCAATCGGGCGGCGCCTTTCGCCTGCACAGCGCGCCCGGTCGCGGCACCACGGCGGAGATCCTGCTGCCGGTAGCGGCGTCCGGCATGACGGCCGAGGCCGCGCCTGCCCCTGCCGCGACGCCCCTGCCTGACCAAGGCCCGCGACCAATGAAGATCCTTGCCGTGGATGACGATTTCCTGGTGCTGATGGGCACGGTCGGCATGCTTGAGGAGTTGGGGCACGAGGTGCTGCAGGCGAGCCGTGGCGACGAGGCGCTGGCGATCTTCGAGGCGGAGCCGGATATCGATCTCGTGCTGACCGACCAGGCCATGCCGGGCATGACCGGGGCGCGGCTTGCCGAGGCCATCCGGGCAAAGCGTCCCGACATGCCGATCATCCTGTGCACCGGCTATGGGGAGCTGCCGGAGGGGAGCGAGCCCTTTGTCACCAGCCGGCTCGGCAAGCCCTTCTCCGACCGCCAGCTCGCCGATGCCATCACCCGGGCCGCGCACCCGGCCGGCTGATCCCTGCCGGGCCAGGGGCTATTCGCGCGGCGCGTCCTTGCTCAGCAGGTCGTCCTCCTGCGCGCGCTCGGCCCGGACCATGGAGATCAGCGCCTTTTCCTCGGATTGACGAAAGGCGGCGGCTTCGGCCTCGGGCCGCGCCTCGGTGCGGCGCGGCGTGGTCCTCTCGCGGTCTTGCGGCGCGGCCGGGGCCCCCGCCCCTTCGAGCCGGATGCGATAGGTGGTGTCGGGGATCGACACACCTGCCGCCTCGATCGCGCCCTTGACCAGCCGGATCGCGTCGCCGCGCGCGGTGGCGAAGCCGGTGGCGTTCTGGTCGATCCAAGCGCTGGAGCGCAGGATGGCGCCTGCCTCGGTCACGTCCTCGATCCAGACCAGCGGCGCCGGTTCGGCCAGCACGAAGGGCAGCCCGGCCAGCGTTTCCTGCGCGAGGATCCGCGTCGCTTCGAGATCGGCGTCGGGGTCGATGCCGATATCGAAGCTGAAACGCCGCTCGGGGTTGCGGGTGTAGTTGATCATCCGGCTCTTGAAGACCACGGCGTTCGGGATGCGGATGTGGTTGCCGTCGAGCGACAGCAGGATCGTCGCACGCGAGGTCAGCCGGATCACCCGCCCGGTGTCCCCCTCGATCTCGACGAGGTCGTTGGGCTGGAAGGGTTGGCGCAGGCTGAGCATGATCGAGGCCACGAAGTTTTCGACCGTGTCGCGCACGGCGAAACCGATGGCGAGACCGACGAGGCCCGCCGCGCCGAGGATGGTGCCCAGAAGCGCTGCTGCCCCCGCGATGTCGAGCGCCACCACCACGCCGGCAATGCCCATCACCACCCGCACCGCCTGCCGGTAGAGACCGGCGATGAAGGCGTTCGGCGCCAGCCGGTCCCAGAACCGCGCGCGTGCAAGCAGAAAGCCGAGCCCCACTACGGCCGCGAAGACCGCCAAGGCCAGCAGCAACAAGGGCAGCCGTCCCACCGCCTGCTCGATCCGGGTGCGAAAGCGTTCGAAGGCGGGGTTCAGCTGCTCGGCGATCTCGCCCGTCGCCTCGATATCGTTGCGCACCGCCACCACGCCGTCGAGGCGCTCCGCGATCGCGGCTATCTCTTCGCTGTCGGCCTCCTCGGCCACCTCGCCGCTAAGCCGGACGACCCCGGCCTGCACGCCCACGCCGATGCCATCGCGCCCCAGCGCCTCGAGGATCGCGCCGAGCCGCGCGGCGATCTCGTCGTCGGGGCGGACAACCTCCACGGCGATGGGGGGCGGCGGCGCCGGGTCGGGCGCCTCCTGCGCATGAAGTGGGATCAGCGATGTCAGTGCGAGGGCGAGGGCGAGGGCGAGGAGGAGGGATCTGGACATGCCGCAGAGCTAGGGCCGCCCCGCCCGGCGCCCATCCCTGCCTCGGGAAACGGTGCGATGAATTCCACGGCGTAGTCTCGGCAGGCCCTCATGACGGTGGCTTCGTCCACCGGCTCGTCGGGGCCTTCGCCCGGGCCGCACGGCGGGCGCGAAATGGCGCGGTAGAATTCGCCATGGCGCGGTGTCGTCAGCAAAAGGTAGCGCGCGGTCTCGCTTTCGACTCGGAATCCGTGAACCGTGCCGGGCGCGAAATGGGCGAAGGCGCCCGGACCCGCTATGTGGCAAGGCAGGGCGTCGATATAGACGCTGAGCTCGCCCTCGATGACATAAAGCGACTCGATGTCCTCCGCATGCCGGTGCAGCGGCACGGTCTCGCCGCGTGACGCGGTCTCGTCGATCATCGCATAGGCGCCGCCGGTCATCCCTCCCGTCGCGAGGAAACGGGTGCGCGTCTCGCCCGAGCGCCGCAACTCCGCAGCACCGGGTTCGAGGAAATATGGATAGGTCCCGTAGATCTCTTCAGCCGTGACGGACATGGCGGTCCCTCCCCGCAAAGGCCCTTCGGGACGGCGGAAAGCCGGCACGCATCGGGCCAGGTTCCGGGGTACAGCATAGCACGGCGGCGGGCACGGAACCCCATGCAAATGCGGTGGGCCGGCGCGCGTTGGCCGATTATGGCCGGTCCCGGCAGCTGCGGTTATCGAGACACGGCCACGGCTTTCTCGGGGTCCTGCGGCATCGCCACGTTGTCGGGGCAGATCAGCGCGCCTGCCGAAACCAGCCGTTCGATCCGCGCCGCGTCGTAGCCCAGTTCGGCCAGCACCTCGCGGCCATGCTGACCGAGCAGCGGTGCCGGGCGGGCGGCGGGGGGCGTTTCGCCGGAATACTTGACCGGGTGGCCGATCCCCTTCACCCGGCCGGCGCGCGGATGGTCGGTCTCGACGATCATGTCACGCGCCAACGCCTGCGGGTCCGACTGCATCTCGGGGATGGTCAGAACCGGCCCGGCGGGCAGCCCGGCAGCCTCCATCCGCGCCAGCCAATCGGCGGTGTCGCGGCCGCGCAGATGGCCGTTCAGGATCTTGACCAGCGCGGGGAGGTTCTGCATCCGGTCGCGGTTCGAGCCGAAGCGCGGATCGGCGTCGAGCTCGGGCGCCTCGATCACCTGCAGCAGCCGCAGCCAGTTCTGCTGGTTGGCGGCGCCGACATTGATCCATCCGTCGCGGGTCTCGAAAGCCTGATAGGGCGCGTTCAGCGGGTGGGCCGACCCGACCGGGCCGGGCGTCTCGCCGGTGGCGAAGGCGATCGCGCTCTGCCAGTAGGTGAGCGTGATCCCGGCCTCGAAGAGAGAGGTGTCGACCTTCTGCCCCTGCCCGGTTTCGCGCGCCTTGGCATAGGCCGCGCAGCAGCCCATCGCCGCGAGCAGGCCCGCGGTGATGTCGGTGATCGGCGCGCCGGGCTTGACCGGCGGGCGGCCCGGCCCCTCGCCGGTGATCGACATCAGCCCCGACATGCCCTGCGCGATCAGGTCGAAGCCGCCGCGCGAAGCATAAGGGCCGGTGCGGCCGAAGCCAGAGATCTCGCAATAGACGAGGCGGGGATTGATCGCGCGCAGGCTGTCATAGCCGAGGCCCAGCTTTTCCATCGTGCCGAGGCGGTAATTCTCGATCACCACGTCGGCCTCGGCCAGCAGGTCGCGCAGCGCCTCCACCCCTTCGGGGTGCTTGAGATCGAGCGCGATGCCGCGCTTGTTGCGGTTCATCATCAGATAGGCCGCGCTCTCGCCCGCGATCTCGGGCGGCACGAAGCGGCGGCTGTCGTCGCCCGTGGGCTTCTCGACCTTGATCACGTCGGCGCCCATATCGGCCAGCATCAGCCCGCAGGCCGGGCCCGCCATGATATGGGCGAGCTCCACCACCTTCATGCCCGCCAAGGGTCCGCTGCCGCTCATCTGCCCCTCCAGTCCGGCTTGCGCTTGGCGAGGAAGGCTTCCATCCCGTGGCGGAAATCCTCACTCATGTAGCACATCTCGATCAGGTCGGCGTCCTCCACCGCGCGCGCCTCGCGGTTGCGCCGCATAGCCTCCTTGGTGGCGCGCAGTGTCAGCGGCGCCATGCCTGCCAGCGTGTCGGCGATCTCGCCCGCGCGCGTCATCAGCGCAGCCTCGTCGGGCAGCAGCTCGGAGACGAGGCCAATGGCGCGGGCCTCCTCGGCCTCGATCAGCCGGGCGGTGAAGATGATCTCGCGCAGCCGTCCCGCGCCCAAGAGCTCGGTGAGCCGCGCGAGGTTGGCGGCGGAAAGGCAGTTGCCCAGCGTCCGCGCGATCGGGAAGCCGAAGCGCAGATTGGCCGCCGCGATCCGCAGGTCGCAGGCCGCCGCGATCGCGGCCCCGCCCCCGGTGCAGGCGCCGTTCAGTGCAGCCAAGGTGGGCAGCGGGCAGGTCTCGACCGCGCCTAGCACTTCGGCGATCCGCGCCTCGTAGCCATGCGCGTCCCCGGCCGTCTCGAAGCCGCGGAACTGGGTCATGTCGGTGCCCGCCGCAAAGGCGCGGCCGCCCACGCCCGAGATCACCACCGCGCGTAGCGATCCGTCGGTAGGCACCTTGGCGCAGGCTTCGGCCAGCGCCTCGTACATGCCGAAGGTCAGCGCGTTGCGCGCGGCGGGTCGGTTGAAGATGATGTGGAGCGTCGCGCCGCGACGCTCCGTGATCAGCTCATCTGTCATCGGTAGAAATACTCCACGAGGAACAGCGGCACCGAAGGCACGTAGGTGCACAGCATCAGCACCGCGAGCAGCACCGCCACGAAGTAGACATTGACCTTCGAGACCTCCCAGATGTTGGCGCGCGCCACCGCGCAGCTGGTGATCAGCACCGAGGCCACGGGCGGCGTCTGCTGACCGATGGCGAGGTTGAGCGTCACGACGAGGCCGAAATGTACCGGGTCGATGCCGGCCTGTTGGATCAGCGGGATGACGATCGGCACCACCAGGATGATCGCCGCCGCCGAGTGCAGGAAGAAACCGATCACCAGGAAGAACACATTGAGGATCAGCAGGATCGCCCATTGCGCGCTGGTGATCGCCAGGATGCCCTCGGCCAGCTGCTGCGGGATCTGCGCCCGGGTGAGAAAGCCGCCCATCAGCACCGAGGCCGCGACCAGCAGCATCACCACCGCCGTCTGCATCCCGCCGTCGAGCATCGCCTGCCGCAGATGCTTGAGATCGACCTTGCGATACCAGGCCGAAACCACCAGCGCGGCGATCACCGCGAGGCCCGCCGCCTCGGTTGCGGTGACAAAGCCGCCGAAGATGCCGCCCAGGATCACCACCGGCAGCGCGAAGGCCGGCAGCGCGTCGATGAAGGTGGCCTTGAGGCGCGGGATGTTGAAAGCTTCCTCGGTCGGCAGGTTGTAGCGCCGCGCGAACCAGTAGGCGACGCCCATCAGCCCGGCCGCGCCGAGCACGCCGGGCACGAGCCCCGCGACGAAGAGCTGCTCGACCGAGGTGTTGGCCGAGGCCGCGTAGAGGATCATCGGGATCGAGGGCGGGATGATGATCGCCAGCGAGGCCGAGGACGAGGTCACCGCCGCCGAGAGCGCGCCGGAATAGCCGCGCTTCTTCATCTGCGGGATCAGGATCGAGCCCATCGCCGCCACGTCGGCCACCGCCGAGCCAGAGATCTCGGCGAAGAACAGCGACACGCCGATATTGACCATGGCGAGGCCGCCCCGGACGAAGCCGATCAGCGCCGAGACGAAGTTGATCAGCCGGTCGGTGATGCCGCCCGCGTTCATGATCGCGCCTGCGAGCACGAACATCGGGATCGCGATCAGCGAGAACTTGGTCGCGCCGCCATACATGTCGAGCGCGATCGCCGCGAGCGAGTTGACGCCCTCGGTGGCCAGAAGGCCGATCACCCCCGCCATGGCCAGCGCCACGGCGATCGGCACGTTGATGCAGATCAGCGCCACCAGCGCCACGAAGATCAGCAGCATCAGCATCAGCGGACCTCCCCGATCACGTGGCCGGCGCTGCGGCTCATCTCGGTATCGACCTCCTCCTCGATCTCGGCATGTTCGAGCGAGATGCCGCGCGCGGTCTTGGACCAGTAATCCGGCAGGCTGAGCAGTTGGCCAAGGATGAACAGCAGCGCGCCGATCGGGATCACCGATTGGGTGAACTGCACCGGCACCCAGGTCAGCGAGACGAGGTAGGAGCCTTCGAGGATCGCCAGCACCTGAAAGCCGGCCCAGGCCATCAGCGCGAAGAAGGTCAGCACCACCGCCTCTCCCAGCAACAGCGCCGCCAGCCGCCAGCGCAACGGCAGAGCCAGAAGCACCGTGTCGAAGCCGATATGCCGCCGCTTGAGCGCCGCCAGTGCCGAGCCGTAATAGGTGATCCAGGCCAGCATGATCGCGGCGACCTCGTCGTACCACGAGAAGCTCTCGCCCATCAGGCGGGCGATCACGGCGACGATGACCACCACGGTCAGCGTTACCATCAGCGCCACCATGATCCATTCGAGCAGCAGCGCCATCACGGCGGATATCCGGTTGAGACTTTGCATGGCCCTTGGGGTCCTCGCGGCCTGTGAGGGGGTGTGGCGGGGCGGATGCCCGGCGCCGGTCAAAGCTGGCTGTGTCATCGCTCGCTCGCTGGATGGGCTGCTCCCGACCCGCCGGGCGCGGGACGGGCGAGGCGGATGCGACGGGGCGCCGCCCTGTCGGACGGCGCCCCGGTCCCGCTCAGCTCGATCCGCCGAGCGCGAGTACCTTGTCGATCAGATCGCCACCGCCATCGACCTCGGCGGCGAAGGCGTCGTAGACCGGGCGCGACGCGGCGATGAAGGCGTCCTTGTCGGCCTCGTTCACCTCGACGCCGGCAGCCTTGATCTCCTCCAGCAGGTCGACCTCGAGCTGGGCCGCGTGCTCATAGGTGAAATCCTGGGTCTGGCTGGCGCAGTCCTTGAGCGTCGCCTGCATCTCTTCGGGCAGCCCGTCGAAATGCTTTTTGGAGGCGAGGATATAGGCCGGCGTGTAGACATGGCCGGTGATCGAGAGGTAGTCCTGCACCTCCTGGAACTTGGCCGAGGCGATCTGCGCGTAGGGGTTTTCCTGGCCGTCGATCACGCCGGTCTGCAGCGCGGTGAACACGTCCGAGAAGGACATCGGCGTCGGGTTGGCGCCGTATTGCTGGAACATCTTCACCCGCCAGCTGCCGTTCGGTGTCCGCAACTTCACCCCGTCGAGATCGGCCGGCACGTTGATTGGGCGCAGGTTGTTGGTGATGTGGCGAAAGCCGTTCTCGGCGAGGCCGACGATGGTGTAGCCCTTGTCGTTGGCGGCCTCTTCGAAGACGTCCATCATCTCGGCCTGGACCCGGCGCATGTGGTCGCGATCCTTGATGATGTAGGGCATCTCGAACACCCCGAAGCGGTCATCGACCGAGGACATCACCGAGGAGGGCAGCGCGAACTGCACCTGCCCGAGCTTGAGCTTCTGCAGCATCTCCTGGTCGTTGCCGAGCTGCGAGGAGCCGAAGGTCTGCACCTCCGCCGTCTCGCCGAGGGCCGCGTTGGCGCATTCGGCGAAATGCTCGGCGGTCGCCTCGAAGAGCGAGCCGGGATTGCCGACATGGCCGAAGCGCAGCGTCATGTCGGCGGCCGCGGCCTGCCCGGCGATCAGCGCCGAGATCGCCGCGGTCGCGAGAATCTTTATGGTCATCTTGTCGTCCTCCCTGGTGAATCTTCCGACGTGCGGCGGAGCGACCGGCCTTTTCCGGCTCTGTCCGCCCCGCCGCCTCCTCTCCCTTCCCGTGTCCGCTGCCACCGCCTCCACCGGGCCGCGGGCACGGGGCGCCTATTCGGCGGCGGCCCGTTGCGCGGGCCGGCCGCCGCCGAGCACCTCCATCGCCGCCTGCACGCCGCCTTTGCGATGCGGCACGCCCGCATCGCCAAGCGCCATCTCCACCCCCGAGAGGGTGCCGCAGAGCATGAGATCGTTGAAATCGCCAAGATGACCGATGCGGAAAACCCGATCGGCCACCTTGCTCAGCCCGTTGCCGAAGGAGATGTCGTACTTCTCGAGCGCCACGGCGCGGAAGCCGTCGGCGGAATGGCCATCCGGCAGCAACACCGCGGTCAGCACGCCAGAGTAATCCTCGGACCGCGCGCAGAGCACCTCGAGCCCCCAGGCCTGCACCGCGGCACACGTCGCCGCGCCATGACGGGCATGGCGCGCAAAGACGTTCTCCAGCCCCTCCTCCTTGAGCATCGCGATCGCCTCGTTCAGGCCGTAGAGCAGGTTGGTCGCGGGGGTGTAGGGGAAGTAGCCCTTGTCGTTCGGCCCCAGCATCTCGTCCCAGGCCCAGTAGGACCGGGTGAGACCCGCCTTGCGCGAAGCGGCGATGGCTTTTTCGCTGACCGCGTTGAAGGACAGCCCCGGCGGCAGCATAAGCCCCTTCTGCGAGCCGGAGACGGCGACGTCGACGCCCCATTCGTCGTGGCGGTAATCGATCGAGCCGAGCCCCGAGATCGTGTCCACTATGAACAGCGCCGGGTGTCCGGCGGCATCGATGGCGCGGCGGATCGCGGCGATGGGCGAGACCGATCCGGTCGAGGTCTCGTTGTGGACCACGCAGACCGCCTTGATCTCGTGGGACCTGTCCTCGCGCAGCCGCGCCTCGATCGCCTCCGGATCGGCGCCGCGGCGCCAGTCGCCCTCGATGAATATGGGCTTCAGGCCGAGTCGCTCGGCCAGCGCCTTCCACAGCGTCGCGAAATGGCCGGTCTCATACATCAGCACCGTGTCTCCGGGCGACAGCGTGTTGACCAGCGCGGCCTCCCAGGCGCCGGTGCCCGAGGAGGGGTAGATGATCACCCGGCTCTCGGTCTTGAACACCCATTTCGCGCCTTCGAGCGCGGCGCGCCCGACATCGGCGAAGGCCGGACCGCGATGGTCCATGGTCGGGTAGTCCATGGCCCGCAGGATACGATCGGGCACGTTCGAAGGCCCGGGGATCTGTAGGAAATGACGGCCAGCAGGCATGGAGAGAGCTCCCTTGAGGTGCGGCCCGGCCGCTCGGCGACCCTGCGGTTCGGGTCCGGGCCAGTCGGTTGACTTGGATTGAATTCTGAATTCATAATTCGAGTCAAGAACGAATATGACCGTAGGGGCCGGGGGATCGACAGGATGCTGCGCGAGGGACTGAGACGCCGGCTGGCCCGGGATTTCGAGGGCGAGCTGCTCTTCGACGCCTTCTCGCGTGGGCGCTACGCGACCGACGCCTCGCATTACCAGATCATGCCGGCCGGGGTGGCGGTGCCCCGAAGCGCCACCGACGTGGCCCGCGCCCTCGACGCGGCGCGCGAGGACGGGCTGCCCGTCACCTTGCGCGGCGGCGGTACCTCGCAATGCGGACAGACGATCAACACCGGGCTGATCCTCGACTGCTCGAAGCATTTCAACCGGATCCTCGAGCTCGACGGGGCGGGGCGCCGCGCGGTGGTCGAGCCGGGCATCGTCCTCGACGAGCTGAACCGTCAGCTCAAGCCGCACGGGCTATGGTTTCCCGTCGATGTCTCGACCGCCTCGCGCGCCACCATCGGCGGCATGGTCGGCAACAATTCCTGCGGCGCGCGTTCGCTGCGCTATGGCACCACCCGCGACAACGTCATCTCGATCAGCGCTCTGCTCGCCGACGGGACCGAGTTCGATTTCGGGCCCGGCACGGGCAACCGCGTGCCCGAAGCGCTGATGCAGCGGCTCTTGGGCCTCGGTGCGCGCGAGGCGGAAGAGATCGAGCGCCGCTTTCCCAAGGTGCAGCGCCGCGTCGGTGGCTACAACATCGACGCGCTGGTCCCGAACGGGCACCCGGTCAACCTCGCCCATCTGCTGGTCGGCTCTGAGGGCACCCTCGCCGTTTCGACCGCGATCGAGATCCGGCTTTCCCCCCTGCCCGCCCAGCAGAAGGTGCAGGGCGTCTGCCATTTCCCGACCTTCCGCGCGGCGATGGAGGCGGCGCAGCATCTGGTCCGGCTCGACCCCACCCAGGTCGAGCTGGTCGATCGCACCATGCTCGGCCTCGCCCGCGACATCCCGGCCTTCGTGCCGACGCTCGACGCCTTCGTGAAGGGCGACCCGGCGGCGCTGCTCTTCGTCGAGTTCGACGACCCCGAGACCAACGCGGAGCGGATCGCCCAGCTGCACGACACCATGTCGGATCTGGGCTACGGCTTCGGCCGCGGCGGGGCACACGAGGGCGGCGTGGTCGAAGTCTGGGATCCCGGTCTGATGGCCGATATCGGGGAGCTGCGCAAATCCGGCCTGAACATCATGATGTCGATGAAGCAGGCCGGCAAACCCGTCTCCTTCGTCGAGGACGCGGCGGTGCCGCTCGAGCACCTGGCCGACTACACGGACCGGCTCACGGAAATATTCCGTAAGCACGGCACCGAGGGCACCTGGTACGCGCATGCCTCGGAGGGCTGCCTCCATGTCCGCCCGGTGCTGAACCTGCGGCTGGAGAAGGACGTGAAGGCGATGCGCGCGATCGCCGAAGAAGCCTTCGACATGGTGCGCGACTATAAGGGATCGCATTCCGGCGAGCATGGCGATGGAATCGTGCGCTCCGAATTCCACGAGAAGATGTTCGGCCCGCGCATGGTGCGCGCCTTCGAAGAGGTAAAGGAGGCCTTTGACCCGGATCGCCGCCTGAACCCGAACAAGATCGTCGAGCCGCCGCGCATGGATGACCGGTCGCTGCTGCGCTACCCCGAGGGCTACCGCTTGGACGATCTCGACACCGGTTTCGACTGGTCGGCCTGGTCCGGCGCCTCGGGAGGGCTGCAGGGCGCGATCGAAATGTGCAACAACAACGGCGCCTGCCGCAAGCTGCAGGGCGGCGTGATGTGCCCGAGTTACCGGGTGACGCGCAACGAGAAGGACGTCACCCGCGGCCGCGCCAACACGCTGCGGCTGGCACTGTCGGGCAAGCTCGGCCGCGACGCGCTGTTCTCCGACGAGATGGCCGAGACGATGAAGCTCTGCGTCGGCTGCAAGGCCTGCCAGCGCGAATGCCCGACCGGCGTCGACATGGCCAAGATGAAGACGGAGGTGCTGCATCAGCGCGGCCAGAAGCTGGGTTTTTCGCTCAAGGATCGGCTGATCGCGGGCCTGCCGCGCCATGCCCGCATCGCCGCCCATGCCGGTCCACTGTTTGCGCTGCGCGAGCGGGTGCCGGCCGTGGCGCGATTGGCTGAGCGGATCACCGGCATTTCGGCCCGGCGCAGCCTGCCGCGCTTCCGCCGCGACGCCTTCCACGAGACCGAGATCGCCGCCGCGCCGCAAGGCGACGCGGGAGAGGTCGTGCTCTTCGCCGACACTTTCAGCCGCTGGATGGAGCCCGAGATCCCGCGCGCCGCGCTCAGAGTGTTGGCCCGTGCCGGCTACACCGTGCACTCGGCGGTGCCCGAAGGGGGACGGCCACTGTGCTGCGGCCGCACCTATCTGGCAGCCGGGATGATCGACCGCGCCCGCGAAGAGGCGCGCCGCACGCTCGCGGCGCTTCTGCCACATGTCGAGGCCGGACGCCCGGTGATCGGGCTCGAGCCGTCCTGCCTGCTGACCCTGCGCGACGAATTCCGGGCGCTGCTGCCCGGCGAGGAAGCCGAGCGCCTGGCCAAGGGCGCGCTGCTCTTCGAGGAATTCGTAGCGCGCGAGACCGCGGCGGGGCGGATGAAGCTGCGCTTCGACGCCTCTGCGACCAAAGCACATGTGCACGGTCACTGCCATCAGAAGGCGGCGGGCGCGATGGGCGAGATGACCCGTGCGCTGGCCGCGATTCCCGGTCTCGACGCCGAAATGATACAATCCTCCTGCTGTGGCATGGCCGGCGCCTTTGGCTACGGCGCGGATACCATCGACGTCTCGCTCGCCATGGGCGAGGCGGATCTGCTGCCCGCGGTGCGCCGCGCCGCGCCCGAGGCGCTGATCATTGCCAACGGCACGTCGTGCAGGCATCAGATCGCCGACGGCACGGGGCGGCGCGCGCTGCACATCGCCGAGGTCTTCGACCGGATGACCTCGGACGAGGAAGGAGATCGGCATGAGAGCGAACCCGCAGCTTCCTGATTCCGAGGAAATGCTGACTCGGCCCGCGCTCGCCGTGCAGGTCGCCGACGCGCTACGCAGGCTGATCTTCGAGGGCGAGTTGAAGGGCGGCGAGAAGATCCGCGAGAAGGAGCTGACCGAGCGGTTCGGCGTCTCGCGAACCCCGCTGCGCGAGGCGATGAAGATCCTCGCCGCGGAGGGGCTGATCGACCTGATCCCGAACCGCGGCGCGGTGGTGGCTCGGCGCAGTGACGACGAGTTGGCAGATGCCTTCCCGATCCTCGCAGCACTCGAAGGGCTCGCGGGCGAGCGGGCCGCCGAGCGCGCGAGCGCCGACGAGATTGCCGAGATCACCCGGCTGACCGCGGCCCTGCGCGCGGCGGTGGAGGCCGGTGATCGGCCGCGCTATTTCGAGATCAACCAGCGGATCCACGCCGCGATCCTCGCCGCCAGCCGCAACGAGACGCTGGCCCGCACCCATGCCACCGTCGCCGGCCAGATCCATCGCGCGCGCTATCAGGCCAACCTGACCCGCAGCCGCTGGGAAAAGGCCTTGGCCGAGCATGAGCGCATTGCGGTGGCGCTCGCAGCGCGCGACGGCGCGAAGCTGGGAAAGCTGCTGCACGACCACATGATGGCCAAGCTCGCCGCGATCCTCGAAGCGCGCCGCAGCGGAACTGCGGGTTGAGCGAGAGGCTCGCGTCCGCTTCGGCAGGAAGCAGCTTTCAACAGAAGCCTTCGTTTAGCGTATGGGAGAGGAGAGTTCCTCGATCCGATTTCAGTCGGTCGCCGAAGGCATAACGTAGCCGCCGACTAACCGGGCGCCAAAAGCGGACGTGGCTGTAATGCTATCTGCCAGCGCCCGCTGCGCCTAACGCTGGGACACCAGTGGACGAGTCAGGCTTAGCTTTCAACGGCAAGACACTGCACATCCAAGTTTTTGGCATTTGTGCGCAAGAGGCAGGGCGCGAAGCTATGCTGTGCTCCAGTTGAAGCATCCCGCCGGGACGCCGGTTCCGCTGACCAGAAGCGCACCGTGGCGAAACAACTGCCACCGGCGCTCCGTAGGAATATCCAGCACCACCACACTAATCTCCGGATCGGCCCAGACGAGGCGGGCGCCAAGTTTTTCCAAAGCCACTTCAATCTCTTCTGGAGCTAAGTTCGCGCGAAACACCACAGTGGTGAAGGGCTGATCCGATGGCGGACGAAGGGCCCAGCCACCCCCGCTGACGCCGAGGAGCGTCAGGAAGATCAGCATGGGAGTCGCCCGACGTAGAGGCGGGCCGCCGTTTCGCCCAAGTATCCACCCGATCGCCAAGGGCAGCAGCCCGAAGGCGATGAACCAGGAAATGTCCCATATCAGAGGCACTTCGCTGTCGATCTTAATGCGATGAATGCCGAGTAGCCAATGCGACAACACGCTGTCGAGGATATGCCAGAGGCCAAAACCGGCGATCAGGGCGCCAAGCAGCATACGACCCTGCATCGCCGCCTGCCGCAGATGCTCGCGCCACAGGCCCCAGAGGCCGATCCCGGCGAGAAGATACATCAGAACATGGAAGTAGCCGTCCCAAAGTACCTGTGCGCGGAGGTCGGTCACCCCGGGGACGAGGCTGAGAAGGTGGTGCCATTGCAGGATCTGGTGCAGGAGGATGCCGTCGAAGAACCCGCCAAGGGCAATGCCCAGCAATAGACCATAGCGGGTCCAGCGCGTCTTCCACATCGGTGATGGTCCTCCTGCCATCCGAACCGCTTTGCTCCCAGCGGGTTCCGAGGCGTTGCCTGCCTAAGTTCGACTGCGCGCTCTGAAAACAGGGATCTGCTTTGAGCCAACCGCTGAAGGCTGCTGTCCGCCAAGCCGACCCTGCCTTGGGAAACGCGGGATCTCATGGATGCCTTCAGCGCGCCGAGGAACGGGTCGCCGAGATGCGGCTCGACTAGGGTATACACTCTGCAGATCGGGGAAGTGTCGACAAACAGGGGGACCGATGCGGGAAGCCCGACAGGACATGGTGGCGCGACAGCTCGCGGCGCGCGGGATCAAGGATGAAGCGGTGCTGCGCGCCATGGGCAAGGTGCCGCGCGAAGCTTTCGTTCCCCCCAAGCTCCGCAGCTTTGCCTATGCCAATCAGCCGCTGCCGATCGGGTCGGGACAGACCATCTCCCAGCCATGGATCGTTGCCCGGATGATCGAGGCCGCCGGGATCGGACCGGGCAGCCGGGTGCTCGAGATCGGCGCCGGATCGGGCTATGCGGCTGCGGTGATGGCGCAGATGGGGGGGCGCGTGCTGGCCATCGAGCGCGACGCGACGCTGGCCGACGCAGCGCGCGACCGCCTTCGCGAACTTGGATACGAGGTGGAACTGCGCTGCGCCGATGGCAGCGGCGGTGCGCCGGAATCCGCCCCTTTCGACGCGATCATCGTTTCTGCCGCCGGGCCGCGCCTGCCCGACCCGCTGCGACGCCAGCTGGCGCCTGGTGGGCGGCTGATCATGCCGGTCGGCAGCCAGTGGGCACAGCGCCTGCTGCGGCTGACCGCGCCCCATCCCGGCGATCCAGATGCCGAATCCGAGGATCTCGGCGGTGTCCGTTTCGTGCCTTTGCTAGGCGCGGAGGGGTGGGACTTTCCGTAGGTTGCGCAGCGCCGGCAACTGAGCGCCTGCTGCGAAGCCATCGCATTCCTACCCCTCCATAGGCAGGGCATGCCCGCCAATCCGCCGGACGAAGCGGACCCGTCTGCCGCTGTCGCGCCGGAAACAGGACCGTTCGGTGCGCACGCCGAAACCAAGCTTTGGGGCGAACGCGCCGGTAGAGGCAGCATCAAGCCGGGCTACTCAGCACCGGCCTCCGCGCCGGCATTCTCCCGCAGCGCCGAAAGCGGGCAGCGCAGCTCCCAGATCAGCCCTTCGGGCGCGTAGCGGATGTCGACCTGCCCCGACATCGACGAGGCGGTGAGCTGGTCGAGCACGGTGGTGCCGAAGCCGGTCCGGTCAGGCGCCGTGACCGGAGGCCCGCCGCTCTCGCGCCAGCTCATGCAAAAGCTTTCGGCCTCGACCGCCCATGAGATCTCGACCCGCCCGGCCTCGTTGCTGAGGCTGCCGTATTTCGCGGCGTTGGTCGCAAGCTCGTGCAGCGCCATGCCCAGCGTCTGCGCCGCGGCGGGCGGCACCATGACACTCGGGCCGGAGGTCTCGACCCGGTGGCCGACCGCTTCGAAATGCTGGAGCTGGCCGCGCACGAGATCGATCAGCTCGACGCGCTGCCACTGGTTGTTGACGAGGATGTCCTGGTTCGCCGCCAGTGCCTGCAGCCGCCGGCCGAAGGTTTCGGCGAAATGCTGCGGCGTGCGCGCCGCCGTCTGGCGCGCGATCACCTGGACGATGGCCAAGAGGTTCTTGCTGCGGTGGCTGACCTCGCGCATCAGCATCTGGCGCACCGCCTCCGAGCGCTTGCGCTCGGTGATGTCCTGAATGACCTTGATGAGGTAGTCGATCCGACCGTCCGGTCGGCGGACGCAGCTCACCGTGGTATGGCCCCAGACCGCGTGGCCTTCCTTATGGAGATAGCGCTTCTCGAGATCGTATTCATCGGCCTCGCCGGAGACGAGCCGGCCCCACGCCGCGTCGCCCATGGCGCGATCCGCGGGATGTGTGAACTCCTCGAGACGGTGGTCCTCCATCTCCGTGACCTCGCGGCCGAGCATCCGTGCCAGGCTGTCATTGACGCGCAGCAGCGCGCCGTCCCCGCTCACGATGCTGATGCCGACGCCGGCGTTCTGGAAGGTCGCCTTGAAGCGCTGCTCGGCGGCCTCGATGGCGCGGGTCCGCTCCGCCACCCGGGCCTCCAGATCGTCATTGATGCGTGCCAGATCCGAGAGCGCCTGCCGCTGCTGGCGGATGATGGCCGCGACGATGAGGCCGGTCGAGGCGGCGACGAGGATCAGGACCTGCAGCTTGGTGTGCAGCAGGGCGATGCCAGCATCCGATAGCGGCGCGTGATGAAAGCTCTGCGCATGCACGCCCATCGCCAGCGTCAGCACCAGAACCGCCAGCGCCGCGCCGCGAAACTCGAAGCGCAGCGCCGCCCAGAGGACCGGCACCGGCAGCAGGAAGGCGAAGACGGCGCCGTTCGATAGCACCCACAGGCTCAGCCCCGCCAGCACCACCGCGATGGCCGCGCCTTCGGCCACCTGCGCCATATTGGGCCAGGCCCTGTCGCGCCAGGCATTGGCGACCGAGATGACCAGCGGGGTGGAGATCAGGGTGCCGGTCGCATCGCCGAGCCACCAGGCGGGCCAGGTCTCGATGAAACCGTTCCCGCCGGAAATCGCCACGACCGCACTGCCCAGCGTCGCGCTGATGACCGGCGCGCCCAGCACGCCGATGGCGAGAAAGGCCAGCACCTGTCGCAGCGTGGCAAAGCGACGGAACGAGGCCGTCAGGTCCGAGGCGAGAAGAAGCGCGGCCGCGACGACCGCCGCCGCGTTCGCGAGGATATACCCCAGCGCCCAGATCACCTGGTTCTGGTACCACAGCGCGTTGCCCGTCAGCTCGCCCAGGGCGCCTAGCCCGAGCCACCAGCCCCAGCTGCGCCGCGGCTGCGTGAGCAGCATGGCGAGGACGACACCATTCGGCGGCCAGACGGTGATCGGCATGTCCGGGATCACGATCATCCAGCGCCCGAAGGCGGCGGCGAGCATGTAGGTGAGGAAGAAGACCACCAGCTTGGTGGCGCCGGGCGTCCCCGAAGACAGGCCGAACCTCATCGGCAGCGTCTCGCCGCGCCGAGCGGGACCGTTCGGTGTGTCGGTAGCGGACGCCATGCGATCTCACTCTCCTCGGGAAAGAAACCGATACACGGGGCACGAGACAATTGCGATCCGGTTTTACCCGACCGGCCGGGAACGGCCAATGCGGCGACAGGGGCTGGCCGGGATCGCCACGCTTCCTTCTTAGGGCCAGTAATCGGATCGCGGAAGACCCGAACTATGGCCTGAACCTGAGCCGTCTGCGTAAGTTGGAACGGCGATGACCCAGTTCGTTCAGCCCCGCCTCGTGAACCCGCCCGACGGCGATCCCAGCGTCTATCTCGACTTTCGCTTCGGTCGGCGGGCCATGCTCTTTGATCTGGGCGACCTCGAGCCGCTCACCCCGCGTGAACTGCTGCGGGTCAGCCATGTCTTCATTTCGCATGCGCATATGGATCATGTCGCGGGTTTCGACCGGCTGTTGCGGCTGCGGCTGCACCGACCGCGCCCGCTCGCCATCATTGGGCCGGAGGGGATCCTGCGCCAGACCGAGAGCCGTCTTGGCGCCTTCACCTGGAACCTGCTCGACGCGAGCTCGGTCGATTTCCGGCTGACGGTGCGGGAGTTCGACGGCCAGCGCCTTTCAGCCGCAGCCGAGTTCCGGGCCCGCGAGGCCTTCCGCCGCCGTGACCTGCCTCCCACCGAACTCGGTTCGGGCATGGTGCTCGATGAGCCTGACTTCACGGTCGAGGCCACGGCCCTCGACCACCGGGTGCCCTCGCTCGCCTTCGCGCTGCAGGAGCGGCTGCGCGTGAATGTCTGGCGCAGCGCGCTCGAGGCGCGCGGCCTGCCCGTGGGCCCGTGGATCGACGCCGCGAAGACGGCGAGCCGTGCCGGGGCGGCCGATGACCGCTGCATCGAGATCCCGGGCCACGGATCGGTGCCGCTCGGCGATCTAAAAGGAAGCGTCCTGCAGGTCGGCTCAGGGCAGCGCGTGGCCTATGTCACCGACACCGCCGACACCGCCGACAACCGCGACCGGATCGTCGCGCTGGCCCGGGATGCCGATCACCTATTCATAGAGGCGGTCTTTCTGGAAGAGGACCGCGACCTCGCCACCGCCACGGCGCATCTTACCGCCCGTGCCGCGGGCGAGGTCGCGCGGGCCGCCGGGGCCCGACACGTGACCGGCTTCCACCACTCGGCCCGCTATGCCGACCGGCTCGGCATCGTCGCCGCCGAACTCGCCGCCGCGGCGGACCCCGGGAGTGTGGCTCCGGAAGGGAAAGCTTCCACCGGAGGGGAGGCGGAGCCGCATTGGCTTAGGCGCTGGCGCAAGCAGGGGCTTTCGACCGAGGCGGCGCTCGCGCGCTTTGACGGGCTGCCCCCTGTCACCCCCGAAGAACTCATCGGCGATTGGCGCGGGGCGGAGCTTTCGACCGGACACCCGCTCGACGGCCTGCTCGAAACCCTCGGCTGGCGCGGCAAGCGCTTCGAGAGCGCGGACAATGTCGACCCTCTGATCTTCGAGCCCGGGATCGCGCTCGACCCCGCGCGGATGCCGCTCGGGCTGGCGCTGCGCTTTCCCCGCCTCGCCCGGAGCCGTCCGGCCCAGGCAGGCTTTGCGCTGCTGCGCAGCGCGTTGCGGGCCAATGGCCCGGCGGCGCGCCTCGCGCCGGTCCGGTTTCGCGGTCATGTCGGCGCGGCGATGATCTATGACCGCCAGCCGATCATCGATCATTTCCGCCGCATCGACGAGACGCGTCTGCTCGGACTGATGCAGGCGCGATCCTCGCCGCCCTATTTCTTCCTGCTGACAATCGAGGATGATGGCGCGAAAGCCCGCGCTGCCGATCATGTGTCACCAGATGCATGCACAGGCAGGGGACTGCCGCATCGACGCGGCAGCCCCCTGCCTCCGTCTCAGTAGATCTCGGCCGTCGATTGACCGAGCGCCGTCGCGCCCGCGAAGGCCGACTGTACTTCCTTCTGGAGCGGGTGGTAGCGCGCCGCCTGAATGTCGCGGAACAGGCGCTCCAACTCCGCCTTGCGGTAGAAGCCGGCACCGCCGGCCAGCTCCATGGCCAGTTCGACCGTGCGGATCGCGTTCTCCTCGACCAGCCGGCGGCCGATCATCGTCTGGTTGACGGTCTCAGCCGAGGGCACGTTCAGCTCGGCGGTCTCGACCATATGCCGATGCGCCATCCTTGCTGTGGCGAGCGCGGTCTCCATCCGGCCCGCGCGGTCGCGCGACAACGCCGAGGCCGGGCGTCGCGCGGCGATCTCGATCGCCAGATCGCGGGCGCGTTCGGCCACGCCGAGATAGGCCGCGTAGATCAGCGGAAAGGCGACCGTGGCGAGGATGAAGAAGACCGGATGCCACTGGCCCTGCGGCCGCTTCACCGCGACCTTCTCCTGCGGCACGAACAGCCTGTCGATCATCACGTCGTGGCTGCCCGTGCCGCGCATGCCCAGCGTGTGCCAAGTGTCGAGGATCGAAACCTCCGCCGCGCCCATTGGGCAGGGGAAATGGATGATCGTTCCGCCCTCTTCGGGCGAGATCGCGCTGGTCATCAACAGCTGCCCGGCCGGAGCGCCCGAGACGAACATCTTGCGCGCCGTCACCCTGTAGCCGCCCTCGACCGGCTCGGCCTTACCCGAACCGCCGATCCAGTCGCCGCCGCCCGAGGACAGCAGCACCAGTTTCTCGGCGGCGATCCGGCGCAGCAACGGCTCGGTCTTGTCCCGGGTCTGTGGCTGGTGGTGCCAGCGCCATGCCGGAAAGGCGACCTGGTGGCTGTGCATCGACAGCGCGAGCGCCGTGGAGGAGCAGCCATGCGCCAACTCGCGCAGCATCCCGCACAGCGCCCGGATATCGGCGCCGCCGCCGCCAAGCTCGGCCGGCACGCCGGCATCGAGCAGCCCGGCTGCCCGCGCCCGGTCGTAGCTTTCCGCGACGAAGCTGTCCTCCGCGTCGCGGGCTGCGGCCTCTGCCGCGCAGGTTCGGGCCAAGGCACGCGCCGCCGGTTTCAGGTCACGGGCCTCGGCCCGCTCGATATGCTGAATCTCTCCCATCGTCTCGCTCCCTTTCATTGGATGCACCGGGAGCCTGCGCCCGGAGGGACGAGTCGGAAAAGTTCAGAAACTGGAGCTTGTCTGCTATGCTCTGCGGCTAGGGAGGCTCTCGTGGAAATCAGGAATCTCTACGGCCAGTTCTGCCCTGTCTCCATGGCGTCGGAAGTGATTTGCACCCGCTGGACGCCGCTGGTGATGCGCGAATTGCTCTGCGGCTCGACCCGGTTCAACGATATTCGCCGCGGCGTGCCCCGCATGTCGCCGACGCTGTTGTCCAAGCGGCTCAAGGAGTTGGAGCTGGCCGGGGTGGTGCGGACGGAGGTCTCGCCGCGCGGCACGCAGGAGTACCACCTGACAGAGGCTGGGGAGGAGTTGCGGCCGCTGATCGTCGGGCTCGGGAACTGGGGTCAGCGCTGGATCGAGTCGCGGCTGTCGTTGCGCAACCTCGATCCGTCGCTGCTCATGTGGGACATCCGGCGCAACTTTAACCCTGAACCGAGGCCGGAGAGCCGCTGTACGATCCAGTTTCTGTACCCCGGATTGCCGCAGGCCGTGCGCGATTGGTGGCTGGTGATCGACGGCGACGGCACCGATCTGTGCCGGGTCGATCCGGGCTTCGAGATCGACGTGCTGATCACGGCGGATCTGCGCGCCATGACCTCGGTCTGGATGGGCGTGACGCGCTTCGTCGACGAGATCGAAACCGGCGCGATCCGGCTGGACGCATCGCCGATGCTGCAGCGGCAGGTGAAGGCATGGATGACACTCAGCGTCTTTGCGCCGCTGGAGCGCATGGTCGAGTGAGAGCGAGGGAACGACCACTTCGGCACCTGCATGCGTCGGCAACGCCCTCATCATCACGACGACGGTGTCCGAAGAGGTAGGCCAAGTCTAAGCGTTATCGGGCATTCGAGTCGTGATGCCCTCTTTCGAAGGCCGCTGACCTGCCGTGTATCAGCTACGGATGCGCTCCCGACCTAGGAAATCCAATCTGCCGAAATCGTCAGGCGTTCAGCGCACCTCCCCGGGATGTCTCATCCCGGAACAACCTGTGGTGGAAAATGGGTTCGTTATACCATTTCCTACACAACAGACCAAGTCGAGCTTCAAAACAGGATGCCGCCTACCTCCCCTAACCTGCCCTTTTCGACCACCATCTTTCCAGGGGTAATCTTCTCGAGCGATGGCAACGCATTGCTGCTCATCGCATCAGCTATCCTGTGCCACCAGCTTTTCGAAGGCATCGGCTGAGACGACCGCCCGAACAGCCTCTTCGAAGCCGGTGAGAAATACCGGGATCGGGATCTCGCCATCAGTTGCATGAAACACCCTGATGGACGCGGTCTGGCCGCGCAGCATCTCGCTTATCAGGTTCGACCCGAAATTTCCTTCGATCAAACATCCCCGCCTGGTGCAACGCGACCAAGGAAGGTCGATCGAATAGTCGTCGCCGATCTGCAGGCGCGCCGGTTGTCTAAGATCCACGTTGAGGGGCAGGGCGATCTGTGCGTCGAAACTGCCGACCTCTTCCTTCCAATGCAGAGCCACTGCCAGGGCAGCCACCTGCGGATCCTGGGTCAGAATGCGTTGGTAGAGCTGGCAACCGGCTTCCTCGGCGGGAGAGCATTCGACAACCCAGTCCCCGAATTCCCGACGCTCGTACTGTGCCGCTTGCGCACTGGTCTCCCGGACCTGGATGACGGCGCCTGCCACGAGGGCGAGCATCGCGGCGAAACACGGTCTAAACATCATCTGCCGCTGCCTGCTCGGCGCGAACCGTCGCCAAGATCTGCGCCGGAGAACCGGCGGACTGTGCCTTTCTCAGTCGATAAAGGGACACCAGCTCGTTCTGGTAGGCCGGATCCGAGAAGGACCAGAGCCCGTCTTCCGCGCCCTCCACGATCAGCGCGAACACCGCCAGCTCGATCGCCTGCCGGACGGCGAGACCCGTGGGCTCGTTCTGGGAAAAGCCAGATTCTGCCTCGAGGATCTGGTCCGTCGCGACATAGCGGAAGATCGACCCCTGCTGCATGAAGGAGTAGATGAACTTCTCGGTCTGCACCGAGCTCAGCACCTCACCGGTGGAGACGCTGACGGCCCGCAGGGCGACCGCCACGCGATCGCGCCGATACTCGTGCGAGCCGCCGATACCGAGAATCCGGGCCCCTGCCCCCCCGGTGAGCACGTTGCTTTCATAATCGACGATGCCGCCTTCGAGCATGATCCCGGCAAAACGCAGGGGCGGCAGCTGTGGCGACGGCGTGCCAAGATAGTTCTGGTTGGTCTGCTCGATGAGCTGCCGCTCGGTCAGGAGGTTCTGAAGCCCGACCCGCTCGACGACGTTGAACCACTTGCCTGCCCCGGCCTCGGTCAGGACGTCGATCAGGATGGCGGCGTTCCCCTGAGACACGGCCCGCGAGAAGCTGGAGAAATTGTCCTGCGCCTCGTTCTTCCCCGTCTCATCAGCGTATTTGTAGACCGCGACGTCGATCTTCTTGGTCGGGGCTGGGAGCGCGATCAGGGAAGCGCCCACTCTCGAGGTAGGGGAAAAGCCCGGATCGGTCGCGTTCGGATCGCGGGAGGTCCCGGCCGAATCCAGATCCGACACCGCGCAGCCCGCGAGGCTGAAGGAAACACACGCGGCGGCAAGCAGCTGCCAGCCACGCAGACGCATAATTAAATTCATCTTACACTGTCCTTGGGCCCATGCCGCCTTGAGGCGATCTATTCGGTGGGCGTATCTGATGGAGTCTGGCCTCCGCCCCCCACACCGCCCAGATCGATCGTGATGGGAGGAAAGTTGATGGCCGGCGCGCCGCCCCCTCCTCCACCGCTCTGTTCGGGCTGATGCTGGTTCTGAATTTGCGCTAGGCCGATGAAATAATCGAAATTGTTCGGGTTCCCCCCGAAAGCGGGGATCGTCGGCTGATAAATCAGGTTCCCGGCGGACACAGGCAGGGCCAGGCCCGTCGCCGCAATGGCCACCGCGAGAGTCCGCATGACGTATCTCATATATTCCCCCACGCTGATATCCCCCCCGGTCGTTCGTTCACCTAGTTGAGCGTAATGAGTGTCCCCGGTGGAGCGTTTCTGACGACGATACCTCCAGAGTAGTTGGAACCTGCCTGTCCGTAAACCACGCGGGTCCCCTTCGAATTGACCAGCCCGAAGTTGATACCGAGATTGTTGCCGATTTGCGCCGTGGCCACCGCATTGTCCCGCCCGCCGATGATCCCGACCTGCGATGTGTTGCCTTCGCCAACCTGCAGCTGGGCGATGACGCTGCGCGGGGAATCTTGGATGACGGCGTTCGCCAGGTTGGCACTGCCGGCCTGCAGTGTCGTCGTCGCCGCCCCGGGGCTGGCGATCGTCGCCGTGAAAGCCGAGTTGCGGGAGCCGGTCTGGGCGATGACGGAGGTGGAGCCCGACGTCTGGCCGTTTCGGGTTCCGGGGTCCTGCGTGCGGGCGACGGAGATCTGTTCGAGCGTGAGGCCGTTCTGTACTTCGAACACCAGAGGCTGCTGGGCCATGGCATTCGTGGCGGATGTGCAGACCAGGATCAGCGCGGCGTGGACGAAATATCGAAGCGTCATGGCGACCCCTATTTGCTGACCGGCTGGACTATTTCATCTTCGCAGCTGCGTCCGGTGGCATCGCTGACCGTGAGTCTCACATTCAATTCGGCCGCGTTCCCCGAGTATAGCTGCATGCGTGACAACGGGGAAACCGCCATGCCCCGGACAGTGAAATCGCCGGACTGAAGGGAGGTTGAGCGGTTTCCGTTGGCGGTGAGGTCCACCCTCAGGGAATATTGCCCTCGGCTCCATGCGTCGGGGTCAACGAAGGCTTCTACCAGAACCAACGCATCCTGACGGGCGACCTCGATCCAGCACTGTTCGGCATGAGCATGGGCTGGAAGGGCGACGAAAGCGGCAAGGAGCAACATGCGCATAATAGTGCCCTTGAGCAGCTGAAAACCGGGGGCGCCGACCGGCCCCCCCGGAATTGTCGAGACGATACGACGATCTTACATTTGATGCTGGTAGTTCACAGCTTCGTTGTTATCGCCTTCTTGGACGATGGCGTTCATGTTGTTGTTCCCAATCTGAATACTCGCTGCGGCATTCTTAGCGGAGGCAGCGAGGGAAGCTGTCTGGGCAATCAGGCCGCTAGGAATGGACACCTGCCCGAGGCCACCACCAATGACAGGAAGCGAGGCAGAAACGCCTCCACCCTGCGAAATAAAGGTTTTGTTGCCATCACCGACCTGCAGTTGCGCCGCTGTGTTGTCGCCATCATTCTGGAAGACCATCGCCGAGTTATTGCTGCCGAAGATGCCATTGGCGGCAACGTTTGTATCTCCGGTTTGCAGGAGGACCGAGACGTTGCTGTCGCCATCGATCGCAGACGCGGCCGCATGATCATAACCATCCTGGATCATGGTGGTTTGGTTTCCGTCGCCCAGCTGGACGGAACTGGCCTCACTGTACGTGGCCTTTTGGCTCACAATCGTGCTGTTGCTGTCTCCGACCTGCAGGGTGGCGGATTCGTTCCCTTTACCGATCTGGGCGTTGATTGCTTGGTTCGAATTGCCCAGTTGGAACTGCACGTTGGCGTTGGCTTGCTGGTGCTGAGCGCTCACGCTATTCGTGCTGTCGGTGCCAAACACCGCAGTCGCACTTACATCCGTGGTTCTGGCTCGTGCGTCGCCAGCCGATGCATCGGCGATATCGCCATTATCGCGAGCCGACACCTTGTTCCCGACAACGCCAGTATTCTTGTCGACAACAGCGCGGGAGTTGTTTTTGGCAAACGCCAAATTCGACGGCGCAATAGTTCCCACACTCGACTGAGCGGCAGCGATGCCTGCGGAGAAGATGATTGCAGTCGTCGCAAGAAAAATCTTTTTCATCACTCTATACCTTCCTGAAACCAAGCCGTGCCAGCCAACAAGCGCGGCGGTGAGACCAAGTTCGGAAATTCTGGATTAGAATGATATCGCGGGACGCCCCTATATGATTTTGTCAAAATCATGGCATGCCCCTAGGATCTTGGGCATCTGTAGGGGGAATTCACTAAGGGGAGGAGGCTGCGGGCGATGAAAGGATTGCGCGACCGCTTTCGCCCATTAGAATAGCAACAACTCGTTTCGCGAAAGAGGCTGTCATGCTGAGATTCTGGAAACCGGCGAACTGTGTCCTTCTGGGCACCCTCTTTGGAGCGCTACCTCTGGCCGGAGAAGCTTTGGCCGACGGCCGGGCCTACATCCAGCAGGCCGGTCCGGCTCTGGGGGTCGCATACGTCAGACAGGTCGACCGACAGGCGCCGGTTCGCCTCGTCCGGGCCGCGCCCCCTGCCCCCGCTGCGCCGACACGCGCCGCGCCGACGCCGTCCCGCGCTGCGCCACCGCTGCGAGCGGCGGAGGAAGTCGTCATGCTGGAGCTGGCGATGCCAGAGTCAGATCCGGGACAATTCCCTGATGCCCATTTGGACGTACCGTAAGGCACGTGTCTGGAACTGAAGGTTCACCATCCGACCGAGAAACAGGGATGCGCCTCAAGTCGCGGAGTACGCTCCCGTCTCCAGGTGCTCCTGAAGGGAATCTCGAAGTTTCCTGGCCTTGTCCTGCAGGTAGGGTACGCCGCCGCGATCATAGATCGACAGCGCTGCCTCCACATGGACCAAGGCGGCGGCGACGTGCTTCAGGCGAACAGTGGTCGCGGGATGCTTCGCCAGATCCGCCTCGGTCAGCGCCATGTTCTCGCGGGTCATCGCCCAATCGAGCGGCGAGCTTTCCAGGGTACGGATCGACAGCGTTTCCTCGTAGATCGCGAGCGCCTCGCGCAGAAGAAGCGCTCCGCTCCTATCGGGCATCAACGCCCCGCGCGCCTGCAGGACTGCCGCGAAATTCTGCCGAGTCATGGCCCATTCCTTCGGGCCCGTCTGCCTTGACCGCACCTCGAGTGCGCTCTCGAACTTCTCACCGGCCTCGGTGAGCAACTGCAACTTCGCGGGATCGCCCACGCTCTTGGCGGACGCCCTGGCGAAAAGAGCCGACCCCAGGTTCTGCTGCACCATGCCCCATTCGGCCGGATGTGCGGCGCGGGTGAAATGCTCCTGCGCGGCGTGATAGGAGCGGACGGCCTCGTCGAAGAGCACCTCGCTCTGCTCGCCCGACTTCCGCATCGCGAGGCTGGCCAGGGCATTCGCGAGATTCTGCTTGTTCCGAGCCCAGGCATCCCGATCATCGAGCTTCAGCCAGAACGCGATCGAGGGGCGCAGAAGGCGGGCGGCCAAGAGGAAACCGATCGCCTCGTGGCTCACCCCGTATTCGAAGAAAATCTTGTGATACTTGCTTCTCAGCCTCGCCTCGCTGGCAGGATCCGTTGCACCAGCGGCGGCTGCGGCGGACGCGAAAAGCGTGTAGGCTTGGCGCACCTGCCCCCTGCGAAGGGCGTTGTTGGCGCGCTGCTCGCGCGCATCGAGCAGCAGATGGGTTTGAAGGTCGTCGACCTCGGCCAAGAATTCTTCCGCGCGTTCGAAATCCGGCGCATTCACGGCCTCGGTCGCCCGCGCCTTGAGAGCGGCCAGCGTCCGAATGGATTCGTCCAGATATTCGATCTGGCGACGATAGGCTTTGTACTCTTCGGCCTTCGACTCCAGAGCGCAGTTCAGCTCGACCTCGGAATAGGACGCGGTCCCATACAGGCCGAATTTGCTCGCCAGCGCCTCAAGCGAGGAGCGCGGGGAGAGCGCCGCCAAGGAGGGCGGTGGCGCCTGAGGAGCGAGAGAATGGGCGCTGACCCGGAGCGCATCGATCTCCTGCTGCGGTATGTCGAGCGCGTAGGCGATGGCATGAACGGTCTTGGCAGAGGGGCTGCGCACCTTTCCGTTTTCGATCTTGGAAATGCTCGATTTGCGGCACTCGTCGTCCCAGATCTTTATGGCCAGCGCCTTCGCGGAGAGGCCGAGATCCTCGCGATAGGATCTGATCAGCAGGCCGAACCTGGCACCGAAGCTGCGCGGATCATTGGGAGCAATACTAGGCAACCTTCGACACCCCCTCTTAGCTCCCATTGCGGTATACAAGTCCTTGACGATACCACAGTGCCAGCCAGCCTGCCGTCACCAGAAAACGAAACCACTCAAACCCTTACCGCCGTAGCCACCTGAGTTCTGTTTCGAACGCCCAGCTTGCGGATGAGCGACGAAACATGCACTTCGACCGTGTTGGGAGAGATGCCCAGTATCCGGCCGATCTCCTTGTTGGATCGCCCCCGGGTCACCTCCCTCGCGATCTCGGACTCCCTGCGGGTCAGGCCCTTTTCGACGCGGATTGGATCGCGAGCCTTGGGCGCGCCCTGGCCGAAATCGCAGGAAATGATCCTGTGGCCGTTGGACACCAAGCGTATCACGCTTGCGATCATTTCCTCGGACTGATCGGACGAGATCAATGCTCGGAGCGCGCCCAGATTTGTCAGGCCCTGAGCCGCGGCAGATAGGGAATCGAGGATGACGACGGTCGGGATGTTGGGCAGTGCTTTCGGACCCTTGCCATCGAGGCGCGCCGCGCTTGCCGCGTCCGCTGCCGTGATGATCTTGATATCAGGCGGGAGCGCGTCGTCAGCGCCCTGAACCTGCCAGCCCATATCCTTTACGATGTAGGAAACGGCGTGAAGCCTTAACGGATTGTCTCCGATCACCAACGCTATAGCCATTTTAACCACTTGAAATTACATAAGAACAAAACGTATGCGATAGAATAAAATTTCTATCCTTGGCAGAATCTATCTCACTAATAACAACTCACATCACATTTTCGTCACATTTTAATCACTCGTCAAGCTTCGGCTGAATCTCCCCCCGGTGGATACACACTTCAATGACCGAAGAGATGAGTCGAGCCTTTTCACCAAGCATTCGCGTAGTGAATTTACTATACATCACAAACTCTTAGCGCTTTGGTCGCCAGCCGCTTCGTCGGTTTGGTTTTCTGCGGAAAACCTCCCATGGCGGCCTGTCCCTGTTGACAACAACAACCCTAGGTCGATAGCGGGACGCCACCCGGAAATACGATTAGGGCTGCGGAATGTCGGGAATCAGAAATGAATAAATTCAGGCATAAATAATATGTCGGACCTCCAAATTCATGGATAGGCAACAATAGTTAAAAAACCGGGCCGAGGCCCACTTCACGACTATGGCGCCATACGAAAGTCATAGTCATCCCCCATTTGGGGGGCGATTCGCCCTGATCGCATCGGTTGACTGCCGATTATCCTAGCAGTCCTATCTACATTTCGGTGCCTCAAGCGGCATAATAGGTTGAGCGGCCTGCCCATTTCAGTTGCCTGAACAAGTAAACCTGTCGTTAACATGTGCAGATCTGATTAAGGGCTGGACATGCACAAGCGAGACCTCGTCGACATCATGCGTTCCGCGCTCGACGCGGCGACCCAGCCGGAGCGCTGGGACCGGCTTTGCGATCTGATCGCGACGCGATCGGAGCTTTCCGCCTTCTTCGTCTATGAATACGATCCCGAGGCCGCGCAGGCGCCACGCATGCACTACTCGGAGAAAATGCGACATTCCGAGGGGCAGCGCATTCTCGAGATCCTCACCCACGGCGAGCCGCCGCCTGCCGAACATGAGCTGTACCTGCGGCTTCTGGACCTGCCGCCGCACGCCCAGGTTTTCGAACAGGAGATGTTTGGCCTCGACAACGAGGTCGGACTGCCGCCGAACCCGCTGCGCGACCAAGTGCTCTCCTTCACCGGTGGACAACGGCGCTTCGGTGGTCGGCTCAACGAGATCGGCCCCTTCATCGACATCGCCGCCGGACATACCCGGCGCAGCGTCGACAGCTACGGCGCGGAGGAACGTGAGGATTTCGGCCTTCTCTTCTCGGTACTCGGCAAGTCGCTGGAAGCGGGCCGCGTGCTGCGCCGGCTGACCAGCTCCTACCAGCGGCTTCTAACCCTGTTCGACCGCCTCGATTTCGGCGTCGCCTTTTGCGAGGCCTCGGGGCGCGTCGTCACGGCCAATGCCTGCTTTCGCGAGTTGGCGGCCGAGGGTGACGGGCTCACCGCAGGCAACGGCATGGTGGGGGCAAGCAACCCGGACGACCGCGTGGCACTGCTGCGCCTGCTACAAGCGGCAGTTCAGCCGGCATCGGCGGGCGGCGATCTAATCATGCGTCTGCGCCGCAGGTCCAAGGGACTGCCACTGGTCGTGCGAACGATGGCAGTGCAGGAGCGCCAGACCGGTGTCGCCGAGCCGCTGACGCTGCTGCTGGTCATCGACCCCGAACGACGCCGGATGCTGCGCAGCGATGGGCTTGCCGCCTTCGGCCTGCTCTCGCCTGCCGAGCTCGAGATCTGCGAGATGCTGGTGCAGGGCAGCGAGACCCGCGACATCGCCGAGCACCGTTCGACCACGCTCGAGACCACGCGCGGCCAGATCAAGCAGCTCAACGCCAAGCTCGGCTGCCGCCACCGGCTCGATCTCATGCGGCTCGCGATGATGACGAGCGCGCCGATGAAAGGGATGGACTGGGCGGCCGACTGAGCAGCAGGGTTTTTTGTTCTGACGCTCCAACGCTTGCGACGAAAGCGGCCAGGTATCGACGGCTTCGGCGATGGTGCGTTTCAAACCTGCTGCACCCGCCGAATATGAGACATCAGCAGGCAATGGGGCGTGCACCGATGCGCGACTGAGAGCTCGCTTCATGCGCGCGATCCGAACACGGGGTCAGAGCGCGAGATAGTCCAGATCCGCGGAAAGCATCTCCGCCTGCCAGATTCGTTCAGCTCTTCGGTCGGCTTGTGACAGGCCCTCGACATGATATGTCACATGCAGGAGCCTCCTTTGCCTCCGCTGCTACTCGACCGGAGTCCCCCATGCCGCCGCCTCGCCACCCGTTTCGAGCGGGATTTCGGGATTGCCTGCCCTTCGTGCTGATCGTGATCCCGTTCTCGACTCTGTTCGGCGTGGTCGCCCGCGACGCCGGGCTCGACCTGCTGCAGGTAATGTCGATGTCCGTGATCGTCATCGCGGGCGCGTCGCAATTCACGGCGTTGGCGTTGTTGCAGGACGGCGCGCCGGTCTTCGTCGCGCTCATGGCGGCGCTGGCGGTGAACCTACGCATGGCGATGTATTCTGCCGCCCTCGTGCCGCATTTGGGCAAAGCCCCATTGGGCACACGCGCGCTCGCGGCCTATCTCATGGTCGATCAGAGCTTCGCCGTGGCGGTGCGCCGCTACGAGGACAGCCCCGAAATGACCCTGTCGCAAAAGCTGCGCTACTATTTCGGCTGCATGGCCGTCGTCTGCCCGATCTGGTATGGCTGTACGCTGGCGGGGGCCATGATGGGACAAGCAATCCCGGCCTCGCTTTCGCTCGATTTCGCGGTCCCGGTCTGCTTCATCGCGCTGCTGGCGCCCCTGTTGCGCAGCCTGCCGCATCTGCTCGCGGCGCTGGCCTCTTCCGTCGTCACCATCGGTTTCGCCTGGCTTCCGTGGAATCTCGGCCTGCCGTTTGCCGCCACTGCGGCGATGGTGGCCGGGGCGCAAACCGAGCTGTTCCTGCGCCGCCGGGCGGCGCGGCGCGCGAAGTGCCCGGCATGATCGGCGATTTCGAGTTCTGGAGCCTGACCCTGGCGCTCGGCCTTGGCACCTTCCTAATCCGGTTTTCCTTCCTCGGGCTCCTGGGCGGCCGACAGCTGCCCGGCTGGCTGCTGTTGCACCTCAAATATGTCGGCGTCGCGGTGTTTCCCGCGCTAATCGTGCCCGCCGTCCTCTGGCCAGCTGCGACAAGTGGCGAGACGCAGGCACCCCGGGTGATGGCGGCGCTGGTCGCCGTTGCGGCAGGGCTGCGCTTCGGTCCGGTCGGCGCGATCGTCGCCGGGCTGATAGCGCTTTATGGGGCTCAAGCCTTGTCGTAAGCCGAACTCCGCTCAAGCGCATGTGTCCGCCGCGCCACGTCAGCGGTTTCGCTGGTCCCTACGACTTGTTCCGCGTCCCGCCTGCGATAGGCACGGCGACAAAGAGCAGATCGCCCTCAGGTCGAAAAGGCAGCACAGTCGGTTGACCCTCAAACGCACCCTCCTCGCCACCTCCGCCGCCCTATTCGCGGTTGCCGGATCCGCCCAGGCCGAGCGGCAGGCCCGCTACAACATGTATGGCGGCCCCGGCCTGATCGACATGCCATCGGCTTATGACCGGCCTGCGGCAGAGTTGGCGTTCAGCGGCGTCTACCTCGATGGCCACAATCGCGCCGTGGCGTCATTTCAGCCGTTCGAGAGGCTGTTCTTCGGGGTGCGCTATGTCATGCGAAGATACGATCCCGGCGCCGGTGCTGACGAGAATTTCGATCGCAGCCTGCTGCTGCACTACAATCTTCTCGAAGAGACGAACTGGGCCCCAGCGCTTTCCTTCGGTCTTACCGATGTTGTCGGCAACAGCCAGTTCTCCTCGGAATATGTGGTTGCCACCAAGTCGATCGGCGAACGTTTGGAAGTCACCGGTGGTATCGGTTGGGGCCGCTTGGCCGGAATCGGGACCTTCGGAAACCCTCTAGGAATTCTGAGCAGCGACTTTGAAGAGCGAGAGGTGCGCGATTTCGGGAAGGGCGGCGTACCAGATACGCGGGGCATCTTTCATGGCGACGCGGCCTTTTTCGGCGGCGTGGCCTGGAAGGCAACCGACCGCCTTACCCTGCTTGCGGAACACAGTTCCGATGCCTACGAGCTTGAGGATGGAGCTGCGTTCGACAGGAAGAGTTCGCTGAACTACGGGCTTGATTACCGGCTCGGCGATAATGCCGATTTCGGTCTCGCCTGGATGTACGGCTCCGAGTTCAGCGCAAGGCTGACGATCAAGGCCAACCCGCGTTTTCCCCCCGCCGGTGCGGGCCGCGAGCCGGCGCCGCCACCGGTGGTGCCGCGAGCCTCGATTGCGCAGCTGGGCTGGAATGTGACCGACGGCGCGACGCAGGACCGCGTGGCCAGCGGCCTGGAAGCGATCGACCTGGAATTGCGGGCGCTCGAGATCACGGGTGAAACGGCTCGTGTCGACATCATTAACCCGACCTACGGCCGTACCTCGCAGGCGATCGGGCGAACGGCGCGCGTTCTGAGCGCGACGCTGCCCGCCGAGATCACTCGCTTCACGATCACCCCGATCGAAAAGGGCGTCGCCGGCTCCGCGGTGACCGTCGCGCGCGCCGACCTCGAGGCGCTCGAATACGACCCGATGGCGGGTCCCGAAAGCCTGACGCGTAGCGGCTTCGCCCCGGCTCAGCCGCTGCCGCCGATCGCGGCGGCACACCCCGATTTCGACTGGGGCATCGCGCCCTACATCGCGCCGAGCCTGTTCGACCCTGACGATCCGTTGCGCGCCGATGCCGGCGTCGCTCTTTCCGCCAGCGTATCGCCCTGGAGCGGTAGCGTGATCTCGGGTCGGGTCCGTCAGAAGCTGATCGGCAACCTCGACGAGTCCGATCGCCCCTCGACATCCGTGCTGCCACATGTGCGCAGCGATGCGAACATCTACCAACGCGAGGGCACGACCGCGCTCTCCACGCTGACCGCCGCGCAATATGTTCAGCCCGCGCCCGAGATCTACGGCCGGGTGACGGCGGGCTATCTGGAGCCGATGTTCGGCGGCGTCTCGACCGAGCTTCTGTGGAAGCCGCAGGACAGCCGCCTCGCGCTCGGCGCCGAGGCGAACTACGTGGTCCAGCGCGATTACGACCAGGCTTTCGGCTTCCAGGACTACGAGGTCGCCACCGGGCATGTCTCGGCCTATTACGACATCGGCGGTGGCTATCGCGGTCAGCTCGACATGGGCCGCTACCTCGCGGGAGATTGGGGCGCGACCTTCACCCTCGACCGCGAGTTCGAGAACGGCTGGAGCCTCGGCGCATTCGCGACGCTGACCGATGTGCCATTCGACGATTTCGGCGAAGGCTCCTTCGACAAGGGCTTGCGGCTGACGATCCCGATCGACTGGGTGAGGGGCGAGCCGACACGGGACGACTTCTCGACGGTGATCCGGCCGGTGACCCGTGACGGCGGAGCACGCCTCAAGGTCGAGGGCCGGCTCTACGAGACCGTGCGGGAGATGCACCAGCCGGAGCTGGGCGACAGCTGGGGACGGTTCTGGAAATGAAGACGACGCTGATCATTCTGGCGGCCACCGCCATGCTCTCGGGCTGCGGGCTGCTGCAGGGCCCTGCCCCCGCCGATCCGCGCGAAACGCTGCGCCGTGCCGATCTCGAGGCCGTGGGCAATCCGCTGCTGCTGGCAGTGCTGCCGGAAAAAGGCGTCTTCGCCTCGCTGATGCCTCTGGTGCGCAAGGGCGATACCCTCACCTGGGTTACTGCGGACGGCGTGACGCTGGCCTTCGAGAATGGCGTGCTGATCGGTTCGCGGGGCCTTGGCGACGATCTGATGGGCGGCGATTCCGGCGGCACGGCCAGCGCCATCGCCGGGGGAGCGACGCGTTATGCCCGGCGCTACGGTTACCTGTCGGGCGACAACCAGTGGATCGCACTGCAGTTTCAATGCGAGGTTACCGCTCGGCAGGACGAGACGATCGTCATCGTCGAGCACCCGCAGGCCACCCGCCGGACTGACGAGCGCTGCAGCGGCGAAGATCTGATCGTGGAGAACAGCTACTGGGCCGGGTCGGACGGCCTGGTGTGGAAGTCCAGGCAATGGGTCGGGCCCGAAGTCGGTTATCTGGAAACCGAACGGCTGGTGCGGTGAGTGGAAGCCGCATCCGACCGGGCATTCTCGAGAGGTCCGCGAGGTCTGCGCATGTGCTCTGCCGGGATTGGTTTGCCATAGCCGGAGAAGTTAGCGGGTGAGCTCGCCAGAGCACATGGCTAACGGCCTCTCACCTTCGATCTGACTTATCGCCCGCCAAGCCCGCCAAGTACTGACCGTAAGCGTTCTTCCCGAACAGTTTCGACCGTTCCCGAAGCCCCTCCTTGTCGATCCAGCCGAGCCCATAGGCGATCTCTTCCGGACTGCCCGTCTGCAGCCCCTGCCGCTCCTGAAGCGTGCGGACGAAGTTGCCGGCGTCGAGAAGCGAGCCGTGGGTGCCGGTGTCGAGCCAGGCGTAGCCGCGGCCCATGGTTTCGACGCGCAGCAGGCCCTGTTCGAGGTAATTCTCCAGCAACGTGGTGATCTCCAGCTCGCCGCGGGCCGATGGCTGCACTGCCCGCGCCCGCTCGGGCGCGGAGGCGTCGAGGAAGTAGAGTCCAGTGACCGCATAGTTCGACGGCGGCACTTCGGGCTTTTCGACGATCGAGCGTGCCCGGCCCTCGGCGTCGAAATCGACCACGCCGTAACGCTCGGGGTCGGCAACGTGGTAGCCGAAGACCGTACCGCCCTCGGGGCGCGCATCGGCAGCCGTCAGCATCTCCGGCAGGCCGTGGCCGAAGAAGATGTTGTCGCCCAGCACCATGGCCGAAGGCGCGCCGGCGAGGAAGTCCTCGGCCAGGATATAAGCCTGCGCCAGCCCGTCGGGGCTCGGCTGCACGATATAGGTGAGCGAGATGCCCCACTGGCTGCCATCACCCAACAGACGCCGGAACTGGGCCTGGTCCTCGGGCGTGGTGATCACCGCGATCTCGCGGATGCCGGCCAGCATCAGCGCCGAGAGCGGGTAGTAGATCATCGGCTTGTCGTAAACCGGCAGCAGCTGCTTCGACACGCCCATGGTGATCGGGTAGAGCCGGGTTCCTGACCCACCGGCAAGGATGATCCCCCTGCGACGGCTGGCTTGGCTGGGAAGGGCTGCGTTCATGAAATCCTCGGAATCGTCTTTGAGTAGGCCGGTCAGGCCGTGAAGGGGCTGGTCCAGTTGGCGAAGCCCGGCGCGGCGCGGTCCTTGTCCGACAGCGTGGCGGTAGCGGGGTCGATGCCCCAGTCGATGCCGAGATCGGGATCGTCCCAGGCCACCGCGCCGTCGCAATCGGGCGCGTAGACGTCCGAGCACTTGTAGAGCAGCTCGACATCCGGCGTCAGCGTCGCGAAGCCATGCAGGAAGCCCGCCGGGACCAGCAGCTGCCGCCCGTTCTCGGCCGAGAGATCGACCGCGACATGGCAGCCGTAGGTCTCGGAGCCGCGGCGCACGTCGACGGCCACGTCGCGCACCGTGCCCCGGCCGACCCGGACCAGCTTGGCTTGCGCATGCGGCGGGCTCTGGTAGTGCAGGCCCCGCACCGTGCCCCGGGACGCGGAGTAGGAGTGGTTGTCCTGCACGAAATCGATCTCGATGCCATGCCCGCGCAGCGTCTCGCGGTTCCAGCTTTCCATGAACCAGCCACGATCGTCACCGAAGCGGCGCGGCTCGAGGATCAGCACGCCGGGCAGGTCCGTCTCGGTGATCTTCATGCGGTCTCTCCAAGTTCTTTCAGCACTGCATCGAGGCCGGCGCGCCAATCGGGGCGCGCGATGCCGAACGCAGCATCAATCCGGCTGCAATCGAGCCGCGAGTTGAGCGGACGGGTAGCCGGCGTCGGCCAGTCGGATGTCGCGATCTCACCGATCGTGCAGTCGCGGCCCGACCGGGCCATGATCTCGCGCGCGAAGCCGGCCCAGCTGGTATCCGGGGCACCCGCGAAGTGAAACGTGCCACCCGGAGCCCCTTCGGCCATGGCCCGCGCCATCACCAGCAGCGCGGCGGCGATGTCGGCCGCGGGGGTCGGGCCGCCGATCTGGTCGGCCACGACATCCAGATGATCGCGCTCCGCCCCCAGCCGCAGTATCGTCTTCACGAAATTCGCGCCATGCGCCGAGAACACCCATGAGGTGCGCAGGATCGCGTGGGCCCCGTCGGCGGCGCGTACCGCTTCCTCGCCCTCGAGCTTGGTGCGGCCATAGGCCGAGAGCGGATTGGTCGCGGCGCTCTCGTCACGTGCGCTGTCGCCAGTTCCGTCGAAGACGTAGTCGGTCGAGACATGCAGGAACGGCACCCCTGCACGCGCGCAGACCTGCGCCATCGCGCCCGGGCTCTCGGCGTTGACGGCACACGCTGCCGCTTCATCCGCCTCGGCGGCGTCGACGGCGGTCCAGGCGGCGGCGTTGATCACCGCGTCACTGGCGGCGATCCGCGCCTCCAGCGCGTGGGCGACGGCCACGGGATCACTCAGGTCGGCCTGGGTGCGGTCGATCACGTCGAGAGTCACGCCCGCCTGCTCAGCCTGCCGATTCAGTTCGGTGGCGACCTGGCCCGAGCGCCCGAACAGGATCACCCGCATCACTCCGCGCCCGCTGCCTGCGCTGCCGGTCGTCCGGTGCCGAGCCGCTGCCCCACGCCCTGCCGATCCTGCAGTGGCCGCCACCAAGCCTCGTTATCGAGATACCACTGCACGGTCCGGCGCAGCCCCTCCTCCACCGTCACCGAGGGCCGCCAGCCCAGCTCCTGACGGATGCGCGAAGGGTCGATCGCGTAGCGCGCATCATGGCCGGGCCGGTCGGCGACGAAGGCGATCTGGTCGGCATAGGTGCCGTTTGCTTTGGGGCGCAGCTCGTCGAGAATAGCGCAGAGCGTGCGCACAAGATCGAGGTTCGTGCGCTCGTTCTCGCCGCCGATATTGTAGCTGCGTCCGACCGCACCCTTCTCCAGCACGGTCAGTAGCGCGTCGGCGTGATCCTCCACATAGAGCCAGTCGCGGATGTTCTCGCCCTTGCCATAGATCGGCAGCTCGCGGCCCGCGAGGGCGTTCAGGATCACCACCGGCACCAGCTTCTCGGGAAAGTGGTATGGGCCGTAATTGTTCGAGCAATTGGTGAGCAGCACCGGCAGACCGTAGGTTTCGTGCCAGGCCCGTACCAAGTGGTCGGACGCCGCCTTGGAGGCCGAATAGGGCGAACGCGGATCGTAGGGCGTTTCTTCGGTGAACTTTACCTGCGGATCGGCGGGCAGCGAGCCGAACACCTCGTCGGTCGAGACATGGTGGAAGCGGAAGCTTTCGGGCCTTCCCTGTCCGCCCCAGTAGGCCCGCGCCGCCTCCAGTAGGTTGTAGGTGCCGGTGATGTTGGTCTCGACAAAATCGCCCGGCCCGTCGATCGAGCGATCGACGTGGCTCTCGGCAGCGAGATGCAGCACCGCGTCGGGGGTATGCTCGGCGAACACCCGGTCGAGCGCGGCGCGGTCCCGGATGTCGGCATGCTCGAAGGCGTAGAGCGGACTGTCAGCCACGGGCGCCACGTTGTCGATGCAGGCAGCGTAAGTCAGCGCATCAAGATTGACCACGGCGTGGCGGCGCGCGACTGCCAGCCGCACCACTGCCGAGCCGATGAAGCCGGCGCCGCCGGTGAGGAGAAGTTTCATGGCGAAGGGTCCAGCACTGGCGTCGACATTCCGGGACGTTGTAGCCCGTCCCAGACAGTCGAGCAAAGGCTGCCTGTAGCGATGCATGTATCCAAGGCACCTGCTATGCCGGGGGAACGATGCGGCGGCCTCTTGGTTGGCCGGGCCCCTGCCCTCTCGTCAACTGTCAACGACGGAACTGCTCGGCCCTCATGATTTCTAGAGCTCTCGGTGAGGATCGGATAACGATCTGCATCGGGCACGCCTCCGGGCTGGTGGAATAAACAATTCGCAAACGACCCCATGCACAGTAGATCCGAGACGCGGGTTTGTCGCTTGTCGGGCACGGGGACCCGCCGCATGATCATCTCATGGCGCAGAAGAAAATGACCTCGAGACCCCTTGTACCGGTCGCGTAGCAGTCGGCGGCGAAGCTCCTTACGGCCGATGCCCTGCTGCCGCTGACCGATGGCGTGTTCTTCGAGCCGCGCAAGCTCGCCGAAATTGCCGGGCTGCTCCGGCGGCCCGAAAACACGCCGCCACCCGAGCGCGATGCGCGGATCCAGCGGGCGCTCGAACTCTACGAGGATTGGGAGCCGCAGGGCGCGGCCGAGGCCATGCTGGCGGCGCAGGCGGTCAGAATACATTCCGCTGCGCCCGACTGCCTGCGGCGAGCGGGATGTAGTCCGACTGGTTCTCCGTCACCAGCTTCACCTCGTCATCGTTGGTGACCTTTGCGGTGCCCTCGACCACGATCCAGTGCTCCGAGCGGTGGACGTGGCTCTGCAACGACAGGCTGGCGCCGGGATGGACGAGGATCCGCTTTACTTGGAACCGGCCCCCGACCACCAGGCTCTCGAACCAGCCCCAAGGGCGGTGGTCCTTGGGGAAGGCGGTGGCCTGCACGGCCTGTTTGGCCTTCAGCGCCTCGACCGCCTTCTTGACGTCCTGCGCGCGGCGCATGTCGGCCACCAGCACCGCGTCGTTCATCGCGATCGCCATGACGTTCTCGAGCCCGATGCCGACGATCTCCAGCCGGTCGCTCTCCGAGCGCAAGAGCGTGTCGCGGCAGTCGATCGCGGTGGCGCCTTCGGAGGTCACCACGCCGCTCTCGCGCCAGACCGCGTCCCAGCCGCCGAGGTCGGACCACGCCACTTGGTAGGGCACGACCACGAAGCCGTCGCACCTAGGCACAGGATCACCCCAAAGCCAGCGAGAACCGGTGGAGTCGTGTAGGGTACGAAAAGCTATGTCACTCGACGGTGACGGATTTGGCGAGGTTGCGCGGCTGGTCGACGTCGGTGCCCTTGGCCACTGCGGTGTGATAGGCCAGCAGCTGCGCCGGCAGCGCGTAGAGGATCGGTGCCCAGAGCGGGTCGATCTCGGGCAGGGTGATGACCTCCCAGGCACCCTCGGCCGCGACCTGCGCGCCCTTGGCGTCGGTGATCAGCAGCACCTTGCCGCCGCGTGCCATGACCTCCTGCATGTTCGACACGGTCTTGTCGAATAGCTCGTCATGCGGCGCCATCACAATCACCGGCACATGCTCGTCGACGAGCGCGATCGGGCCGTGCTTCAGCTCGCCGGATGCATAAGCTTCGGCGTGGATGTAGCTGATTTCCTTGAGTTTCAGCGCGCCTTCCAGCGCGAGCGGGAACATCCGGCCACGCCCGAGGAACAGGATGTCGCGTGCCTCGGAGAGACCCCGCGCGACGCGCTGGCACTCCGCCTCGATGCTCAGCCCCTGTTCGATCAGGGCCGGCAGTTCACGCAGCCCGCGGACATGCGCCGCCAATTCGGCCGCATCGAGCGTGCCCCGCTGCCGCGCCGCCTCGAGCGCCAGCATGCCCAGAACCAGAAGCTGGCAGGTGAAGGCCTTGGTCGAGGCGACGCCGATCTCGGCACCGGCCAGGATCGGCAGCGCGATGTCGCTGTCGCGCGCGATCGAGCTCTCGGTGACGTTGACCACCGACAGGATGCTGTCGGCCTGTCCCCTGGCGTAGCGCAGCGCTGCCAGCGTGTCGGCGGTCTCGCCCGACTGGCTGACGAACAGCGCGGCAGAGCGCGCCGGGATCGGCGGCTCGCGGTAACGGAACTCCGAGGCGACGTCGATCTCGACGGGCAACCGCGCCACCTGCTCGAACCAGTACTTCGCGACGTTGCAGGCGTAGAAGGCGGTGCCACAGGCGACCAGCGTCAGCCGGTCGATCGCGGTGAAGTCGATGCCGGGCTCGGGCAGGGTGATGCCGCCCTCAGGGGTCAGGTAGTGCCGCAGTGCCTCGGCGAGCACGCGGGGCTGCTCGGCGATCTCCTTGGACATGAAGTGCTTGTGACCGGCCTTGTCGACCTGCGCCGCCGCCTGGGCGATGCGCTTCTCGGGGCGCGAGACCTCGCGGCCCTGCGCGTCGAAGATCACCGCGCCCGCGCGCGTCACCTCGGCCCGGTCGCCTTCCTCGAGATAGGTGATCCGGTCGGTGAGGTTGCCGAGCGCGATCGCGTCGGAGCCCACGAACATCTCGCCCTCGCCATGGCCGATGGCCAGCGGGCTGCCCTTGCGCGCCGCGATCAGCAGGTCGGGCTCGTCCTCGAAGAGGAAGCATAGCGCGTAGGCCCCGGTCAGCCGGGCGATGGTCGCCTCTGCCGCGGCGCGGGGCGTCATCTGCCGGTCGAGGAAGAGCTGGCACAGCAGCGCCACCGTTTCGGTATCGGTGTCGGTGCGGGTCTCGATCCCTTCGGCCGCCAGTTCGGCGCGCAGTTCGCGGAAGTTCTCGATGATGCCGTTATGGACCACCGCCACGCGCGGCCCGGCATGCGGATGGGCGTTGGCCTCGGTCGGCGCGCCATGGGTGGCCCAGCGGGTGTGGCCGATCCCGACAAACCCGCGCAGGGGCTCGCGGACCAGCTTGTCCGACAGATTCACCAGCTTGCCCACGGCGCGGCGCCGGTCGAGTTGGCCCTCATGCACAGTGGCGATGCCGGCGCTGTCATAGCCGCGATATTCGAGCCGACCCAGTGCCTCGACCAGAATGGGCGCAACCTCGTGGCTGCCCAGAACGCCTACGATTCCGCACATTTCATTCGCCTTTCGACTTGGCGGCCTTGGCGGCGCGCAGTTTTTCGAAGAACCGGGTGGCGAAACCCGGTTTGTTGGTCTGCTTGGCACGCCCCACGGCCATGTCGCCCGCCGGCACGTTGTGGGTCACCACCGTGCCGGTCGCGGTCATCGCGCCGTCGCCCAGCGTCACCGGCGCCACCAGCATGGTGTTCGAGCCGATGAAGGCGTCGCGTCCGATGGTGGTGCGGTGTTTGAACACGCCGTCGTAATTGCAGGTGATGGTGCCGGCGCCGACATTGGTGCCGGCGCCGATATCCGCGTCGCCGAGATAGGTCAGGTGATTGACCTTGGCGCCGGTGCCGACCTGCGCGTTCTTGATCTCGACGAAGTTGCCGACATGGACGTCCTCGGCCAGTTCGGCGCCGGGACGCAGCCGGGCAAAGGGGCCGACGGTGGCGCCGCGCGAGACGTGGCATCCCTCGAGATGCGAGAACGCGCGGATCCTGGCGCCGCTCTCGATCGTGACGTTCGGGCCGAACACGACATTGGGCTCGATCACCGTATCGCGGCCGACCACCGTGTCGCGGGCGAAGGTGACGGTCTCGGGGGCGAGCAGGGTGACGCCGTCCTCCATGGCCTCGAGGCGGCGACGCGACTGAAACGCCGCCTCGGCGGCGGCCAGTTCGGCACGGGTGTTGATGCCCAGCGTTTCGGCCTCGTCGCAACGCACGACTTCGGCGGTGAGCCCGGCTTCGCGTGCCAGTCCGACGATGTCGGTCAGATAGTACTCGCCCGAGGCGTTGTCGTTGCCCACCCGGTCGAGCAGGGCGAAGAGCGTCTCGGCACTCGCGGCGATCACGCCGGAATTGCACAGGGTGATGGCGCGGGTGGCGTCATCGGCGTCCTTGAACTCGACGATCCGCTCGAGCGTGTCGCCTTGCGTGACGAGCCGGCCATAGCGGCCCGGGTCGGCCGCCTCGAAGCCAAGCACCACCACATCGGCGCGGCCCCGCGCGGCGAGCATCGCCTCGAGCGTTTCGGGCCGGATGAAGGGAGTGTCGCCATAGAGCACGATCGCGTCGCCGGAGAAGCCGTCCAGCGCGGCGCGGGCCTGCATCACGGCGTGGCCGGTGCCATCCTGGGTTTCCTGGCGGACCGTCACGATGCCCTCGTCGAAGTCGGTCGCGGCGCGCTCGACCGCTTCGGCACCATGCCCCGCCACCACGATCATCCGCGACGGCTCGAGCGCCATGCCCGCCGCCATCGCATGATGGAGAAGCGGCGACTGGCCGATCTTGTGCAGGACCTTCGGCAGGTCCGAGTTCATCCGCGTGCCCCGGCCCGCGGCCAGGACGATCAATGCCGTGCCCATCACTGCCCCTCTCGATTTCATTGCTTGCTTCTTTTGCGCAGAACCGAAGGGCGCGATTTGCTTTGTCCCAGGGTCTAGGCTTTTGTTCTCCAATCCACTCACTTCTGTTCAAGCAAATTGGACAAATACCGCCCGTAGGCGTTCTCGCCGAACGGCGCGGTTGCGCAGAGCGCCGGCGTCGATCCAGCCCTGCCAATAGGCTGGGTTCCCCGATTTCTCAGCTCCTGGCGTAGACATCCTCGTATCGGACGATGTCGTCCTCGCCGACATAGGCGCCGGTCTGGACCTCGATGAGGACCATCGGCACCTTGCCGGGGTTCTCCATGCGGTGCACGGCGCCGAGCGGGATGTAGACCGACTGGTTCTCGGTGACGAGCTTGACCTCGTCGTCGACGGTGACCTTCGCGGTGCCCTCGACCACGATCCAGTGCTCGGAGCGGTGGTGGTGGCTCTGCAGGCTGAGCGCGGCGCCGGGATGAACCATGATCCGCTTGACCTGGAACCGGCCGCCGACCACCAGGCTCTCGAACCAGCCCCAGGGGCGGTGGTCCTTGGGGAAGGCGGTGGCCTGCACGGCCTTCTTGGCCTTCAGCGCCTCGACCGCCTTCTTCACGTCCTGGGCACGGCGCATGTCGGCCACCAGCACCGCGTCGTTCATCGCGATCGCCATGACGTTCTCGAGCCCGATGCCGACGATCTCCAGCCGGTCGCTCTCCGAGCGCAAGAGCGTGTCGCGGCAGTCGATCGCGGTGGCGCCCTGCGAGGTCACCACGCCGCTCTCGTCGGGGCCGCTCTCGCGCCAGACCGCGTCCCAGCCGCCGAGGTCGGACCACGCCGCCTGGTAGGGCACGACCGAGAGGTTGCCGGCCTTTTCCATCACCGCGTAGTCGATCGAGATGTCGGGCGCCTGCGCCCAGGCCGCGGGGTCGAGCCGCAGGAAGCCGAGATCGGTTTTCGCCTGTGCCAGCGCCGCCTCGACCGGGGCGAAGATCTCGGGCGCGTGCTCGCGGAAGGCCGCGACCATGTCGGCGGCGCGGGCCATGAAGATGCCGGCGTTCCACAGGAAGTTGCCGGAGGCCAGCATGTCCTCGGCGCGGGCGGCGTCGGGCTTCTCGACGAAGCGGGTGAGCGGCTGCGGCGCGCCGTCACCGACCGGGCCCTCGAGCTCGAGATAGCCATAGCCGGTCTCGGCATGGGTGGGCGCGATGCCGAAGGTGACGAGCCGGCCCTCGGAGACCGGCCCGAGCCCGCGCGCCAGCGCGGCGTGGAAGGCGGGCGCGTCCGGGACGACGTGGTCTGAGGGCGCGATCAGCATCACCGCGCCGGGGGCACGTGCCTCCAGATGCAGCGCCGCGGCGAGGATCGCGGGCGCGGTGTTGCGCCCCTCGGGCTCGATCAGCACGGCGCCCGGGTCGATGCCGGCGAGGCCGAGCTGCTCGGTGACGATGAAGCGGAAGTCGGAATTGGTGAGCACCAGGGGTGCCGCGAAGTCGAGCGCGCCCTCGGGTCCCATCGCGGTGCCGCTCAGCCGCCGCGCCGAGGCCTGGAACAGCGTCTCCTCGCCCATCAGCGGCACGAACTGCTTGGGGTAGCTCTTGCGCGACAGCGGCCAAAGCCGCGTGCCCGAGCCGCCGCAGAGAAGAACCGGGGTGATTGGGGTCATGGTAGCATCCACAACGGGGTTCCTTTCAGCCACGGACGGCCTCCTTATTCTTGAGAAACCATGCATAGGTCTCTCGTAATCCTTCTGTAAGGGCTTTTCGGGAAATCCAGCCCATCGCTCCCAAGCGCGACACATCCATCAGCTTGCGGGGGGTGCCGTCGGGCTTGCTGGTGTCAAAGCCGATCCGGCCCTGAAACCCAGTGATTTGGGCTACAAGCCCTGCCAATTCAGCGATCGAGATGTCACTACCGGTCCCAACGTTGATATGGCTCAGCATCGCCTGGGTCTCGCGCTGGTAGACCTCGCGCGGCAGGTCCATGACGAACAAGCTGGCCTCGGCCATGTCGTCGACATATAAGAACTCGCGCTTCGGGGTTCCGGTGCCCCAGATCGTTACCTCCTCCGCGCCCTGTTGCACTGCTTCGTGGAAGCGCCGGATCAGCGCCGGCAGCACGTGGCTGTTCTCAGGGTGGAAGTTGTCGCCCGGCCCGTAGAGGTTGGTCGGCATCACCGAGCGATAGTCGCGCCCGTGCTGGCGGTTGAAGCTCTCGCACAGCTTGATGCCAGCGATCTTGGCGATAGCGTAGGGCTCGTTGGTCGGCTCGAGCGGGCCGGTGAGCAGCGCATCCTCCGACATTGGCTGCGGCGCCTCGCGCGGATAGATGCAGGACGAGCCGAGGAACAGCAGCCGCTGCACCCCCGCCTGGTGCGCCTGGCCGATCACGTTGGCCTGGATCAACAGGTTGTCGTAGATGAAGTCGGCCGGGTAGGTATTGTTGGCGTGGATGCCACCGACCTTCGCGGCGGCGAGGATCACCGCGTCAGGACGCTCAGCCTGCATGAACGCCCGCACGGCCGCCTGGTCCCGCAGGTCGAGCTCGGCCGAGCTGCGGGTGATCACCGTGTCCGCGCCGCGCGCCTCGAGCCGGCGCAGGATCGCACCGCCGACCATGCCACGATGGCCTGCCACGTAGATCTTCGCCATGCGCTCAGCCCTCCAGGCTGACGGGCAGTTCGAGCCCGTGAGTTTTCAGCAGCGCGTGCCGGCGTGCCGACTTGTGATCCGCCTCGACCATCTCGCGGCACATCTCGCGCGCGGTGATCTCAGGCACCCAGCCCAGCTTCTCGCGCGCCTTCTTCGGATCGCCCAGCAGCGTCTCGACCTCGGCAGGGCGGAAGTAGCGTGGATCGATCCGCACGATCACGTCGCCCGGCTTCACCATCGGCGCCAGGTCCCCGGAGACGCTTTCTACCAGGCCAATCTCGTCGACGCCTTCGCCCTCGAAGCGCAGTCCGATGCCCAAATCCTCGGCCGCCCAAGTGATGAAATCGCGCACCGAGTACTGCTTGCCAGTGGCGATCACGAAGTCCTCGGGCGTCTCTTGTTGCAGCATCATCCACTGCATCCGGACGTAGTCCTTGGCATGGCCCCAGTCGCGCAGCGCGTCGATGTTACCCATATATAGACAAGGCTCGAGCCCCATCGCGATGTTGGACAGGCCGCGGGTGATCTTGCGGGTCACGAAGGTCTCGCCCCGGCGCGGACTCTCGTGATTGAACAGGATGCCGTTGCAGGCATACATGCCATAGGCCTCGCGGTAGTTCACCGCGATCCAATAGGCGTACATCTTGGCCACCGCGTAGGGGCTGCGCGGATGGAACGGCGTGCTTTCGGTCTGCGGGATCTCCTGCACAAGGCCATAAAGCTCAGACGTGGAAGCTTGGTAGAACCGTGTCTTCTTCTCAAATCCCAGAAAGCGGATCGCCTCCAGCAGACGCAGCGTGCCCATCGCGTCGACATCGGCGGTGTATTCAGGCGCTTCAAAACTGACTGCGACGTGTGACTGGGCACCGAGGTTATAGACCTCATCGGGCTGAACCTCCGACAGGATCCGGGTCAGGTTGGAGCTGTCAGACAGATCGCCGTAGTGCAGGTGAAACCGGCTGTTCCGCTCATGGGGATCTTCGTAGATATGGTCCACACGCTGGGTATTGAACAGCGACGCGCGCCGCTTGATTCCATGCACTTCGTAGCCATTTTCTAGCAAGAACTCCGCAAGGTAGGAGCCATCTTGGCCTGTGATTCCAGTAATCAGCGCGCGTTTGGTCATTAGGAAGCAATGTCCTTTCAAATGAACTGCTCGATCTTGCTAAAGTTCTTGAGAGCTAGGGTGCCCAAGCCGCCAACTTTATTGCATCGGATGGCGCAGTAATCTTCGAGGCTCTTGCGCAGGATACTTCCGAGCGAGGCGTTGCTTTGGCCACCCACTCGCATCTTCACCAAGACCCGCGGGACATAGGCAAGACGCACGCCATTGTTTAGCCAGCGCAACATGGCATCATAGTCGGCGGAAATGCGGAAGCTGGTGTCGTAGGCGCCCCACCGCTCGAAGACCTCCCGGCGGAGATACAGCGTTGGATGCGGCGGCATCCAGCCCCGCTTGAGTGCTGACGGGCCGTAGGAACCTGAGCGCCAGTACCGGATTAC